>PLYT01000097.1 GCA_003153475.1 Betaproteobacteria bacterium | reverse complement strand
CCTCGTATATACGTGTCGGAGGCCGCGTGCGCCCGCGTGCTCGAGGGCATATTCGACGAAAGCGCGAGCTTGACGACGCCTCCAGCCGGCCCCTACCATCGCGGCACGTTGCGCGCTATCGAACCATCCACGTCAGCCATCGCCAGAGCAGCCGCCATCGCGGCGGCATTGGCATTGGCGGGCTGCGCGACGATGCCGGACCCGGCGCCGAACGGCACGGCGGCACCGGCTGCAGTCGCCGTCGCGCCCGCAGCCACCGAAGCCAAGCCTGCTGTCGACCTGGGAACAGAACCTGCCGCTTCGTGGCGACCGGCCGAGGCCGAAGGACCGGTCGAACCCGCGCTCGCGCACTCGGTCGTGGCACCCAGCGTCGACGAGCCGGCGGTCAGCACCGAGGATCCGAACGCGATCACCGTGCCGCTACCGCCTGCGAATGGCAACCTCTGGGAGCGCATCCGCGCGGGCTTCGCGATGCCCGACCTCGATACGCCGCAGGTCAAGAAAGCCGCCGACTGGTACGCGGCCAATCCCGAGTACGTCGCGCGCATGGTCGAACGCAGCCGGCGTTACCTTTACTACATCGTCGGGCAGGTCGAAAAGCGCGGCATGCCGATGGAGATCGCGCTGTTGCCGATGATCGAAAGCGCCTTCAATCCGATGGCGTATTCGAAAAGCCGCGCCTCGGGTATCTGGCAGTTCATGCCGTCGACCGGCAAGATCTACGGCATGCAGCAGACCTGGTGGTTCGACGAGCGGCGCGACATCGTCGCAGCGACCGATGGCGCGCTCGATTACCTGGAAAAGCTGCACCAGGAATTCGGAGACTGGCATCTTGCCCTTGCGGCTTACAACTGGGGCGACGGATCGGTGCGGCGGGCGATCGCCGCCAACGCAAGGCGCAAGCTGCCGACCGACTACCTAAGCCTCAAGATGCCGGCCGAGACGCGCGACTATGTGCCCAAGCTGCAGGCGATCGAGAACATCGTGCGCGACCCGAAGGCGTATGGCCTCAAGTTCGCCGACATTCCGGACGCGCCGTACTTCAGCATCGTGCGAACCAGCCGCAAGATCGACGTCAAGATAGCAGCCGAGCTTGCGGACATGCCGCTGGAGGAATTCCTTTCGCTCAATCCGCAGCATAATCGCCCGGTGATCGCGGGCGCCGACGAAGCGTCGATTCTGCTCCCCTACGACAAGGCTGGATTGTTCGCGGCGAAACTGGAGTTGTCGGACCAGCCGATGGTCACCTGGCAGGCGTACAAGCTGAAGACGGGGGAAACGCTGCAGCAGGTGGCCGCCCGGTTCGGGCTGCCGTTGGAGACGCTGCGCGCAGTCAACGGCATCGGGCCCCGTGCGCAAGTGCCGGTGAATCACACGCTGCTCGTGCCTTCGCAGCTGCCGTCCAACGCGACCGCGGCGACGCTGCAGACCGCCGTCTTCACGACGGTCCCGGAAGGGCGGACCTTCTACCATCGCGTCCGCCACGGCGAGACGCTCTACGGCATCGCCGCGCGCTATCGCGTCAGCACATCGGACCTGAAGGCGTGGAATCCCGACCTCAAGGCAAAGCTGATGAGCGGACAGCGACTTCGCGTGATCGGCGATGCCGCGCCGGCAGCCAAGTCCAGGCACGGCAGAAAGAGCAGGAAGCGCCCTGATGGCGCGGCGCTCGCCGCCGCCAAACCGGGCGGCGCCGGCAAGGCCCTCGCGGTCCCCCGCTAGCGCCCGGTCGGGCGAAACGGCCGGCCAAAACAAAACAGGCGACACTTGCGCGTCGCCTGTTTTGGGGTCCATCGCAAATTGCGACGGACGGAGTGCCGCATAAGCCTATTTCTTCTTGGCGGCCTTTTTCTTGGCCGGTTTGCGCTTCGCGGCCTTCTTCTTCGGGGCGGCCTTCTTCTTGGCACGCTTTGCCGCCTTCTTCTTGGCGGGCTTGCGCTTGGCGGCCTTCTTCTTCGGGGCGGCCTTCTTCTTCGCTACCTTGCGCTTTGCTGCCTTCTTCTTGGCGGGCTTGCGCTTGGCGGCCTTCTTCTTGGGGGCAGCCTTCTTTTTCTTCGCCGCCTTCTTCTTCGGGGCAGCCTTCTTTGCAGCCTTCTTCTTCGGCGCCGCTTTTCGCTTCGCCTTCTTCTTCGGCGCCGCGGCGGGAGCCGACGGTGTCGACATTGTCATCATGTCAGCCATCATTTGCAGTTCTCCTGTCTGAGTTGCTGAAACTGTTATGAGTGCTTCTCTCTTCGTCGCAGGTTTCGCTGGAATCGGTCATCGAGATTTACCGCACCTCTTGACAAACCCATTGACACCTGCTGCCTGAATTCTAGCCAATTTTTTTCGAAATACAAGATTTAATTGTGCTTTTAGGTGACGCTGCGCGTCAGTGTTGCGATTTTGCACATGCGATTTGCGAGCGCGCGCAAGCGATCAAGGCAGCAAATTTTCGTGCGCGAATAGTTCTTCCACGGCCTCGCGCAAACGGACCAGATGCGTCGTTTTTCCATCGACCACCAGCTCGGCGGCGCGCGGTCGCGAGTTGTAATTTGAGCTCATCGCCATCGCGTATGCGCCGGCGGAAAGGATGGCGAGCAGGTCGCCTTCCGCCAGGTCGAGCACACGGTCGTGCGCGAGGAAATCGGCGCTCTCGCATACCGGCCCCACGATCTGCCAGACCGCCGGCGGCCCTGAGCGCGGAGCGACCGCGCACACCTCGTGCCACGCGTCGTACAAGGCCGGGCGCAGCAGGTCGTTCATCGCCGCGTCGACGATCGCGAAATTGCGTTCGGCCCCCGGCTTGAGGTAGAGCACGCGAGTCAGCAGCACGCCGGCATTGCCGACCAGCATGCGGCCGGGTTCGAACAGCAGCTTGAGCGAGCGCTCGCCCAGCAAGGCGCGGATCGCCGCCGCGTAGTCGGTCGGAGCTATCGTCTCCTCGTCGCGGTATCGGATGCCGATGCCGCCGCCCAGGTCGATGTGCTCGAGCGCAATGCCTTCAGCGCTCAGGCGATCGACCAGCTCGAATGCCTTCGAGGCCGCCTCGCAATGGGGTTCCAGCGCGGTGATCTGCGAGCCGATGTGCATGTCGATGCCGCGTACGGCGACGTGCGGCAGGCCGGCGGCGCGGCGGTACAGCGAAAGGGCGTCGCCGATGGCGATCCCGAATTTGTTCTCCTTGAGACCGGTCGATATGTACCGGTGGGTCTTCGGATCGACGTCGGGATTGACCCGAAAGCTGATCGGCGCCCGCTTGCCGAGCGACCCGGCGACCCGGTTCAGATGCTCAAGCTCGCTCGCCGATTCGAGGTTGAAGCAGCATATCCCGAGCTCCAGCGCGCGCGCCATTTCGGCGTCGGTCTTGCCCACGCCCGAGAATACGATGCGGGCGGGATCGGCGCCGGCGGCGATCGCGCGCGCGAGCTCGCCGCCGGACACGATGTCGAAGCCGCAGCCCAGGCGGGCGAGCAAGTTGACGATGGCCAGATTCGAGTTGGCCTTCATCGCGTAGCAGACCATGTGCGGCACGCCGGCGAAAGCGTGGTCGAACGTCCGAAATGCCTCTTCGATCGCAGCGCGAGAGTAGACGAAGCAAGGGGTGCCGTGACGCGCGGCGATGCTGGCAAGCGCGACGCCTTCGGCGGCGAGCTCGCCGTCGCGGTAGTCGAATGCGGTCACTGCTTTCCGGCGCCGGAGCCTTCGGGCGCAGTCGGGGGCGCGGCAGGAGGCGGGGCGGACGGCGTGGACGATGGCGGCGGCGTGGTAAGCGGAGCGCCCGGGGTTGCAGCGGGCGGCGCACCCGGGTTCGCGCCGGGGCTTGCCGCCGCTTTCGGCGGCGGCAGTTTCAGCGGACCCTTGATGCCGCACGAGGTCAGCGCAAGCGCGGCGATGCACGCGATGGCGGCGGCGTAACGGCGTAACATTCCTGGCCCTAGGTGCAAAAAACGGATCTCGATGCGGTCTTCATTGCCGGAAAGTCTAGCACGCAGTCGCAGGCTCATCCGATGAGCGGCGAGAGCGAATTCAGCGCTCGTGCCGATGCGGTCCTCGCCGCCGTCGGCGCGGCGCTCGACGACGCCATCGACGCCAGCGACGCCGATCTCGACTGGTCGTTGAACGACGGAGTGCTTACGATCGACTGCGGTCGCGACGGCAAACTTATCGTCAATCGCCACGTGCCGAACCGCGAAATCTGGGTGGCGGCGAAATCCGGTGGCTTTCACTTTCGCGCGACCGACGGCGCTTGGCGCGATTCGCGCGCGGGCGAGGAGCTCGGCGCCGCGCTCAAGCGCCTGCTGCGGGACCAGGCCGGCACGACCGTCGACCTGCCCTCGCTGCCGCCGCCTCCGGCGGACTAGCCCAGCAGGGGCGTCAGTGCATCGAGCTCGCGCCGGGCGTCGTCGTGGCCGGGCAAGAGCGTCTCGAGAAGCGCCCAGAAGCGTGGCGAATGGTTGAGCTCGACCAGGTGCGCGACCTCGTGCGCGACCACGTAGTCGGCGATGCGTGGCGGCAGCTGCACCAGGCGCCAATGCAGCCGGATCTCGCCCTTCTGATTGCAGCTGCCCCACTGCGTGCGCGCGCTGGATAGCCTTACCGTCGGCGCGCGCGTGGCGACGCGGCTGGCGAAATGCGCAACCCGCGGCGCGAGCAGCGCCAGCGCCTGATCCTTGAGCCAGCGTCCGACGAAAGCTGCGATCTCGCTTTCGTCGCCAGGGGTCGGATGCAGCACCGTCAGATGCAGCAGGTCCGCAGCGATCGCCTTCCGCCGCGCCGGGAACAGCGCGAGCGTCAGCGGCCGGCCCTGGAAGAGCAGCGCGGCGCCCGCGCGCCATTCGGTCGGAAGCGAATCGAGGTTCTTGCCGCGCCATTCGGCAAGCGTCCTGATCACCCAGTCGGCGCGCTCGATCAGCGCCGCCTCGATTTCGCGCAGCGCGACCCAGCGCGGCGCACGCACGACCAGGCCGGTGTGGTCGATCACCATGCCGATCGATCTGCGGCGAGCGCGGAACAGCCTGTAGTCGACGTCGTGACCGGCAATCAACAGGCGGCGCAGGCTGCCCTCGCCCGCGTCGGGACGACGGCCGCCGGTCAGGGGGGCGCGTTTTTGCGCTCGTCCAGCGGATTGCCCAGTCGCGCCACTTCGTTCTCTATCCAGGACTCGACCTCACCGATCAGCCGCTGCATGTCATCGGCTACGGGGCGGATCGGCGGACCGATCGACACCGTCACCGTCCCGTGCCGTTTGCCGAGCACACCCTTGGGCCACAAATAGCCGGCATTATGCG
>PLYT01000007.1 GCA_003153475.1 Betaproteobacteria bacterium | reverse complement strand
GCGCCGGCGACGATTTCCGACGCCGACGCGGTGCCGCCGTCGACCAGCACGACCATCGGCACGCGCTTCACCGCGGCAGGCAGGTCTTTCAGGTAGTCGTCGCTGCGTCCGCGCAGATAGTCGCCCTTGGTCGACGATAGGCGCATGCGCGCGTCGGCGGTACGGCCGTCGGTGTAGACGACCAGCGAATCGGCCGGCAGAAATGCCGCCGCGACGCCGACCGACACATTCAGCAGCCCGCCCGGATCGCTGCGCAGGTCGAGGACGAGCCCGGTGAGATCACCCTGCTTGTACAAGTCGCGGATCGCCTTGGCGACATCCTCACCGGTGTGCTCCTGGAACTGCACGACCCGCAAATAGCCATAGCCGGGCTCGATCATCTTGGCGCGGACGCTGCGGAAATTGATGACTTCGCGTTGCAGCGTGAAAGTGAGCGGCGCCTCGACATCCTTGCGCACGACCGTCAGCACGATTTGCGTGCCCGGCTTGCCGCGCATTTTCTCGACCGCCTTCGACAGCGGCAGCCCGCGCGTGGACAGGTCGTCGATCTTGACGATCAGGTCACCGGACTTGACGCCCGCGCGAAAGGCCGGCGTGTCCTCGATCGGCGATATCACCTTGATCAGGCCGTCTTCGGCGCCGACTTCGATCCCCAGGCCGCCGAACTTGCCCTGCGTGTTGATCTGCAATTCCTTGAACGCGTCGGCATCGAGAAAATCCGAATGCGGATCGAGGCCATGGACCATGCCGTTGATCGCTTCGCGGATGAGCTTGTCGTCCGGCACGACCTCGACATAGTCGCTCTTGATGCGGCCGAACACGGCCGAGAAGAGCTGCAGGTCCTCGTAGGGGATCGGCAGCTTGGCCTCGCGCTCGGCGAGCGCCGAGAAATTGAGGCTCAACAAAAGCCCCAGCACTGCGCCAATGCCGATCAGTCCCGCCTTTTTCCAGCCGTTACCCATGTTTGCCTCGTCGTGTCGCGATCACGCGCATGGCGCGCAACCATCGGTATGCCGGTATTCGGCGGCCCGATTGTGTGTCGAAAGTTGCTGCGCTCGCTTCCTTTGCGTGCGGCCGTCTCGGCCGCCGGGTTGCTGCGCAATCATTGCAGGATTATGGCGCGATCCACAATGCCGGATCGACCGCCTCTCCCTGGATTCGTATTTCAAAGTATACGCCCGTTTCTTCACCGCCGCCGCTCGCGCCGGCGTGCGCAACCACCTGGCCGGCATCGACTTTCGCACCGAGCGGCGACAACAGCGCCTCGTTGTTGCCGTAGAGGCTCATATAGCCGTCTCCGTGATCGATAATCAAGAGGTTTCCGAATCCGCGCAGCCATTCGGCGTAGACGACCTGACCGGCGGCGACCGCTCGCATGGCCTGACCTCCGGGGCAGCGGATCAACCAACCCGTCCAACGCGGACCGCCGCCGGTGCGTGGACTGCCGAACCGGCTTGCAAGTTCCCCGCGCGTCGGAAGATCGAGTTTTCCCTTCAGGCGGGCGAAGCCGCTGCGGACACCGCCGTCCCCCGCCGTCGTCGCCGCAGGCAGGGGGAAATCCCGGGCGATTTTCGCCAGGCGCTCGACCAGGCGCGCGATGCGAGCCTCGTCGCTCTGCGCGGTGCCGAGCTCGCGGCGCTGACGGTCGATCGCCCGCGCGATACGCAGGGCGACCGCGGCGCGCACGGCGCGCTGGGCGGCGAGTGTGACTTTTTGCGCCTGTTCGTCGCGCGTCAGCTGATCGAGGTCGCGGCGACGCGCGGCAAGCTCGTCGGCGAGCGCCGCGACACGCAGGCGGTCGGCGCGAAACTGGGCGATCAGGTCGGCTCGCGCCCGGCCGATGTAGCGGTAGTAAACAACCAGCCGGGCGACGTCGGCGGGATCCTGCCCCGACAGGAAAAGCTTGAGCGCCTCGGCGTGCCCGCTGGTGTACTGCTGGACCAGCATCCGGGCAAGCCGCTGCTGCTCAGCGGACAGCTTCTGCTCCAGCGCGGCGGCTTCGCGCCCCGATTGAGCGAGGCGAGCGTCCAGCCGCACCCGATCCTGCGTCAGCTCATAAAGCCGACGGTCGGCGGTTGAAATCGCGCGCTTGGACGCCGCCAGCGCATCGGTCGCTTCCGCATGCCTGGATTCGCCCGCGTCGATCTCCCGCTGCAGCGCGGTGACGCGGCTGCGCAGGCTCTCCAGCGCCTGGCGCCGGGCCTCGAGGTCGGCGCGATCGCTCGCCTGTGCGGCGACAGGTGGCGGACCCGCCAGCAGCAGCGGTGACGCCAGCGCGATGCGGTGCCCGATCCGGGCGGCGCGTCCGTCCACCTACTTTCCGATGTCGAACAGTGCGTGCCCGGTCATTTCCGCGGGTTGCGGCACGCCCATCATCGCGAGCAAGGTCGGCGCGATATCCTGCAGCGCGCCGGGGCCGCGCGGGGTCGCGGCGCGGCCGACGTACAGGCAGGGTACGAAATTGAGCGTATGCGCGGTATGCGCCTGCCCGGTTGCATCGTCGTGCATTTTTTCGGCATTGCCGTGATCGGCGGTGACCAGGACCTCGCCGCCGCGTTCGCGCTGCGCGGCCACCACGCGGCCGATGCAGCTGTCGAGCACCTCGATCGCCCGGGTCGCCGCCTCGAGCCTGCCGGTGTGACCGACCATGTCGCCATTGGCGTAGTTGCAGATGATCGCATCGTAGGTGTGCGAATCGATTGCGGCGACCAGCCGGTCGGTCACTTCGAACGCGCTCATCTCGGGCTTGAGGTCGTAGGTCGCCACTTTCGGCGAGGGCACCATGATGCGGTCCTCGCCCGGATACGGCGTCTCGACGCCGCCGTTGAAAAAGTAGGTGACGTGAGCGTATTTCTCGGTCTCTGCAATACGCAGCTGGCGCAACCCGCGTTCCGCGACGACCGCGCCGAAGCTGTGGGTGATCGTCTGCGGCGCGAAGGCGACCGGCAGCGCCGCGAACTCCGTGCCATAACTCGTCAGCGTCATGAATGCACCGAGCTTCGGCACGCGCTTGCGCGCAAAACCGGAAAATGAGGCGTCGGTCAGCGCCCGCGTCATCTGCCGGGCGCGATCGGCGCGAAAATTCATGAAGACGACGACATCGCCATCTTCGATGCGCGCGCCTTCGCCGATCGTCGTCGGCTTGACGAACTCGTCGTTCTCCCCGCGCGCATAGGCTGCAGCCAGCGCCGAGGCGGCGTCGGACGCCGAATAGGGCGCCGCAGCGTCGACGATCAGCTCGTACGCCGCCTCGATGCGCTCCCAGCGCTGGTCGCGATCCATCGCGTAATAGCGGCCGACGATGTCGGCGATGCGGCAGCCGGGATGACCGGCGCACGTTTCGGCCATGAACTGCAGCGACGGGCCCGCACTGCGCGGAGGCGTGTCGCGCCCATCGAGGAAGGCATGCACGGCCACGCGCGGTGCGCCGCCTTCGGCTGCCATCGCAACCATCGCTGCGATCTGCCGTTCGTGGCTGTGCACGCCACCGGGTGAGACCAGCCCCAGGACGTGCAGTGTCGCGCGGTTGCGCCGCGCGGTCGCCACGGCTTCGGCCAGCGCGGGGTTGCGTCCGAACTCGCCGGTCTCGATCGCGTGGTCGATGCGCGTGAATTCCTGGTAGATGACCCGCCCGGCGCCGATGTTCAAATGGCCGACCTCGGAATTGCCCATCTGTCCGCGCGGCAGGCCGACGGCCAGCTCGGAGGCGTCGATCGTCGTGTGCGCGTAGTCTCGCCACAGGCGGTCCCAGTTCGGCTTGTCGGCACGGCTGACCGCGTTGTCGGGCGCATCTTCGCGGCAACCGACGCCGTCGAGAATTACCAGCACGACCGGAACGGCCGCAGCCGCAGCGGCGGGATGCATGCTCATCGGGGAATTTGCGATCGCGTTCGAGGTCAGAAGGTTTACGTTATCATTTTACCTTCATCCCTTTGTTTCGGTGGCGCGACGCGCCGCCGACATCCGGTGCCGACACTCCAATTTCTGCAGAACAACTGGCCGCTCGTCCTGATCGTGCTCGTGTCCGGATCGATGCTGGTGTGGCCGCTGCTCGCGAGCCCGCTGTCCGCGATGCGCGAAATCGGAGCCGTGCAGGCTACCCAGCTCATCAATCGCAAGGACGCGCTGATCCTCGATTTGCGTGAAGCCAAGGAATACGAAGCCGGCCGGGTCCCCAACGCCATGCAGATCCCGTTGTCGCAGCTCGCCGCGCGCGGCCAGGAGCTCGGCAGGTTCACCGCCCGACCGCTGATCACCTACGGCGACCGCGGCAATCGCAGCCGGAGCGCGGCGGGGACGCTGGCCAAGCTCGGCTTCAAGGAAGTCTATGTGTTGCGCGGGGGCTTGCGCGCCTGGGTCGACGCGGGGTTGCCGCTGGAGAAGGGGCGCTGATGGCGGCGGTCCTGATGTATTCGACCGCGAGCTGTCCCTTCTGCGTGCTTGCGGAGCGCCTGCTTCGCGCCCGCGGCGTTGCCGATATCACCAAGATCTGGGTCGATCTCGAACCGGCGCGGCGCAGCGAAATGATCGAACGGACAGGGCGCCGCACGGTGCCGCAGATCTACATCGGCGAGCGCCACGTCGGCGGCTACGACGATCTGGTCGTGCTCGACCGCGCCGGCGAGCTGCTGCCGTTGCTTGCGGGCGCGCCGCATGCTGACGCGGCGAGCGGCGCTACGCTATAATTCGCCGTTTACCGCCGGGAATATCGCATGGCCGACACTCAAGCCCCATCCACGCCGTCGCTGTCGATCGAGAAGATCTACGTCAAGGATCTTTCACTCGAGAATCCCAGCGCCCCGCAGTCGTTTACGACGACCGATGCGCCGCAGGTCGAGGTCGGACTGCGCACCCGCGGCGAGCAGATCGACGAAAACGTCTACGAATGCGTGCTGACGATCACCGTGACGGCCAAGACTGCGGACAAGACGCTGTTCCTGGTCGAAGCGGCTCAGGCGGGGATTTTCCGCATCGTCGGCGTGCCGCTCGCCGAAATCCAGCCGCTGATGGGCGTCCATTGCCCGACCGTCCTGTTCCCCTACATCCGCGAGACGATCGCCGACGCGATCACCCGTGCCGGCTTTCCTCCGGTGCACCTGGACCCGATCAATTTCGAGGCGCTGTACCAGCAGCAGATCGCCAGCATGCAGCAGGCGCCCGCGGTGTCGGCGACGAACTAGCGGGCAATGAGACGCGCTAGCCTGCTGCTGCTCGCGGCGATCGCGTTCAGCGGCGGCGCGGCGGCAGCGGAGTTTCAGTCGGCGAGCGAAGCGGCGGTGCTCTACGATGCGCCGTCGGTCCGCGCCAAGCCGCTGTTTGTCATAGGCCGCGATACGCCATTCGAAGTCATCGTCGGCGTCGAGGGCTGGCTCAAGATCCGCGATGCCGGCGGCACCGTCGCCTGGATCGAACGCAAGTCCACCTCGGAGCGGCGCACGCTGATCGTTCGCGTCCCTGTCGCCGACGTGGTCGCCGCGCCGGACGCGAATGCGCCGCTGGTTTTCAAGGCCGAGCAGAACGTCGTGCTCGAGCTTGTCGACCCCGCCTATGTCAGCAACACCCCCGGGTGGGCGAAGGTCCGCCATCGCGATGGACAGCAGGGCTACGTTCGCATCGCGCAGGTCTGGGGCCTGTAGCCGCATCTTGCCGGCCTCTCGATGAGCGACACCGTCGCGATCGTCGGCGCCGGCGCCTGGGGGACGGCGCTGGCCGTGCATTTGGCCCGCGTTCCCGCGCCGCCGGTGCTGCGCCTCTGGGCGCGCGATCCCGCTGCCGCCCGATCGATCGCGGCCGCGCGCGAGAATGTGCGATACCTGCCCGGCATCGTGATTCCCGTTGAGATCGAAGTCGTATCGGATCTGTCGCAGGCGACTGCCGGCGCCTCGCTGATCATTGTGGCGACGCCGGCCGGCGCATTGACCGGCATCGTGCAGACGTTGCGCGCGCATACGCGGGCGCCGCTGGTCTGGCTCAGCAAGGGCTTCGTCGCTGCAGCCGAGCCGCCCGGTGTCGCGCTCGCGCATCGCATCGTCGCGCCGATGTGGCCGTCGCCGGTCGGCGTGATCTCCGGCCCGAGCTTCGCCGAAGAAGTCGCGCGCGCGTTGCCGACTGCCATCAGCATCGCGGCAACCGACGCCGCTCTTGCCCAATCGGTCGCGCGCCGACTGCGCGGCGACGCGCTGCGTGCGTACGTCAGCGACGACCTGACCGGCACCGAGGTCGGCGGGGCGGTCAAGAACGTGCTGGCGATCGCGGCCGGCGCGAGCGACGGCCTTGGCTTCGGCAACAACGCGCGCGCCGCGCTGATCACGCGTGGGCTCGCCGAGACCGGCCGGCTCGCCGTCGCGCTGGGAGGACGGCGCGAGACGCTGACCGGTCTTTCGGGCCTGGGCGACCTGGTGTTGACCTGCACCGGCGACCTCTCTCGCAACCGGCGCGTCGGACTCGGATTGGGGCGCGGCGAAGCGCTCGCCGCGATTCTGGCCGGACTCGGCCACGTCGCCGAAGGCGTCTCCGCCGCGAAGGCCACGCATATGCTGGCCGGCGCGCTTGGCGTCGACATGCCGATTTGCGAAGCGGTCTACCGCGTGCTGTACGAGGACATGCCGCCGCGACGCGCGGTCGAGGCGCTGCTTGCGCGCGAGCCCGGGCCGGAGTTCCAATAACACAACGCGGGCGACAAACCGCCTGCGCAACTCGCGCGCTATTTAGACCGAGCGGCCTTCGCGATCTCGCTCGGCCGCGCCGCTGAATCCCGCCTGCCTCCACGCTTCGTACACGGTGATCGCTACGGCGTTGGACAGGTTGAGACTGCGCAGCGCCGGCCGCATCGGAATCCGCAGCCTTGATTCCGCGGCGAATTCGTCGAGGATGGCGTCGGGCAGGCCGCCGGTCTCGCAGCCGAATACGAACGCATCGTCCGCCGAGAGCGAGCTTTCGAACAGCGACGTTCCAGCGCGCGTAGTCAGCGCGTAGCGGCGGCGTCCGCCGAGCGCGCTGCGGCAGGCTGCCCAGTCGTGATGCACGATGACGCGGGTGTACTCGTGATAGTCGAGGCCGGCCCGTTTAAGTTCGCGATCGTCGAGCCGGAAGCCGAGCGGCTCGACCAGATGCAACTCCGCCCCGGCATTCGCGGCCAGCCGGATCACGTTGCCCGTATTCGGCGGAATTTCCGGATGGACGAGGACGATGGCGATCACGACGTCGCGGCGTGTTGGATTTCAGTGCCCGATCTTCAGTGCGCCGGCGGCAACGTGCGCGCGACGACCCAGTTCTCCACGCCCGCAGCCCCGGCCGCGCGCAGCGTCCTCGCCAGCTCCGAAAGCGTGGCGCCGGTCGTCATCACGTCGTCGATGATCGCGATGCGCAGGCCGGTCAGGTCGACGTCGCAGCCAAATGCGCCGCGCACATTGCGCTCGCGGGCGGTCCAGGGCAGCGCGGCCTGCGGAGGTGCGGCGCGGATGCGGCGCACGCCTGCCGACATCAGCGGAAGACCGGAGCGCGCCGCGACGACGTGCGCGATTTCCGCCGCCTGGTTGTACCCGCGCTCGCGCTGACGTTCGACCGACAAAGGCAACGCGACCAGCCGGTCGGGGTCGGGTCGCTTGCGCTGCTCGCGCTCGGCGAGGAGCGCGCCGGCCGACCACTCGGCCAACGCGAGCCGCCCCTGGTACTTGAACGCGTGAATCAGCCGGTCGACCGGAAAGGCATAGGCGAAAGCGGCGATCGTGGCGTCGAACGCCGGAGGATGGGCGAGGCAGCTGCCGCAGACCTCGCCGCCCGAGGCCGGCAGCGCGCACACCGGACACGCCGCGCCGATCCGCGGCAGATCGCGCGCGCATGCCACGCACACCAGCTCGCTGCCCGAGGGGGCCGCGCAAAGCTCGCAGCGCTGCGGCAGCGCGCGCCGTGCCGCACCGATCGCGGTTCGCCGCATGCCGCTGAAGGCGCGGTCAAATGCGCCGGCCAGAAAATTTGACAACGCGATGCCCCTCCCCGACACTGGGGACCCATTGTAACCAGACGGCATTGCGCACGATGCAGCCCGTCACGATAGTCCGTCGCGCCACGCGCGCCGAGCCCGGCGCGCGCTGGACGGCCGATGCCGTCGCAACGCTGCTGGCGTTGCCGTTGAACGATCTGTTGCACCGGGCGCACGAGACGCATCGCGCCCATCACGATCCCAACGCCGTGCAACTGTCGACGCTGCTTTCGATCAAGACCGGCGGCTGTCCGGAGGACTGCGCCTATTGTCCGC
>PLYT01000049.1 GCA_003153475.1 Betaproteobacteria bacterium | reverse complement strand
CACTTGGAAAATGGAAATTCGGGCTAATAGTTCCGCACTCTGTGCCGGAGTGAGGTACTTTGGCAAGAAGGTTCGGATATCTTCGAATATTTCGTCCGCCACAGCACTCTAATCGTACAGGTCCCACAGATTTGAATACAAGAGGCGATAGGAATCGTCATCGAGATCTACGCGTCGCTCCCGCAGGTAGTCATAAATTCGATCTATCTCGGTCATCAGATCTTCGGAAGCAGATGCAACGGTGACTTCAACCGTATGGACAGTGCGATCTGACTCGCTGTAGAACTCAGACGGGCGTTGAATTGCCTTCGCGAGGGCAGTGCGATGGTAACCGTAGGCAGGTGCAATTGAGAAACTGAGCGCCGCAGCGAAGCCCACCCCTGCGACGAATCTCTGTAAACTCCAAGTGTCTCGAAACTCGTGCTCTGCTGTAACTATGCCAAGTTCAGTGTCCATAGCTACTCCCACACTGGTTCTAAAGCTTCGAGCGTTTTTACACCAATGAGATTGAAAAATAGCGACTCCACGATTCCGTGGAGTTCGTCCAGTCGGCCCTGCTTGGATTCAAAGAGACCTTCAGGCGAGCGCATCCTAATTGTGTCAACTTGAACGAGTAGGCCTTGCCTTGGGGGCTTTGCGTTCTTAGCCGCGGCTCCCGTTACGATCTCAAGAATTGTAGTAAATTCGGCATTTTCGAACTCCGACCGGAATCGGAAACCTCTTTCTGGAACTGGCTTATCGCCGATCTCAAACCTAGCACGAAGCAGCGGCAGCAGCTGAGAATCTCCGACAGCAGCGATAATGTTCACGTACTTCAGCGAGTATCGTTCAATCTTGTCGATCAGTTCAGTGCTTTGAACCACGTCTAGTAGCACACTGATATCTCCTCGAAAGGCTGCCCATCCCTCGTAAGGAGCCGATTGGGATATCCCAACTACTCGATCACCAACTATGACCCGGCTAAATTCACGCACCAAATGGTGAGACGGTAAGTAACGCAGATTAGGGTCCGCCTCACCCACTTCCCTCGGTATGCTGGCGGTAGGCAGCGTCTGGACGGTCTTGTACGTCTTTAGTCTATCGTAGAGCATACCTACGAGTAGATCTCCCGCTGCAGCAACCTTTGGTGCAAACCTCACCTCGAAAATGGCCTCAACAAGTGGCGGCTTCGCGAGCTTCCGAGGAATTTTCGTTGAGTTGCTCATCTCCTCATTAGCCAAAGAGAAATCTCACGCGAACGAACTAGGGCCGCGTTCACGATGCCTGCGCGTACATAGGTTCCAGTCCGTTGACGTTCTCGGAGAGCCATATTTAAGAGAGTTCCAGTGATAGATCAACGTTTCTTGCCTCGGTTAAAAGCGTGACGAGGCGTCTCTACTTTCCATAGAGAGCCTACCGCGAATAATCCTCAGGCGCAACGGAGCGTTCCGCGATGAAGTCGCATTAGTGCGGGCGTCGGCGCGAATGCGCACGCGCACAAAGTTTGCGTCGCTTTAGAACCGAAAGCTCGCAATCGCGACGCGATTCCGCCACGGCGCGACCAACTTCCAAGCGGCCAGAACGAGCGCGAGCACCAAACCATCGTGCTTGCCGACTCGCGCACCGAACGAGGCGTAGCCGGCTTCGCTGATCGACGCGCGAAAGTTCTGAAGCTCATTCACGAGGTCGCGCGTTCGATCCGCGTCAGCTCCACCAATAAAATCAATCTCTTTTTTTGGTTCTCGAACTCATCGGCCAGCCGGATTGGCCCGTCGTGGCGCGTTCGGAAGCTCTGCGACTCGAAACGGGCCCGCACTTGGCGTTTGCAAGGGGTTTCGTGTTAATGCGAGTCTGCTCCAAAATCAAAACGGAAATCCGAGCATGACTTTCGAGGTGTGCGGCGGGTCCACAATTTGTCGCACGCTTTCGAGGAGCAGTTCGATGCCATCAAAAGAAGACACCACCATCTTTAGTTCAGGACACGGTTTGCCATTTTCCGACGCAATTCGCGCCGGCGATTTCGTCTTCGTCTCCGGCCAGATTGCGTTCCTGCCCGACGGCACTATTTCGACGGGAGGAATCGAGGCGCAGACCAAGATTGTGCTCGACACGATAAAAGGCATTTTAACCAAGGCCGGATGCACGATGGCCGATGTGGTGAAATGTGCCTGTTCGTTGCAGGACGCGCGCGACTTCGACGCATTCAATAAAATCTACGCGACTTACTTCTTGAAGAATCCGCCGGTGCGCACCACGATCGTCGTTCAACACGTGCTGGACGCTCGCGTCGAGATCGACTGCATCGCGTACAAACCGTCGAAGCGCTAACAGCAAGATAGGAGACCGGTGATGGCCCCGCCTTCTAACGTCACACCTTACACCAACCAAACCGTCGCCCAAGTCCTGCTCCTTTACCTCGGCCTCGAGGGCGTGGAGAAGGTATTCGGAATTCCGGGCGGGGGTCTTGCCAACCTGCTGGTGGAGTTCAAGGACCAGCGCGATAAGTTCGACTACGTCATATGCCGCCAGGAGACCGGGGCGGCTTATATCGCGGACGGATACTATCGCGCGACCGGCAAGCTCGGGGTCGTGATGGTAACTTCGGGGCCGGGTGCGACCAACGCGCTCACCGGCGCCATGAATGCGCAGAACGATGGCAGCGGCATGCTGCTGATTAGCGGTGAGGTTGCCGAGCAATACCTCGGGAAGGGGTTTCTCCAGGAAGGACTCGATTCCGATCTGGACATCAATGCGATCTACAAGGCGGCTGCCTGCTATAGTGCGGAACTCGGCGACCAGTCCGAAGTGCAGACGCTGATCGAGCAAGCATTGCGCGACGCTCTCAGCATACCGCGTGGCATGGCGCACCTCAGCTTGCCCAACAACGTTACAACCGAGATTGTCACCACGGCAGGCATGCCGCTTCCAAGTCCGACGATCAACATTCCGAACAGCCCGGCAAACTACCGTGCCACACCTACTGGCGTAGACCAGGGCCAGGTGCGCCAGGCAGTTGCGCAACTGCTGGCATGCGAGCGACCGCTGATCTTTCTGGGCAGCGGCTGCCGTGACGCGTTGCGCGACCGCTCCACTCTCGAGTCACTGGTCATTCTTGCCGAACGCTACGCGATTCCAGTAATGACCACTCCGGACGGCAAGGGCGTCTTTCCCGAATCGCACGCCCTCTCCTTGCGTGTTTATGGATTCGCCAGCAACACCTGGGCTCCGATGTGGATGCAGCAGAAGCCAACCCCCTACGATGGCTTGCTCGTCCTCGGAACAAGTCTACGCGGGCTCTCCAGCAACAACTGGAATCCCATGCTTTTGCCCGGCAACAACGGGCCCTTCATTCAAGTTGATCTTGACCAGCAGGCGATCGGCCGTTCCATGCCGGTGACCTTGGGCATCGTCGGAGAAGTCGGCGCGTTTGTGCGTGAGGCGTGCGAACTGTCCCCCCAATTCCCGCCGAACGCGACCGCGGTGGAGGCGCGCCGGGCCGAGGTGTCGGCGATCAAGAAAAACTCACCTTACTACAGCCAGCAGCAGTACGACTCGAATGCATCCCCGATCGAACCGGCAGCGATTGTGCGAGTACTGCACGACGTGCTGCCGCGCGAGTCCCTGATCTTCCTCGATTGTGCAAATTGCGTCGGCTGGGGCGTTCATTACTTCACCGTTGATGCTCCGCAGGAAATTCACAGTTCGCTGGCGATGGGCCCGATGGGCTTTGGTGTCGGGGCAGTCATCGGCGCCAAGATCGGCCGCCCTGACAAGACTTGCATCGCACTGGTCGGCGACGGGGCGTTCATGATGCATGGCAGCGAGGTATCCACCGCGCAGGTGAACAACGTGGGCGCGATCTGGGTTGTTCTGGAAGATAACGACCTGCACATGGTCAGCCAGGGCATGCAGTACCTGTATCCCGAGGCCGATGATATCTGGAACAAGCTCTACCGCCTGGGCAGTCCCGACCTGACGGAGTTTGCGCACGGGCTTGGTGCGGATGCCTACCGCATCGAGAGTCCCGCGGAGCTTCAAAGCCTGATGCCGAAGGTCCTGGATAGGGCGGACCGCGACCACCGACCGCAGGTGATCGTGGCAAAGATAAACCAGACGAGCATCGATCCCTACTTCCCCCCTTCGCCGAAAAAGGGCTGATTGAAGCAGCATCGGAGAGACCTGAACGAAAACGAAAGGATCGAAATGAGCAAAACCACATCACGAACTTCACATCGATCAAGTCAGTACGACGTCGCGATCGTCGGCGGTGGAGTGTCGGGAATCTACTCCGGCTGGCGGCTGGCCACGGCCAAGCCGGGCGAGTCCGAACGTTTGCATAGCTGGACTCGGCGTACAGACAAGCTAAAGGTCGCGGTCTTCGAGGGCAGCGATCGCATCGGGGGCCGTCTGCTCTCGGCGCGCCCACCGGGTTTTTCGGACACGACGACCTGCGAGATTGGAGGCATGCGCTATGTTTCGGCCCAGACGCTGGTGCGCAGCCTGGTGGAGAACGAACTGAATTTGCGAACCTACCCGCAGGTAGTCGACCAATCAAGCAACATGGTCTTCCTCCGCGGCAAGCACCTAAGGTTTTCGCAGACTAGTGATCCGGCCGCGCTGCCCTACGATCTGGATTGGGCTGAAGAACAGTACATCGTGAAGAACGACCCCAGCAGCCTGATGATCTGGGCGATCGCAAAGCTCCTGCCCGGCGTGCTTCAGTTCACCGGCAAGGCGCTCCACAAGTATTTGCAGACCGCAGAGGTCAAAGGTACGCCGTTGTACCAGCACGGCTTCTGGAATCTGGTGGCGCGAGGGCTGTCTCCGGGCGCCTATGCCTTGGCGCGCTCCATGGTCGGATATGACGTCCTTGGCTCCAACGCCAACGCGGTCGATCTGATCGCCGAATACATGGACTTCGCGCCCGACGCCAAGTTTAGCAACTTCAGTCATGGCTACGAGACCGTCCCTTGGACATTGCAGAAGAGGTTCGAGGACGCGGGTGGTGAAATCGTACACGGTGCGTGGCTGGCCGGGTTTGAACAGACTACTCTTGACGACCGGAGTCTCGGCGTTGAACTACACTTCACCGACAACCGGGCGCCGGTGAAAGCGCGCGCCATCATCCTGGCTATGCCGCGGCGATCGCTGGAGTTGTTGCGCCGCGAAGGGCCGCTGTTCGATGGACCCAAGACGCCACACGTGCAGCACCTGTTGAACTCCGTGCGCCCCTTTCCGCTGTTCAAGCTCTTTTTGGCTTACAAATATCCGTGGTGGAATGCGGTTGGCGTATCGAAGGGACGATCGATCGCCGACACACCCCTGCGCCAGCTCTACTACTGGCCAGTCGATCCCGCAGCGGCCACTCCTTCCGCCAGCGGCGACGCTCTCCTCATGGCATACAACGATGCGACGAGTGTGGACTTCTGGGATGGCCTGAGCGGCGCCAATAGCAAAATGCACAGTCCTGAGGCGTTGAAACATCTCCGCCGGGTTGCCCCTCCTGGCATGCGCATGTTCGAGGCCCAGCAGCAGCCCGGCGCGGGCGCGAGCGCGGCGGACGAATTCGGCAAGAGACTGCTGAAGAACTGGGCAGACCACCAGGCTCCGCACGAGATGGTCAAAGAGATGCATCGGCAGATCATGCAAATGCACGACATTCAATTCGCGCCCGAGCCATACGATGCGGCCTACATGGACTGGTCGGAGGATCCCTATGGAGGTGGTTCGCACTTATGGAACCACGGTTACAAGTCGTGGGAGATCCTTCACCAGATGACTCAGCCGGTCGAGGACTTTCCTTGCTATGTCTGCGGTGAGGCTTATTCGACGAACCAGACGTGGGTCGAGGGGGCGTTGCAAACCGCCGAGATCGTGCTGCAGAAGCACCTGGGGCTGGCGAAGCCTTCGTGGATCACGCCGAATCCCGAGCCGGTGACCAAGAACGGGAAGGCGCAGCACGCTGCACCGGCGAAAAGCAAGGTAGCTTCGCGATAGTGGGAGAGAGCACATGAACGGTCTCCAGCCTCGCATCATTGGAGTCGGCTACTCTGTCCCGCCGAATCTCCGCACGAATGACGACCCAATCTTCGACTGGCTGAAGTCTCATATCCCCGAAGGAAATCCCTTCCAGGGATATAAGACCCGGGTCGTTCTCGGACCCGGCGAAGACTTGATGACGATCATGGTGCCGGCCGCGCTGAACGCTTTGCAGGATGCCAACCTGAAAGCCGCGGACGTCGACATGCTGCTCGGGTACGCGTCTGTCAGCCCTTACACCACTCCGAATGAGCTGAGCCATCTGCATCAGATGCTCCATTTGCCGCAGCACACCTACGTCGTGCCTCTGAATAACGAGTTCTCGAACTTCAACGCCGGGCTGCTGTTTGCCGACGCGCTCATCCAGGCGGGTCGCGCAAAAAACATACTCGTCGCGGTCGGAGGTGACTGGACGCGTCACGTTGACTATCACACCGTGCAGTCAGTCAGCGCGGCCGATGGCGCAGGCGCCGCGGTGGTTGGCCTCTCGTCCGACCCGACGCAGTGGCGAGTGGTCGACCACAACACCGTCACCATGACCTCCTACTTCGGATCAATGTATATGCAGGGCAGGAAGTACCCGGAGCAACCTCCTAAGGACGGTCACGAGTGGCTACGGAGCGAGCCGTTTTACCAGATCACAGCCGAGGGAATGCAGGGCTTCGCCGAGTTTGGCGGGAAGATCGCGCCCACTGCAGTGACCGGTCTGCTGGCGCGTCACAACATTCCAGCATCGTCCGTGACATTGATTGCCTACCAGGCTTCATCTGTTCTGTTCGAGATGTGGCAGAAAGTTCTGCAGCCGAAGCAAATGATCGAGACGATCGAGAATTTCGCCAACTTGACGCTCGCCAGCGTGGCGGTAAACCTGGCGTGGTCGGTGGCCAATAAACCGATCACCGAAAATAATCTTGTGCTCTTTGCGCTATCGCCCGATATGCACGCCAACGCACTGCTTTTACAGCGCAGCCCATTGTAAGAGGATCGTCGCGCGGAGAAAAAATGCAGTCTCTCGCATCGTGGCTTCAGAGCATCGGCCTCGAACGTTACGCTCCGGTATTCGACGACAACGGCGTAGACCTAAGATCCTTGAGGCTACTCAGCGAGGGCGACCTCGAAAAGCTTGGCGTGCTGCTCGGCCACCGCAAGGTCCTGCTCAATGCAATCTCGGCGCTAGACCACACCGAGTCCGTGCCGCCGGCTGTGCGAAAAACCCCGGCAAGCCCGCCGACGCAACAGCCCGTCAGCGCCGAGGGAGAGCGCCGTCAGCTTACGGTCATGTTCTGCGACCTGGTGGGTTCTACATCGCTGTCCGAGCGCCTCGACCCGGAGGAGCTGCGCGACCTCCTGCGCGCTTACGAAGCAACGGCCGTCGAGGTCATCGCTCGTTTCGATGGCTACATCGCACAGCTCCTGGGCGACGGATTGGTGGTCTATTTCGGCTATCCGGCCGCTCACGAGAACGACGCTGAGCGCGCGATTCGCGCCGGCGTGGGAGTGCTGGCGGCCATGAGCGAGCTCAACACCCGGCGGGCAGAAAACGGCGCGGTGCGCCTTTCAGTGCGGATCGGCATCCATACTGGTGTAGTTGTCATCGACGATGTCGGTGCACACGAACGGCTCGCGCTGGGCGATACCCCCAACGTGGCTGCGCGCCTGCAGACACTGGCCGAGCCGGACACCGTTGTGATCAGCGAGCGCACCCGTCAGCTCGCGGGCGGGAGCTTCGACTACGTCGACCTCGGCGAGCATTTGCTGAAGGGGATTGCCCAACCCACCCGTGTCTGGCGCATCACGGGCATGAGCCAGGCGGCCAGCCGCTTCGAGGCGGCCACGCATGGGAGGTTGACCGCGCTGGTGGGGCGCGACCGGGAAATCGGTCTGTTGGTCGAGCGCTGGCAACTGGCGCAGCGAGGGGAAGGCCAGGTGGTGCTGCTTTCGGGGGAACCCGGCATCGGCAAGTCTCGCATCCTGAGCGAAGTGCGCAAGCGACTCGAGCGCGAGGTATCGAACACGCTGCACCTGCAGTGTTCCCCCTATCACGTTAACAGTGCCTACTATCCGAGCATCGACAGTTTCGAGCGGGAGTTGAACTTCGGGCATGAAGAGTCCGCCTCCTCCAAGTTGGACAAACTCGAAGCGCTACTGGTGGGGCAGCATGGGTGTCCGCTCGAGTACGTGCGACTGGTTGCCCCGATCCTGTCGATCCCATGCCAGGACCGTTACGGGCCCCTGGCGATGGCCCCGAAGCAGCAAAAAGAGGAGACCATTCGCGCGCTGGTGGGCGTCATCGAGACCATCGCACGGCGCCGCCCGCCCACCTTGATGATATTCGAGGACGCGCACTGGGCCGATTCGGCCACCCTCGAGGTATTGGAGCGGTTGATCGGAAGAATCAGCGGCCTGCCGCTGCTGATGGTCGTCACTCACCGGCCTGAGTTTTCCCAGCCCGAATGGAGCACGCACCGGCACGTCACCGTGCTTCCGCTGTCGCGGTTGAGTCGCGATGAGAGCGGCGTAATCGTTTCGCAAGTGACCGCAGGTAAGGCTCTGCCCGCTGAAGTGCTGAGCCAGATCATCGGTAAGACTGACGGCGGACCGCTGTTCGTTGAGGAGCTGACTCGATCCATTCTTGAGGCGGGTACCTTGACAGACGCGGGAGATCATTACAGCTACGCCGGTTCGATGACGAGCATAGCTATTCCTGCGACTCTGCGAGATTCATTGATGGCGCGGCTGGACCGCGTCGCGCTGGTCAAGGAGATCGCCCAGATCGGGGCGGTCATCGGACGAGAATTCAGCTACGAGATCATTTCAGGGGTGGTCAGTCTACCTAAGGCTGCGCTCGACGATGTTCTCGATCGCTTGATCGACTCGGGCCTGGCGTTTCGGCGCGGCGCCGGCTCAGAAGCGGTGTACGTCTTCAAGCATGCGTTGGTGCGGGACGCTGCCTACGACTCGCTGCTCAAGAGCCGACGCCGGCAGCTACATCGCGAGATCGCTGCGTGGTACGAGAGGGAAAGCGCTCAGGACTTGTCACCCCATCTGTCGCTCCTCGCGCATCACTGGGAATTGGCTGGGGACACGCTGCGAGCGGTTGACTACCTCGAAAGGGAAGCGAACCGTACCTTCAGCATTGGCCTGGCGACGCAGTCGGTGGACGTGGGTTTACGCGCTGCCGAGTTGCTCGGTCTGAAGCTGCCGACCGAGCCGATGGCCCTGAAAACGCAGATCGGTGAGGAAATGCGCGAGATCTCCCAGCGCATGGCTGGAAGGGCGCCAGCCGACCTCATCACTTTGCCACCCCTGAAGGATCCGGTCGCGGCGCGAGCGATCTCGCCGCTGCTGAGCATCGCGCCGTTCGCATTCCAGAGCCACCAGATCGAGCTGTTCGCGCTCCTTGCGATCACCTGCCTGCGCCTGACCCTCGAGCATGGCAGCGGTCCACAAGCGGCCGAGGTCTATTCCATGTACTCCGTGGTCCATCGCGGCTTGACCGGGGACCGCGCTGGCGCTTGCGCATGGAGTCAACTCGCACTCGATCACGACCGCGCGCACGGTGGGACGCAGCAGGCGAGGGTCGCATGGGTGCACGGATGGTTTCACAGCCATTGGGTCCACCCTCTGGCGACTAGCTTACCGCTGGCACTGGACGCAGCCGAGGCAGGCTTCAACAGAGGAGATATCGTTGCTGGTTGCGGCAACCTGTCGGTGTACGTCGTGTGCTTGGCCGCGCTCGGTCGGCCGCTGGCCGAAGTAATGGAAAACGCGCGCCTGAACCTGCGGCGCAACGCCAACCGCGTTATGAACTCGGCCTTCCACCTTCTGCACGAGCTGCAATTTGCCAAGGCGCTTGCTGGGCTAACCGTTAGTCCCCTTTCCCTGAGCGATGAAGAGTACGACGAAGAGCGCGACATCGCGTCGATCCGCAAGACTGAATTTGGGAACCAGATCGGCTATTACCTCGTCTCGCGGGTCAAGCTGCACGCCCACTTCGGTGACTGGTCCGGCGCTCTGCAATGGGCGGAGCAAGCACGCACGCTGCAGCCGGATTTCGAGGGTCAGATCGCGGAGGTCGACCTCGTCCAGTATCGGGCCGTCGCAGCCCTCGCTAAGGCAGCACAGCTGGAGGGCGAGCCCATTGCGCCGCTGCTCGAGGAAGCTCGTTTCTGCTTGCGGACGATGCGCGGCTGGGCGGGTTTGACAGGCGCGAACTTCTCGCACAAGGCAACCTTGCTGGAGGCGATGCTCGATGGTGTGACCGGTGACGCGCAGTCCGCGGCCGCGCTGTTCCGGCACGCAGCGACGCTTGCCGAGGCCGCTGGCTACCCGCATGACGCGGCTCTTGCACATGAGCATGAGGCGCGCTTTCACAACCGTCGGGGGGAAAAGGCGGCAGCCCGCGAGGCACTCGATGCTGCCCTGAAGGGCTATCAGGCTTGGGGCGCCGAAGCCAAAGTGCGATACCTGTCAGAACAGCTCGGCGCGCTCTGAGCGAGGGCATGAAGCTCGGAAGATCGAGATCCGATCTTTCGGACAGCGGCGGCATGTCTCGGAATAAAGTTACCCCCGTTTCGATGGACAGTGTCGGGCTGCGCTAACAAGCTTCTCTTGAATAACTCTTCTCGTACTCGACGATGCCTGCTCATCGTCGTGCGTAACCTTTTCGTGAACTGGCAGTTTAGTATAATGGCTGATTCGCGGGCGCGCGCCGCGATGATCGCATCGGCAATTTTGAAAATTAACCTGGGACCGAGGGTTACGCATGGCGCATCCGCACATGGACTACGATCCGAACGGGCCGATAAAACGCCTGCGCGAAATATGTCTCGCGCTTCCGGACACCATCGAAAAGGAAGCGTGGGGAGAATGCACGTTCAGAGCCGGCGGCAAGATGTTCGCGATGACCGACAACAACCATCACGAGAGCGGCCACGTAGCGGTCTGGGTCAAGTCGCCGCCGATGGTGCAGGAGATTCTCGTCCACTCGGATCCGAAGCGCTTTTTCGTGCCGCCCTACGTAGGCCACAACGGATGGGTCGGCGTGCGTCTCGACGTCAAGGTTGACTGGGAGCAACTCGCCGGAATCCTCGAGGACGGCCGCAAGATGGCACTGCAGAAGCCATCACGTGGCGCACCCCGCGTCGCCCGCGCACATCCAGCATCGCGCACCCGCAAAAGCAAGACCATTCCCAAACGCTGACGCCGCGCCCGTCGATCGAGCTCCGCCACCGGGTTCTTTCGTTCGGGCCGAAGGCGTAGAAAGATTGCGTCATGGGACGCTTCGACGATTGCAAGCTGCAGGTCCTGCGCATCAGCCAACGCCTGTCGAGCGAGGGCTTCTTCGGCTCGAAGTCCGGAAGCGCGGGAAACGTGTCGATGCTCGTTGCCGGCGAGAATGCCTTCGTCGTCACGCCGACGCGGATGCGATACGACATCATGACCGTCGACGACATTTGCGTCGTGGACTTCGAGCTGCGCCGAATCGAAGGCGAGCGCAAACCGTCGATCGAGACTCCGATGCATCTGGCCGCGTACAAGTCGCGCGCCGACGTGAGCGCCGTAATTCATTCGCATCAGACCTACGCCAGCGTGCTTGGCGTGTTGAACATGCCGATTCCGCCGCTGTTCGACGAGGTGACGCTCGCCGTCGGCAACATCATCGACATCGTTCCGTACGCGTTGTCGGGAACTCGCGAGCTGCACGACAACGTCGCGCGCAAGCTGGCCAATCGATGCCACTGTTACATCATCCAAAATCACGGCGCGCTGTGCGTTGGCGCGAACCTCGATCAGACTTACACTCTCGTCGAGTTGCTGGAAAAATGCGCGGCTATCTACTGTCACGCGCTCGCGACCGGGAGACCCGTTACCGTGCTCCCTGAGAACATCGTCGCGCAACTGCACGCGGCGGTAATCGCGAGACAGGACCGCGAAATCGCGCGCAAGAATTCTGCCGCGGCAGAGAGCGAGAAGGACGCGCGCGAGCCGGAGCCAGGCCGCTGATGCCGCGGCAAGTCGTGACGCTCGGCGCTCACGTGCTCGACATCCTGGGCCGTCCCGTGACCCACATTCCCGCGGGGCAGGGCAGCTTGCTGCTCGACGAAATCAGGCTCGCGCCAGCCGGCTCCGCCGCGGGCACTGCGGTGGGTCTGGCGAAACTGGGGCTGAACGTAGCGACGGTTGGCGCGGTCGGCGACGACGCGCTCGGCGACGTGCTGATCGATGCGCTTATTCGAAACGGAGTCGACACCAGCCACGTCGTTCGCAAGCAGGGCGTGCAGACTTCGGCGAGCATCCTGCCCATCCGTCCCAACGGCGACCGCCCGGCGTTACATGTGATCGGCGCGAACGCCGCGTTCACGATGCATGACGTGCCGTGGAAGCTGGTCGAAGGCGCGTCGCATCTGCATCTCGGCGGAACCGATTCGATGCGCGGGCTTGGGCGCGACGGCGCGCCGGAAATAGTCCGCCGCGCTCATCGAGGCGGCGCGACCACCAGCATGGACATTCTGAGCGAAGGTTCCGCGAAATTGCTTTCGATTCTGAAACCGTGCCTGCCGTTCGTCGATTGGTTCATGCCGAATGCAGAACAGGCCTGCCGACTGACCGAAACCAGCACGTCGGATGACGCGGCGCATAGATTGCTCGACTTGGGCGCGCGCGGCGTGCTGCTCACGATGGGTGGCGACGGCAGTCTGCTGTTGACCGCGCACGAGCGGTTGCAGTTGGCGGCGCACGCAATAACGGTGGTCGACACCTCGGGATGCGGCGACGCTTATTGCGCGGGATTCATTCGCGCGATTGCGCTGGGCTGGGCGCCGGCGGAATGCATGAAGCTTGGCAATGCCAGTGCGGCGCTGGTTGCGCAGGGACTCGGCTCCGACGCCGGCATCAGCTCGTTGGAGGAAACTCTTCGCTTCATGCGCGAGACGCCGCTTCGCTCGAGCTGACGCATTGTCGTCGTTGGCCCGAATAGTCAGTTCGCCTGCTGTCGAATAGCCATTCGGATAGTCAATCAGCTCGGATATGGATAGCCAGCCGCCAGCGCTTTCTCCAGCATTGTGTCGTAGCCGTAGATGTCATTGAAGAATTTTACCTCGCCGTCGGGCTCCACGACCGCGGTACTGTACAGAATCAACACCGGAATAGGTTTGGCGAGATTGACCTGCAACGTGGTGTCGCCGTTCATTGCGGCGCGAATCCGATCCGGCGTCCATTCCGGCTTGTCGCGCAACACCCACGCTGCGAGCGCCTCGGGATTCTCAACCCGGATGCATCCGTGGCTGAAATCGCGCCGGGCGCGCGAAAACAATTCCGGCTCGGGAGTGCTGTGCAGATACACGTTATAGGGATTCGGAAAAATAAATTTGACGAGGCCGAGCGCGTTTTTCGGCCCGGGCTTCTGCCGGATTGAAAGTTCGCCCGATCGAAGCTCGTCCAGGATTTCATCCGACACGGCGCCATCGGAGACGACTTCGCCGAAGCTGTTCACCACCTCGAAACCATGGTCCGCAAGGTAGCCGCGATCGCGGCGCGCCTTGGGCACGAGTTCCGCGCGTTGAATGGACGGCGGCACCTCCCAGTACGGCCGGAAGATCACGTAGCGCATCGTGTTGGCGAACACCGGGGTCTGCGTGCGCATCGCCTTGCCGACGACAACTTTCATTGTCAGAAAGTCGGCGGGCTGACGGCGCATCGTGCGCAGCATGAACTCCGGGATGTTGACGACGATTGGCGGTTCCGGAAAGTTCGGTGGAATCCATCGATAGCGCTCGAGCGTGAGTTGCAACTGCCGCACGCGATAGCTGAGCGGCCGGTTCAATTCGGTGATGGTGCCCTTGCCAATCACGCCGTCGGGCTCCAGGCCATGGCGACTTTGAAACTTCTTTACCGCATCCACGATCGCACCTTGATATTTTTCGCCGTTGGCCGGCGTGACGGCATCAGCCGGCAGATCGCCGAGTTGACGCAATCGTGTCGCCAGCGCCGCAACATCCGGATACGGCGCGTTCGGATGAATTCCCTTCGGCGGCACCGGAATGAGCGGCGCGTCGCCAGCCGCCGCGAGCTTCGAGTAGGCCGCCAGCGCAGTTTCCGCGCGCCGGTAGCCGTCGTACTGCGGCTCGACTTTGGCGATCGCGGAATCCACGTCCGCCGAATTTATCAGCTGGTTTCGCAGCACCTCGGCCAGATCGTATCTTTTGGATCCAACGTCGAGGCCGAAAATGAAGTGCTGCGGATTCACCCGTCCGACGTGCAGATCCGAGATGAAGCGCATCGCGCAGACCGTCATCGCCAAATCGAAATGCGCAAGGTCGGTTTCCGACGCGCGCGGAGCAGTCGCTTGCAGTTGTGCGACACGAGCGTCCCAGCGAGAGGCATCGTAGTCGTCGGCGTTTAGACCCTTGGCCGCCGCCTGCTTGAAGACGCCAATCATCGCAAGAGCTTGCGGGCTTGGGTGGCCGTCGCGAATCCATGCGAGCGAGTAAGCGCCGGTCTCGTAAAACCTCCCGAT
Source organism: Betaproteobacteria bacterium (assembly GCA_003153475.1). Classification (GTDB taxonomy): domain Bacteria; phylum Pseudomonadota; class Gammaproteobacteria; order Burkholderiales; family Casimicrobiaceae; genus PALSA-1003. Next base: position 30,364 of record PLYT01000049.1, on the reverse strand, counting down.
CGATTCGCGGTAGTCGATGAAATTAGGCCAGCGCAAATCCGCAAGCGTGCCGGCGTCGATCACGGCGCCAAGCTCTCCATGTCCTTGCGCCGCCGTGATTCCAGGTGATGGTGCGGCCGCGCCCGTTGAAGGAGTGCTCGTAGCCGCCGTGCCGGCGCCGTAAGCGACGCTCATCGACAATTGGATCGCGAGGATTACTGCGGCGGCGATTCGGATTGGTTCCATCGGAGTGACACTCTAGATAAATGGCTCGCGGCTTTGTGACAATAGCATCGCAGCCGCGACGCCAAGCCAGTTTGCAGCCCTTTGATGCGGTGGCGTCGGCGTGCTTTACATACAAAATCACGATAGAGATTCGGCCCGCGAGGAATCAGGCAGCGCAAAATGCTTCCCAAGTGTCTTCTAATAGCCAACCGCGGCGAAATCGCGATTCGTGTGATGCGCGCGGCCGCCGAACTCGGCATCCGCACCGTCGCCGTTTTTTCCGACGACGACTCGCGCTCGCTTCACACGCGAAAGGCTGACGACGCGCGCGCGCTCGGCGCAGTCGGCGCCGCGGCGTACCTCGACGGTGAGAGAATAATCGCGGTCGCGCAAGAGTCGGGATGCGACGCGATTCATCCCGGCTACGGATTTCTCAGCGAGAATTCCGGTTTCGCGCGGCGCTGCGCCGATGCGGGAATCAGTTTTGTGGGTCCGCGGCCGGAACTGCTCGAGCTCTTCGGCGACAAGGGGCAGGCGCGACTGCTGGCGGTGCGATGCGGCGTGCCGGTGATGCGCGGAACGTCGGACGCGACCAGCCTGGACGAAGCCCGCAGTTTCTTTGCGTCGCTCGGCGAAAACGGCGCGATGATGATCAAGGCGGTCGCAGGCGGCGGCGGGCGCGGGATGCGCGCCGTGCATCAAATCGAAAACGTCGAAGAGGCATTCAGACGGTGCCAATCCGAGGCGCGCTCCGCGTTTGGCAACGGCGACGTGTACGTCGAGCAGATGATGCCGCGTGCGCGACACATCGAAGTACAAATCGCTGGCGACGGAACCGGCGACGTCGTGCACTTTTGGGAACGCGAGTGCAGCATCCAGCGGCGGCATCAGAAGATTGTCGAGATAGCGCCGAGCCCCGCTCTTTTGCCTGCCGTTCGCGAACGGTTGTGCGCAGCCGCGCTGCTGATGGCCAGGGAAGTGCGCTACGAGAACCTCGGCACTTTCGAATTTCTGGTCAACGCGGAGGCTGGCGAAGGTGAGGCGGCGTTCGCGTTTATCGAGGCGAACGCGCGCCTCCAGGTCGAGCACACCGTGACCGAGGAGGTGACGGGAATCGATCTGGTCAAGCTGCAGTTGCAACTATCCGCGGGAAAAACGCTGGCAGAACTCGGTATGCAGCAGGCGGATATCCCAGCGCCGCGCGGTTTTGCGATTCAACTGCGCATCAACATGGAGTCGATGGGCGCGGACGGAACTGCGAAGCCGTCGGGCGGGACGTTGACTGCGTTCGACGCGCCGTCGGGGCCCGGCGTGCGTACCGATACTTTCGCGTACACCGGCTACACGACGAATCCGAATTTTGATTCGCTGCTCGCGAAACTGATTGCGCACTCACCTTCGCCTCACTTCGCCGACGCATTGACGAAAGCCTATCGCGCGCTGTGCGAGTTCCGCATCGAAGGCGTGCGGACCAACATCGCGTTTCTCCAGAGCCTGCTGCTTCATCCTGAGTTTGCCGCGAATCGAATCTACACGCGCTTCGTCGAGGATCGTGCCGCCGAGCTGGTTGCCGCCGGCATGTCGAACCATCGACGGCTCTTCTTCGACAAGGAAGAAAAGCAGGCGTCGGTTGGAGCCAAGCGGGCAGGCGCGAAAATAGACGCGAGCGATCCGCTCGCCGTGCTGCATCACGGCAAATCGGCGCGCACCGCGCCGACGGCGGCGGAGCAAGCGGTCGAGGTTGTCGAGGCGCGCAGCCACGACATCAGCGGGCCGGAAAATACTGTTCCGGTCGAGGCGCCGATGCAGGGCACCATCGTGTCCATCGACGTGCGCGAAGGCGAGCGGGTGCATCGCGGGCAGCAACTCTTCGTGATGGAAGCGATGAAGATGGAGCATGTGATCGAGGCCCATCTGAGCGGCGTCGTGCGCCAGATCACAGTGGCTAAGGGCGACGCGATCTTCGAAGGGCATCCGCTCGCCTTCATCGAAGAAGCAGAGGTCGAGGGTGCGGCGACCGCGGAATCGGGCAAGGTTGATTTGGATCGCGTGCGGCCGGATCTCGCGGAAGTGCTGGAGCGCCACACGCTCGGTCTCGATGCAGCGCGGCCGGAAGCGGTTGCGCGCCGGCGCAAAACTCGGCAGCGGACAACGCGCGAGAATATCGACGAGTTGTGCGACCCCGGCACATTCGTCGAGTACGGACCGTTGGTCATCGCGGCGCAGCGCCGGCGGCGCACAATCGAGGACCTAATCAAGAATACGCCGGCCGACGGAATGGTCGCCGGCATCGGAAGCGTCAACGGCCATCTGTTCGAGGAATCGAAAGCGCAATGCATCCTGATGTCGTATGACTACACGGTGCTTGCCGGCACTCAGGGTCAGCAGAACCATCGTAAGAAAGATCGGATGTTCGAAATCGCGCAGAAGTCGCGGCTGCCGGTTGTGTTCTTCACTGAAGGCGGCGGCGGCCGCCCCGGCGATACCGACGGGCTGGGCGTGGCGGGTCTCGACTGTCTGGCGTTTAACTACTGGGGGAAATTGAGCGGGCTGGTGCCGCTGGTTGGGATCAACTCGGGACGATGTTTTGCCGGTAATGCCGCGCTGCTCGGATGTTGCGACGTAGTAATCGCTGCCATGAACTCGAACATCGGAATGGGCGGTCCCGCGATGATCGAAGGCGGTGGACTGGGTATCTTCCGGCCCGAGGAAGTCGGCCCGATCGAAGTGCAAGTAGCTAATGGCGTGGTCGATATCGCGGTCGCTGACGAGCTCGAAGCAGTACAAGTTGCGAAGAAGTACCTATCGTACTTTCAAGGTACCGTCCGCGAGTGGGAATGCGCCGATCAGCGTCTGCTGCGCGGGATCATCCCTGAAAATCGACTCCGCATCTACGACGTTCGACGCGTTATCGAGACTCTCGCCGACACCGGCTCGGTGCTCGAGCTGCGCCGCGATTTCGGCTTGGGCATGGTTACCGCGCTGATCAGAATCGAGGGACATTCGATTGGACTGATTGCGAACAATCCCACTTACCTGGCCGGCGCGATCGACAGTAACGGCGCCGACAAGGCCGCACGGTTCATGCAACTGTGCGACGCCTTCGATATTCCGCTGCTGTTTCTGTGCGACACGCCGGGCATCATGGTCGGGCCCGAAGTCGAGAAGACCGCGCTGGTGCGTCATGCGGCGCGGATGTTCGTTACGGGCGCGAATATCACGGTTCCATTTTTCACGATCATACTGCGCAAGGGATACGGGTTGGGCGCGCAGGCGATGGCGGGCGGCAGCTTCAAAGCGCCGTTCTTCACGGTGGCGTGGCCGACCGGCGAGTTCGGTGGGATGGGCCTCGAAGGTGCGGTGAAGCTCGGCTATCGCAATGAGCTCGCCGCGGTCGAGGATCCGGCCAAGCGCAAGGCGCTGTTCGACGAGATGGTTGACCGGATGTATCGCCACGGCAAGGCGGTCAACACGGCCTCGCACTTCGAGATTGACGACGTGATCGATCCGCTCGAATCGCGCAAATGGATCGCCGCGGCGCTGCGCTCGACGCCTCCCCCACCGTCGCGCGTGCACAAAAAACGGCCCAACCTCGATACCTGGTGACGCGATGCCGGGACACCGCACGTTGCACGAATCTTTTGGAGTCCACGGTGAATGAGCCTGAAATCAAGTCTCCTGCTACTGCTCCTGGCAGCGCTTCTGCCGATGCGCCCGCATCGGCGCTGGTTTCATGGACTTCCAGAATCGAGGCGCTGCTGTTGCGCCGCATACTGATCGTATGCGGGCTTGCGGTGCTCGTTATGATCGGGCTGTTCCTCGCCAACATGAATCAGCCGAGGGCGCGCTTCTACTGGACCGCGATGTTTCCGGTTTTCGGAATCGTCAGCATCTGGCATGAGCTGCATCGGCCGGACCGCGGCCACGAGCCCGCGTGGAAAATGATTGTGCGCCAAGCTCTGCACTGGCTCGGCCCAATCGTCGCGGTCCGGATAATTTTTCTGCAACTGTCGCGCGGCCAGATGGACGCCGACGCCGACGCGCTGGCGACTTTGCTGATTTTGGCGGTGACCTGCTTTCTGGCGGGAGTGCATCTCGATCGTACCTTCTACTGGGTCAGCGCTGTGCTCGCGATTGCCGTGGTGATCGGTACCGAGATCGAGGCCTATCTATGGATGCTGGCAGCGATCGCGCTTGTTGCGATTGCGCTTGCGGTCCTGGCTGCCGCCGGGCTGCGCCGCCGCGGCACTAACTGACTATTCGATGAGTATTCGCTGACTATTCGAGTGACTATCGACCGGGCGCCAGCTCGCGCCGGCGCCACTCGATCGTGCGCTTCAGCCCGGTCTCGAAATCGGTCGAGGCGCGAAAGCCGAACTCGCGCTCGGCGCGCGACACGTCCAGGCATCGTCGCGGCTGCCCGTCCGGCTTGCTTGCGTCCCACGCTATTTCGCCCTTGAAGCCGGTCAGCCGCGCGATCAATACGACCAGATCGCGAATTTTAATTTCCCGCCCCGCGCCAAGATTGACCGGGTCCGGTTTGTCGAAGCGTTCAGTTGCCAGGACCACGGCGCGCGCGCAGTCTTCGACGAAAAGAAACTCGCGGCTGGCCGCGCCGGTACCCCACACTTCGATTCGAGGCGCCCGCGTCGCGACCGCGTCCATGCACTTCTTGATCAGCGCTGGTATCACGTGCGATTTCGACGGGTCGAATGAATCGCCGGGACCGTAGAGATTCACCGGCAACAGGTAGATCGCGTTGAAGCCGTACTGCTGACGATATGCCTGCGCCTGAACCAGCAGCATTTTCTTCGCCAGTCCGTACGGAGCGTTGGTCTCTTCCGGATAGCCGTTCCAGATGTCGTCCTCTTTGAAAGGCACCGGCGTGAATTTCGGATAGGCGCAGACCGTGCCCACGGCCACGAACTTTGCGACGCCTCGAAGCCGCGCTTGCTCCATCAGCTCGACGCCCATCGTCAGGTTGTCGTAAAAGAAACGTCCTGGATTCTCGCGGTTCGCGCCGATTCCGCCGACCACCGCCGCCAGGTGAATGACGACCTCGGGTCGGGCATCGACGTACATCCGCACGACCGCGTCAGGGCGGCGCAGATCGTAATCGCGTGAGCGTGGCACGAACACCTCGCGGCATCCGGCACGGCGCAAGTCCGCGACCACGTGGCTGCCGAGGAATCCAGCGCCGCCCGTCACGGTAATGCGTTTGTCAGCGAGCCAGTTCTCCGCCTTCGCAGCCATCAATCCGTTCCCCCTTTCTCGCGCCCGAACCATCGTTAGGTCACGGCGCGAAACATATCTTTATTACAGCAACGATATGGATGCGATACTGAATGCCGCCGCCCCGCGCCGCCTCGCGATCGTCGTCGATCGCGTCAGAAGAAACGTGGTGAAGTCAGGTTCGAATCGGAAACGCCGCCGGTCAGTTCGGGCGAATTCGCGACGGCACCGTCGCCGACTTTGAATGCGGGAAGGTCAACGGAGGCCAAAAATTGAGACCCGCTGATTCCGTTATTCCTCGGTGCGCTCTCTGACCGCGCGCCGGGCAAAACCTCTCGAGCGCCGCTTCTTGACCTTGATTGCTTCAGTGTCCCGATTGTCCACGAAATCGATCAACGCCTGCTGACACGCAGGCGCCGCGTCGGCCGCGGGCAGTCTGACGTAGGTTCCATCGGCGCGCATTTCCCATTGGCAACGATTGGGCCGCAGTTGGATGTCGATCACGTTGCGCAGTTCCTTGCGCAACTGAGGATCCTCGACCGGCGCGACCACCTCGACGCGGCTCTCCAGGTTGCGCTTCATGCAGTCGGCCGAGCCGATCAGGTAGTCCTCGGTGCCGCCGTTTCGAAAATAAAAAAGCCGGCCGTGCTCGAGGAAGCGCCCGACGATACTAACGACGCGAATATTTTCCGACAGTCCCGCGATCCCCGGACGCAGGCGGCAGGTATCGCGCACTATCAAGTCCACCTTCACGCCGGCCTGCGACGCGCGGTAAAGCGCGCGCGTGATATCCACGTCCTCCAGCGCGTTCATCTTGAACTGAATCAAACCGGGAGAAGCGGCGGAATGATTTTTAATTTCGCGATCGATTCGCATGATCAGCCCGCGCTTGAGCAGCGTCGGCGCGGGTTGAATCTTGCGATAGGGACGGTCCGGCATATAGCCAGTCGTCAGGTAGTTGAATAACTCAGTGAGATCTTCGCCGATCGTGCCGTCGCAAGTGAGCAGTCCGTAATCGGCGTAAAATCTGGCGGTGCCGGGATGATAGTTTCCGGTGCCGATATGCGCGTAGCGCCGCAGCCCGTTGTAGTCCTGGCGAACGACCAGGATGACCTTGCAATGCGTCTTCAGGCCGATCACGCCGTAGGTCACGTGGATGCCGAATTCCTCGAGCCGCGTCGCGAACTGTATATTCGCCGCTTCGTCGAAGCGCGCCTTCAACTCCACGACCACCGCGACCTGTTTTCCGTTTCGCGCCGCGTCGCACAGGTAGCCGATAATCTTCGAGTCGTTCGAGGTCCGATACAGCGTCATCTTGATCGCCCGCACCTTCGGATCCTCGGCGGCCTCGCGCAGAAAACGCTCAACCGAGGTCGAGAACGACTCGTACGGATGAAGCAGAAGGATCGATCCGGCGTCGCGAAGCACGTGGAAGATGCTGCGGCCGACCGTCAGGCGCGGATGGTCAACCGGATGATGCGGCGGATCGTGCAGCGCCGGCGCATCGATCGACGCCAGCTCCATCAAGTCGCGCAGCGACAGCATCCCGTCGACCTCGAACACGTCCGAGCGCTCATCGAGGCCGAGTTCCGCGGCGACCATCCCGCGATGGACCGGGTTCATTCCGGTCATCACCTCGAGCCGCACGATCGGTGCGAAGCGGCGGTCGCGCAGCTCGGATTCGATCAGCGCGAGCAAGTCGTCCGCTTCGTCCTCGTCGCGCTCGGTGTTGGCGTTGCGGGTGACGCGGAACAGTTCATACGAATCGATCTGCATCGACGGGAACAGCAGATCGAGATTGTTCGCGACCACGTCCTCGAGCCGCACGAAATCATTTTGATTGCCGACCCGCAGAAAGCGCGGAATTCCGAAACCGATCGGCACCTTCACCCGCGCCATCAGCGGGTCCGAGTCGTTCTGATACCGCGCCGTCACCAGCAGGTTCAGCGACAGGTTCGACACGAACGGGAACGGATGCGCCGGGTCCATCGCCTGCGGAGTGACCAGCGGAAAAATGTTCTTGTAGTAGTACTCGCGGATGCTCTTGCGCTCGTCGGGTGAAAGGCTGCTGTAAACGCGCAGCCGGATTCCAAAATTTTCCAACTGCGCCAGCAATTGCGGCCCCAGCTCACGCTGCCGCTGTTCGATCTCGCGCACGACCAGGTAGCACTCCGCGATCTGTTGTTGCGGCGTGCGTCCATCGACCGTCAACTCCTGCATCCCGGCGACGACCTGCTGCTTCAGACCGCCGATCCGTTTCATGAAGAACTCGTCGAGGTTCGAGGCCGTGATCGCCAGAAACTTGAGCCGCTCGAGCAGCGGATTGCGTTCGTCTTCGGCTTCGTGCAGAACGCGCCGATTGAAGGCCAGCCAGGTGAGCTCGCGGTTGAGAAACAGGTCAGGCGAGGTGAGGTCCTTGTCGATTCGCGGCGGCGGCGCCTTCTCGAGGGCCAATGCCGCTCCGTCGGGAACGGTCGCCGACGCGCGCGGTTCGGGCGCCGCTCCGTTTTGCGGCGCGGGCGAATCCGCGACGCTCGCCGGCAGAGTCGTGGTCAATGCTGGCGTGTCAGTCTGATTCCCCATAAGGATCGTCCGGTCTCGTTTAGCTCGCGGATATTCTAGCTGGCGCGATGGTTAATTGCCTATCCTCGACGGATAGCGCGCGAAATTTGACAAAAAACCGGCTGAAATCCAAGTGTTTCCGCAGTCTCAGGAGCCTTCGACGCGTCCGCAATTCGGCCCGTTTCCGGCGCGGCTCAGGTTGTTATCGGGTCCGGTTTGTCCCCGATGCGTCGATTGTGTAGATAAAGTCAGATCCGGCCACATCGTGCGTATCGCCAATGCGCGCGCAGCGAGCCGTCGATTTTCTGAGCCGCATCTTCGAGCATGACCGATGAATGACTACTTGTACGAAGTCGCACGCCGGCTGGTCGCGTTCGACACCGTCAGCGCGAAGACTGACGTCGCCGCGATGGAATTCATTGCCGCCGAGCTGCCGCCGCGCGGATTCAAGACCGCGCTCCAGCCGGTCGAGTTGCTCGGCGTCTCCCAGGCAAACCTCGTCGCGTGGATCGGTCCCGAGCGCGCCGACGGACTGATAATTTCCGGCCACGTCGATACAGTGCCGTTCGAGGGTCAACCCGGATGGGAGCGCGACCCGCTGAAGCTCGAAGCCGCCGGCGAGCGGATCTACGGCCGCGGCACCACCGACATGAAGGGCTTCATCGCGCAATGCCTCGACGCGACGCGCACGCTCGACGCGTCGCGCCTGCGCCGCCCGTTGGTCTTCGTGTTCACCGCGAGCGAGGAGGTCGGATGCCTCGGTGCGCACAGTGTCGCGCCGGCACTGCGGCAAATCCTCGGTACGACGCCGGTTCCGCAGTTGGCGTGGATCGGCGAGCCGACTTCGTTCGAGGTTTGTCACGCGCACAAGAGCATCGTGTCGTTCGTCGTAACGGTGCGCGGAATCGGTGGCCATAGCGGCGCGCCGGACAAGGGTGTCAATGCGATTGCCGTGATGGGGCGGGTGATCGACACGATCGGGCGCTTGCAGGAAGAGCGCCGGATGCATCCGCGTCCCGACTTCGCCGCAATTTTTCCGGACGCGCCGACCGACGTGCTCAACTTCGGCACCATCCAGGGCGGCATCGCGTCCAACATGATCGCCGAGGAATGCCGGTTGCGCATCAGCTATCGCACGCTGCCCGACGCCGACCCGCTCGACCTGCGCCGCGAGATCGGACGACGCATCGCCACGCTCGATACTCGCGACTACGCCGGCCGCGAGCATCGCGCGACGATAGAAGTCGGTCCCGCCAACGTGGTTCCGCCGCTGAATTCTCCCCGCGGCACCGCGCTTGAAAAGACCCTGTTCGCGGTCACCGGCGCAACCACCAGCGGTGGCGCGCTCTACGGAACGGACGGTGGATGGTTCACCGGTTCGAACATCGTGTCGTTGATTTGCGGCCCCGGCGAACTCAGCCAGGCGCATCAACCCAACGAGTACGTCCGGCGCGATCTGTTCGAACGCGGCACAGCGATCATTCACCAGGTCGTCGAGCGTCTGTGCTGCGCCGGCTGATCTACTGCGCGGAAATCGCAGTTCCAACCTCGAACGCCGAGGCCCGCGTGTGTCAAACGAGCCGCCGCGCTACGCCTTCGTCCAATCGACGCTTTGCTCATACGCATGCGCAAGCGTGAACAATGTCGATTCGTCGAAATGCCGCCCGATAAGCATCAGCCCGACTGGCAGCCCCTCTGATTTCGCGCACGGCACGCTAATCGCCGGATGACCGGTGATGTCGAATGGCGCGGTGTTGCCGATCATCGAGTACGGCGCCTGCTCGTCGATTCGATGCGCCTTGACCGGCGTCGACGGCATCGCCAGGGCGTCGTACGTTTCGAGCGCAGCGTCATACTTTGCAATTAGTGCGGGCCGGTAGCGCTGCGCCGCGGCATACAGGCGTCCGTGGTATCGCTGGTGCAGGTAGTCGCCGAAAATGAGCATGAACTTCACCGTCAGCGCCAGGTCGTTCGCCCGCTCTGGAAGCCGCTCCGCGAAGTGCGCCGCCAGCGAGGGAATGTACGCACCCTGATGATGCGTGCCTTGCAGATTCGTCCGCGCGAGCATCGCCATTCCCTCCGGCACGATTGCGTAGATCAGGCCGGCGGCATCCTGATGCTCGGGAATCGTGATCTCGGTTGCGCGCGCGCCGAGCTTGCCCAGCGCAGCGACCGCGCGATTCACCGCCGCGTTGACGTCGGCCTGTGCGCCGGCCTGAGTGAAGCCCTCGCGCACCACGCCGACTTTCATGCCGTCGATTGGCTTGCCGAGCGCCTCGCGATACGGCGCGACTTTGACTTCGCGCTGGCGCGGGTCGAGCGCGTCCTTGCCCGCGAGCACCTCGAGCAGCAGCGCGACGTCGCTCACGCTGCGCGCCATCGGCCCCGCGTGATCGAGCGTAGGATCGATACTCATCACGCCGGTGTAAGGCACCAGTCCGTACGTTGGCTTGATGCCGACCACGCCTGACCACGACGCCGGAATTCTGATCGAGCCGCCTTGATCGGTGCCGATAGTCAGATCGATGTCGTCATAGTACAGCGCCGCGGCGGAGCCGCACGACGAGCCGCCCGTGCAGTAGTCGGGATTGTGCGGATTGCGCGCCGGACCGTAGGTGCTCGTGCGCCCATCGCCCGACAGCGCGAAGTCATCCATGTTCAACGTCGCGACGATTTCCGCACCCGCGTCGAGCATCCGCGCAACGATCGTCGCGTCGAAGTCGGAGACCCATCCCTTCAGCACCGACGAACCGCCGCTCGCCGGAATTCCCGCCACGCATACGCTGTCCTTCACGCCAACGCGTTTGCCCTTGAGCGGGCCGCTCGGCGCGCCCTTGACGCTGCATCGCGTTACGATCGCATTCAGCGGATCGTCCTTCGCCGCGGGACGACCGCCGGCCTTGCGCTCGCGATAGCGCGTGACGCTGGGCTGCGGCTCGGGGGTTATCGAATCGATTTTCTGGAGTGTCGCGATCTGCGCCGGCATCATGCTCTCCAGCGCCGCGAGTTCGGCAACCGTCAGCTCAACATGATTCGCGCGCGCGATTTTCTTCAGTTCGTCCGTCGTCGGAACTTGCAACGCCATCGTCGTGCCCTCCGCTATCTGATTCGCATGCTGGTCGTTCATTACTCAGGCATGTTGAATAGTCAAAGCGAACGCGCGGCGAAGCCGATAGTTCGGCGCGATGATAGAACGCTTGGCGAATCCGCAGGATCGGGCTATTTTGCGCCGAGACAGGAGGACCGTCATGGACCAATTCAAAATCGGCGACGTGAAAATTACTCGAGTTATCGAGAGCGAGGCGCCGTGGCCGGGCACTTGGCTGATTCCGAACGCGACTCTGGAGAACGTCAAGCAGGAAGCCGACTGGCTCTATCCGACGTTCTCCGACGAAAGCGGCAAGCTGCGCATGAGCATCCACGCGCTGATAATCGAATCGCAGGGCAAGCGCATCATCGTCGACACCTGCATCGGCAACGAGAAGGTTCGCTCGAATCCCGCGTGGAGCAATTTGAAACTGCCGTTTTTGCACGATTTGGAAAAGGCCGGCCACCCGCGCGACAAAATCGATCGCGTCGTATGCACGCATCTGCACGTCGATCACGTGGGCTGGAACACGACGCTGAAGGATGGGAAGTGGGTGCCCACCTTTCCCAACGCGCGCTACATCATCGGCGGCACCGAATGGGATTACTGGTCGCACTTCGATGGAAAAGATATGCGCGATCCGGTCGAGGATTCGGTGCGTCCGGTGGTCGATGCGGGCATGGCCGACCTGGTCGAGTCGAACTTCCGCATCAACGACGAAGTGTGGCTCGAGCCGACGCCCGGCCACACGCCCGGCCATCACAGCGTGCGCATTTCGTCTAAGGGTCAGGAGGCGGTTATCACGGGTGACTTGATGCATCATCCGATTCAATGCCGCTATCCCGAATGGGACGACAACTTTGACTCCGAGGGCGACAAGGCCAAGAAGACGCGCCGCGCATTCTGCGAGAAATACGCCGACACGGACGTGAAAGTTTTTGGGACGCATTTCGCGACGCCGTCGGCCGGAAAGATCGTCAAGAAGGGCGATTCGTTCCGCTTCACGGCGCAGGCGCGGCCCGCGCGTGAGTGAGTGAAAATTGCGATGGGTGACGTCGCACTGTCGTTCGACAACGGCCCCGACCCTGCGGTAACGCCGCACGTGCTCGACGTGTTGGCGCATCGCGGGGTCCGGGCGTCGTTCTTCGTGCTCGGCAAAAACATCGCGTCGGCAGATCGGAAGAAGCTGACGGAGCGCGCCGCCGCCGAGCGACATCGCATCGGCAATCACTCGTTCACGCATCGTGTTCCGCTCGGCAACGATACCGGGTCCGACGCCGTCGAGCGCGAGATTGCCGCGACCGAGCGCCTGCTCGGCGCGCTCGCGGAAAATCCGAAACTCTTTCGCCCGTTCGGCGGCGGCGGAAAGATCGGCCCGCATCTGCTGAGCCCGGCCGCCGTCGACCACCTGATCGCAAATCAATACACCTGCGTGCTGTGGAATTGCGTACCGGAGGATTGGATCGACCAGGACGCGTGGGTGGACCGCGCACTTGCCGACGCCGCGTCGAAGCCGGAGACGCTGGTCGTCATGCACGACGTCCTGCCGCGTGCGATGAGCCATCTCGACCGCTTCATCGGCTCGCTGCTCGACGCTGGCCATCGAATCGTTGCCGAGTTTCCCGCCGCGTGCGTTCCCATCGAGCGCGGTAGAGTCGTCCGCGACATGTCCGGGTTTGTTGCGGGCGCAGACGTCGCGACGGCTTAAGAAATTTCGCTCGAGAATCGAATCGTTTTCTTTTTCAGTCCTTCGAGCACTACCTCGATCCCGCCGCTGCGCATCATCCATTCGAGACGATGGTCGCGGTATTGGCGTTCGAATGCGCCGGATTCGAGCATTTGCGGCAGCGCGTCCATCGAGCCGGCGAATTGTTGCGTTGCCGCGATCGTCTTGCGAACACTCGGGCGTTCTTCCGCCCGCGCAAGCCACGCGGCAAGCTTCGATCCCGCCTGCGGCGCGTGTTGCCACACAACCGACCCGTGTACGTGCGGATAGACGCTCAAGTCGCCGTAGCCAAATGCCGAACCATTGAAATAATTCGCGCTGCCAAGTTCGCGCTCAAGCCACGCATGCACCGCGGCGGTTTGTGCGGCTGCCTTCCATTCGATCTGCTTCGCCAACTCGCCGGTCACGCGTTTCCACGCGCGAATTTCCATCAGTCCCCAGTTGATCGCTTCGTAGTAGGTGTCGCAGATGTCTTCGATCATCCGCACCCGCGCCCGCTCGCGCGGAGAGGCCGGCAGCAGCGCGGGAGTGGGCCACTTTTCCTCGATGTAATCGAGGATGATCGTCGAGTCGAAAATCGAAAAGCCGTCGTCCACCAGCGCCGGCACCTCCAGGCGCGGATTGGTTTTTCCAAAATCAGTCGCCCCGCCGCTGAATGCGTTCGGAATTTCGACTTCGAACGGAACGTTCTTCTCGTACAGCGCAATCTTTACCTTCTGCACGTAGGGCGAAAACGGATGCTCGTATAGTTTGATCATCGCGCCAATTTCCCTTCGACCCTGGCGAGTCGCTTCGATTACATTACGGCGGCTTCAAACGATACGTGGATTTCCGGATCGCGAAAATGATGATACTGGTTTGACAACCAGCCGCCCGCCCCGGCGCCAGAGACTAATTCTAAGAGGTTGAAAAGATGGATTTCGGAGTCGCGCTCGCCTCAAACGTCGACGCATGGAAAACCGTCCAGCGTGCCGAGCAACTCGGCTTCTCGCACGCGTGGTTTTACGACTCACAAATGCTCGCGCCGGACATACTCGTCGCGATGGCTCTGGCGGCGGACAAAACCTCGAAGATCAAACTAGGAATGGGCGTGCTGGTGCCCACCAATCGCATCGCGCCCGCCGCGGCCAACGGCCTCGCAACCCTGAACCAGCTCGCTCCCGGACGAATCGTCTTCGGCGTCGGCACCGGATTCACCGCGCGCAACACGATGGGCCTCGGCCCGATGCGACTGTCCGCGATGCGCGAGTATCTGCGCGTCGTCACGGCGCTGCTGGCGGGCGAGACCGTCGACTGGGAATGCGAAGGCGCTCGTCACAAGATTCGATTTCTGAATCCCGAAGCGGGAATGATCAACATCAAGGATCGAATCCCGCTGCATCTCTCGGCCTTCGCGCCCAAGGCCCGCAAGCTGACGGTCGAGATTGCGGACGGCTGGATAACTTTCACCTCCGCGGTTGCGCGCGCGCTGCACGAGTCCGATCAACTCTCGACCTCGTGCCGCGATGCGGGCCGCAAGCCCGAAAGTCTCTATCGCACCGTGTTCGCGCTCGGATGCGTGCTGGCGACTGGCGAGTCGAGTGCGAGTCCGCGCGCAAAGGCACAGGCCGGTCCGCTCTCCGTCGTGTTTCTGCACGGACTCGTCGAGGCGACGCTCGCTCTGAACCTCCCGCCCGAAATCGGTCCTATCGTCGAGGCTTATCGCAAGCAGCACGCGACCTATCAGCCAGCCGATGCGCGCTACCTGCAGATGCACAAGATGCATCTGATTGGCGTGCGTCCCGAGGAAGAGAAGTTTCTCACCCCGGAATTCATCGCGGCGACCACTTTCACTGCGACCGCGTTTGAACTGCGTGACCGAATCCGAGCCCTGCGCGACGGCGGCTTCAACCAATTCGTAATCCAGCTGGTCCCCGGACACGAGTCCGCGCTCGAGGACTGGGCGCGAGTGTTCGACAGCGTGTGAGTGAATTCTTGAGCGCGAAATATTCGTCTTTGAAGAGATGAGTACGTTTGGTACGCTCCTCTCGATGAGCATCGGTATCCGGCACGCCTCGTTTTCGCGCCGAGCGATCGCTTCCGCGATCATTCCTATGATCGCCGCTGCGACTATTGCCGCATCCGCGGCTCCCGGGCTCGCGTGGAATCTCGGAAAACTGCTTAACAACAAGTCGACTGTGCCGGACAAATTCCAGGTCATCCACGTGCCGGACTTGGCCGCGCTGATGGCCAAACTGAACGCGCACGTCAGCATCTACGACGCGAACGGATGGGGTCTGCGCTCGACTGCCGGAATTATTCCCGGCGCCCATCTTCTCACCAGCGACGACAAGTACGACGTCGCCACCGAATTGCCCGCCGACAAAAACGCGAAGCTGGTTTTCTACTGCGCAGACACGCATTGAATGGCGTCGCACGAGGCCGCCCGGCGGGCGGTCGAAGCCGGATATACCGACGTCAGCGTGATGGGCGACGGCATTCAGGGTTGGAAGATGGCCGGCAAGGAAGTTGACTACCCCAAGCTCGACTCCGCATCCAAAGGCGACTGAACGTCGCTCCGCCGTCGAGTGACGTTGCTGGCGTCGCTCAATCGTAAGATGCATATAGTGTCGGCGTGGCGACCGACGCTCCTCCCGTAATCACAGCTCTCAATGCGCGCGATGCGGCGCCGGTGCGTGAACTTACACCGCGGAGCATCGTGCTTGGCATCGTGCTCGCGCTGATTCTTGGCGCTGCGAACGCGTACCTGGGTCTCTACGCGGGCTTGACGGTCTCCGCGAGCATCCCGGCCGCCGTCATCTCGATGGCAATCCTGCGAATGCTCGGCGGCTCGACCATCCTCGAGAACAACGTCGTGCAAACGATCGCGTCGGCGGGGGAAGCGGTGGCCGCGGGCGCAATCTTCACATTCCCGGCGCTGGTGATTCTCGGCGGCGTGCGCACCCTGCCGTACGTCGAGGTGACCGCGCTGTGCGTCGTCGGCGCGACGATGGGCTCGCTGCTCGTGGTGTTTCTCCGCCGCGCTTACATCGTCGAGGAGCGGTTGCCGTTTCCCGAAGGCGTTGCATGTGCGCAGGTGCTTCGCGCCGGCGGCAAGGCGTCCAACGTCCGCCCGCTTGTAATCGGTGGAATCGTCTCGGCGGCTCTGAAAGCCCTTCAGGACGTGTTCGGATTGATTCCTGGCGCAGTTGCAGGTGCGCGATGGGTAGGCAGCGCCGCGTTCGCAGGCTCGCTCGACATATCAACCGCGCTGCTCGGCGTTGGTTACATAATCGGAATTCGAATCGCCGCGCTGGTCTTTGCAGGGGGCGCGTTTGGATGGCTGGTCGCGATTCCCTTTCTGACCGCAATGCACCCGGTCGCTGGCGCCGGCGACGCCGCCGCGACCGCGTCGCAGTTGTGGAGCAGTCAGGTGCGTTACCTGGGCGTCGGTGCGATGCTGACCGGCGGCGTCGTCACGCTGTGGCGATTGCGCACGCGCATTTCCGCCGCAATCGCCGACAGCATCCGCATCGTCAGCAGCAAGCAAGTCGCGCCGACCGCGCGCGAGGACACCGATCTCTCGGCGCGCGCCGTGCTGGCGGCCGTCGCGCTCTGCATCCCGGTAATTTTTGCGATCTGCCTCGGCCTCAGCGGCGAAATTCTGCTCAGCGCGGCGCTGGCGATTCTGCTGACGTTGATTTGCTTCTTTGCGACTTCGATCGCGGGCTACCTGACCGGCATCGTGGGCGCGTCGAACAATCCTGTCTCCGGCGTCACCGTGATTGTCCTGCTGGCGGTCGCGCTGTTTCTGAAATTTGTCGGCGTATCGCAAACCGTGGGGCCGCAACTCGCGATTCTGTCCGGCGCGATCGTATGCACCGCGGCCGCGATGGCCGGCGACTCGACGCATGACCTGGCGACCGGGTTTCACGTTGGCGCGACGCCGCGCTCGCTTGAAATCGGCGTATTGGTCGGCGCGATCGCGTCGTCATTTCTGATGGCGCCGATTCTCAACCTGCTGATCGCCGGATACGGGATCGCCGGCACGGCGACTGCGCGCGCCGGCGCGCTGGCGGCGCCGCAGGCGTTCCTGATGGCGAAGGTTACGCAGGGCGTTTTCCACGGCGGCTTGCCGCTCGGGACGATCGCATTCGGAGCGGCGGTGGCAGCAATCCTTGGCTTTGCGGATCGACGGCTGGAACGTGCCGGCTCGAAATGGCGCACGCCAATCATGCCGGTGGCGATCGGACTTTACCTGCCGTTCGGCCTGAGCGTCACGATTTTTCTCGGCGCTTTGGCGCGAGCGGCATTCGGCGCCGACGAAGGCAGCGACAGCGGACCCGGCATACTGCTCGCCGCCGGCCTGGTCGCCGGTGAGGCGCTGATGGGTGTGGCGAGCGGCGCGATGGTTACCGCGGGCGTCCACCTGCCGATCTGGTGATACGGACGAAAATTTCTCCGGGCAAGTTCTGGATGTCGGCGCTACTTGCGCATCTGGCGCAACTGGCCATGCGTCAGCATCCAGCGCAGTTCGCCGCCGCCGCGGTCGAAGCGAGCAGGTAGATCGATCGCGATACAGCCGCCGGTCTTCAGCTTGAAATGCACGATATCGGGCGCGCCCGTCAGCAGGATCGACGCAATCGCGCTGAGTTGCGGCTCGTGCCCGACGATCATCACGTCGTCATGCTTCGTGAAAGCACGCAGCGCCGTCACCGCGTCTGCCGCCGCGACGCCGGTTGCCAGCGCTGGCAGCACTTGCGGCGGTGGCGTGTTTTCGTACGCGGCTGCTACTATCTCCGCAGTCTCAGTCGCGCGCCTTAGCGGACTGGTCAGAATCGCGTCGAACTTCAGTTGCAATTCGCGCAGGCCCATCGCGGCTCCGCGCATCTTTTCCTTCGATCGTTCGGTCAGTTTGCGCGCGCCATCTTCGCCGCTCGAGGAAGCTTCCTCGGCGGTCGCGTGGCGCAATATATAAAGCATCATGGTGTAACTTCCGTCGCGGAATGCGCGCTCGTCGTGGTCTCATTAGTTTCAAGCGCGCGTTCAGCCTCGCCATTGTGAGCCGCCGGCGGCGATTCGCCGTTCGACGCGCCGGTTGGATGATCGACCCGCGCCGAAGATGGCGGCATCAGCGCAAGTTTTCCCGCGCGGCGAATTTCGTCGAACGTATCGCGCAAAATCTCAGACCGCTCGAATCGGCGCCATTGCCGCAGGCACCGGCGGCGCAGTTTCGCTGCCCGGCCGGCCAGCGACTGAATCAACGCGCCTGCGGCGAGCACCGTCCGCGCCGGCGCGCCGGCGGACTCCGCGTACGTGAGCAGCCACGCAGTGCCAACTGTGACGTCGTGGTAGAGGCCGAGCAGCTCCTGCAATTCCTCCAGCCGCGTTAGCAACTTGCGGTGCCGCTTGGCGCCGAGCGGCGCCATCATTTCCAGCGCGTAGCGAAGTCGCTTGATACGCACGCGCAGCTTGTGAAAGACAGAGGCCGGAGCGGTTTGCGCCAGCTTTTTGCCCAAGCGGATCGCAGAGCGCGCGGCCGTTCGCAACAGTTGCGGCGCGACGATGCCCAGCTTGCGGGCGCCGCCCAATTTCTTTATCGACGGATGCGAGAGCTTCGCCGTCAGGCTGCGGCAACGCTTCGACGCGAGCATTTCATATAGCGTGGCATGCTCCGCCGATCGGCGGACGCGCAACGCTTCAATCATCGGCGCGATCTCACGCGCCAGGTCCGGGTCGATTTTCGCCGCGCGCTCCTGAATCAACGCCGCGGTGACGTCGCATTCGCGCACTGCACCCGCTTGTCCCAGAATCCACGCAATGTCGCGGCGGAATACCTTCAACTGCGACGCGTAGATCACGCCGGAGAACAGTTCGACAGACGCTCGCAGGCGCCGCGTCGCGACGCGAAATTGATGCAACGGCTCAGCTTCGCCTGCTTCCGCCGCGGCCTGCGTGTGCGCCAACGCCCCGACCCCGAACGTGATCGCCTGGCGCGCCGCGTCGGCAACGGACTCGCCGGGGAAAAGCGTCACCCTGCGCGCTGGCGCATCCGACTGCTCGACGTGTGCCACGGCTCCTATTCCTTGCGCGCAGCTGCGCCGGCCGGGGCGCCACGGAGATCGGACTCGATGCGCGAAACTGCGCTATCGCCGCGCAGATATGCTGCAATGTGTGTGCGCAATTCGCCCTGTACTTCCTCGATTGGACGCCGCGCGTCGATCGTGATGAAACCGAATTCATCCGCAAGCTGCCGATACTCGTCGAGCAGCCGGCTCTGGTAGCGCTCGAACGAGTCGAACAAGTCCATCCCCATCGCGAGATGCATCCCCGACTCCCAGTAGTCCATCCCCTTGCCCATGATGACGCGCGAAGTCAGCGTCGGCACGTCGATATCGAGATACAGCACCAGGTCGGGCACCAGCGCCATGCCGAACAGCTTGCGCGTCCACTCCGGATTCGCGCCCATCACCGTGTTGCGCGCAAACGCGGTGTACATGTATCGGTCCGCGATCACGATGAATCCGGCCTGCAGCGCCGGCAGGATTTCATGCTCGAGCCGGTCGGCAAAGTCCACCGCGTACAGCAGCGAGAAGGTCGTGGTTGTGAGCTGATGCCCCGCCTTGGCTTTGTTGATCGTTTGCGAGAGCAGCGGCGACCGCGTCCATCCGGTGTTGCTGACTGCGTAGCCTTCGAGTTCGAGCCACGGTCTCAGCAGTTCAATCTGCGTCGAGCGTCCAACGCCGTCGGTTCCTTCAATTGCGATAAGATGCCCCGGCAGCCGCTTCTTTGCGACATACGGCAAGCCGTGTCCGTACCAGGTTTTACCGCGTAACGAGTGTGCTGCCATTTTTCGCGTGCGCCCGCTGCCGATCGTAGTCGCCTAATATTTCCTGCACCATCGCGCGGACGATTTTCTGCTGATTCGGAATTTCGGCGGTCGCGTCGATCGGGCGCATCCCGAACTCCACGGTCAACCGATCGTAAATCGCGAGCACACGGCTTTGAAAGATCCGAAAACTCTCGATCGGATCGGCCGACAGGCCAACGTCCATCCCGGCCTCGTGATACTTCAGCTTCGCGCGTCCCGAGAGCAGCCGCTCCAGCGACACGTCGATCGGAACGCGAAAGTAGAGCGTCAAGTCAGGCCGCAACGCCGGGCTGTACACGGCGCGGACCCAATCGGGATGCACCCCGCGTGCGACGTCGCGCGCGAACGCGGTGTAGACGTAGCGATCCGCCAGCACGATCATCCCGGCCTTGAGCGGCGGCAGAATCTGGTACGTCAGCCGATCCGCGAAATCGACCGCGTGCAAGAGCGAGAACGTCGTCGGCGTCAGCAGATTTTTTTTCTTGCCGCGCTGCATCGCACGCCGCACCAGCCGCGACGAATTCCACTCCGTGAAATGAACCGTGTAGCCGCGCGCGCGCAGCCATCGCTCGAGCAGCAGCAGTTGCGTCGATTTTCCCGAACCGTCTATCCCTTCGACGGCGATTAGCCGTCCCGGATACGGATGCGGGGTTTCGAGCAGGGTCTTCGGCGCGGGTTGTTCAGCGGGCAGAGCGCCGTTCGTGGGCGCGGGCGCGTATCCGGTCGTTGAAGGTGTTTCTAGCGTTGCAGGACCACCTGCCGATCCAACAGCCTCGCTAACAGGTCGGTCCTTCTCTCGCATGTCCATAATTCGAGGTCGGCTTTTTCGCGCTTCGAATCTACTCCGACAATCACCTGCCCCGGTGAGTACCTGACTTCGATATTCTTAACCACACCGAAGTGGCTTCGATCCAGCGCGTCCGCGACCCGCAATATCGCCGCGAGACCACGCACCACGCGGCGCTTGGCGGGACTTAAGCCTCGCAAGTCGGGTGAATCGAGCTTCGGAGCCTGCTTGCGATGCCCCCGAGCCGCCTGCGCGATGACCTCGATTTCGTCGATGTCGAAGCCCAAGAGCTCCGCGTTCTTAATCAGGTAGTAAGAATGGCGATTGTGCCGGTCATGGTCAATTGCGTGACCCACGTCGTGCAGTAAGGCCGCGAATTCCAACAGTTCTCGCGAGGACTTCGGCAGCCCCAGCACTGGCGCGGTCGCGTCGAACAGCTTCAACGCCAGCCGCGCGACCTGGCGGCCGTGCTCATTGACGCCGGCGAATCGCGTTGCCAGCGCGCGAACCGAGCGGCGCCGGGCATCCGCTCCCGAGCGCGAAATTATCTTGCGCGACAATCCCAGCAGCACGCCCTCGCGCAGCGCCCAGGTGCATGCGACCAGCTTGGGCGCCCCCGATTTTTTCAAGATGAAGTCCACCAGCCGCGCCGCCGCCGGCATCAGATCCACGCGCTTCGCGTCCATGCCCGGAAGATCGACGCGCAGCGCCGCGTTCGCCTCCACGAGGTCGCGTGTCAGGTCTGAAATCTCGCCCGCCGATGCGCTCGCACCGTGCAGCCGCCCCAATTCCTCGCCACGCTCCGATCGCGCCATCGCCACCAGCGTATTGATCGTTCCCGACGTGCCGATCGCACGGACTACGTGCGCGCGCCGCACCTTGCGCATCAGCGGGCCAATCTGGCGTTCGAGATGCGCGTCCAGCTTGTTCAACTGCGCGCGCGTGGGCGGGTCGTCGAGCAGATAGCGCTCGGTCAATCGCGCGGCGCCGAGCTTCACACTGCGCATCCACAGCGGCCGTCCGTCGTGCACCAGCACCAGCTCCACGCTGCCGCCGCCGACATCGATCAGCAGATGAGGCCCGCCATCGAGTCCGAGCGCGTGGCGCGCCGCCTGAAAAATCAACCGCGCCTCGTCAAGCCCCGAGATGACCTCGACCGTCAACCCGGTCTCGCGCTTGATGCGCCGGATAAACGCGGTGCGATTGCGCGCCTCACGCACCGCGCTGGTCGCGACCGCGCGGAGCTTGCCCACTTTTCGCACGCGCGCCAGACGCTTGAAGTTGCCCAGCGCCCGCACCGCCAGCTCCATCGATTCCGCAGTCAGCCGTCCGGTCGTAAACGAGCGGCGCCCCAGCCGGACCATCTCTTTCACGCGGTCCACGACTTCAAGGTTACCGTCACGGTTCACGTCCGCGACGATCATGTGTACGGAATTCGATCCTACGTCGATTGCGCCGAGCCGCATGGATAGAAGGTAACCGCAGCCGCGCTCGAAGTCATCCACTTGCGCGCGAATCGGCCGCCGCGCGCGAAAAAATTTCGCGCACTCGCTCGGCGATTGATCTCCCGGCGCCGTTACGTTTCGATGAACGCCCGGTTGCAATCTCATTTCCCGTAGCTTTGATTGCACGACCGTCTTATAAAAAGGATCGACTCCGTCCGCGAGATTCATCACCGTGGCAGCCGCATCTCCAACCATTCAGCAACACGTCGAGTACGGTTCCTCCCAACACAAGTGGCTGATCGCGCTGGCCGTGATGCTCGGTACCGCGCTCGAGGTGCTGGACACTTCGATCGTCAACGTCGCACTGCCGCACATGCAGGGCAGCTTCTCCGCCAGCGTCGACGAAATCGCCTGGGTCCTCACCAGCTATCTGGTCGCCAACGGCATCATGATTCCGATGACTGGCTGGATCTCGTCGCGCTTCGGCCGCAAGCGCTACTTCCTGATGTCGGTTGGCGTATTCGTCGCTGCCTCGGGACTGTGCGGCATTGCGCGATCGCTCGACCAGATGGTGGTGTTTCGCTTGATCCAGGGCGCGGCGGGCGCCGCGATGATTCCGTCGTCGCAGGCAATCCTGATCGAGACCTTCCCGCCCAACGAGCAACAGCTCGCGATGGCGACGTGGGGGATGGGGCTGATGGTCGCGCCGATCATGGGTCCGACGCTCGGCGGATGGATCACCGACAACTGGAATTGGCGCTGGAATTTCTTCATCAACCTGCCCATCGGCGCCGTCGCATTCCTGATGGTCTGGACGTTCGTTCACGATCCCGCCTACATGCGAACGCGCCGCGAACGCGGCGCCAAGACCGACTACGCCGGCATCATCCTGCTCGTCGTGGGACTTGGACTTGCGCAGCTTGTGCTCGACCGCGGCCAACGCGCCGATTGGTTCAGCTCGCCGTGGGTAATTTACGCGACGATTTTTTCCGCGCTGTGCGTAACAGGACTCATCATCAACGAACTGCGCATCAGCGAACCGATTCTGGATCTATCGATCCTCGGCATTCCGGTGTTCTCGATATCGGTAACGCTCATGGTCGCGATGAGCTTCGCGCTGTACGGCACCGGCCTGCTCAATCCAATCTTCCTGCAGGAGTTGATGGGCTACAGCGCATGGAAAGCCGGCTTGGTGCTGGCGCCGCGGGGGCTCGGCACGATGGTGGCGATGCTGTTGGTCGGGCAGCTGGCGCGCTACCGCTACGACACACGCCCGCTGGTCGGGGTCGGGTTCAGCCTGATGGCGGTTTCGCTGTGGACGATGGCGGGTTGGAATACGAGCGTCGGCACCTGGACCGTCACCTGGCCGAGCCTCGTGATGGGAATCGGGATGGGGATGGTATTTCCAACCCTCTCCACGACGACGCTCTCGTGCGTCAGCCGCGAGCGCGTCGGTTACGCGGCAAGTTTGTACAACATGATGCGTAATACCGGCGCGGCGATCGGCATTAGCTACATGACGACTGTACTAGTCAATCACGAGCAGACTCATCAGTCATACCTGGTCGAACACTTCACGGTGTTCGACGCTTGGAAAATGAGTAATGCTCCAGTTGGCGAGCCTGGCAGCCACGCGTTTAACTATATGTCGCAAATAGTCAGTGGCCAGAAAGAAGGACTTGGGATGGTGTATGGAATGATACAGCGGCAGGCGATGATGCTGTCGTTCAACGACATCTACCGCACACTGGCTATTGCGATGATGATCCTGATTCCGACCTTCCTGCTGCTGCGCCGCGCCCGATTCATCGGTGACCCCGCGGGCCACTGAACACAGAATTAAACTTCGCGTCTTCGCGCCAAAAGTTCCAACAGGCCGCTGCGGCCGCATCCTGATCCTGTAATGGGTGCAGGGGCTGGCCCCTGCCGGGGGCGCGGGGCGCGAGCCCCGCATTTCAATTTTGTTCCGCTAGTACGCGCTCGAAAATCTCCAACGCCCGCCGATCGAACAGCACGAACTCGACGCATTCGAGCGTCGTCTCGCCGCCCAGATGCTTTCGCACTTCCTCGATCATCACTTGCGCGCATCGTTCGGTCGGAAACCCCGCGATACCGGTCCCGATCGCGGGGAAAGCGATCGACTTGAGCGAATTCTCCGCCGCACGCTTCAGCGCGTTGCGCGTTGCCGCGCGCAGTTTCGCCTCCGTGGTTGACTCGCCCAGCCGCATGCTGGCCGCATGAATCACATGCCGAGCCTTGAGCGCTCCAGCGCCGGTGATCGCAGCCTCGCCGAGCGCGATCGGCCCGATGCGATCGCATTCTCGCTGAATTGCCGGACCGCCTTTGATTCGAATCGCGCCCGCCACGCCGCCGCCGAGCATCAAGTCGTTATTCGCGGCGTTCACGATCGCGTCGGTATCCGCCTCGGTAAGATCGCCCTGTCTAAGATGAATCTTCGCGCGCCAATCCTGACTCATAGTTGCCTCCAACCAAGCTAATGCCCGCGGTGGATTCTGCTATTATCGCGCCAATCGGGATTTTCCCGAAGCGGGAAAGTGGACGATTTGGATGCGGACGAGGATGGTTTCTGCTCGAATTGCGCATGCGGCGCGAGTAGTTGTGTCGATTGCCGCAAGCGCCGTGCTCGTCGCGAGCGCGGGATGCGATCGCGCAGGTCATCCGCCGGGAACGATCCAGGTTGATTTCGAAATTTCGCCGCTTTCGACCGATCCGCGCATTGGGACCGACGCCGCATCTTCACGCCTGAACGAATTGATTTTCGATTCGCTGATGAAGATCGATCGCAACGGCGAATTCGTTGGAGATTTGGCAGAGCGCGTCGAGCGCCCGACGCCAACTGAAATTATTTTTCACCTGCGCCGCGAGGTGCGCTTCAGCGACGGCCGCGAACTCACTGCGCGCGACGTGAAGTATACTTACGAATCGATCGAAAACCCGGAATTGCGCTCGCCCAAGCGCGCCAGCCTGAAGGAGCTGAAAGCGATCGAGGCCCCCGATGACTTCACCGTCGTGATGACGACGGCGAATCCGTATGCGCCGGCGCTGGAGATGGCGACGGAGGGGATCGTGCCCGATGGCACACCGCCGCCATTGAAGTCCGCGAGCGCCGGGCCGCCTGGCAGCGGGCCATTTATGATGCTCAGCTTCACGCGCGACGAGACCGCCAAGCTCGAGCGAAATCCACTTCACAAATTCGAGCCAAACTCTCCCGCCGCGATTCTGATCAAGATCGTGCCCGACGCCACCGTGCGTGCGCTCGAACTGGCGGAAGGAGTCTGCGATTTCTCGGGCAACAACCTCGAAGCCGACGTGCTGCCGTGGCTGCGCGCGCA
The DNA here is from genome assembly GCA_003153475.1 of Betaproteobacteria bacterium. Taxonomy (GTDB): domain Bacteria; phylum Pseudomonadota; class Gammaproteobacteria; order Burkholderiales; family Casimicrobiaceae; genus PALSA-1003. Next base: position 5,117 of record PLYT01000049.1, on the reverse strand, counting down.
TCCGTTCCTCAAGATTAGCGCGACGCCGGGAACCACGTACAAATACCTGTCGTTCAACTTTCGCGACGCGCGGCTGCGCGATGTCCGCGTGCGCCGCGCGATCGCATACGCAATCGACCGCGCGACGATAGTTAAATCGATGCTGCGCGATTCGGCGCGCGTGGCAACCGGCTTGCTCGCGCCGGAAAATTGGGCCTACGACGGCGACGTCACCGCGTATCCGTATGATCCCGAACGTTCGCGGCAATTGCTCGATGAAGCCGGTTATCCTGCCGGGGCAGACGGGATGCGCCGCCTGCAAATCGATTTCAAGACGACTCCCGAGGGCGCGCGCCTGGCGGAGGTCTTTCAGGCGATGCTCCAGCGGGTCGGAATCGCGCTGAACGTACGCACGGTCGAATTCGCGACTTACTATGGCGAAATCCAGTCGGGAAATTTTGAAATGACGTCGTTGCAATGGATCGGGATCAACGATCCGAATCAGTATTACATGGTTTTCAATTCCACTCAGACACCGCCCGGAATGAATCGCGAATACTATTCGAATCCCGCACTCGATCGATTAGTCGAAGCCGGGATGCGCACCATCGACGTTGACGAACGCAAAAAGATTTACGCGCAAGTGCAGCGGCTCGCAGCCGACGATCTGCCGTACGTGTCGCTGTGGTGGAGCGACAACGTTGCGGTAATGAATCGGCGCCTCGCAAATTTTGAGCCGTATCCGAACGGCAGCCTGCGTTCGCTTGCGACGCTGACTTTGCAGGGACCTGGCGGCGCGGAGCCTTCCCGGTGATCAAGTACTTGATGCGCCGCCTCGTCTCGATCGTTCCCGTCGCGCTCGGCGTCGCGACGCTCACGTTCGCGATCATCCATCTTGTGCCGGGCGATCCGGTGGTCGCGATGCTTGGCGATAGCGCAGCGCCTGCCGACATCGAGGGGATGCGCCATCAGCTCGGCCTCGACCGCCCGCTGCTTACCCAATACGCGACCTATCTCGGCGGGCTGGCGATTGGCGACTTGGGCGAATCGACCTCGTATCGCAAACCAGTCGCGCAAATCGTCAGCGAACGATTTCCCGCAACCATCGAACTGGCGGCAGCCGGGATGTTCGTCGCGCTCCTGATTGCGTTCCCGCTCGGGATCGTCGCGGGCTCGAACCCGGGCGGCGCCGCCGACATGGGCGCAATGGGATTCGCGATTCTTGGCATCTCGATTCCGCACATCTATCTCGGCCCGCTGTTGATGATCCTGTTCTCGCTCGATCTGCGCTGGCTGCCGCTGACCGGCCGCGGCGGATTCGCGCATCTCGTTCTACCGGCGATGACGCTGGGCACCGCGCTCGCCGCGATTATCGCGCGGATGCTCCGCCACAGCCTGATCGTCGTCCGCGCGAGCGACTATATGCGCACCGCGATCGGAAAGGGGTTGAGCCCGCGCGCCGCGATCGTCCGGCACGGACTCAAGAATGCGATGACTTCGGTGATCACGATTATCGGCCTGCAGATGGGCTCGCTGCTGAGCGGTACGCTGATCACCGAGATGATTTTTTCGTGGCCGGGTCTCGGCCGCCTGCTGATCGGCGCAATCGGCGCGCGCGACTATCCGCTGGTCGAAGGTTGCGTACTGACGTTCGCGATGACTTACGTCGTCGTCAACCTGGCGACCGATGTCGTTTACGCACTGGTCGATCCGCGCGTGAGGATCTCTTGATCGCGCGCGTGCGCAATCCGTCACTGACTATTGGAGTGACTATTGTCGCCACGATGATTCTTGCTGCGCTGCTCGGGCCGCTTCTCTTCCGCACCGATCCACTGGCTATTGATCTGGCCGGCTCACTCACCGGCCCCAGCCTGGCGCATCCATTCGGCTGCGACTCGCTCGGCCGCGACATGCTCGCGCGCGTGCTCTGGGGCGCGCGCCTGTCTCTCTCGATTTCCACGGTCGTGGTCGCCCTTTCATTGGTTGTCGGCAGCGTGATTGGCGGCGCGGCTGCGCTTGCCGGCGGCCGAATCGACAACCTTGTGATGCGCGCCGTCGATATCGTGCTCGCGTTTCCCGGAATTCTGCTCGCGATCGCCCTCGCCGCGATCCTCGGCCCCGGGCTGATCGACCTGGTCATCGCGCTGACCGCGATGGGCTGGACAGGCTATGCGCGAATAGTCCGCGGCGAAGTTCTCACTCTGCGCGAACGCGAATACGTAGTCGCCGCAACGACGCTCGGCGCCAGTCCCTCGCGCCTGCTGACGCGCCATCTGTTGCCCGCGGTCGCCGGTCCGTTGGCGGTGCAGGCGACATTTGGAATCGGCGGCATCATCGGCGCCGAAGCTGCACTCTCATTCCTGGGTCTGGGCGCGATGCCGCCGACGCCGAGTTGGGGCAACATGCTGGATGCGGGCCGCGCGTTTCTGCTGGTCGCGCCTCACCTGACTACTGCGCCCGGCCTTGCGATCGGTCTTTCGATTCTCGGCTTCAATCTGCTCGGCGACGGAATTGCGCAGCGCGTCGGCAGTCGCGCCTGACTATGCCGGATGCGGTTGTTTGGAATTTCGTGATACACCTCAAGGTTCCGGAGTGAGCGCGCGAAATGGCGAGTTTGGAACCCAACGAGATGATCCGGCGGCTGACTGATTTCATCCGCGCCGAGGGCAATTTCAAAAGCGTGGCGATCGAGAACCTGCGCAGGATGCCCGGTGGAGCGTCGCGCGAAATCTGGTCGTTCGATTGCACGACAATTGACGATGACCGCGACGGCGCCGAACGGCGGCGAGCGATGGTGCTGCGGCGCGATCCCGGCGCGCACAAGATAAACACCTCGCGGCGCAATGAGTTCGCCGTGCTGCGCGCCGCATTCGAGGAGCATGTGCCGGTGCCCGAGGTCTTCTGGCTTTCCGAAGATCCCGCTGTGCTCGGCGCGTCGTTTTTCATCATGGAACGGGTGGACGGCGAGACGCTTGCGCGCCGCCTGCTGCGCGACGAGAAATTCTCGCAGGCTCGCGAGGTGATGCCGGCGCAACTTGCCGAAATCCTCGCGCAGATTCACCGCATCGATCCCGTCAAGCACCACTTCGATTTCTTTACCGAACCCGGCGAGAGCGCCGCGCTGACCGAAGTGAAACGCTACGAGGAAAACTTTCGCCTCCTCGCGCTCGAACCGCATCCCGCTTTCGAGTTGGCCTTCCGATGGCTCCTGGGCCGCATTCCAAAAACGCCGCGCAAAACCCTGGTCCACGGCGACTACCGAATCGGCAATGTCATCTTCGGTCCCGAAGGCGTGCGTTCGATTCTCGATTGGGAGCTGGCCCATCTCGGCGATCCGATGGAAGACGTCGGATGGATATGCGTGCGCGCGTGGCGTTTCGGCAACGACCAGAAACCAGTCGGCGGGCTCTGCTCGCGCGAGGAATTTTTCCGCGCCTACGAAAAAGCGAGCGGGGCGTCCGTAGATCCTGAAGCCGCGCGTTTCTGGGAAGTTTTTGGCAATCTGCGCTGGGGAATCATTACTATCAGCCAGGCGCGGACGCATATCGACGGTTTCGTCAAAAGCGTCGAACTGGCCAGCATCGGACGCCGCACGGCGGAAACCGAACTCGAACTGCTTGATCTAATCGAATAGCTACTTGGATACTCACTATGCAAGATCGGCCAACCTCAGTTGAATTGCTCGAAGCCGCCGCGGACTTCGTCGACCGCGAACTGGTGCCCGCGATCGAAGGCGCCAAACAATTCCAGGCACGAGTCGTCGCGAACGTCATGCGAATCGTCGCGCGCGAAATCCAGCTGGAAGACCCGGCCGTCCGCCGCGAAGTAAAGGCGCTGGCGAAGTTGCTCGGACACGACGCGCCCCATCTGCACAGCCTGGACGATCTGCGCAAAGCCGCTACTGGCCTTGGCGCAGAGCTGAGCGCAAAGATTCGCGCCGGCGACGCCGACGCCGGTGCGTGGCGCACCGAGGTGCTGGCCGTGGTGCGGCAGAGTGTCGAGGACAAGTTGAGAGTGGCGAATCCACGCTACGTCGAAGCAGATATTGCTGCGCGCTCTGCGGCAGCGAAGCAAAGTTGATTTCGTTGTCTGGGTGGCGAAGTGTGTCTGTTGGCGCTCGCATGCGCTGAATCGCGGATAAAGGAGAATAGTAAAATGCCCGAGGTTAAAGTGATGTTGCTGACGCAGGACGACCTGATGCATCCCAACACCGGCGAGTCCAATTTCAACGAAAGCGCCTACTACAATTTCTTCGATCGCACGCAACGGCTCGGCGGCTTCATTCGACTGGGTAATCGCGCCAATGAAGGCTACGCCGAAATGACTATATGTCTCTATCTGCCCGACGGGACCGTCGGCTTCATGTTTCAGCGGCCCGAGATAAAAAATAACGACGCTCATGACGCCGGCGGGGCGAAGTTTGAAGTAGTCAAACCGTTTGAACATCATCGCGTCAGCTACAACGGCAAAGTATGCATACTCAAAAATCCGCTCGAGATGGCCGATCCGGCCAAAGCCTTCAAGAGCAATCCTTATTCGCGCGCCAAACTCGAAATAGATTATCGCGCGACGGCGCCCGGTTGGGGCGGCGAGCTGCGCGAGAAGCGCGGCAGCGAGTGGATGTCGCCGCAGCCCTCGGGCGATCCCGAAGCGCAGTTCGCCAAGGGACATCTCGAGCAGCTCGGTCATGCCACCGGCACGCTGATTCTTAGCGCTGACGGAAAAGACCGCGAGTTCAAGATTGACGCGCTCGGTCTGCGCGACCATAGCTGGGGTCCGCGTTACTGGCAGGCGCCCAAGTACTACCGCTGGCTGACGATGAACTTCGACGAGAACCTCGGCGGGATGGCGACTATCACCGTCAATCGCGATGGCAGCGAGCGTCCGGGAGGATTCATCGCGCGCAAGGGTCAGCCGTTTCAGAATATCGTCAAGGTCGATGTGCAGACGGAATTTACGGGCGAGCAGCAGTTGCACGATAAGATCAAAGTGACCTGTCAGACTGCCGAAGGCGGAGCGCCGATAGTCATCACCGGCAAAGTGCTGTCGATGATTCCGCTGCGCAATCGACGCGTCGGAATGGTCACGCGCATCGCCGAAGGAATGACCGAGTGGAACTGGGACGGCAAAATTGGCTA
>PLYT01000004.1 GCA_003153475.1 Betaproteobacteria bacterium | reverse complement strand
ACCGTGGGCAGGATCTTGTACGGCGCATTGAAGCAGGCGAATACCAAACCTTGCGGCGGCAAGCCGCAAGCCTCGCGCGACGGAACAGCAGCGGCCGTCCGCCGCGTGTCGCTGGGCGCGCAGCAATGCGGCATCGCGAGAAAGCGCTCGGTGAAAAAGGCCTGCTGGTCGTCGGGGGACGCGAAGCGATCGGTGATCACATAGTCGTACCAGGGGGCGCCGAGCGTGCCGAGGTAGCCCAGCCAGTTGATCTGCACCGGCGCCGGGCGCAGCGCAAAGATTTCGCTGCGCGCGTGCGTGGTGTACCCGTTGAGATCGACTAGGATGTCGATGCCGTCGTCGCGGATCCGCCGCGCCGTCTCATCGGGCGCCTCGGCGGTGCAATCGGAGAAGCGCGAAAACGCCGCTGCGATGCGGGTACCGAGGGGCGAATCTTCCGGCGGCGCAATCGAATAGGCGTGGGTCTCGAATCGCGCGCGATCGTGCCGCTCCCAGACTTCGGTCGCCAGGAACGCCACCGCATGCGTGCGAAAGTCGGACGAAACATAGCCCAGCCGCAACACCGCACTGCGCGGACGGGCGGCCGGCGCAGCGACAGGCTCCCGGGGTGCCAGCGTTTGCGCCCAGCGGCGTGCCGCGCGGAGCTGATTGGCCGCCGACATCGGGACCGACAGTGCGGCGAACGCGTTGACCAGCGCATTCTCGTCCTGCTCGATGCCGTGCACGACGTTGCGGTGCAGCGCGTCGAGCCCATCCCAGGCGCACAGATGCTGGCGGGTGTACGCGAGCAGCGCCGTCGCATACAGAAACGTCGGGTCGGTCGCGACAGCATCGCGAAACATCGGCTCGGCAGCGGCGAAATCGCCGCGATCGATCAGTACCGATCCCAGGTTGGTTCGCGCCACCGCGTCCTCGGGTGCCTGCGCCAGCGCCCGCCGGAAGCTCGCTTCGGCTGCGGCGCCGTCGCCGCGTGCATGCTGGCAAATGCCCTGATCGATCCACACCCGGGCGTCGCCCTCCGGATGCAGTTGCAGATAGCGCATGCAAAGCGCGGCGGCTTCGTCGAAGCGGCGCGCGCCGCAAAGCGAATGCGCCAGGTTGCGCAACGCCTGGGGGTGTTCCGGTCGCGTCTTCAGTATGCGGCGGTACACCGCTTGCGCCTCTTCGCCCGCGCCGGTTGCGTCGAGCGCGAGCGCATAGTTGTTGAGCAGGCTCGGATGGTCGGGCGCCAGGGCGAGGGCCCGCTCGTAGGATTCGATCGCCGCCCCGGTGCGGTTCTGTTCGCGCAACAGGTTGCCGAGATGGAAGTGCGCGTCGGGATCGCGCGGACCGATCACCGCGGCGCGGCGCAGCGCCGCCTCGGCCTCCGGCGGATCGCGCTTGCGGAGCGCCAGGCCAAGCATCGTCCACGCGCGTCCATCGCCGATGTCGAGCTCGAGCGCGCGGCGGCTGTGCGCTTCGGCGGCGCCGGCGTCGCCGCGTTGCCAGGCGGCGCGCGCCTCGCGCAATGCGACCCCGGCAGGCGTCTCGCTCATCTCCGGCTCCGCGGGTTGCAGGCGGCAGTCATCGGTCGATATCCGTCAAGGCCGAGACCAGCGCGTCGAGCTCGAAGGCGACAGCGTGGGCGACGGCTTTCCAGTCGCGGGGATTCGGCTGGCGGAACAGCCGCATCGTCGGGTACCACGGACTGTCGGCGCGCTGCTGCAGCCAGCGCCAGTCGGCGGCGCAGGCGAGCATCGTCCAGGTGGGGCGGCCCAGCGCGCCCGACAGGTGCGCAATGCTCGTGCACACGCTGATCACCAGATCGAGCTCGGCAATCAGCGCGGCGGTGTCGACCAGCGCCCAGTCGGCGGGCAAGGGCCGCACGCGAGCCGCACGCGCGGCCGCGCTGAATTCGGCGCTCGTGCGTCCCTGCTGCAGCGAATACCAGTCGATGCCTTCGACCTCGAACAGCGGATCGAGCGCGTCGAGAGGTGCCGAGCGGATACGATTGCTCGGATTGGCCGGATTGCCGGTCCAGACGATGCCGACGTTGAGCCGGCGCGGCGAGACCTCCAGCAGCTTGCGTGCCGCGGCACGCCGCTCCGCGGCGACCGTGACGTAGGGCACATCCGCCGGTATCGCGTCGAGCGTGATCCCGAGCAACCGCGGCAAGGACAACAGCGGCAGGTGCGCGTCGTAGCGCGACAGCTCTCCCGGGTCGCTGACCGTCTGCGCAACGCCCGGAACCGTGGCGAGCAGAGGCGCCAGCGCCTCGGGACAATAGACGATGCAGCGCGCACCACGCTTCGCCAGTGGTGCCACGAAGCGCGCGAACTGCAGGGCGTCGCCCAGTCCCTGCTCGGTGTAGAGCAGCAGGGTCTTGCCCGTCGGTGCCGACCCGTCCCAGGCGGGGCCGGCAAAGGCGTGCCGGTCCTTGCCGAGCTCGGACAGGGCGAATCGCGACTCGTACTCGCGCCATCCCTCGTCATACTGGCCGCCGAGCAGCAGCGCAAGCGAGAGATTCCAGCGGGCGTGCTCGAACCCCGGCGAGAGCGCGATCGCGCGGCGGAACGCGCCGATTGCGCCGTCGACGTCGTTGACCGATTGCAGCGCGAGGCCCAGGTTGTTCCAGGTGACCGCGTGTTCGGCCTTGAGCGCGAGCGCCGCGCGGAAGGCGGCGATGGCCTCTTGCTCGCGCCCGTCCGCGGCGAGCGCCAGTCCCAGGTTGTTGTGGAACTCGGGCTCCGCAGGGACGGCTTCCACCGAGCGCCGCAAGAGCGGCAGCGCTGCCGCGACGTCCTGGCGCTGGTAAAGGATCACGCCCAGGAAATGCTCCGCCAGCGCGTGGCCGGGCGCAACGGCAAGGGCTTCCCGGTAGATGCGCTCGGCCGTTGCCGTATCGCCTTGCTGATGCAAGGCGATCGCCTGCTGCACGCGCAGATCGACTGACGCGGCGGGTGGCGGACCAGGCAAGGGCGCACCATGGTGCGGCGACGTGCTTGCGTCCAACGCGCCGTGGCAATTCTTGTAGCGCCTGCCGCTGCCGCATGGGCACGGCTCGTTGCGTCCCGCGGCCGGCGCCGAGGCCATGCTGCTTCGCGCCGTTGCGACCCCCGCCGCCGCCATTCCGTTGTCCGGATCCTCGTCCATGATGCGCTGAAAGATCGCAGCTGCGACGCGCCACTGCCCGAGCGACAGGCAATTGCGTCCAAGCTGCGCCAGTTGCGGCGAGCGCGCGATCGCCGGTGTGAAATGGACGACCAGCGCCGCCAGCTCGTTTTCGGGAACGACGCGGCAGAAGTTGTACAGGCCATGGAATCCAAACGGCAGGCCGATCGGATACGCCGCCTCGAACGCGAACTGGTCGGCAAGACTCTCCGTGGCAAAGCGGATCGCATGGTCGCGCTCGAGCAAGGTGCGATAGGTCCTGCCGATCGTCACGTCCTCGGCCTCGGTCGGCACGATGCGGGGATCGCGCAAGGCTTCGAGCAACCGGCGCGAACGCAGCGAAAATCCGCCGTTGCCGACGCGCTGGCCCTCAGGAGCCCAGAACCATTTGGCACCGATGTAGTCGCAGTCCAGGAATTCGTCGCGCCACGCCGCGGGGTTCAGCGCGTAGCCGTCCCACTGCACCAGCAGCAGATGCGGCGTGTCGATATGATCCCGCATCGACGCCAGCACGAAGCGCGAATAGTCGTCGCGCGAGGCAAGCGGCGCGATCGTCCGGACTTCGATTCCCGGGTCGTCGACGCGCCGGTCGGTAAAAAAGAGCGTGCGCCCAAACCGTATCCCTACGGCCGACAGGCGCAACGCGCGCGCGGCCAGCGCGTGGTTGGCCGTATCGACGCAGCAGAGCGTGACACCGGGCAGGTCGAGCATCGATAACCGGAGGCGGCAGCCGACAGTCCGCGCGTTTCACGCGCTCGCGAGCACGGCCGGAACGACGGGCTGCGCATCGGCGGTGAGTTCCCGCCAGAGCAGCACGCCGAAGACGACGACCAATGGAGCCAGGTGCAGCGTCGCGCGGTTGAGGGTAGTGAGATCCTGCATCCAGCTCGACGCGTTGGTGAACCAGGTGACGAATAGCACAAAGGCGATGCCTGTCCCGACGACGACCGCGAGCGGCGCCAGGCGTGGTGCACCCAGGCGTCGCGCACCGACGATCGCGAGCACCACCGCACCATACCAGAGCAGATTCCAGCTGCTGGACAGGAGATAGGCATCCCAGAACGTACGCCACCCTGGATCGAAATCGGCATGCAGCCGGTACCCGAGAATGGCGACGTTGGTTCGCGCTAGCGCAAGCAACGCGAACAGTCCCAGCGCGTACATGATGCCGACGACCTTCAGTCCGCGTCGCGGCATCAGCGCAACGACGACCCCGGGCAAAAGCGTCAGTGCCCACACCAGGCCGGGGATCTTGATCAGCGGACAACACGCTGCGAGCGCCAGTGCCAGTGCCGCATCGAGCCAGTCGCGCCGCATCGCCCAGCGATAAAAAGCGATCGCCGCCACCGTGTAGATCGTGGCCATCGGCAGATCCGCATAGCCGGCAAGCGCCGCATGCGTGTCGAGCAAGGGCAGCGAGGCGACCAGGTACGCGCCGACGAGTGCCGTGAGCCGCGCGACACCTTCGCCGCGCAGTGCGCCGTAGACCGCGCAGGTCAGCGCGATCAGCAGCAGGAGCCACGGCCAGTTCATCGCCGAATCGTCCCAGCGGCCCAACGCAATGCAGCTCCAGACCTGCAACAGCGGCACCGTTGCCGGATAATTGGGCGCCGCATCGAAATAGGCACCCGTGGAGTCTGTGAACCACTGGTCGGCGCGCACGAACGGGGCAATGTGGCCGAGCTCGTACCAGACGCGGGCCTTGGTCGCCCATTGCACCCACGCGTCCCACGGATAGAGCGGTTGCCAGGCGACATCGGCGGCCAGCAGCAGGAAGCGCAGCGCTAGCCAGGCGAGCAAGCCGATCCAGACGATGCGCTGCCAGCGCGGCAGCGGCGGCCGCAGCAGCGAATCGATCACGGCGCGCACGTCGACCGCCGCGATGCGGCCGGTGCGCCGCGCAAACGCAAAAAGCGCAGCGGTAGCGATCGCGAGCGGCAGCCCGATCGACAGCCAGCCGAAGGCGATGCCGGCAACACTGAGCAGGCGCATCCATAGCGTCAGCAACAGCGCACCGACGCAATAACCGAATCCGGCCCGCAAGGCCGCCGCACCGGCGGTTTCGCCGCGCCGCGGCCAGCCCAGCGCGAACAGCAGCGCCAGCCCGAGCAGCCAAGGCAATATCAGCCCGACGGTAAGTGCGGCGTATGCCATCTGGCAGGCCTAATGGATGGCGAACACGGCGCCGCCGCTTTCGGCAAACAGAAGCTCGGCGTCCACAGGCTGGCCGCCCTCCCAGCGCAGTTTCTTAAGCGCCGGATCGAACTGCACGCTCTTGCGCCGAAACACGACCATATAATCGCCGGCGCGCAACTTCGACGCGTCGGGCAACGTGTTCTGGTACGGATTGAAGTAGACGTTGTATGGGTAGAGGTGATAGGCGCCCCGGTCGCGAAAATAGAGCGAGTCCGCGGCCATGAACACGCGCACGGGCGGCGGCGGAAGTTTCGCGCGCGCCTTTTCAATGAAGTCGAACAACGGGCCGTCCTCGGCGGCGAGGTGGCGGTCGCGCCACGACTTGCCCGCATATTGCTGGAACGTCGCGTGCCCCTGCCGGATCAGGTTCCATTGCCACGGGACATCGAGCAGGAACCAGGCGAAAACGAACAGGCCGCCGGCGATCAGCGGCCGGAATGGACCAATCGCTTGCGGCAGCCACCGCGCGAGGACAGCGTAAACGATCAACGCGAGACCGACGATCGCCGCAACGAAAAAAGGCAACGGAAGATCCTGCACGTCCGCGCCGCCGTTGCGGCTGTTGATCGACCCGCCGCTCCACGGCTCGAAGGTCAGCCATTCACCGACGCGATCGTGCAGGATCTGCACGGCGGTCATCGGCTTCGCCTCGACGCCGCGGATCAGTATCGGGTGGGCCAGGTCGCCGCGGATGATCAGAGCGAGACCGTTGATCCTGCCAATCCAGTTGGGATCATCGACGAGCGTGACCGGAAGCAGCCGCCTGGCTTCGACCGTCAGCGGCTTGGTAAACCTCCGCCCGGGCTGGTACTCGTTGCGCCAGACCAGCGCCGCGGCAACATGGTCGGGGACATCGCCGGTGTCCCACGCGACGGTCGTGTATCCGGCCGAGCGGAACGAAGTCTGGATCGACACGATCGCGATGCCTTCCGGGCCGGTGGCGCCGACGCGCAACCCCTCGTCGGTTCGCTGGCCGCTGCCCTGGGTCACGGCGAGCTCGGCCGCCGACCAGCGCAATGTGGGCAGACTACTGAACCAGTTGCCGGGCACCGATAGCGCCAGGTAGCCGACGGTGCACAGCACGATGCCGGCGGCGAACAGCGAGGCGCCGAGCCACATCGCTCGTGGTGTTTGCGCGAGCAGTGCCGCTGGCGCAGCGGTCGTTTGCAGAGCCGACTCGGCGGCGGGAGAGATCAAGCGGCGTGAACGGGCGCTAGTAGGCGTTGCGGCTGCGAAACACGTGCATGACGGTCAGCGCGAGAATTCGCAGATCGAACCACAACGACCAGTTGTCGATGTAATAGAGGTCGTATTGTATCCGCTTGGGCAGGTCGCTGCTCCCGCGCAGGTCGTTGACCTGGGCCCATCCGGTGATGCCCGCCTTGACCAGGTGCTTTTGCATGTACCCCGGCACGTCCTTGCGGAACTGGACGACGAATTCCGGCCGCTCCGGTCGCGGGCCCACCAGCGACATGTCGCCACCGAGGACGTTGATCAGTTGCGGCAGCTCGTCGAGGCTGTAGCGGCGCAGCAACCGGCCGATTCCGGTGCCGCGAGCCTGATCGGGAGCCGACCAGACCGGCCCGCTGTGCGTCTCGGCGTTGACCGGCATCGTACGAAACTTGAGCATCGTGAACTGGCGGCCACCGGAGGTGACCCGCGTCTGGCGGTAGAAGACCGGCCCGCGCGATGTGGCGACGATGGCGAGGGCGATGACGAGAAACAGCGGCGATGCGATCAGCAGCAGAAATGCGCCGAGCGCATAGTCCTCGGCGGCCTTGAGCATGCGCGCCGTGCCCTCGATCGGCGTGTCGCTGAGCCCGATGACCGGCATGCCGGCGATCTCGGAAAAACTGTGCCGCAGCAGTTCGAAGCCGAAAATATCCGGTACATAGCGTATCTGGACCGAGTGGCCGCGCAACTCGGCAGCCACGCGCCGAATCTGGTCCTCGTCGCGCAAGGGCAGCGCAATCCACACCTGGTCGATGCCGCCGGCCTCGAGGTCGGGGCCGAGCTGTGCGATCGGCCCACGCACCGGCACGCCTTCGATCGATGTGCCGGCGAGGCCAGGCGCATCGTCGTAGAGGCCGCCCACGACCAGGCCGCTCCACGGCGCCTGGCGCAGGCGCGTGACGACTTCCCGGGCCAGCTCGCCTGCGCCGACAATACAGACGTGCCGCAAGTTGTAACCACGCCGCCGCAGCCAGCGCAGGCCCAGCCGCAGCGCAACGCGCATCGCAGCATGCACCATCAGGCCGGCCAGCGCCGACGAGGCGACCCAGACGCGCGAATAAGCGTCGCTGGTCTTGGTCAGGAATGCAACCGAGATTCCCAGCGCCGCGATGGTCAGCCAGCCATAGGTAAGCGCGTGCAAGTCGTCGGCGAGGCTTGCCCCGCGCTTCGGCCGATATAGCCCCGTTTCGGGAAACACGACGACGCTGAGCAGCGCCGCGCCGAGCAGGGCGACCCAGTAATTGGGCGGCAACGCGGGGCCTCCGAGGTAAAGCAGATAGACGATCCAGCCGACGATGACGATGACCAGCGGGTCGACGATGCGGAGCAGCCGATCGAACGTCGTGGCGTTGCTCTTGAGGAGATTGCGCGGAGCGAACATCACGGACCTTAAGCGCGCGGCCGCGCACGATGCTGCGCCAGAACATCGGTCACGTAGGCCGAGAAGCGCCGGTTGAACGTCTCGCGCGAAAAGCGCTCGGCATTGGCGCGGCAGGCCGCCGGTGTGATCCGCTGTGCCGACGCTTCGAATTGCGCGACGGCGGCCCCGATCGAGGCGACCGTCTGCTCGGCGAACAGCACGCCGGAGGGCGCTGTGGCATCGAGGCCGCGTATGGTTTCGGCGCTGCCGCCGCGGCCGAATGCGATCACCGGTGTCCCCTGCGCCTGCGCCTCGAGCGGGGCGATGCCGAAGTCTTCGTCGGCGGCGAAGACGAATGCCTTGGCCGTGCGCAGCAACCGATCACGCCGCGCGTCGTCGACGGAGCCCAGCAGGCGGACGTTCGGCGCGGCGAGGCGGGCCAGTTTCTTCATCTCCGGACCGTCGCCGGCGATGACGAGTTGCCGCCCGGGCATCGCGCCAAAAGCCTGCGCCAAAAGGTCGACACGCTTGTACGGGACCAGGCGCGACACCGTGAGATAAAACGATTCCCGCGGTGCGACATTACTTTCGGCCGCGGGGACGTCCACCGGCGGATAGATGACATCGGCGTCGCGGCGATAGCAGTTGCGTATGCGCTCGGCAATGTATTCGGAGATCGCGACAAAGCGATCGACGCGATCCGAGGCGCGCAGGTCCCAGCGCCGGAACAGGGCAAGCTGACGGCGCACGAGCCAGCCGAGTGCTCCGCGGTCGAGCCCCGTCTGCGCCAGATATTGCGGTTGCAGGTCCCAGGCATAGCGCGCCGGCGAATAGCACAGGCAGATATGCAGCTGGTCGGGGCCGGTGCGAACGCCCTTGGCGACCGAATGCGAGCTCGAGATCACCAGCTCGTAGGGCGACAAGTCGAATTGTTCGACCGCCTGCGGCATCAGCGAAAAATACTTTCGAAAGTGCCGCCGCGCAAGCGGAAGTCGCTGGATGAACGAGGTGCGGACCGGCCTCCCGCCCAGCCTCGCCCGATGTGCATCGGAAAGAAAGTCGACCAGCGTGAAGAGCTCCGCTTCAGGATAGAGCGCGAGCAGCGCCGCCAGCACGTTCTCGCCGCCGCCCCAGGTATCTAGCCAGTCGTGGATTAGGGCGATGCGCATTGGGGAAGCGAGACTTCCGATTCAACGTGAGAGCGTACGGCAGCTGGCACGTATTCTGCCAAAATTCAGGGATAAGAGTCGCGCTGGTAGCTGGGTCAAAAAAATATCGGGGAATCGTGCCTGTACGACAGTAACATTTACGGAACGACGGTCACGTCAACTTTCAGCAGAGGATCGCCATCATCAGCAAACCACGCGTGCTTCTCGCGCACCATTCCCACGCTGACCGAATATTCTCCAGGGGGTAGCCGGGAACCGTCGAGTCCGATAGGTACGAGGGGTAGGCGCAAACGCGTCTGCTCTCCTGGGAGCAGAGTCAGCGCCAGTGGCCAGCGGTTGTCCGCGAGAAGCGTCGTGCCGGGTCCTTTGCCGTACCATCGCAATCCGAACTGAACAGCCCCGTCGACACCTTGCTCACGGAGGCTCGGCCAGGTTTGCGAACCGATGTTCGCCGCGCTTATCACCGCAGACGCCTCGGCGTCTCGAGGCGTTCGCAACGCCAAGTTGGCGGCGCCAAATTCGAGGCGGGACCGAAAGGCCCTGATGCCGGGCGCGCCCTCGGTTCTTGAAGAGGCTCGCTCGAAGCGCGCGCCCAAGAGTGCGACCCCAACCGGGCCACGATGATCCTCAGGGTCGATTGTCCGCGTCTCGAAGGTCTCGCTGGCAATCTCGACGATACGTGCGTTTTGCTCGTCGCTCGGCCAAAGGGGGGCTCGGATCGTTGTAACACCTGAGGGAATCGGGGCATTCCATACCAGGCGGCCGTCGATGCGAATTTCCAGGTTGCGTGCCTTACCTGACGGTGACCACAGAAAAAAATCAAACACTAGCGCGGTTGCGCGTCCGATCATTTTCGACGGTATCCGTAGCGATGCGCTGCCATTGGTCAGGCGCACGACGCCGAATTGCGTCAATTCGGGAGGAAAGAAACCGCGTTCGGCGACGCCCCATACGGGAGCCGCACCGAAACGACGAAATAGCGCGTCATCGTCGAACCCATCAACGCGGGACAATACGACATTGAATTCCTGGTGTGCCTTGGTTCGCGCAGGCGCATGCATTGTCGGCGCGGTGAAGTCGCGCTCGAACGTTCGATTCAGAGTGTCCTGCGCGCGCACTCCGACCATCGACAGTTCCGGAAGATGCAGCAGCCATGCTGGGTTCCCTTGTGCAGCCTTGGCATCTATCCATTTGGCGACGGTCGCGCGCGATTGGTCTCGGCTCAAATCGGCGACGAGCACGGAGCGGTCCTTGGCGACGAAAAGGGCACTCGCAATCTCCGCCACTTGAAGGTCCGCAACGACAAGTGCCGCCGGGAACTGACGGGCGAGATCATCGACGGAGGCGCCAACACCGGCGTTCTCACGCAGCGTGAGGATCTCGGTACCGTGCATCATCGTGGCCAGGACAGCAAGACCCACCAATGCTGCGGCGCCTAAGACCGCGCGTCTGCCGTCTTGGCTCGCCAGTCGGCGAAGTGCGTACGCCGCGAAAAGCACGGCTCCGGGTATTACCGCGGGAACGAGGCGTCGCACGGCCCAAGGGTGATCAGGACTGACATTCGGGAACCACAGATAGAACACTCCGAAAAGCAGCGTCACCATGAGCACGGCCCGGCGACCTAGACCGGCCGCGCGACCGGACCACCGCCAAATTCCGATGCACAGGCCCGCAACCGCGAGCCCGAGCAAGGGCCATCCGAGATATGCCGCGAGATTCCACAGCGAGTCCTCACGGAAGTCGCGCGTGCCATCAAGATCCAAGCCGCTGCGAAAAAGGCTGTACGGCTCTTGCGATGGACGCAAAAGAACGCAGTAGGCGAAGGCGACTACCAATAGCACGATCGCGGCCCCCCGAAGCCTTTCGCTGGTGCGTGCCAGAAAGTGTTGGGCCGTGGTTTCGCGTTGCAGGAAGAGCACGGCCGTCAGCGCGATCGAGGTGGCGCCGATAAGGCCCAGATAGACGGCCTTATCGTAGAAATATGCAGGATGGAGAACCCGATACCAGATCAACGTCGCCGCGACGCTCACGCATAGCGCGACTGTGCCGCGTCTGACCTCCGGCAGTTGCCATGTCTTCCCCCCGAGGACCAGCGCTGCGAGGATTACTGGAACCACGGCGATGAAGTCGACTCGCGCCGCCGCGCCTGAAAAAGCGACCATCGCTGCGAGAACCAGGGCGCGTTCTCCTCCGGCAACGAGAAGCGCGGCAATAGCCAGCCAGAGCGTTAGCGCAAGAGGTTCGCTCAAAGCTGTCCCTGCGATCCAGATCGTGCTCGGAAGCGCCAGCAGCGCGCCGGCAGCGCCAGCCGCTAGCGCCCGCCCTACGATACGGCGGGACAGTACGTACAAGAGTACTGCACCAAGCGCAGCAAACAATATATTCGCGCTCGATAATCCACGCTCGCCGTCGATCGCGTGCGCAAACGCGAGCCAGACCGGCCAGCCCAAAGGGAGATAACTAGCGAATCTCGATTGAGAATCTTCCGAAACGCGAACGACGCCGAGGTAGCGCCGAATATTGATGTCCTGGCCAAGTTCCGCGATCAAGGCCCGATCGGCGTCATCCAGCGTCGAAAGCGACGCGGTGGCCGTTCCGCGAAGGGACAACGCCTCGGCGAACTCAGCATAAACCTGCTGGTCGCGCCCGGCGCCCCAAGGTTCGTCGCGGCCCAGGGCTGCGATTACGACGAAGGCCATGGCGAGAACCAACACGGCCAAAACGCTGCCGTGCCATGCGCGATGTCGCCGCCGCGCTCTGGCGCCTACGGCCAGAACAGCGGAGACCCATCCCGTGATGCCGATCGCAAGTGGAGAGAACAATCCAACGACACCAAGGATGACGAATACGGGCGTCAGAGCCGCGATCCCAATTACTGGCGCAAGTACGGCGCGATCGAAGGCGGATAAGCGAAGCGAATGTCTGGCGCCGACACGAATTGCCACCGTGCCCAGCACAAAGCAGAGCGGAACGACCCCCGCAATGGTGAGCGCATGCACGCGGTTCTCCGGTCAGCGGGGCGCAGTCAGCGAAAGCGCGGAGCGCCCTTGTAATCGGCGCGCGCATCGCGGAAGACTGCCGGACTAGCCACGCCTGCGTTTAAGGCGGCGGTAGACGAACCGGACAGGGCGCATGATCCTCCAATGCTTCCATGCGTTCGCGCGCACGAGTTCCTGCTGAAGGCGATCGTTCTCCGCTTGCAGATGCTGTAGATCTCCGATTTGAATTTGAGGCGCTGGCAGAGCTGCGGGAGGGGAACGCTGAAAACTCTCGAGCTCGCGTGCGAGATCGGCATTTTCCCGAGCCACGAGATCGTCGACCCGGTCGGTTGCTCTCGCTGCATCGCTCGACTGTGAACCAGACGAGGATGCGCCGGTGTTTTGGTCCTTATACAGTGTGATAACGATCGAACAAAACAGAAATCCATCGTGGTATAGGACCAAATTCGGGTAGAGTGCCCGCTTTTCCTCGAGTATGTGTATGTTTTGTGCCCGTTGGAGGAAATCGACGAGATTCTGTCGTGTTTCGAACGTGCGCTCCGACTGCTCGAATCGGATTGGAGCGCGCAGCGTCAAACCGGACGGCTCCACGATATAGCGCTCGAGAAGCTCTGGAGTGAAGAGAATTACGTTGTCGTCGAACCAGGGTCGGTCCACCGGGCCTTCGAGTCGAAATTCGGTTGCGATCGAAGCCACGCCTCCGGGTTTCAGGATCCTGCCAATTTCCCGAGCTGCCTCTGCTACGTTGTCGAGGGAGCCAAAATGCTCGATCGAACCGGAACTGAAGACCCCGTCGAACTGACAGTCCGGCAGGTTGAGTCGTATTGCGTTCGAATGCACGGGTATTACATGTCCGCGGGGATACGGGAGCTGCGAGAAGCGAGTCGGATCGATCATCATCCCCGCTGGAGCAACGTCCGACCAGACGCTGCGGTGCAGGTATCGGTCGATGGGAAAGACCAGACAACCTCGGCGCGCAAGCGCGAATATTGTTCCTTCGACGCCGGCGCCGATACCGGCAACCCAAGACCCCGCGGACGCGGCCTGTGCCTCATCCAACGCGCGTAAAGCGCAGGCGTGTTCCCATTGCTTTGAATCGAAGACGATTTCGTCCGCGTTCGATCCAATACGGATTGCCTCCTGCTCGTTGATCTCGCGCAGATACGGTACGAGCTCGGGCGCGACGAAATCCTCGATGTCGATCGTTTTGGACAGGGGCAGTTCAGTCATGTCCGGAGCGCAACTGCTTGAAAAAGGTGGATACGGAATGGGCTTCAAGGTAGCGTTGCCGAGCGCCGGAGGATAGTGAGCGCCGGACGGTCACGGAGCGAATCAGCCCGCGCAGGTGGGCAACGAGGTCCGCCTCGAGCGCTGACTCGCGACAGATGGCGGCAAACTTCGAATTGGCGAAACCCGAGCCTTCGTTCGTCACGATCACGCGACCAAGCGCCAGCGCCCGGGCAAAGGCATGGCTCATTTGAATGCGGCGCTGTTCTCGAAATGCCACGACGATATCGCTCGCGAGTAACATCGCGTCGAACCGCATCTCATCGCTCTCATAGACTTGAAATAGACAATCGCTTAAATGGTCGACATAAAACCGATCCCGAATCTCTTGCATTACGTTGGGTTCGAGCACACGGCCGGCAAGCAGCAGCACAACACGGCCTGCAGAGCCCTCATCACGCCGTTCACGATTGACGCCACAGATCGCGTGAGCCAGGATCGCCAGATGCTTGCCGCGCACGATGGAACCGGCGGAACAGACAAGGACATCGTTGCGATTAAGGGCTAGGGCCCAGCGGATCTTGTCGCCGAAGCGAACACTGCCCGGATTGGCCCGATCGTCGATGGGCATGGGCAAATAGTTTGTTCGCATACGGATTTCCGATTCCCAATGCGTTTGCGCCAAGATTCCCGTACGATCTCCAGCGGATATCGAGTCGAACACAGGATGGTGACTTATCAACCGCCCGCGGAAGGCGCGTAACCAGGTTGAAAGGAACTTGCTGTCGAGCTCAAGAAAAATCTGCTCGGCGATGGCCTGATCCGATGGCGGCGCCGAAAGCCAATTTGCCGCCAGCGCACGAATGTCGCTGCTCTCGTTCTTCAGATACCTGGAAAATATTCGATCATGGTTGCCATGCTCGGCTGCATTCATCAGTATGCCTGGCAGATAGGATCCCGCATCGTGGACTATCAGGACATCAGAGGGGTCCGAGTGCATGGCGATCGCGTCAAAGGCGCGGAGCAAGGTATTCGAGACGGCTAAATTGAACAAGACGCCGCGCAAGGTCGGTCTCACGTCCGGAAGCAGCTCGATGGGCAGTAGTCGAATCTGCGGCAGGAGTTGGAGCTCACTGGGCGCAGGTCCAAGCAGAAGGACATAACGGTTTGCAGTCAAATCTCGCGTCAACGCATGCGAGTAATCCGAGACCCCGCAGCTGCCAAATTCCGCTGACGCAGCCACCGAAATATCGAGCTTTGCATGCCAGCTTTCAAAGCCCCGCTGCGCAATCTCGATGGCGTGAGTAGCCACGATGGGCGCCTTTGCCGACAGACC
Organism: Betaproteobacteria bacterium; assembly: GCA_003153475.1. Classification (GTDB taxonomy): domain Bacteria; phylum Pseudomonadota; class Gammaproteobacteria; order Burkholderiales; family Casimicrobiaceae; genus PALSA-1003. The sequence continues at coordinate 14,041 of PLYT01000004.1, read as the reverse complement.
TAGCAGCGACCGAACGAGGGGTGCGCGCCGCTCGTTCAAGCTCTCAGCGTCCGGCGCCGTAACGAAGCGGGCAGCAAGATCGAGCGCACGTTCACTTTCGAGCGTGGCGTCGTCGAGAAGGAGGACGCCGGCGGGCGCTGCTTCGCCAGGAGCAATATCCAACAATTCCCGATTTATCTCGTTGTCGACGCAGACGATCGGCTTGTTGAGCAGCAACGCTTCCAACAGTGGAATTCCATACCCCTCTTCCAGCGACAGGTGGGCGATCACCGCGCTACGCTTTTGTAAAGCGAGCTTGTTCTCCTCGCTCAGATCCGCGGAAACTCGCACATCCGCTCGTGGATCGGTGCGGGCGAGATCGATGAAGGTGCGCTGGTTCGAAGTTGGTACGATTAGTTCGACGGGTACGTCAGTGCGTCGTGCGAGCCGTTCAAGAAAGGGAACAGCGCGGGGGAAGTTCTTGGACCGATGTGCACCCTGGATGCACGTCACAGTCCGGTTTGCTCCAACAGGTTCCGCGGCTCGCGTCGCGCGAGTCTCGTAGTGCGCGCGCGCCCGCGGTTGGAGCACCTCAATCCTGCTTTTCGGAATACCGAGGTAGGTGCGCGCATGCTTGCTCACAACATGGGAAATCGCGATCAACGCGTCGGCTTTTTTTAGCCGGGCCAAACCGTTCACGTACGGCGCTAAAGATCCTTGCGTATCACGATATAAATAGTCTGCGGGATATCGCATCGGGATCAAATCGAAGATCACGCAGATTACCGGACAGACGTAGATGTCGTACCTTGTGGGCGCCAGGAAGGGTGTTGCATCGACATACGCGGTGGCACGCTCTTCCGCGAGAATACGATTGAGAAGGACTGTAAACTGTAATGAATCGCCATCGAAGTCAACGACGCGTATACGTCCGTGGACAGGGAGTTCCACCGCGCGACCATCCGCTGCCGCAAAAAGCAGCACGACCACCTCATAGCCCGCTGCGGCAAAGGCCGCGCCGAGATGCTCGACGTACCGACCCATCCCTCTGTCGGCAGCCTCCGTACCGAATACGCGGCCGTCGAGCACGATGGTCCCTTGCGGCACGTTCATCGATGTCGAATTCGGATTTGTCACATGATTTTGCGCTGGGTCGCTAGCAGGACCCTTGAGCGCTCGACATTTCGACCGATGCGCTGCACCAAAATCGGGTGTCGGACCATCATGATGCCATGAGCATTTCTAACAGATCGATGCCTAATACGATGGCTGCGAGGGGCGGCGCAAAACGAGCGAGCCATGGAAACGCCGCGGTCTCGCTCGGGCGCGACAACGATACGTCCGATTGCACCAATCCACATCGTCGAAATGGAGTATAGCAACTTCGGCTAAACTGCGACTCGATGAACGTCGCTAACCCATTGGTAGTGGGCCTAAGTAGCAACGTGCTTGAGCCGCGCATTGTCGACAAGCGGATCGACGGGATCGGCGTGTATACACTCGCGCTGGAACGCGGGCTTCAACAAATTGGTGTCGCGACCAGGCGTGTCGGTACAAGTGTCCGTCGGGGGGCGCACTTCGTGCGGCCGGAGCGCGCTGACCTTGCATTTCCCCTTCCACTGGACGTCGGAATCAGTTGGACCGCGCTTTCGGGTCGCGCAATGCCGTTCGCGCAGCGGGTCGAGCGAAAGCTCGATATTTACCACGCCACTGATTATCTGATACCTCGTCTCAAGGCAACGCCGGTGGTAGCCACCCTACATGACGCCATCCCGCTGGCCCATCCGGACTGGGCGAGTCAGCGGTTCCGCCGGACGAAAAACTGGTTACTGCGCCGGAGCGCATGCTCTGCCGATCTAGTGATTGCGGTCTCGCATTCGGCGGTCGAAGAATTGGTCGAGCATTACCGATTGCCGGAGACGCGGATTCGCGTGGTTCCGCTTGGCGTGGACGAATATTGGTTCGGTGCACCGCCCGCGGAGCTGGTAAACGCGACGATGGAGCGCTTCGCGCTGCGTCCGGGATATTTTTTATTTGTCGGAAGTCTTCAGCCCCGCAAGAATGTCGGTGGCCTTCTCGAAGCTTACGACGCATTGCCGGAATCGGTCCGCGCCGATCGCCAGCTTGTGATCGCGGGAAAGTATGGCTGGTCCGTTCCGCAACTCGAAGCCGACCTGCTGGCGAGGCGAGCGAAAAAGCAATGCGTGTGGGTGGACTATGTTGACCGACAATCGCTTCTAGCGCTCTATGCCGCGGCTGGAACTTTTGTCTTTCCGTCGCTTTCCGAAGGTTTCGGACTTCCGATTCTCGAGGCAATGGCCGCTGGCCTGCCTGTCATTGCGAGCGACCTGCCATCGTTGCGCGAGGTCGCGAATGGCAACGCGAAGTTGGTTCGTCCCGGTGATCAGGAGGCACTGACTCACAAGATGCGTCTTGCCGCGATGAAACCAGTCGATCCGGCGGCGGTTGCCGCCGGACGCGCGCATGCCCGTCGAATGGATTGGGCGACCTGTGCAACGCGCACGCTGGCGGTTTACCGGGAACTCATTCCGGGAACTATCAGATCTTGAGCGCGGCAGCAATTCGTCGCAGGGGAGCAGTAACGCGCCACGACCGGGTCGCGTACACTGCCTTCAGGTGGCGATCCAGCCCATCCGCCATCGCCCACCATTTGTTCACATCGCGATTCAGCTCTTCAATTCGGGCTCCAGCCTTTATGGCTTCGTTTTGGAGCTGCTCGGCGCTCTCCTGCATGGCGGCGAGCTCGTTTCCCAGCGCACCCAGGCGGAAGGTTGCGTCTGAGAGCTCTTCACTCTTGGCCGTCAACTGCGCACGACGGTTCGACACCTCATTCTCGGAAGCCTGGAGTTGAACCTGCACCCGTTGGATATCACCTTCGAGTTGAACCAACTGCGCGCGCGCCAGCGCAAGTTCCTCGCCCCGCGTTTCAGCGACCTTGTGAGACTCCGCGAGCATAGCCTGTTGACCAGCAACTTGGCGCTGCGTCGCCGCCAGAGTGTCTATCTCTCGTAGCGCGACACGGCGCGCACGAGTCGCAGATTCCGCCAACTCGGCCAGATTTTCATGGGCAGCAGGCTTGTGCTCAGCACGTAGCATCAACGCTGGTTCGAGCGGCCCGGTTGCCGGGCTGTGAATCTGGAAAAGGGCATGGACCCGCTCTTCAGCTTCAGTGAAAAATGCGATGTCGTTGGCACTAAACTGCGCCTGCGCACTGCTGCAATCGGAGAAATCCAGCGCATCGATGCCTTGGTTCGCAAGCGAGGCGAGGATGTGCTGCCGGTACGCGTTGGACGTACTCAAGGAGTCGATGTTGATCGACAGATCGGCAACCTTCTCACTCTGGAGGAATGAATACATCCACAAGGCGTAAAACGACAGATAGCTTTCTCTTGACGCAAGGCGGTGTCTTCGCGCGTGGGCGATTTCGCTTTCTACATCTCGATCGTGGAAGTCCAGGACTCCGCAGATTTCCTTGACCGCAGCGAGGATCGGCGGCGTGTCCGCTGCGTTCAGGATCAGCTGCGTCGTCGCATCGAAGTAGTCGCCTACCTGGTAAGACCACCATTGGTCGTGCGGGTTGCGCCACAGGTGTATGTGCGTACCTGCGAAGGCATCGCGCAGCGCCGCAATGCGGCCAAAGCTGCGGCAGCATTGCAGCAATGGCCGCCCACGGGCATTGTCGATAAGGCATTGCAAATACGACTTTAGAGCAGGGAACGACGGGTCGGTCCTTGCCGTGAAGAAGGTGTCATAGCTGAACTCTTTCCTGAAAAGTGGCGCTATGGCGTCCCTGATCTGATAGAACTCCCAGAAATACGGCTTGTCCATCGTTGGATGCCGCAGAAGCGCCCTATCATGGGCATCGATTTCCAGAAGCCGATGCGGCGCATCTGCGACATGGCGCACGAACTCGTTCAGCGGCTCCTGATAGCACCAGTAGCCCGCGGCAGAACGCCGGAAGGCACCGAATACGTAGGTGCTGCCAGAACGAAACAGGGAATGAACGAAGATCGGGCGTGCGGTCATCGCTGCTGGACAAGGGTGTCGCTGGAGACGGTAACCGACAATCGCGCTTCCATGTCGAGCAGCCCGATCGCGACCGTGGGCGCTGCGCCTTCGATGACCCTCAGTAGCGCCGTGTCGATTCGTCGACTCAGAAATTCCACGCCGCCTGCATGGTCCAGTCGCACACCACAATTCATGTAATAGACGCCGGGTGCAAGGCAGTTTGAAAGCTCGAAGCGGACGGTAACCACGTCACCGCGCGCATAGCTGGTGGGCCGGATGTCCAGTTGCCGCGCGTCGACGCCGTACAGCGCTATGCCCTCGCGGGTCTTGAGCAGCATCGCAAAGACCGGATTGTCTACCGGCTCGTTGAATCTGACGTCGTACCGCCAGACGAAATGCTGCCCAGCCTCGACGACATTGACGCGTTGGCCCTCCAGGTCTTCGAACCAGCATGAGTCAATTTCGGTCTTCCCGCTGCCGTAAATGAGCTCGCAGGCAGGAGTCGTCAACGAGGGATCGAACTTTGCCGGCACCGAGACACTAGCTTTCCCTGCGTTCAGAGAGGCTTGGTTACCGAACAAGTGCTGCTCGTACCTGTCGCAGACGATCTTGGCCGGTCCGAAAAGTGCGAGGTGGCCATTCTTGATGAACAGGGCGCGCGAACACAGCTTCTTAATGGTCTCCGTGTCGTGACTTACGAAAAGCAGCGTCGTTCCTTCGGCACGAAAAGCCTCGATACGCTGAAAGCATTTGCGCTGAAATGCGGCGTCGCCCACTGCCAACGCTTCGTCTACGATCAGGATTTCGGGACGGAAGGCGGTAGCTACGGCAAATGCAACCCGCACCTGCATCCCGCTCGAATAAGTGCGCAACGGAAGATCGAAATACTCGCCGATGTCCGCGAAAGCCGCAATTGCGGGCATGACCTCCTTGAGCGCGCGGCGGTCGAATCCCATCAGGCCACCGGCATGTAGCGCGTTCTGCCGGCCGGTGAGCTCCGGATTGAAGCCCATGCCTAACTCCAATATGGCGGCTACACGCCCGTCAATCCGGACCGTGCCCTCAGTCGGGCGCAATGTTCCCGCAATAAGCTTTAGCAACGTACTCTTACCAGCACCGTTCTGACCCACGATACCGATGGCTTCGCCAGGTGCGACAGAGAACGCCACGCCGCGAAGGACCCAGTGCTCGATCGCGGGCTTAACCGACACTCCGAGCCATGACAATACGCGCTGCCATTCAGATCGGTAGGAGCGAAATGCCTTGCCGAGATCGGAAATCGTCAATGCGTCGATGGTCACAGTACGTCAACCATTTCCGCGCTGGCGCGCCTGAACAGAGCGAGCACGGCGGCCAGCAAAAGCAGCGTGACCAGAAATATCCATCCGAGACCCGCGAAATCAGGCGCTCTGTCAAACAGCATGACGTTCTGAAAGCTCTGCACGATAGCCGTCATTGGATTTAATTGCAAAACGCCACGCAGGTATAAAGGGATGACGCTGGGGGTGTAGACGATGGGCGTGAACCAGAACCCCAGTTGCAGCGCTATCGGGACGACCTGGCCCACATCGCGCACGAATACGTTGAAGACGCCGAGCAGGAGACCGACCCCCAGTCCGAGCGCCATCGTCAGCACAATGAGCAGCGGCATCCAAACGAGCTGCGGCCCGGGGATGTGGCCGAGTAGCGCGAATACGGCCAGGATCGCTAGGAGCAGCAGGAGGTTGTTGATAAGCGCGGAGCCGGCGATGATCAGCGGCAAATTGATGCGCGGAAACAGCATCTTCTTGAGCAGATTGCCGTTGTCGATGAAAACCGTCAGGCACCGGCTCACGATCTCCGAAAACAAAGACCAGGCAAGCATGCCGGAAAGCAGGTAGATCGCATAGGCGAACTTGTTGTTCGCCATGCCGGGGAGTTTGGCGGCCATGAGTTCAGCCAAAATCAACGCAAATATGGCGGCCTGGGCGAGCGGGTGGATGATCATCCAAAGGCCGCCGAGCTTGCTGCGCACGAAGCGTGCGCGGAATTCAGTATGAATCGACGAGAGGATGAAATGCCGGTAGCGCCACGCGCTAGCGAAGTTCGGTGCAAGCATCCTGATAGATCCGCGATCTGTACAATTGCGCTGAAGAACTCGCCAGCGACATACTAGAGTGTGCGATCCCAGACGATCCAGCCCAGACCGGCGACAAACCGACGAGTGGCTAACGATACTCCAATACGGCCCGTTGCGGCGCGCGTCCAATCGCTTGGCATAGTACCAAATGACGAGCCAAACCCGCACTCTCGGTGGACGGCGATTGCGAGGCAAGCGTGACAAGCGACCGCTCAGGAACCCGAATCTGAGGCACAATTTCGCCAGAGCGACGCCGTCGGCTTGCTAAGTCGATTCGAACATCAACTACGCAATGAAGACTCCTACCGGCCCCGCTGCACCTGCGAGGGCGACTTCTACCACCGACGTAGACGCGCTGTACGGAGCGAACTATTACGATCAACAACTCCATCGCGAACACTGGTTCCACAACAATGCGGCCAAGCGTGCGTTGCGGTGGCACGAGGTCGTGTATATGCTCGCCCCTTCCGCGCATGACCGCTTGCTCGAGATAGGATGTGCGTCGGGAGAGCACACATTGCGACTTGCGGGGCTTTGCAAGGAGGTTGTGGGAGTCGACCTGGCAGCCCCCGCCATCGAGCGTGCGCGAGCGCGTGCAACTGCCGCGCGCGTTTCGAATGCGAATTTTGTTTGCCTCGACGCTTCGAATCTCGATCGATTTCCAGCGGCTTCTTTCGATAAGGTGGCGGCGATTGATTTCACCGAGCATGTCGATGACAACGTGCTCGTTCAAGTATTGCGCGAATGCCGGCGTGTGCTGCGTGCTGACGGGAGGTTCGCAATATTCACGCCTTGTGCTTCCCACTACGTTGAACGTCTCAAAAGCCGCGGCATCATGCTTAAACAAATTCCCGGGCATATCGCGGTTCGCGGACCAGCAGTGTATCGTCGTCTATTGCAGCAAAATGGATTTTCGATCGACTCGCTGTATTTCTCGCCGTCGACTTATCCTCTGTTCGGCCGTCTCGATCGCTGGTTCGCCAACGTTCCGATTATCGGTCCTCTGTTTCGTTTCCGCATCTGCATCGTCGCCACTCCGGCCGCGACTTTATGAAGCTGATCGTTCAGATTCCCTGCTTTAACGAGGAGGCGCAGCTGACGAAGACCGTGCGTGACTTGCCTGATTCGCTTCCGGGCATAGACACTATCGAGATTCTTATCGTCAACGACGGAAGCACTGACCGCACCGAGGCAGTCGCGCGCGAACTCGGCCTGAATGTCCTATCCATACCGGTGAATCGTGGCCTCGCATATGCCTTCACGGTCGGCGTTGAGGCAAGCCTCGCGCGCGGAGCCGATATCATCGTCAACACTGATGCCGACAACCAGTATCGCGGGGACGACATCGGCGCTCTCGTCGAGCCGATCCTGGCCGGTCGCGCCGACGTGGTCATCGGCGCGCGGCCGATCGGCGAGATCGACTCGTTCTCCCCGCTAAAGAAGATGTTGCAACGCGCCGGCTCTTGGGTCGTCCGGAGACTGTCGGGCACCCGCGTTGCCGATGCCAGCAGCGGCTTCCGCGCGATGAATCGTGAGGCTGCGCTTCAAACCAATGTGTTTTCGCGATACACCTACACTCTTGAAACCATCGTTCAGGCGGCATACCGCGGGCTGCGCGTGACGTCGGTGCCGATACGCGTCAATGGAGTGACCCGGGAATCTCGCCTGGTTCGTAGCAACCGCAACTACGTGTGGCGAACGGGAAGCGATCTGATTCGAATTCTCGTGATCTACCGACCGTTCCGGTCGTTCATGTTGCTTGCAATCGCGCTATTTGCAGTCGCGACGATAGTCGCGCTTCGCTTCCTTTACTATTTCATGGTCACCGACGAGGGCTCAGGTCACATACAAAGTCTTGTGCTGGCCGAGATCCTGTACGGTTTGTGTGGCACGTTGGTGGCGGTGGCATTCATTGGCGATTTGATGGCGATCAACCGACGCCTTCTCGAGGAGCTGAGGCTCGGCGCGCGACGCGCCAAGTTTGAAATAATCGGCCCCGGGAAGAAGGATCCCTGAGGGTGAACGACAAAGCCGCGACACGAGCCGCGGAGACGTGGTTCATCACCCGCAAATATCCGCCGCGAATCGGCGGCATGGAGGTCCTTAGCTGGGAGCTGACGACGCGATTCGCCAAACGCCGGCGAACGCGGGTGTTCTCGTTGCAGCACGGCAACCTGTGGCTGCCACTCTTTCTGATTCGTTGTGCGCTGGCCATCATCGCGCGCGGCATGCGCGGGAAAATCGCCGTCCTGCATCTGGGGGATCCCGTGCTGGCACCGCTCGGCCAGCTTGCAAGGCGCTTTCGCATTCCGGTATGCGTGACCGTGCACGGACTCGACGTCACATACTCACATCCGCTATACCGGCTATGGCTCCGGATGTTTTTTCACGACTTCGATACCTACATTTGCATCAGCCGGGCCACGCGTACGGAAGCGATCTCTCGTGGCGTGCCCGAAGCGCGGACGAGAATAGTCGGGCTCGGAGTCGCACCCTCTCCCGCAGCAACGAGGCCACGCGAAGCCGACTTGCTGGTCTTCGTCGGCCGGCTCGTGCGCCGAAAGGGACTCGAATGGTTCGTGCGCGCGGTGCTGCCGGCTATCGCCGAGCGGCGCCCTGCCGTTCGCCTGGTCGTCATCGGCGTTGGACCCGAGCGCCGCACGATCGGCCAAGCCGCTGCAACAGCGGGGGTTGCTGATCGAATCGAATGGCTAGGTGCCGTATCCGATGCCGAACGTTCGGCGTGGCTGCAGCGCTCGGCGGTTTGCGTTGTCCCCAATGTCGATGTGCCTGGTGACGTCGAGGGATATGGCGTCGTGGCGCTCGAGGCCGCGGCGTCGGGCTGTGCGCTTGTCGCCGCGGACCTGCATGGACTGCGCGACGCGATCGTCGACGGCGAGGGCGGCTTGCTCGTGCCTGCCGAGGATGCCCCCACCTGGGTCAAGACGATCGCGGACTTGCTGGAACGCCCCGCCCGCGCGGCCGCGCTGGGCACACGTGCCCGCGCGTGGGCTCTTTCCGAGCGGGCATGGGACGCGGTCTGCGATCGCTACGAAGAGGCCTTCGACGCCATCGCGTAGGCGGCGCGCGAGCTGCATCGGAAGAAAAAAGGCCCGGCGGAACTTCCCGCCGGGCCGGATCGCGCTCCGCCTGTCTCTTGTGCGCTTGCCGTGCGCAAGCGTCGCTCAGAAATCGTCAGCAGCCGAGGCCCTGTACCAGGGCACGCTGACCCCGTTGCCGGAATAGCAGATGATTCCGTAGTCGAGCGGAAGATCGGCGCTGTTTCCGCCCTCGCGGAAGCCGACGTCGATGTACCAGCGGGTCACGGTGCCTGCATTTACCGCGTTGCGATAGCCGGTAAAAACATAAAAGCCAGTCAAATTGTTTCCACCCGCCGTGTAGGGTGGATTAGCGTTATAAGGGGCGCTCGGGACGAAATCTGGTGCCAAAAAGACGTCGCCGGGTCCTCGCAGCTTCATTTCGAGGTCCCCCAGGTGAGGACTTACCAGATCGCATTTGACGAAATCTGGTTGCGTAATGAACAGGTAGTGGATGTTCTTGGTGGTTGTGCTCGTTATCTGGACCGCCCCTGTACCTGAGTCCGCGGTTGCGCAGTCGGCCGAGCTGTAGCACATCAGGCGCTTTTGACGCTGGTCGAGGGCATCCTTCGAACGAGCGATCCGGAAGTCCGAATTGAAATGGTTGCTTTCCTGGACGGTGCAGTACGCCACCATGGCCGCGCCATCGGCGGTGTTGGTGAAGACCGCATGCACGTTGTTGTAGTCGCCGGCCGGCGCGCCCGCGACGGTGAAGATATCGAGATATCGCGTCATCTGGAACGGCGACAGCGTCCCGGTGATGTTGCTGCCGAGTTGCGTGTTCGTCGCACCATCGAATATCTGGATCTTGTAGTTCAGCGTTTCGCCCAGCGCGCCGACGAAGCAGTTCGATTGGTAGATGTTCCCGGTCGCCGTGCGCTTGAGCCCGAGCACGCCGGCCTGCGAGCCCGAGAAGTTCCCTATCGGAAAACCTTCGACGCTATATCCGATGCCGAACGGCGTCTGCAGGCGGCCATGCGCGTAAAAGACATGGACCTTCGGCGTCGCGGAATCCTGCAGGATCAGCATGCCGTGGTGGTTGGACGCGTTCATCGAACACTGCGTGACGAGCTGGAAATTGAGACTCGCATTGGCCGGCAACGTAAATTGGGTGCATGTGTGCAAACCGGGCGAGGACGAACTGGTTGCCTCGTAGAACAGCACGTCGAGTGTGATCGACGTTGTGGTACTGGGGTTTTGCAGGCTTACTTCGTTGCCGAACGATGAGGTATTGGCCGCATTGGGAAGGACGATCACCGTGCCCGACGCCGCAGTCGTCTGCGCACATCCGGTCGCGGCTACCCACAACACGACAATGCCGACGATCAGGCGCAGCAAGTGGATTGTCTTCATCGGGTGGCTCCTAACAACTATTCGAGTCTGAGGGACGTTGCGTTGCCGCAACTCTGCGCGGTCGAGGCGCTGCGAACTACGAGTCCGGCGTGGGCCGAAGCCGTCGTCGTTGGCGTCGATCGGGAGCGAAACTTTACTGCGAGCGGCGGCGTCTGGCCAGTCCGAACGCGGCAATACCGATGCTGAGAAGCAGCAGCGGTGTCGGCTCGGGGATCGGCGCGAAAAACTTGATGTTGCGCGCCGTGACGGTGAACATATAGCCCTCACCAGCCGCGTCGCTCTCACCAAGATTACCCGTGGGTGCACTGAAGAATAGTGGCTGGAGCAACGGTTGAGGCGGCGGCGCGGTATGCGTGAGCCAGTATTGGTCGTAGGCACCGGTCGTCAGGCCGGCAATGTCGGACCAAGAGAGCTGCAGGTCGCCTAGGCCATCGTCGGGCGTCGGCATGTAGCTCGAAGTGTCGTAGCTGATGACCGTCGCGCCATCCCCCGAATCCGCCGGCAGCGAATTGATATAGTTCGAGACGTCCGGGCCGAGCGGGGGCGGTGTAAAGGACTCCGACACACCTGCGCCTCCCTCCCCGTCGCCGAGGGGGTCGGCGAACGCCGGGGCCGCGCAGGCAAGCGCGATCCCTCCGACTAAAGTCAGGTATGCAATGGTTTTCATCTGTGCCGGTTGCGGTTCTTTGATTGCGTACCTCTGCCGTGCTGATCGCAGCAGGTTCCGTGCCATGGCCATTTTCCCTTCTTAAAACAGCCGGGATATTACACGCAGAGGCGGCGCAATGGCTAAGGTGTAAGATTCTTCGACAAATTGGCCTCCCCTCCTAGGCCAGGCATCCGTCCGAAGCGGAGAAAGCCTGAAATATCCGATTCATAAAGGTACCGTAAACAACAAGCCCAGGGCCGATATTCTGCTTGCCTCAGATTACCGGATGATACATTCCTGCACACCCCTACATCCAAGCTCGCGTCGGCCGTCTGGCCACCGCCATAGACCACATGACCAAGCGCGCACTAATCACCGGCATCACGGGCCAGGACGGCGCCTACCTCGCGCAGCTTCTGCACGGCAAGGGCTATGAGTTGTTCGGCCTGGTCGCGCGGCGCGGCACCGAATCCCTCTGGAGGCTTCGCGAGCTCGGCGTCGAACAGGCGGTTTCATTGATCCAGGGCGACCTCACCGACCTCTCATCGCTGTTTCGCGCGGTAGAGACCGCGCAGCCGACCGAAGTTTATAACCTGGGCGCCCAGAGTTTCGTCGGCGCGTCCTGGGCGCAACCAGCGGTGACCGCGCAGGTCAATAGCATCGGCGTGGTCAACATCCTGGAAGCCGTGCGCCGCTCGCGGCCCGAGACGCGGTTCTATCAGGCCTCGTCGAGCGAGATGTTCGGCCTGGTCAGGAACGACGCGCAGGACGAAAGCACGCCGTTCTATCCGCGCAGCCCTTATGGTGTGTCCAAGCTGGCCGGTCACTGGTTCACGGTGAATTACCGCGAAAGCTACGGCATGCACGCGTCGAGCGGCATCCTGTTCAATCACGAGTCGCCGCTGCGCGGCCTGGAATTCGTCACGCGCAAGGTGACCGACGCGGTTGCCCGGATCAAACTTGGCAAGCAAAGCGAGCTACGACTTGGCAACATCGACGCTCAGCGCGATTGGGGCTTCGCCGGCGACTACGTCGAAGCGATGTGGCTGATGCTGCAGCAGGACAAGCCCGACGACTACGTGATCGCCACCGGTACCACGACGACGGTGCGCGAAATGTGCCGGATAGCGTTCTCGCACGCGGGGCTCAATTACGAGAATCACGTCATCGTCGACCCGAAGCTCTTCCGTCCGGCCGATGTCGACATGTTGCGCGGGAACGCGGCAAAGGCGCAGCGGGTCCTTGGCTGGCGTCCGAAAACCGAGGTCACGACGCTGCTTCGCGCGATGGTCGATGCCGATATGAGGCGGGTGGGCCGCGAGCGGGCCGCGTAGGCGCGGCATAGCCGCAATGTCTCGTCCAGCCGACGCCACGTCCGAGTCCGGAGGCGGCGCGCGAGATTACGCGATTGCCGCGACGCGCACGCGCAGTCCGCGCGTTTACCTTGAATGCACGACGACCTACGCCAGCCGCTACAACACCGGCATCCAGCGGACGGTGCGCAGCATCGTCGAAGCGGCGCTGGCCTTGCGCGGGCCATCGCTATGCCTGCCTGTCATTTTCAACGGGCGCTACATCGAAGCGATAGACCGGCTGCCGGCGCTGCGTCGCGCGGCGGCCGCGCCGAGCGGCGTCGAGACGCTCCGACGAGCCTTTCATATCGCGCGCGCGGGCGCGATTCGCCTTCTGCCGTTCGCTGGGCTCCGTGCCCGGCTCAATTCGCCTCGACTCGAATTCGCGTTGCGACGTGCGGTGTACGCGGCGCGGAACGCGCGGCGCTGGGTCGGATCGTTACGTCGTCGCGCTGGAAGCGGCCGCATTGCAATTGTGCCGGGCGATGTCGTCGTCCTGCTCGATGCGACCTGGGGTACTGATCTCTCGCGCGAGCTTCGCCGTGCGCGGGCCGGCGGCGCGCAGGTATGGGTCGTCGTTCAGGACCTGATCCCGATCAATCATCCGGACATCGCTCCGGAGGGACTGCCCTTGTTGCTGGATGCGTGGTTGCGGCGAACAATCCCGCTGTCGGACGGGCTGCTGGCGATCTCTCGTACCGTCGCTGACGAAGTGCGCGCCTATGCGCGAGAGCGATTTGCTGACGGACCCGGGTCGCCGCAAATCGACAGTTTCTATCTCGGTGCCGGTTTCGATCCGGCACCGGCGGGGGTTGCGGATCTCGCACGGGTCAGGGGCGCGTTCGACCGATGCTCGGGCAGCGTGTACCTCGTCGTAGGGACGATCGAGCCGCGCAAGGATTGCGCGCGCATTCTCGCCGCGTTCGAAAGGCTCTGGGCCGAAGGCAGCGACGCCGCGCTGATGCTGTTCGGCCGCGCCGGGTGGCGCTCCTACGATCTGATCGACAGGTTGCGCTCGCATCCGGAGCACGGCCGGAGGTTGCTCTGGTTCGAGGACGGCTCGGACGCCGAGCTCGATTTCGCCTATCGGCACGCGGCGGCGCTGATTTTCGCGTCGCGCTGCGAGGGCTTCGGGCTGCCGTTGGTCGAAGCGATGCAGCACGCATTGCCGGTCCTCGCGTCGGACATTCCCATATTCCGCGAGATCGGCGGCGACTATCCCGATTTCTTCCGTTCCGGCGATGAGCTGGCGATTTACGCTGCGATTCGCCGTTTTGCCGACAGGCGCACGTTGGAGCCGAATTCGGTGCGCACGCCAAAACGCTGGCTATCCTGGTCTGATAGCGCGCAAATGATGCTCGACAAGGTGACCGCGCCGCAGAACCCGCCGCGGCGACGGCCGGCAGGCCGGATTCACGCGGCAAATGAGCCTTAATCCTGACTAAGGCCAGAAACATATTGC
>PLYT01000062.1 GCA_003153475.1 Betaproteobacteria bacterium | reverse complement strand
GCGGCCGACGATGATAAACTGCGAAAATCCAGCACGTCGACTGCCAAAGAGCTCTTGCGTCGCGGTCTCAGATCGACGCGAACCACTTCGTTGCCGGCGCGCTCCAAAAGGCTGCAGAGTCGGGTGCCAACGAGGCCGTCAGATCCGGTGACAAGAATTTTGATCATCGTTTCTTGTTTCTCGGGCATTCTACCTCGGACGACGGCTTGCTCGGGGCGAGACCGGCGGTGCGCCGCGGCGAGGCGACTGGCCCGTTTCACATTCCTGCCTTGCTGCGGTGGCGCACAGCGCGCGCCGCCGTGGCCGGCCAACCTGGTCGACGGCAGATCGAGGCGCACGCCGTTGCGCCGTAACGATGCAACGAAAGGAAATCATCATGCTGACTTTTGTGAACAACGACACCGGACAATCCGTATCGTGGAGCGCCGGACAGCCGCGGCCATCGATCAACACTGCCGGAAATTTCAGCTGTGCGGCGGACGGCGCCGAGCGCAAGTTCGTCAAGGACAATTTCTCCGGCGTGCCGTTCCGGCTGAACAGTTCGACGGCGATCATTTGGCGCGGTGACTTCGCGCGTTTCATCATCGATAATCTTTAAGTCGCCCGACGCGCTGCCGGCGGGGCGCGTGGCCGCAGCGGCCGCCCGCAGCGCGCACTTCGGGTTCGGCCTGACGTCCGCCGCACGTTACAATGCGGGCGCGTCACCTCTGTTCCCCTTTCCGGAATTGCCCAATGCGAGTGTTCAATTTCAGCGCGGGACCCGCCNNGTGCTGTTCCTGCAGGGCGGCGCGATCGCCGAAAACGCGATCGTGCCGATGAACCTGCTGGACGGCCGGACCGCGGCGGACTACGTCAATACAGGCGAGTGGTCGAAAAAATCGATCAAGGAAGCCAGGAAATACTGCACGGTCAACATCGCCGCCTCCGCGGAGGACCGCAACTTCAGCTACGTCCCGGCGCGCGAAACCTGGAGGCTCGACGCCGCGGCGGCATACGTGCACGTGTGCACCAACGAGACGATCGGCGGCGTCGAGTACCAGTGGACGCCGGACACCGGCGCGGTCCCGCTAGTGGCGGACATGTCGTCGCACATCCTGTCCCGTGCCATCGACGTGGCGAAATACGGCGTGATCTACGGCGGCGCGCAGAAGAACGCGGGACCGGCGGGCCTGACGCTGGTCATCGTCCGCGACGACTTGCTCGATCGCGCGTTGCCGATTACGCCGACGGCATTTCACTGGAAGGAGCAGGCCGAGAACGATTCGATGATCAACACCCCGCCGACCTACGCGATCTATGTCGCCGGCCTGGTCTTCGAATGGCTGCTCGCGCAAGGCGGCGTCGCGGCGATCGAGCAGAAGAACATCGCCAAGGCGAAGCTGCTCTATGACTCCCTCGATCGCAGCGAGTTCTACTTGACGCCGGTGCGCAAGGAAGACCGCTCGCGCATGAACGTACCGTTCAAACTTTCCGACTCGTCGCTGGACGAAGCCTTCCTGAAAGGTGCCAAGGAGCGTGGCATGGTCCAGCTCAAGGGACACCGCGCGGTCGGGGGCATGCGCGCCTCGATCTACAACGCGATGCCGATCGAGGGCGTGCAGGCACTGGTCAGCTACCTCGAGGACTTCGAGCGCGACCATGGTTAAGGCGTTGCGATGAGCCATTACCGCATCCTCACGCTCAACCAGATCTCGACGCAGGGGCTGCATCGCTTTCCAGCGGCGCGCTACGCGGTCGGCAAGGCGATCGACAAGCCGGATGCGATCATCGTGCGCTCGCACGACATGCACTCGATGGTCATTCCAGACAGCGTCAAGGCGATCGGCCGCGCCGGCGCGGGCACCAACAACATTCCGGTTGCGGCGATGTCGGCGCGCGGCGTGCCGGTTTTCAACGCGCCGGGCGCCAATGCCAATGCGGTCAAGGAACTGGTGTTGACCGCGTTGCTGCTGGCGGCGCGCAATGTCGTGCCGGCGTTGCGCTATGTCGACTCGCTCGATGCCGGTGCCTCGGACCTCGAGGCACGAGTCGAGGAAGGCAAGAAGCAGTTCGCCGGGGTCGAGCTGCCGCAGCGCACGCTCGGCATCATCGGCCTGGGTGCGATCGGCAGCCTGGTCGCCGACACGGCGATCAAGCTTGGCATGAAGGTCATCGGCTTCGATCCGGAGATCACGGTGGATGCGGCCTGGCGGCTGCCGTCCAGCGTGCGCAAGGCCAACAGCATCGACGAGGTGCTGAAGCATGCCGATTTCGTCACCTTGCACGTGCCGCTGCTGCCGGCGACGCGGCACCTGATCGATGACAAGCGTCTCGCCGTCACCAAACCCGGGGCCGTATTGCTCAACTTCGCGCGCGACGCCATCGTCGATGAATCCGCCGTCGTTGCCGCGCTGCGCGCGCGTCGACTCAAGTACTACCTTTGCGATTTCCCCAGCGCGACGCTGAAAAGCGAACCCAACGTCGTTGCCTTGCCGCATCTGGGCGCCTCGACCGCCGAGGCCGAGGAAAATTGCGCGGTGATGGTCGTCGACCACGTTCGCGAATACCTGGAGCATGGCACGATCGCCAGCGCGGTCAACTTCCCCGACGTCGACATGCCGCGCGAGGCGCCGCACCGGGTGGCCATCGCCAACGCCAACGTGCCCAACATGCTGGGCCAGATCTCGTCGACGATGGCGAAGGGCGGCCTCAACATCCACACGATGGTCAACAAGTCGCGCGGCGAGATGGCCTATACGCTGGTCGATGTCGACAGCCAGGTCGACGAGTCGCTGGTGCGTTCACTCGCGGCCATCGCTGGCGTGTTGTCGGTGCGCGCAATCCCCGCCGACGCCGGCTGAAGGCGTGCAATGCTCGTTGGGGCACGAACTCCCGCCCGCTCCGGGGTGATCACATGATCACGCGATGCGTTCCCCAGCCGCGTTCGAGCATCCGGCAGTCCTCGCATTCCATCGTGCGGATGTCGCAGAACGGGATGTCGCAGCGCACCGGGCGCCCCTGCAGGATTATCCGGATTCGATCGAGCTTTTGCGGCCGGCGGCCCTTGAGCAGCACGACGTCGCCCGGCTGCAGCATCTTTTCCAGCGCCGCGGCGGCCTGTTGCACGGTGTGCCCGCCGTCGGCAACGGCGGAACGCGGCATGCCGGCGCGGCGCGCCCCGGCCCAATAGCGGCGGAATCCCCTCCCGATGACGACGAGCCCCGAGGCCACGCGCGCGGCGCGCAGACCCAGCGCGAGGTAGATCGGGCGTTCGGGGCCTTGCGGTTCCGATAGATCGCCGAAGAGCACCAGACGGCGCGACGCCGGGATCTCCGCCAGCACGTCGAGCGCGGCATGAATCGTCTCGAGCGTCGACTTGTAATCGTCGCGCAGGACGATCGCGCCGTTGGGCAGCAGTACCGGGTCCATGCGGCCGGGCGTCGGCGGCAGCGCCCCGATGCGCGACAAGGCCTCGTCGAGCGACAGGCCTTCGGCCAGCGCAACGGCAATCGCGGCGAGCGCCGGATAGACCATCTGACGGCCGATCAGGCGCACCGCCACGTCGCGCTGCTGGCCGAAGGCGTCGAGGTGAAAGCGCGTTCCATGCGGCCAGTCCAGGCGGATCTGCTCGGCGCGAACGTCGCAGCCGGCTCCGACGCCGAACAAGATCACCCGGCCCGGCGCGTGCGCCTTCATCCACAGGACGTTCGGATCGTCACCGTTGAGCACCGCGATGCCGGACGCCGGCAGCGCGCTGACCATCATGGCCTTTTCGGCGCGCGTCACGTCCAGCGATCCCAGGCTGCCGTGGTGCTCACTGCCGACCGACGTGACCACCGTCACATCCGGGCGCACGAGTCTCGCGTATTGCTGCATCTGCCCGGGGCCGCCGATGCCGACCTCGATTGCCGCGTGGCGCTGCGAAGGCCGGAGGCGCAGGATCGCCAGCGCAACCGAAGTCCAGGCGTTTCCCGTCATCGATCGAGGCGCCGGAGCCGCCAACGCCGCGGCAACGGCCCGCATCGTCGTCGATTTGCCGAACGAGCCCACTACCGCGACGACGCGCGTCCTGCGTGCGATCGTGCAGCGGTACAGCCGCGCCAGGCGCGACATCAGCGGCCAGGCCCGAAACGCGATGCCGTCGGCGATCTGGCGCCGGCCCGCCGGCGTGCCGAGCATCGCCGGGACATCTTTCAGGCGGTAGCGCATCGCGGCGATCATACCTTCCGCGGCAGCTGTTGCCTTGGAAGGACTTGTCAAACGCCCTCGCCGAGCCCATCTTGGGGTTACGACATCGCTTGAGGACGCGCCGTGACCTCCGCATTGAACATCGTCTGTCCGCACTGCAATACCATCAACCGGGTTCCGGAAGCGCGCCTCGGCGACGCGCCGGTGTGCGGTCACTGCGGCAAGAAGCTTTTCGTCGGGCAGCCAACCGAGCTCATCTCCGCCAATTTCGACCGCCATACCGCCAAAAGCGACATTCCGGTGGTCGTCGATTTCTGGGCCGCGTGGTGCGGGCCGTGTCGCATGATGGCGCCGCACTTCGCACGCGCCGCAGGCGAGCTCGAGCCAAGGATGCGGCTGGCGAAGCTCGACACCGAGGCCGCGCAGGACATCGCCGGTCGCTACGCCATCCGAAGTATTCCCACGCTGATCGTCTTCGACCATGGCCGCGAAGCGGCGCGGCAATCGGGCGCGATGGATTCCCGGCAGCTGCTCGCGTGGCTGTCTCCGCTCGCCCGCGCGCCACACGCGCCGGCAGCGGCGCGAGCCTAAGCGTCCGGCGTTCCGCCTTCGGCCCCGGCCTCGAGCGCGGCGAGTCGCGAGCGCAACGCGGCATCGGTGGCGTAGCGCGCAGTGCAATCCCGGCCGATGGCGAGCGCGCCCAGGATCACGCCACTGTCGTCGGTTACCAGGCCAAAGCTCAAGTCGACGTACAGCTTGCTGCCGTCGCGGTGCGCCGAGCGTGTGGTGAGCACGCGGTCGGCGTATTGGGTCCGGCGTTGGTCGATCGCTCGGTGGAAGCCTTCCCAATGCTTGCGCCGGAAGCGCTCGGGGATGATCAGGTCGAGGCTCGCGCCCAGCGCTTCGGCGGCCGCGTAGCCGAAGATCCGCTCGGCGCCGCGGTTCCAGAGGCCGATGATCCCGTCCCGGTCGGCAAAAATGATCGCGTCCGGCGCCTGATCGACGATCGCCTGCGACAGCGCTCTACCCGCCTGTTCAGCCATCAACTGCGGCTCATTCGCTTGCGCCATCCTTGCCGCAAATATACCGCAGCAGGACACCTGCCCGTTGGATGACCGTCGTCACTTCGTCGGCGTTGTGGGCGCGGACATGCGAAATGTTGCGCCGACCGCTTCGAGAAATGTTCGCTCTTCGCGCAGGATCAGCCGCTTCGCCTGCGCCAGCGCAAAATTAGCGCGCCCGTCGGGGTCCGCCTTGAGGCGAGCCCGGTACGCCTCGTAGGCGGCCAGGCTGTCGAACGCGATCAGGCCCCAGGCGACATTGTTGGTGCCCTCGTGCGGCACGAAGTAGCCGACCAGATCCCCACCGCATCGCGGGATGATCGTCGCCCAGCGGGCCGCATATTCGCGAAACGCTTCGGATTGAAAAGGATCGATTTCGTAACGGATGAAACAGGTGATCGTCATCGCGCAAGTCCCGGCAGAGTTTGCGAACGATCATCCTACCGCTTGCGGCGCCGAGATGGTTCGGCTAGCATCGAAGCATGAAAGTGGTCCAAACATCGTCGGCATCGCCGCCCTGATCGGCGATCACGCGCGCGCCGAAGTGCTCACCGCCTTGATGGCCGATCGGGCGCTGACCGCGACCGAGCTCGCCGCCGTCGCCGGCGTGACCAAACAGACGATCAGCGCGCATCTGGGCAAACTGGTGGGGGCGGGGCTCGTCGCCGTCGACCGCCAGGGACGCCACCGCTATTTCCGCCTTGCCGACCGCGATGTCGCGCAATTGCTCGAGTCGCTGATGGGCGTCGCATTCCGCACCGGCGCGCTGCGATTGCGGCTGAGTCCGCGCGAGCCCGCGCTGCGGCAGGCGCGCGTCTGCTATGACCATCTGGCGGGCGAATTGGGCGTGGCAATTCACGAGCGGCTGCTGGCCCGGCGTGCGCTTGCGCCGACCGCCGACGGCCTCGCGCTTACCGCGACCGGCCGGCGCCTGTTGCAGGAGCTGGGCATCGATACGGTCGCGCTGGCGCTGCAGCGGCGCAAGTTCTGTCATGCCTGCATGGATTGGAGCGAGCGCCGCCATCATCTGGCCGGTGCGCTGGGCGCAGCCTTGCTGGCGCGGCTGATCGCGCTCGGTTGGGTCCGGCGCGCGAAAGGTTCGCGCGTCATTGTCGTTGCCGCGCACGGCCGCCTGGCCTTGCAGCGCTGGATCGGAGTGCGCAGCACCGCCGGCGCCGTCCATCGCGCCCCGGCCGCTTCGCCGCAGGCTGCGTGAACGCGGTACCCAGCGCCCGCGGAGGGTGAATCCGGCGCTTAGCCGGATTTCCGGTTCAGCCGTTCGTTGAATCGGGCCAGATCGATGACCATGCGCTCGTGCGTGCCTGTACCGATGCGCTCGGCGCCATCGGAGGCTTCGATGCGAAAGCCCACTTGCCGGCCGGCGACCTTCGTGACTTCCGCTTCGGCGATCACGGTACGCCCCGCCGGCGTAGCGGCGAGGTGCTGGACGTCGATTCGGGTCCCGACGGCGCTTTCGCCGGAATCGAGGTAGGGCTTGATGGCGTTGAGCGCGGCGTTTTCCATCATCATGATCATGACCGGCGTCGCCAGCACCGGCGGCAAGGTCGCGTCCTTGAAGCGATTGGCCAGATGGTCTGCCGCGACGACCAGCGAAAACGTGCCCCTGGCCCCGATGGGTATCTGTCGCATCGTTTCTCCTCTCAAGCCAAGCTGGCAGCCGCCGCCCGCCGTTGTCTGGCGCGACGGGAAATCACCGGCGCGAACTTGCCGCCCAGCGTGCGATCGATCGAGTCGACGAACGCCACATCGATGCGTAAGCCGCGGCCGAGCACCCGCTCGAGGTTCTCGACTACGCGATGGCGCGAAGCCTCCCTGTCGCAGGCGGGTGCCGCCAGCAGCGCGACGCGAAAATGCGTGTCGTTCAACTGCTCGACCTGATATTCCCAGATCAGTCGCTCTTCGTTGAACACGCCGCGGATCGCCTGCGGATGCACGATCCGCCCCGACGCGAATTCGATCAGATCGTCGCTTCGTCCCTGGGGGAACGACAGCAGCGGCAGCGACCGCCCGCACGTGCATCGCTCGGGCAGCAGGGTGACGATGTCGCCGAGCCGGTAATTGAGCAGCACCATGCCACGGTTGACGAGATTGGACACGATGACTTCGCCGCTTTCGCCGGTCGGCAGATCGCGGTCCGCGCGGTCGACGACCCGCAGCGGATAGAGATCGATATTCAGGTGAACTCCGCAGTGCCGCTCGCATTCAAAGCCGATCTTGAAGGCCTCGACCGCCTGATACGTAGTGAAAACCGGAATCCCGAACCGCTGCTCGATCAGCGTGCGCACCGACGGCGACAGGCTGTCCGACGTGTAGGTCACGACGGCCGGGCGATGTATCGATGCGCCGGAGCG
Organism: Betaproteobacteria bacterium; assembly: GCA_003153475.1. Lineage (GTDB taxonomy): Bacteria > Pseudomonadota > Gammaproteobacteria > Burkholderiales > Casimicrobiaceae > PALSA-1003. Next base: position 25,595 of record PLYT01000062.1, on the reverse strand, counting down.
CGCGAGATACCCGAACAGGATCGCCAGATGCGAGCCGTAGCTGTGCACGACGTGCGGCCTGAATGCGTTGATATGCCGCGCCGTCGTCTCGGGTGGATCGACCAGAGAGGCGTACTCGCGCTCGATGCCTACGCCGCGCGGATATAGTCCGCGCTCGCGGCAATACTGCTGGACTTTGGAGGTCGTGCTATGCGGGGGCGCAACGACGAGCTCGCGGTAACCGGATGTGCGGCCGATGATGCGCGTCCAGATGCTGCGCTCGCGCTCGCCATGAGCGGCGTTTTCGAATACGCCGCGAGGATCATGCAGAACCAGACGCGGGGCGCCACAGCTGCCGCCGCTGGTGATGCGCAACAGGTCGCTGCGCGGCACCGCCTCCGAGCAGAAGTATTCGGGGTCCTTCTGAATATGCTCGCGCTCGAGCACCGGAAGGCGCGACAGGTCGCCGGCATCGCGGAAATCGGCGGGACCGAGGCCGAGCCGGCGGAACGTCTCGCGATAGTAGGGAACGGTTCGAAACGCGTGGCCGGCCATCCGGCGCACGCGTTCTGCCTGCCGACGCTGCACGGCCGCCAGCGGCAGAAACGGAAACCGCGACTGTCCGCGCAGGTGCCAGGCAAAGTGGCTTGCCCAGCGCAGCCGGCTCAGCAGCACGATGACGCCCCGGCGCAGCACGGACGATCAAGCGGCGGCCGGATCGCGTTCCTCGTGGTATTCGTCGTCGACATTGATGTTCCAGATATTCTGCTTGTCGGTGCGCCCGGAAGCAATGCTGTCGATCGCGGCCTTTGCGGTGAGCATCGAGTGATCCTGATTGTTGTATCGATGCATGCCGTTGCGGCCGACCAGGAACAGGTTCTCGATCCGGTCGACGTGCGCCCGGATCAGTCCGAACTCGGCGTAGGTGCCGAAGTACGCCGGATAGGCCTTGGGCACGCGCACGACGGTGCCCTTGACCACGTCGTCGCCATCGATCAGATCGATCTGCTGCAGCTCGCGAATGGCCAGAGCTTTGAGGTCGCCATCGGGCAGCGACCAGAGATCGTCGTCGCGGTTGCAGAAATATTCGACGCCCAGCGCGATCAGCGCCGGGTCGGTGACCATCGCGGGACTCCAGTTGTTGAAGATCTGCNNTCCTGGATGTAGATCCAGTTGTCGGGCGGGAACGCGCCCGCATTGCCGGCGGCTGCCCAGCTGCGGTTTTTCATCCGGGTCAGCAGGAGGCCCACGGTGACGAAATCGCGGTAGGGCAGCTCGCTCGCCACGCGGCGTACGTCGGCAGGCGGCGGCGGATCGAGACAGGCGACGAGATCCTGGATGGCCATGCTCGAAATCACGTAGTCCGTGGATAGCCTGTGCTTGGCCCCGGTTACGACGTCCCGTATGTCGACCTCGGCGACGCGATTGCCATCAAGGCGGATGCGCTCGACGCGCTGCGACAGGCGGATTTCGCCCCCGCCAGCGCGGACCTGGCGCGCAACCTCTTCCCATAGCTGGCCGGGGCCGAGTTTGGGGTAGAGAAAGTGCTCGACCAGGCTCGTGCGGGTCTGGCGCGACGGGAGCGCCGATCGCGGCAACACCCGGGCCAGCGCATGGCGTGCCGCCGCGACCAGCGAAAGTCCCTTGATGCGTTGCGCTCCCCATTCCGCGCTGATCCGGTCGCACGGGACGCCCCAGACCTTTTCGGTGTACGACTNNAAGCGATTGATCAGGAAATCCTCGAGGCTTACCTCGGGTCGACGCGGAAAGAGCGACGCCCGGGCGTAGCTTGCCACGGCCTTCGTGAAGCGCCACAGTCCCAGCCGGACGATCGTTCGCAGATTCAGCTTGAGCGGATAGTCGAAGAACTTGCGCCGGAAATAGATGCGCGACAGGCGGCGGCGCACCAGCATCACCAGGTCGCCGCGCGCGTCCGCATCGCCTGCGGCGACATCCGGCACGTTCCGTCGCCGGTTGCGATAGCCGACGCTGATCGTCTCTCCGGCCGGGCGCGATTCGCGGTCCAGCGGCAGGATTTCCTGCCACCAGTTCATCACCCAATCGGACTTGGAAAAAAAACGATGACCGCCGAGGTCGATGCGATAACCGCCGCAATCGATCGTGCGCGAGATGCCGCCGACGGCCTCGCAGGCCTCGATGACGATCGGACGGATGTTCGTGTGCCGGATGAGCTCCAACGCGGCGGTAAGTCCGGCCGGGCCGCCGCCGACGATGACAGCGGTCTTTTGCGCGTCCCCCATGGAGGCCATTGTAGGCGATGCGGCGCCATTCGCCGCAGCGCGATCGGCTCGATATGGCACTCGACCGCCGCGGATGCTAGTGTCCGCTTGATGACCGAACGCGTGGATGCGGCGCCCGCGGCGCAAGCACAGCCCTGGATGTCCGGGGTGGGCTTGCTTGTCGCCGGCATCGCGGTATCGCTGCTGGTAGTCGCCATCGTCCATTCGGGCGGCAATTGGCGCGATGGTCCGCCGGCGGTCACCGTCGAGGGCGGTGCGTTCGCGCTGGTGCGCGGCCGCGGTCACCGCGAAGGCGACGCGTTCGTGCTCGAGGCGACCGACGGCGAGCGGCTGGCCATCCTTGCGGCTCGCGTCGCGCCGTTCGGCGCCGACGGCCATCCGCGAGTCGACTTCAATCTGCATTCGACCGACGTGCTGCCGGTCGAGCTGGTCTTCCTCTGGCGCACGCAGGAACGGCCGAATCGAAACTTTTCCAAGGCGCTGAGCTGGACCGGTACGCGCATCGCGTCGCTGGATCTCGGTCCGGACGATGGATGGAGCGGCTCGATCACCGGCGTCGCCCTGGTTGCCCGCGGTGCATTGCCGCGACCGCTGGTGCTGGATTCGCTGTCGGTCCCCTCTGTGTCGGTGGCCACGGTGATCGGCGACATCGCCGGCCAGTGGGCGGCGTTCATTCCGATCGTCGCGGCCTCGATCACGCTGCCTTTCGACGACGAGCGCAGCCACTACGCGACCTTGCTCGCGACGGTGGCGTGCGGCGGGTTTCTCGCGGCAGCGATCTACTGGCTGCTGACGCAGCGCGCCCTGCCGCGCGATCGCCGGGTTTACTGGGCGATATTCATCGCTGGCTGGCTGATCCTGGATGCACGCTTTCAGCTCAATCTCTGGCGCCAGCTCACGCGCACCGCGGCGACGTTTGCCGGCAAGACCGGCGAGGAGAAGCGCCTCGCTTCCGACGATCGCGAGCTGTACATGTTGATGCGCGAGGTGACCGCGGCGTTGCCGGCGCCGCCAGTGCGCATTCATTTCATCGCCGACGATCTGGCGCTGCGCACGCGCGGATCGTATTTCCTGTATCCGCAAAACGTCTACCACAGCGGCTCGCCGCGCGAGCGCAAGCCTCAACCGGAGGAGTTGCGCAGCGGCGATTACGTGCTTCTTTTCCTCACCGGCGATCTGGATTACGACGGCGTGACGCAAGCGCTGGTTTGGCGCGATGGCCGTCGCAAGCCCGCGGACGAGATTCTTTCGCGGCCGCCGGGGCTTCGCCTGGTCCGGGTGCGATGACCGTCGCGCGCGAAGCGCCGGCGAGGAACGCGTGGGAAGCATGCGCGATCTGATCGGCATCGCCGCGAGCATCGGGCTGCCCTGGCTCGCCGGCAGCGCTTGCGTGCTCGCCGTGCAGCGCGGCTCGGCGCGCGACCTGGGTCTCGCCGCCGGATATGGCTATCTACTGGGGGTGATGGCGACGTCGCTGGCGATGCGCGCGCTGGACGCCATCGGCGAACGATGGACGGCCCCTCTGGTCGCCGTGCAACTGGTGGCGCTCGCCGTGGCGGCCTTGGGCATTGCCCGGGTGCGATCGCTGCCGTCGGTGCGCGAACGCTGGCGAGGCTGGCGCGGCCGCATCGCGGCCTTGCCGGCCCCGCATCGCCTGCTGTTCTTCGCGTGCCTCGCGCTGATCGTCGTCCGTTTGCTCGGGCTGGGCCTCGAGCTGGCATGGCGTCCGCTGCTGCCGTGGGACGCCTGGGCGCAGTGGGCAACCAAGGCCCGAGTCTGGTACGAATACGGAAGGATCGCGGCCTTCATCGACCCGATAACGTGGCTCCAATCGGGGAGCGCGACGCAGTTCGTCGATGCACACCCTGACTATCCGGCGACGGTTCCGTTGCTGCAGGTGTGGAGCGCGCTGTGGTTAGGCCGCTGGGACGAGTCGCTGATCAATGTGCCCTGGCTCGCGATCCTGGCCGCACTCGGAGTCGCGTTCTATGCGCAACTGCGGCGGACCGGCACGGGCATGGTCCAGGCGATGCTGTTCAGCTATCTGCTGCTGTCGATGCCGTTCATCGACCTGCACGTTGCGGTCGCCGGATACGTGGACATCTTCGTCGCCGCGGCCTATGGCATGGCGACGATGGCGCTCTGGCAGTGGGTTCGCACTCGCGACCGCTCCGATGCATTGCTTGCCGTGCTTTGCGCGCTGGCCTGCATCGCGGTCAAGAAGGAGGGTATCGTGTGGGCGCTGACCTTGCTGCCGCCGGTTCTGGTCGCGATCGACCGGCGGATCGGCCTGGCTGCAGTAGCGCTGCTGGGCGCTGCGACACTGGCCTATCTACTGTTCGGTCCCAGCGAGCTCCACGTGCTCGGCTACACGCTTCGCACCGAATTCACCAACGTGTCGCGCCCGCTGTTCGAGCATTTTTTCGAAATGGACAATTGGCATCTCTTCTGGTACCTGGCGCCGGTAGCGATCGCGCTGCGCTGGCGCGCGCTGTTCTCTGCCGCGATGGCGCCGATGATAGTCACGATGCTCGGTGCGTTCGGCTTCGTGTTCGTCGTGTTCTTCTACAGCAGCGCGGCGTTCGGAGTCGCGGACGAGACGCTGGTCAATCGCCTGCCGCTGCACCTGGTCCCGGCGCTGGCGTTCTATCTGGCGCTGTTGTGGCGGCAGGCGCCGGAGCGCACGTCCGACGTCGTATTGGTGCCGGCGAGCGAATCGGCGCCGTGAATGCGAGGCCTGCCGCTGCCCTCGATCAGGCGGCGCCGGTCCAGCGGTTCCAGCGCCGACGCAGCGCCGACCCGCCCTGCGCCGCCAGGCAATACGCAAACGCCGCCGCGCTGTACAGGTAATAGAGCTGGTGATACAGAACGCCGCCGATCGCGAACAGCGTGCCGCGCCGTTGTCGGAAATAGCCGAACAGGCGGCCGTTGGCGACCGCGACGACGACGACGAGGAGCAACGTCGGCCACACCGGCGCCAGCCCAATCGCGGCCAGCAGCAGCGCCGACACGGTACAGGCAGCGAGCAGCGCGCGAAGGCGCTCGCCATGCCCCATGTTGAGGGTTCCCGACCACCAGCCATGCGCGGCGATCAGTCGCGACCACGGCACGGCGCGACGCCATATTTCGGTGTGCAGCAGATTGGGCAGCCGCCAGACCTTGAGGTGAGTCGCCAGCAACGCCGGTTCAAGGTGAATGCGAAGGCCGCGCCGCCGCAGCCGCAAGCCGAGCTCGATGTCTTCGATCGACGAGTAAGGGTAGCTGTCGGCATCGAACCCGCCGTCATCGGCGAAGGCCTGCCTGGCGACCGCACCACAGCCGGCCCAGAAGGTGTCGACCTCGCCGGCGCCGTGGCTGTGCTGATAGCGGTGGACCAGATTCTTGTACTGAGAAAGAAAGTTGGGCGCCGGAGGGTCGTCGTCATAACTGCCGAACACCGCGGCCGCGCCGCTGGATCGCAGCGCCTCGACCAGAACGCGGGCGCTGTCCGGGTGGACGACGACGTCGGCGTCGACGAACCACAGCGCGTCACCCGCTGCGATGGTTGCGCCGGCGTTGCGCGCCCCTCCGGGGCCCAGGCGTCCGCCCGATTCGATCACGGTCACGGCCGCTTCGCCGGCGATTGCCGCGCTGGCATCGTTCGAGCCGTCGTCGACGACGATGATTTCCAAGATCTCGCCGCGGCAGCGCATCGCCAGCAGCGGCTCGAGACTTTGCCGCAACGTGGCAGCACCGTTGTATACGGGCATGATGACCGTCAGCGTCGGCCCCGCCGGGATGATGCGTTCGGTCGCTGCGTTCAGTGCGTTTCTCCCGCCCGGCGCTTCGCCTGGACTCTCGCGGCATGGCGCTGACGGTCGCTTCCGGCCACGCGGCACTATAATTGACTGCGCTGATCTTCGGTCCGTGCGTCGAACAGGTCGCGCGCATCGGAGCAGCCGCAGTCTAACAGTCGCGACGGCACGCACAAGCAGTCGGGCGGCATCGATCAGGAAGGTAGGCGCGGCAATGGAAGGCAATCGCATCCTGTCGGCCGCCGGCGAGCCGCAGCGCTGGGAAAGCGCTCTGGAGCCACTGCTCGGCGCGCCGACCGGGGCATTGTGGCGACTGCACAGCGACGCGGTCAACGCGACGCTGCTGGCGCGCTGGCTGCCGGCGGAGCCATGCGCCAATCTGCTGAAGACCGACCTGTACGACGAGGCGATGGGAAGCGGCCTGTATCCCCTGCTGTCCACGCGCGCGGCGCGCGTTGCGGCGCTCGACGTCGCGCCTTCGGTCCTGGTCGCGGCGACGGCGCGGCATCCTGCGTTGCTGGCCGTTGCGGCCGACGTGCGGCGCCTGCCGTTTGCAAGCGGCGCGTTCGACGTCGTCGTATCGAATTCCACCCTCGACCACTTCGACACCCGTGACGACATACTCGAGTCGCTGCGCGGCATCCATCAGGTCCTGCGGCGAGGTGGCCGCCTGTTGCTGACGATGGACAATCTTGCCAATCCCGCCGTGGCGCTGCGCAACGTCCTTCCGTTCCGGTTGCTGCGTCGGCTGAAGCTCGTCGACTACCCGATCGGTGCGACCGCCGGACCCGCCCGCCTGCGGCGCATGCTGGCCGCTGCCGGGTTCGAGGTGCTCGAAACCGTCGCACTGCTGCACTGCCCGCGCGCGCTGTCGGTGGCGCTTGCACGGCGATGCGAACGCCGCGGAACGCAACAGGCCCGGGCGGAGTTCCAGCGCGCGGCATTGCGCTGGGAACGCCTGGCGCGCTGGCCGACGCGCTATCTGACCGGCTATTTCGTCGGCATCGATGCGCGCAAGCGATGATGTCGAGTAAATACGATGAGCATCGATCGGCACCGGCCGGCGAGACAGTCGAAACGGTTGCGCGATCGGCCTATCCGACGGGCAACGTCTTTCGTCGGGCGCTTTTGACGCTGCGCGTCGAAGGGCCCAAGAGCTTCTGGTTCAAGCTGTTGGGCGAATGCGGCTATCGGCGCCTCTTGCTGCTCGAGCGTCCGCTCGACCAGCCGATCGCCGATTACACGCCGCGCTTGCCGGTGGATGTCGCGGTGCTGGCGCAAAGCGAGCTGGACGACTATCTCGTCTTTCGCCCAGAGACCAGGCGGCGCGAGATCGCCGAGCGCTTGCGCTCGGGCCAACTGTGCTTTGTCGCCCGGCACCAAGGGCGTATCGTCGCCGCCGCCTGGGTAAGCTTCCAGCCGGCCTGGATGCCATTTCTCGGATGCAGGATCGACGTGAAACCGGATGAGGCGCACATTTACGACAAGTTCACGCTGCCGACCTATCGCGGCTACGGCATCGCCAACGCCGTACGCACGCATCATCTTAAGCATCTGCAGCGCGCCGGCTACCGGCGCGCCACCGGCGCGGTCCTCCCGGAGAACGTGTCATCGCTGCGCGACGACACCAGAGGTGGCTTCCGCGCCTACGGTCTGCTCGGGCGCATCAAGCTCGGTCCCTGGAAGCGGGTTTTCCGGATGCCGCCGCCGCGCGGCCGTCGCTGACGGACCGGACGGAAGGAACGACGAGCATGTGCGGCATCTGCGGCATCGCCTGGTCGGATGCAAGGAGACCGGTAAGCGCGGAAACGCTCAAGCGCATGTCCGACTCGCTGCGGCATCGCGGACCCGATAGCGAAGGCTTTCTCGCCGCGCCGGGCATCGGGCTCGGTTTTCGCCGCCTGAGCATTGTCGATCTGAATACCGGCGATCAACCGATCTCCAACGAGGATGGCTCGATCAGCGTCATCTGCAACGGCGAGATCTACAACCATGTCGAACTGCGGCGCCAGCTCGTCGCCGCAGGGCACCGCTTTGCGACTGCCTCGGACGTCGAGGTGATCGTGCATCTGTACGAAGAGCACGGATCCGATTTCGTTTTGCGCCTGCGCGGCATGTTCGCGCTCGCGCTGTGGGACGCCCGTCGCCGGCGGCTGGTGCTTGCGCGCGACCGGCTGGGCATCAAGCCGCTGCACTATGCAATCACCGCCGATGGCCTTTTTTTCGGATCCGAGCAGAAGGCGATCCTCGCGTCGGGCGCGATCGAACCGCGAGCCGACATCCAGTCGCTGCGGCAATTGCTGTCGTACGGACGCATCGTCGCGCCGCGCACGATCGTCACCGACATCCGCCGCCTGCCGGCCGGCCACACGCTGACCTGGAGCGATGGGCGCGCCGACATCCGCCAGTATTGGGAGGCGATGTTCCCCGCCCGCGACGAGTACGACCGGAGCCTGACCGAGCAGGACTGGGCCGATGGACTGCGGGACAAGCTCACCGAGAGCGTCAGGATTCATCTGCGCAGCGACGTACCGGTGGGCGCCTGGCTCAGCGCGGGGATCGACTCGAGCGCGGTCACGGCGCTGATGTCACGGCTGATTGCGGCGCCGGTTCAAACCTTCAGCTTGCGCTTCGAGGATCCGCAGTTCGACGAATTTCGCGGCCAGAAAGGGCTGGACGACTACCCTGAATACGGCCTTGCCGGCCACCGGATCATCTGCCGTCACGCCGACATGCAACGGCTGCCGAAGCTAATCTGGCACGCGGAGGATTCGCTGCTCGGCGCCGTCGGCGTCGGTCAGCTGATCGTTGCACAAGCGACCGCCCAGCACGTCAAGGTCGTGCTGACCGGCGAAGGTTCGGACGAGATTCTCGGCGGGTATTCATGGTATCCGAACCTGCGGCTGCTCGACCCGGTGTTCCTGCTGCCGCGGCCGGCGCGCCGGCTGATCGCCAGTCTGCCGGCGATCCAGCGGCGATGGCCGGGTGCAGCGACGACGATCGCGGGTCCGCGCGACATGAACTTCGAGCGCTTTTCGCGCAGCATCACGCACTTGCGCGGCCGGCCGCCCGGCAGCGAGGTGTTATCTGCAGAGATCGAGGCCGAGCTCCGCCGGCAGGACGACGGCGCCGCGGATGCCGCGCCGCCGCCGCCCGGGTTCGAAACCTGGCACCCGTTCGCGCGCATGCAGTATTTCGACATCAAGCACCGGATGGGCGACGGCGTCGTGCTCGGCCTGGATCGAGCGTCGATGGCATATTCGGTCGAGGCGCGCGTGCCGTTCCTCGACCACGAGCTGGTCGAATTCTGCGCGCGCATCCCGCCACGGGTGAAGATGAAATGGCTGCGCGAAAAACATATCCTGAGGCGCGCGATGGAAGGCGTCCTGCCGCCCGACATCGTCAATCGCAAAAAGCGCGGCTTGCAGGTGCCGATGGATACATGGCTGCGCGCTCCGCTGCCCGAGTTTGCGGCCGAGCGGATGTCGGGGCCGGCGCTCACGCAAAGCGGCTATTTCGATCCTGACAAGGTGGCGGCGCTGCTGCGGCGACATCGCGCGCGCGGCGAGAATTTCGGTCAGATCCTGTCGGTCGTGCTGGGCGTGCAGGTGTGGGACGACCTCTTCCGTCACAGCGCATCCGGCAGGCAGCTGCCGCCATGAGATTCCGCCTGCGCGACCTTCCGGCCATGCTTGGCACGCCGGCTGGCCGTCTGCATGTGCGCCAGGGCCTCGCTTACCGGTCCTGGCCGGTGCTGTCGCCGCTGGCGCGTCTTTATCGCCGGACCGTGGTGCGCAGGACCCGCGTCATCGCCGTCGTCGGCTCGTTCGGCAAGTCGACGACGACGCGCGCCGTCGCGGCGGCTCTGGGCGTAAGCGACCACCGCAGGACGCTGCTCAATGCGTGGTACTGGATCGCTCTGGCGCTGCTGCGCATCCGGCCTGGGCAGCGTCACGCGGCGATCGAGGTCGGGATTGCCAGACCCGGGCAGATGAAGGCTTATGCGCGCACCGTCGGTCCGGACGTGACGGTAGTCACCGCCATCGGCAGCGAGCACCATCGCAGTCTCGGCACGCTCGAAGTGACGCGCGCCGAGAAGTCGTGGATGCTGCAGGTGCTGCCGGCATCCGGCGTCGCGATCCTGAACGGCGACGACCCCAACGTGATGTGGATGAAGGAAAAGACCCGGGCGCGCGTGGTCACGTTCGGCTTCGGCGCCGCCTGCGACGTCCGAGCCGAGGACGCAAGGCTCGACTGGCCCCACGGAACGCGCTTCCGTCTGACGGCGTTCGGTGAAGAGCGAAACGTTGCCGTGCGTCTGTTCGGCCGCCATATGGTCTATCCGATCCTTGCCGCGGTCGCGGTTTCCCACGTCGAAGGCTTCGCTCTCGATGGCACCTTGGCCCGACTGCAGGAGCTCGCGCCGACACCGGGACGCATGGACCCGGTCCCGCTGCGCGATGGCGTGACCGTGCTCCGCGACGATTTCAAATCGAGTCTGGAAACGGTAGAGGCGGCACTCGATGTGCTTGCCCAGATTCCGGCCTCCCGTCGCGTCGTGTTGCTCGGTGCGGTGTCCGAGCCGCCGGGTCGCCAGCGGCCGATGTATCAAGCGCTGGGCGAGCGGGTCGCGGGGATCGCTTCGCACCTGGTCGTCTTCAACCACGAATTTGAGCCGTACTGGTCGGGCGCGCGACGCGCCGGCATGCCCAGGACATCGGTCATCGACGCGGGCCGCACCGTACACGATGCGGCGGACGCGCTGAGGCGAGTGCTGCATCCGGGCGACGTCCTGCTAATCAAGGGCCGCGGCCCGGAAAAGCTCGATCGGGTCAGATTGATCCTGGAAGGTCGGAAAGTCGGTTGCGACATTCGCTATTGCAGCATACGCACGCTCGAATGCGAGCAATGCCCGATGCTCGAACGCGGGTGGGGCCGGCACCGCGTCATCATGTAGCGAGCGGCACGCATATTGCTCGATCGAAGCCGTGTTCGCGATTCGCGGCCGCCGCTGCCCCCCAAAGGGCTTGTCCGCGGGGCACCAGGCAAAGCAACGAAGGCGCGGCATCTGGTAAAAAGTTCAGACACCGGTAAATGCTGCCGATGTCTTTTCCGGACGACAGACCTTGAACAGGGGTATCAGGCTCCGCGCATCGTCCCGCGTTCCGGCGGATACGTCGCCGCCGGGCCTGGATGACGATGCGGTCGACCCGTCGCGCAGGCAGTTCCTCCGTCGCGGCGGCGCGCTGACCACGGGTATCGCGGCCGCGCGCTACGGCGCCGCGGCACCGGCAGAAGAAGCCACCGCAAGCGCGACGACAGCGTCGGGTCGAAGCGCCCTGGTTGCTGTGCGGCTGAACGTCGCCGGTCGTCGTCGGAACCGTGTCGAAATACGCATAAGGGCCGACTCCGGCCGCCAGGGTCAGCCGTTGACCGAACGTCGTTGTGCGCCACCAGAGCTCGGCGATGGCGCCGTCGCGATGATGACCGGGAACGTGCCCTTCGTTGATCCATCCTGCACTGAACGCCGCATATTCACCAAGGCTGCGCTGGTAGTCCATCAGCCATGTGAACGTATGCGCGCGGTCCTGGTCCCGGAGCGCTCCGCCCAGGCCGGAGATTTCCTGTGCCTGCGCCAGGGCGCTGGCGCAGCAGAGGAGCAGGACCGGCACGCTTTGGCGCAACATGGACGAGTCTTTCTCCGCGCAGTCGCTCTCGAATCGCGTATTTTACCGTCGCGATCGCAAGCGCAAAGCGCGGCAGCGCGTCGAGACTTCGTCGCAGACGTCAGTTTGCGTCGGCTGCCCGCCGCGACAACAGGCGATCAGCCGAAAGCGCGCCCGGGCCATGGACGAACAGCACCAGCAGCATCAATCCCCAAAGAATGTGGTCCTTCACGGCGATGTCCGGCAGGGGCGGCCGGCGCGCGTTGGCGACGCGCCGATGTTCATCGCGGGCATTCTCCGGCCGATGGCTGCGGCGCGTCGAACCCGACGAGGACCTGGTTGGCGACGTGCCGGCGCAGCGCAGCAGGCAGGTCGAATGGCGGCTCGGCAGCAACTGCGCGACTCGCGGCCTTACCCAGCGGCACGTTGGCGGCGAAGGCACGAAGCAGGGCAGCCTCGCCAGGACCCAGCCGTTCGACGGCGACACCGAGTGCGCCGCGCGCGACCAGTAATGAATCGCCGCCTTCGCCCAGATCGACATCGGCCGCACCTTCGAAGGCCGGCTGGTTGACCTGCCAGATGTGCAGGATCGGATAGCGCGATTGGACCAGCCGCACCGACGGGTGCAGCACGAAGCGCAACATCGCATGCGCGTCTTCGCGCAGGGCCGCCAGCGCGGCGAGATTGAACGGCGGCGCGTCGGCGTCGATGCCCGCTTGGTCGATCGCCCATTCGAGGCGCGCGACGTCCGGCAGGTAGGGCAGAGCTCGCGCCGGCCCGTAAGAGGCGAGGAAGCGGGGCAGCTCGCCGCCGTAGCGGTTGACGTCGCCGCGGGTAGACGGATGCACGCGCACAAAAGCGTCGACGGCAGCGTCGAAAAACGCGGCGCCGACCAGCCGCCTGACCACTGGAAATGTCGCCGCCAGCGCCTTGCGGTAATGGCCGAGCACGTTGTTGCGATAAATGTCGATGCGCTCCGAGGCGCTCATCGTGTCGGTGACAATACCCAGCGCGGAGAGCGCGGTGCGGTCGCCGAATATCGTCGCGGCGGACATGCCGCGCTGGATCTCAAACAGCGAGGGCATCGCGATGCTCGGTCAGGATCGTCTGTGCCTTGCTAGCCTCATCCAGCAGTATCTCGAGCGCCGGAATGTCGGTGTCCCACTCGATCAGCGTCGGCTTGGGTCCGAAGCGATCGATCGCATCGCGGTACAGCGCCCAGACCGGCGGCGCGACCCGCGAGCCGTGCGTGTCAATTAGGCACGGCCCGCGGGCCTCGAATCCGGCAAGATGGATCTCGGCCACCTGCTCGGCCGGGATCGCCGCGAGATACGCCTGCGGGTCGAAGCCGTGATTGACGGCGTTGACGTAGACGTTGTTGATGTCGAATAGCAGCTTGCAGCCAGTCTTCCTCGCGACGGCAGCGACAAAGTCCCACTCGGCAATCGCGTCGTCGGCGAAGCGCAAGTATGAGGAGACGTTCTCGACCAGCAGCGCCCGGCCCAGCGCGGATTGCACCGCATCGACCCGATCGCAAATCAGCGCGAGCGCCTCATCGGTCAGCGGCAGAGGCATGAGATCGTTCAGATGCCGGCCGTCGACGTGACTCCAGCACAGGTGTTCGGAAACCGCCGACGGCTCGATGCGGGCGGCGAGCCGCTTCAGGCGCGCCAGGTGCTCGCCGTCCAGCGGATCCGCCGAGCCCAGCGACAAGCCGACGCCATGCAGCGACACCGGATAGTCGGCGCGAATCGCCTCGAGTGCGGTGAGCGCCGGACCGCCGTCGACAAAATAGTTTTCGCTGTGCACTTCGACCCAGCCGATCGGCGGCCGCGAGTCGCGAACGCGGGCAACGTGCGGTGCGCGCAAGCCGATGCCGGCGACGGCGGGAAGGGCGCGCAAAAATGCCATTGCTAGCCGCTGGCGCGCATCCAACTCGTCGGGTCAGGACTTGGGCGCAGTCGTCTTGCCGCCGATCTTTTCGCAGGTCCCTCGGGCGACGTACTTCCACGAGACCGGATCGTTGTCGACGGTGCTTTGACCGGCGCAGGCGTGCTTGCCGGCAGCGCAGTCGTTCTGGCCGGCCTTCGCGATGCCGTAGCACTTGTCCTTGGCCGGCGGCTGGGGCACCGGGTGGCCCGCGACCGAAGTCGCAAAGCCGAGGGCCAAGACGCTCGCGATGGCGATTTGAATCGTCGATTGCTGCTTCATGACTGCCTCCTGTGCAATGACCGAGAAAATCGGTGAACGGCGGACTTTCGGTCCGGCCGCGGCGTTGGTCGCACCGACACCGGTTACCTTACACGATTGCGCGCGTCGGTAGACGGCTTGCCTCGTCGAACCCGGGCGTCCGGGGGAACGCCGGCGGCGCCTGGTGCAGCGCGGACCACGGTTACGGCAAATTGCCGTTACCATAAGGGTCTTCCTCGCGCCACGCCGTCGCCATGCGTTTTACCGTCGCTACCTACAACATCCACAAGGGTTTTTCCCACCTGACACGACGCGTGGTCATTCACGAGGTGCGTGACAAGCTGCATGGATTGGATGCCGACGTGGTGTTCCTGCAGGAAGTCCAGGGCGTGCATCGCCAGCATGCCGGCCGCTATCGCGACTGGCCGCTCAAACCTCAGCACGAATTCATCGCGGACAAGGTCTGGCGCGAGGTCGCCTACGGTCGCAATGCGATCACCCGGCATGGCCACCACGGCAATGCCGTGCTTTCACGCTTTCCGATCGTCGAGCAGTCGAACCAGGACATATCCGCTCATGCATTCGAGAGCCGCGGCCTGCTGCACTGCGTGATGCAGCTGCAGCGCGGTCTGCCGCCGCTGCATTGCATCAACGTTCACCTTGGGCTGTTCCAGCGCGGTCGCGACTGGCAGGTGCGGGCGCTGTGCGAGCGCATACGCGAGTCGGTGCCGGCCAACGCGGCGCTGATCATCGCCGGCGATTTCAACGACTGGCGACGCAAGGCCGATCGCATGCTGCAGAACGAACTCGGCGTGGTCGAAGTATTCGAGGCGGCGCGCGGACGGCCCGCCCGCACTTTCCCTTCGGTGTTGCCCGTATTCCGTCTCGACCGCATCTATGCGCGCGGACTCAAGATCATCGCTGCCGACGTTCACTACGCTTATCCGCTGGCACGGCTATCCGACCATGCAGCGCTCGCTGCGACGTTCGAACTTTCGCGTTCCGGCGCGGCATCGCGCTAATCTCCCGTCCGCGGCTCGATGGCTCGTTTCCTGCCGGGCAACCGAATCACCCTGCTGAGTAACGGTGATCAGTACTTTCCGGCATTGATAAGTGCGCTCGAGGCCGCGCGGGAGACGGTGTGGTTCGAGACCTATATCTTCGCCGACGACGCCACCGGACGGCTCGTCGCCGGCGCTCTGATCCGCGCCGCGCAACGGGGGGTCACCGTGCGCGCCCTGGTCGACGGCTGGGGAGCCAAGTTCTACCTGACCGTCGCGCTGGAACGCGAGATGCGCGACGGGGGGGTGAACTTCCAGAAGTATCGGCCCGAGGTGGCGCCGTGGCAATTCCGCTCGCATCGCCTGCGCCGTCTGCACCGGAAACTTTGCGTCGTCGACGGGACGATTGCCTTCATCGGCGGCATCAACGTCATCGACGACGAGAACACGCCGCGGCAAACCCCGCCGCGAGTCGATTTCGCGGTGGCCGTCGAGGGCCCGCTGTTGCCCGAGATCGAGCAGACGATGCAGCGGGTGTGGGGGATCGTGCAGCTGGTCAGAACCGGAACGTCCGACCTGTCGCTGTTTCCCGAGCTCCGCCACGCGCCGCGCGTCGGCACGCAGACCGCCAGATTCGTCATTCGCGACAATCTGCGACATCGCCGCGACATCGAGCGCGCCTACCTCGCGGCAATCCGCACGGCCAAGCGCGAGATCATCATCGCCAACTCCTATTTCTTTCCGGGCATTCGCATTCGCCGTGCACTCGTCGCGGCCGCCGTTCGCGGCGTCGCGGTGACGCTGCTGCTGCCGGGACGGGTCGAGTACCTGCTGCTGCACCTGGCCACGCGCGCCATGTACGGCCAGCTGCTGCAAGCCGGCATTGTGATCGAGGAGTACCATCGCAGCATGCTGCACGCCAAGGTCGCCGTCGTCGACGACTTCTGGGCGACCGTCGGCTCGTCGAACATCGATCCGTACAGCCTGCTGATGGCGCGCGAGGCCAACATCATCGTTCGCGATCGCGGTTTCAACGCCCAGCTGAAGGGGCAGCTTCGCGAGTTGATCGCGAGCGGCGCGCGCCGGGTCGCCCCCGACGACTGGCAGCACCGGTCGCGACCCTATAAGGCGGCGATCTGGATCGCCTACGGCATCGTCCGGATGGCGATGGGGCTGGTCGGATACGGGAGCAACGACTGGTTCACCGAGACGATGAAGGACTGAAAGCCGCGGCTTTCCGCCGCAATGGGGACCGCCGCTTGCGCTAATATGTCGTCCGGCGCGACCCGATCCGCGGTGTCGCGACCGCGCGCGGCGCGTGGCGTGCCAAACGTGCCAACCCATCCTGATGAGACGCAGCTCCTCGCTTCCCCTCCCTCCGGCCGAACGATCGACGCGGCGCGAGCGCGGCGACTGGCAGACGGTCCGCACGCTGCTGCCCTATCTGCTTGCGTACAGGGGCCGGGTGCTGCTCGCGCTCGGCTGCTTGGTCGCGGCCAAGCTCGCGAATGTCGGCGTGCCGCTGGTGCTGAAACAGATCGTCGATCGGCTGAGTACCGTCAGCGCGGGCCAGGCGCTGGTGCTGCCGCTGGCGCTGCTCGCGGCCTACGGCGCATTGCGGCTGTCGACGACGGCGTTCACCGAGCTTCGCGAGTACCTGTTCGCCAAGGTCACGCAGCGCGCGGTGCGCACGATCGCGCTCAGGACTTTCCGCCATCTGCATGCGCTGTCGTTGCGCTTCCATCTCGCGCGGCAGACCGGCGGACTCACCCGCGACGTCGAGCGGGGAACCCGCGGCATCTCGACCCTGATCGGGTATACGCTGTTCTCGATTCTGCCGACCTTGATCGAGATCGCCCTGGTGTCCGCGATCCTGGTTGCGCGCTACGATGTGTGGTTCATCGGCATCACGCTCGCCGCGCTCGCGTTGTACATCGTCTACACCGTGACGATCACCGAATGGCGCACCGGCTTCCGGCGGCAGATGAACGAGCTCGATTCCAGGGCGAACACCCGGGCGATCGACAGTCTGCTGAACTACGAGACGGTCAAGTATTTCAACAACGAGGAGTTCGAGGCGCAGCGCTACGACGAAAGCCTGCAGCGGTGGGAGGAGGCGGCCGTCCGGAGCCAGACGTCGCTGTCGCTGCTCAACATCGGGCAGAGCACGATCATCGCCATCGCGGTGACGCTGATCATGTGGCGCGCGACGCTGGGCGTCGTCGACCACACGATGACCATCGGCGATCTGGTGCTGGTCAACGCCTTCATGATCCAGCTCTACATTCCGCTCAATTTTCTCGGCGTCATCTATCGCGAGATCAAACAGGCGCTAGCCGATATGGAGCGCATGTTCCATCTGATCGAGGTCAACGCCGAAGTCCAGGATGCGCCGGGGGCGCCGCCGCTCGCCGCCGGGGGCGGCGAGGTTCGCTTCGAGCACGTCGACTTCCATTACGAGCCCAACCGGCAAATCCTGTTTGACGTATCGTTCGTGATTCCCGCGGGCCGCACGATCGCCGTCGTCGGGCCGAGCGGATCGGGCAAGTCGACGCTGGCGCGCCTGTTGTACCGGTTCTACGACGTCAGCGGCGGCCGCATCAGCATCGACGGCCAGGACCTGCGCTCGGTGCAGCAGGCGAGCGTGCGCGCGGCGATCGGCATCGTGCCGCAGGATACGGTGTTGTTCAATGATTCGATCGAATACAACATCGCCTACGGCAACCCGGGCGCGACGCACGAGCAGATCGTCATCGCGGCGAGGCTGGCGCAGATCCACGATTTCGTCTCCGGATTGCCCGACGGTTATCGCACGCCCGTCGGCGAGCGCGGCCTGAAGCTTTCGGGCGGCGAAAAGCAGCGCGTGGCGATTGCGCGCGCGATTCTCAAGGACCCGCGCATCCTGATCTTCGACGAAGCGACTTCGGCGCTGGACTCCAAGTCGGAGAAGCTGATCCAGGCGGAGCTCGAAGAGATTTCGGCGGGATGCACGACGCTTACCATCGCGCACCGCCTGTCGACGATCGTCGGCGCCGACCAGATCCTGGTGCTCGAGCACGGTCGCATCACCGAGCGCGGCACCCACGCCGCCTTGCTTGCCGCCAACGGCTCGTACGCCCGCATGTGGGCGCTCCAGCAGCAGCGCCGGGAGGGCGTCGACGACGGCAGCCCCGATCCGCGCAGCCCGTCGGCCCAAGTCATCGCTTAAGCTGCTGGACACGTTAAGCCGTTGGCATAGGCGCCCGGGTGTGCTATAAACTTGCGTTCCTGCTGAGAACTATCTTGATGAATCAACGCTTACTATTTGTTTTTATTTGCTTATTTCTGGTCGCGACCGGTGCCGGCGCCGCCGAGGACCTGAAGCCGATCGGATCGACGCTGCTGATCGACGCCAGCAAGCTCAAGCTCGCCTCGGCTAACGCGCTGGTTTTCGATGCCCAGACAGGGCAGCCGATCTACGCCAAGGGCGCCGACGCGGTGACGGCGATCGCGTCGGTCACCAAGCTGATGACCGCGATGGTCGTGCTCGACGCCCAGCAGCCGATGGACGAGATGCTGACGATCGGTATCGGCGACCTGGACTTGCTCAAGGCCAGCAGCTCGCGCCTGCGCCTGGGCACCACGATGACGCGGCGGGAGATGCTGCAACTGGCGCTGATGTCGTCGGAAAATCGGGCGGCGTCCTGCCTCGCGCGAAACTATCCCGGCGGCACGCCGGCGTTTGTCGAGGCGATGAATCGCAAGGCGGCGAGCCTGGCGATGACGCAGACGCATTTCAGCGACGCGACCGGACTGTCGAGCGAGAACGTTGCGACGGCGCGCGATCTGGCGCGCATGGTGCAGGCCGCCGCCGGCTACCCCCTGATCCGCGAGTTCACCACCACCGCGAGCCACTCGGTGGAGATCCAGCCGAGCGGCCGAGTGCTTGGATTCAACAATACCAATTCGCTGGTGCGCGGCGGGCAGTGGGACATCACGCTGAGCAAGACCGGCTTCATTCGCGAAGCCGGCAAATGCCTGGTGATGCTTGCCAATATCGTGAACAGGCCCGTTGTCATCGTGCTGCTGGACTCGTACGGCAGGCTTTCGCGCATCGCCGATGCGCAGCGCGTCAAGCACTGGCTCGAGACCGGCGAAGCGCTGGTGATTCCGACCGCTTCGGCCAAGGCCATGCACGTTAGCCACAAGGTGCGCGGCAGCTTCGCCGCCGTGTCACCCGCGGCCAAGGCCAAGGCGCGCCGCCTTTAAGCGGCTCGAATGGTCGAGTCGACGGCCGCGACAACGGCCGTTTTGTTTGGTGCCGTCGGCCCCAAGCCCCGGGAGAGCTAGCGCGTGCGCCGCGTCGCAGTCGCCGCGCGCTGCTGCGCCAGCAATTCGCCGGCGTGCGCTCGCGTCTTGGCGGTGATCTCATGTCCGCCGAGCATGCGCGCGAGCTCTTCGACGCGAGCGCCCGCCGAAAGGCGGTCGAGCTCGGAGGCGACGGCGCCCCCCCTGCCGATCTTGCTGACGCGGTAATGCTCGTCCGCACACGCCGCCACCTGCGGCAGATGGGTGACGCAAAGTACCTGCCGCCTTAGCCCAAGCTCATGCAGCATCCGGCCGACGGTCGCTGCAACGGCGCCGCCGATGCCGACGTCGACCTCGTCGAAGATCAGCGTGGGCACGCGTCCGACCTCGGCCAGGACGACCTGGATGGCGAGTGCGAGCCGCGACAGCTCGCCGCCGGACGCGACCCGCGCCAGCGGTCCGACAGGCTGCTTTGGATGGGTCGCGACACGGAACTCGACGGTTTCGGCCCCGAAGCTCGCCGGCTCGGCCAGCGCTGTCAGCGCAATGTCGCAACGGCCGCCGGCCATCGCCAGCTCCTTCATCATCGCAGTGACCCGCTTGCCCAGTGCCGCCGCCGCAGCCTTGCGCCTGGCCGACAGCTCGCGCGCCAGCGCATCGAACGATTGCCTGGCTTGGTCGGCCGCGCGCTCCAGTGCGCCGGCATCGGAGTCGGCGACGAGCTCGGCGAGTCGGCGCGCGGTCTCGTCGGCCAATGCCGGAAGCGCCTCGGGGCGCACGCGATGCTTGCGCGCGAGATCGTGGAACACCGCCAGCCTTGTCTCGACGCGCGCAAGTTCGGCCGGATCGAGGTCGAGCCGCTCGCGATAGGAGCGGAGACTCCGGCTCGCTTCGTCGACGCGAATCTTGGCCTCGTCGGCAAGTTGAACGACGTCGGACAGCGCCGGATCGTGTTGCGCGGCCTGCCGCAGACGATGCGCGACGGCGGCGAGGCGAGCGCCGAGCGCTACGTCGCCTTCGCTCAATTCGACTTCCGCCGTTGCCGCCGCCTCAAGCAGGGTCGCCGCGTGCGCGAGCCGTGACTGCGCCTGCGACAGCGCCTGCCATTCATCGGTGGTGGCGCCGAGCGCTGCGAGCTCCGCATCGCGCGCCGCCAGCGCTTCGCGTTCGGCTTGACGCGCCGCGGCCTCGCGTCCGCCGCGGTCGCGTCGCTCGATGGCTTCGCGCCAGGCGCGCCAGGCGGCGGCGACTTCGCGCGCCAGCGGCTCGACGCCGCCGAAAGCATCGAGGAGCTGACGCTGCGCTTCGGGCCGGCCCAGCGACTGATGCGCGTGCTGCCCATGCAGGTCGATCAGCCGTTCACCGATGTCGGCAAGCTGAGCAAGCGTTGCCGGCCGCCCGTTGACGTACGCCCGGCTTCGTCCCTGAGCATCCAGGACGCGGCGAAGGAGCAGCGGCCCTTCGTCGGCGAGATCCTGCGCGGCGAGCCACGCGCGCAATTCCGGCGCCTCGTCGTCGAACTCGGCGGCGATCTCGGCACGGTCGGCGCCGGGACGCAGCTGTCGCGCCTCGAAGCGATCGCCAAGCAGAAGCGACAAGGCATCGAGCAGAATCGACTTGCCGGCACCGGTTTCGCCGGTCAGCACGGTGAAGCCGGGCCGGAATTCGACCTCCAGCGCCTCGACGACGGCGAAATTTCGAATGGCAAGCAGGCGAAGCATCGATTCGATTGTCCGGCGCGAGAAAGTGCGCGCGCGCCCCGATTATCGCCGGAACCCGTCTTGCCGCGCTGCTACCGATGCCCTAGGGCAATAAGCTGATGCACCCGCTCGCCTGTTAGGGGCGAAGGCGCTCAGGCGTCTCGCTCCAGTGCAGCTTCTGCCGGAGCATCGCGAAATGATCATGATCCTGCGGATGCAGCAGGCGCAGCCGGTCCGCCGCGCGCCGAACGACGATGCGGTCGCGCTCGACCAGCGCGAAATGCGCCTGACCGTCACAATGCAGGCTCGCGTCCTTGCCGCGCAGCAGCGTTATTTCGATCACCGCCGAGTCGCGCACGGCGATCGGGCGGTTGGTGAGTGCATGCGGCGCGACCGGCACCAGCAGCAGGGCCGCGACGACCGGGTCGACGATCGGGCCCTGCGCTGACAGCGCATACGCGGTCGATCCGGTAGGCGTGGCGACGATCAGCCCGTCGGCGCGCATCGCATAGACGAAGTTGCCGTCGATCGTCACCGCGCAATCGATCATTCCGCCCATCGCGCCGCGGCCGACGACGACGTCGTTCAGCGCCAGCGTGCGCTCGCCGCCACCGGCGGCACGCATCAGTGTCGCGTCGAGCAGCGTGCGCGTCTCCTCGACGTAGCGTCCATCGAGCATCGGCGAAAGGGCACTTTCCATGTCGGCGAGCGCGATGTCGGTCAGGAAGCCGAGCCGGCCCTGGTTGATCCCGATCAGCGGCACGTCGAACGGCGCGAGTCGGCGGGCGATCGACAGCATCGTGCCGTCGCCGCCAACGACGATTGCCAGCTGGGCTTTGCGCCCGAGCTCTTCTGCCGGCGCGGTGCGATAGCCGGGCAACGGCGTGCACTGCGCCGTTTCCGCATCGAGGACGACGGCATGGCCGCGTCCCACCAGAAACGACGCGAGCCGCTGCAGCGGCTCGGCGATACCGGCGCTCGCGTAGCGGCCGATCAGCGCGACCGTTGCGAAGCGTTGTGCCGGACCCCCCATAGCCGCGATTAAAGCACATGCGCGCGAACGGTCCAAACGCGCGCGAAGTCTGCCGGCGTCGCTTTGCCGACTGTGCCGGCGGTACAATACCCCGATTGTGGATCCCCGCTCGCAACACCTGCTCAAGACGCTGATCGAGCGCTATATCACCGACGGCCAGCCGGTGGGCTCGCGTGCACTGTCGCGGCAGTCGGGCCTGGAGCTGTCGCCGGCGACGATACGCAACGTCATGGCTGACCTCGAGGAGATGGGCTTCATCGCGAGCCCGCATACGTCGGCGGGCAGGATTCCGACGCCCAAAGGCTACCGTTTTTTTGTCGATACGCTGATGGTCGTGAAGCCGCTGGAGCAGATCGAGATCCGCCGCCTCGAAGGCGAGCTGCATGCTGATCATCCGCAGCAGATCGTCAATGCGGCGGCGGTCATGCTGTCGCAGCTGACGCAGTTCGCCGGCGTCGTGATGACGCCGAAACGGCGTGAAGCGGCGTTGCGGCACCTCGAGTTCCTGCGGCTGTCCGAGCGCCGCGTCCTGTTGATCATCGTGACCGCCGAAAACGACGTGCAGAATCGCATACTGCACACCGATCGCCCGTACACCCAGGCGCAGCTGATCGAGGCGACCAATTTCTTCAACCACAATTTTGCCGGCACCCCGCTCGGGGCGATACGCGGCCGGATGGCCGAGGAGCTGCGCGCGCTGGGCGACGACATCGCCGGGCTGATGCGAGCCGCGGTCGACGTGGGCGAGGGTGCGTTGAGCCGGGACGAATCGCTGGTCGTCAGCGGCGAGCGAAATCTTTTGAACGCCGGAGACTTCTCGTCGAACATGCAGCGCGTGCGGCTGCTGTTCGACCTGTTCGAGCAGAAGACGTCGCTGTTGCATCTGCTCGACGCCTCGCAGCAGGCCGAGGGCGTGCAGATCTATATCGGCGGCGAGTCGGGGCTGCTGCCGCTCGACGAATGCAGCGTCGTGACCGCGCCATACGAAGCCGGCGGCGAAGTCATCGGCACGCTGGGTGTCATCGGTCCGACGCGGATGTCGTACGAGCGCGTCGTCCCGATCGTCGACGTCACCGCCAAGCTGCTGTCGAGCGCCCTGTCGCAGCAGATAGCCGAAGATTGAGCGCTGCAAGCAACGCGGTGTTGCGCGACGCGCATCGGAGGTCGGCGCTGGGACCGGACCCGAGCCCGGCACGTCGCCGGCGCTGAAAGTGCAGCACGCCGCCGATGCGCTTCTTGCCTGAACCGGCGTTCGCCCACGACCGGCCGCGCCGCATCGGCGTGCTCTTGGTCAACCTCGGCACGCCCGACGCGCCGACCACCGCTGCCGTGCGCACCTACCTCGCCGAATTCCTGTCGGATCCCCGTGTGATCGAGATCCCGCGTGCGGCGTGGCTACCGATACTGCACGGCCTGATCCTGCGCTTGCGCCCGGCGCAGTCGGCCCGCAAGTACGCGACGATCTGGAGCAAGGACGGCTCGCCCCTGCTCGTGCACAGCCTCAGGCAAAAGACGCTGTTGCAAGGTTACCTCGGCCAGCGAATGAAGGGGCTTGGCCTGCCGTCCGATCACGCGCAGATCGAGCTCGGCATGCGCTACGGCCGCCCGACGATCGCCGATGCGATGGCCAAGCTGAAGGCCGCAGGCTGCGATCGTGTGCTGGTCCTGCCGCTGTATCCGCAGTACGCGGCCAGCACCACGGCGTCCGCGCTGGATGCCGTGTTCGCAGCGGCTTCCCAGATGCGCGCAATGCCCGCGCTGCGCGTGGTCGCGCCCTACCATGACGATCCGGCCTACATCCGCGCGGTGGCGCAGAGCATCAACGATTACTGGGTGAAAAACGGCAGGCCGAACAAGCTCGTGCTTTCGTTCCATGGCGTGCCGCGGCGAAGCCTCGATCTGGGCGACCCGTATCATTGTCATTGCCGCAAGACAGCGCGGCTGGTGGCCGACGAGCTCGGCCTCACCAGCGAGCAATACGCGGTCTCGTTCCAGTCGCGGTTTGGCCGGGCCCGTTGGCTGCAGCCCTATACGGTGCCGACCCTGATCGCGCTGGCGATGGAGGGGATGCGCCGCGTCGACATCGCCTGTCCCGGCTTTGTCAGCGATTGCCTCGAAACGCTGGAGGAGCTGGGGCACGGCGCGCAGGCCGCTTTTCTCGGGGCCGGCGGCAAGGAGCTGCACTGCATACCCTGCCTCAACGAGGGGCCCGCTTGGATCGCGACACTGGCTGACCTGGCGACACGCAATCTCCAAGGCTGGCTCGACGTCCCGGCCGATGCCGCTGCGCGCGAGATGACTCAGGCGCGGGCCAAGGCGCTGGGCGCGCACCGCTAGGCGATTCGCCCGCGCCCTCGGGCGGTTGCGGCGGCGAGGGCCGATCGGACGTCGCAAGCCCCGGGATTTCGCTTCGATTCGCGCCTTTTCCGTCCGATTGTTGTTGAACCGCGCCGAAACAGCCCCATATCCCAGCTGTTCGCAAGAGGAGCAACGATGGGCGAGAATCCCGACCATAACAGTCAAGTTTCCGGCGAAGCCGAGCCGGGCGTTCCGGTCCCGACCGATGCTCCGGCCAGGGCGCCGGCGGCCCGACCCGGCGATCCCGCGCCCGATCTCGCGACCTTGCTGCAGCAGGCCGAGGACGAAGCCTCGCGGCTCAAGGACGCGTGGCTTCGCGCGATGGCTGAAACCGACAACGTGCGCAAGCTTTCCCAGAATGACGTGGCCAAGGCGCACAAGTACGCGATCGAGCGCTTTGCCCAAGAGCTCTTGGCCGTCAAGGACGCGCTCGAGCAGACGCTGGCCACGCCGGCCGCGTCGATCGAAGCGCTGAGGGACGGCGTCCTGTTGACCTTGAAGAATCTGAGCGCGGCCTTCGACAAGGCCCAGATCGTCGCGATCGATCCGTTGAACGACAAGTACGATCCGCACCGCCACCAGGCGATGACGATGATCGAATCCGATCGGCCGGCGGGCACCGTCGCGCAGGTCTTCCAGAAGGGATACACGCTCGGCGATCGCATCCTGCGACCGGCGCTGGTCGCCGTGGCTAAGTCGAAGGAACGCGGCGGCGAGACCGGATGACGTGCACTTCGCCTTGAATTGAACCGAAAAAACCCCACGTAGCGCATAAGCAAGCATCCCAGCATAAGGAAGGAAATCAGCATGGCCAAGATCATCGGCATCGACCTCGGCACGACCAACAGCTGTGTGTCCATCATGGAAGGCACCCAGCCGAAAGTGATCGAGAACTCCGAAGGCGCACGGACGACGCCTTCGGTGGTCGCCTATCAGGACGACGGCGAGATCCTCGTCGGCGCGCCCGCCAAGCGGCAGGCGGTGACTAATGCGAAGAACACGATCTTCGCGGTCAAGCGGCTGATCGGCCGCAAGTTCGGCGAAAAGGAAGTCCAGAAGGACATCGGCCTGATGCCCTACAAGATCACCAAGGCCGACAACGGCGACGCCTGGGTCGAGGTGCGGGGCAAGAAGATCGCGCCGCAGCAGGTCTCGGCCGAGATCCTGCGCAAGATGAAAAAGACCGCCGAGGATTATCTGGGCGAAGAAGTGACCGAAGCCGTGATCACGGTGCCGGCGTACTTCAACGACTCGCAGCGGCAGTCGACCAAGGATGCCGGCCGCATCGCCGGCCTGGATGTCAAGCGCATCATCAACGAGCCGACC
>PLYT01000079.1 GCA_003153475.1 Betaproteobacteria bacterium | reverse complement strand
GATAATGACCGCTCACGACGTTGATAAGCGTCGACTTGCCCGAGCCGTTAGGTCCGATGATGCCGAGGATCTCGCCGCTGTACACGTCGAGATCGATGCCGTCGAGCGCCTGCACGCCGGCGAACGATTTGCGCAGCCCGCGCACCATGAGCATTGCTTCGCCGGCGCGCGCGGGCGCCGGTGATCGGTCGGCTTCTGCAACGTGCTGATGCGCGGGCTTGGTTTCAAGCGCGAAGCTGATTTTCGGATTCGGCGCCGGGATGAGCGTGTCGATGCCGCGCGTTGCCTGCGGCGCCGGCCGCGCCATTTCTGACGACGGCGGCATCGCCACGGGACGCTTGTATCTCGTGAGCTTGGCGCGCAGCAATTCCAGGATGCCATTGGGCATAAAAAGTATCGCCGCAACGAGAATGACGCCGCTTATCGCCTTGCCCGTCACCGCCTGGTCCGCGGCAGTCGATGCATAGAGCAGCAGCGTGATGGCGGAGGCGCCGAGCGCCGGTCCTGCCCAATGGCGCGTGCCGCCGAGCACGCTCATCAGGATGACAGTCAATGGAACGGTGATGTTGAAGGTGCTGTTCGCGGTGACGTACGACACGAACAGTGCCTGGATGCCACCCGCCACGCCGGCGAGCGCAGACGAAATGCCGAGCGCGGCGAGCTTGTAGCGATAGGTCGGAACACCCATCACCTCGGCCGCATCCTCGTCGTCGTGAATCGCAAACAGGGCTACGCCGAGACGCGCCTGCGGGATCGCACGCGCGATCATCAGCGTGACGATCGCGAGCGCGAGCGCCATCATGTAGAACGTGCCGGATACCGTTGGGGCAAGTGCGGGAACGGTGACAGCGGACAGATACACGCCGGGGCCGCCGTCGATCGGCGTGTTGAGCACGATCGTCGCAAGCACGAAGGTCACGGCCAGCGTGAGCAGCGCGAACACCTCGCCGCGCACGCGCCGCACGCGAAATACGACCGCGCCGAGCGCCACGCCGAGTGCTGCCGCGATCAGCGCGGCCGCCGGCAGCGTCCACAGGAACGGGACATCGTACTTGCCGGCGAGCACCGCGGTCGTGTACACGCCGGTGCCGTAAAAGGCGCCATGGCCGAACGAGAAATAGCCGGAATAGCCGGACAGGATGTTCCACGACGTAGCGAGGACGATCCAGTGCAGCACGAGGTACAGGAACGACTCGTAGAACGCCGGCAGATGCAGGAACGGAACCGCGGCGAGTGCCACGCCAGCGACGACGATAGCGACAAGCGTACGGTCGAGCTTCAGGATCGTCCCGGACGCAGCAGCAATAGTGCGATCAGCAACGTGAAAGAGACCATCGGCGCCCATGACGGCGATGCGAACGCCATCGTCACCGCCTCGCTGACTCCGATCACGACGCCGGCTGTAAGGGGCCCGAGCGCGGAGCCGAGTCCGCCGAGCATCACCGCCGCGAACACGACGCCGACCCACGCGTAGATCTGCGACGGCGTGAGCGTAAAGCTCAATGCGAGGCACACGCCCGCAACACCTGCGAGCGCCCCGCATGCGCCCGCCAGCATGAGCCCGTGCGCGCGACGATTGATGCCGAACGCCGCGGCGATAGGCGCGTCCTCGGCCAGCGCCCGCATGGGGCGGCCGAGATCCGTATAGCGCATCGCCGCCCATAGCCCGGAGCTCAACGCCAGCGCGAATGAAAGCGTGATCAATTCCGGCACCGGAACGAACAACTCACCGATGCGAAATTTCTGCCCCGCATAAACCGACTCGAGCTTGCGAAAGTCGGCGGTCCATTCGGCCTGGATGCCGGCTTCGATGATCGCCGTCAAGCCGAACGTCGCCAGCAGCGAGTTGAGCGGCGACACCGAGAAGCGCGCGAGCAGCCACTGGACGGCCACTCCGAGCAGAAAAAATGCGGGGACGATGATCGCCAGTGTGAGCAGCGGATCCATGCCGCCGACACTCGCGAGCTGATAGCAGACGTAAGCGGCAAGGAAGGCGAAGCCGAAGTGGGCGAGATTGATAATGTGCAGCAGTCCCCACGACAGGCCCACGCCCAAGCCCAGCAGGCCGTACAGGCTGCCGATGAAGAGGCCCGACAGGGCGGATTGCGCGAGCAGCGTGGCGCTCGGGAATGTCATGCCGGACGCAGTGCTCCAGCGGTCGTGGCGCGGCAACGCCTCGGGCGGGCCATCGCGCGCACGGCGTGGCCCGGCGCCAGTCGCGTCATTGCACTTGCAGCGTCGCGCCCGGTGCGGCGTACTCCTTGGGATATACGGTGACCCAGCGCCCGTTCTGCACCTGCTTGACGCGCATCAGGTCGTCGCCGTAATTATTCGGGCCGTCGAAGCGCAGGTGGCCCTGGATGGTGTCGACCCCGTTCTTCTTGATCCACGCGGCGATCGCCTTGTCGTCGAGGCTGTTGGCGCCGCGCACGCCGGCTTCGAGAATCTGCCACGCAGTGTAGGAGGTGGCGGCCTGGACTTCGACCGACGTATCCGGGATGCCCGCCTTCGCGGCACGCCCGTGATAAAGCGCGATGAACTCCGCTGCGCCCGGCGCGCTGGTGAACGGAGGATGCTCCTCGAACAGCGTCATCGACAGCGCATTTTTTGCCAGGGGCGACTTCGACATCGGGCCTGGCGCCGGGTACATGTAGAAGTGCTCCTGCGGCGTGTAATCGATCTTGCTCATGGCCTCGAGCAACTGGTTGCCTTCAAGCCCGATGGCGCCGACCCAGATGAAATCCGGCTTGGCGTCCTTGATGCGCGCCGCGATCGGGCCGTAATCGAGGTTCCCGAAATCCCATTCGAGAAACAGTACTTCGGTGAGCCCGCGCTTCTTGGCGACTTCGCGCGCACCGAGCGACATGAAGTGCACGGAGGGGAACTTGCTGGTCACGACCGCGATCGTCTTCGGCGGCTTGGGCGACGCCGCCAACGCGTTGAAGACGGTGGTCGGAACGGTGTTTGCGGGATCGGGTCCGAGCGACCATGCCGGAAACTGCATCTCGTACTTCGCGAGCGACGGAATGCCGAATGTGTGATGCACCAGGACCTTGTTATAGCGCTGCGCCACACCCATCGCCGAGAGGATCGCGCCGGTCGCGTACGGTCCCATCAGCAAGTCGACCTTATCCACCGTGATGAGCTGCTCGTAGAGCGTCCGCGCGAGATCGGGCTTCGATTGGTCATCCTTGACGATCCACTCGACCTGCCGGCCGAGCAATCCGCCGCGCTTGTTGAGTTGCTCGACGTAGATTTCGCCGACGACCTTGTGCACGAGGCTGGTTGACGCGAGCGCGCCGGTGAGCGCCAGCGTGCTTCCGATGCGGATCGGCGGCTGCGTGCCCTGCGCCCAGACGCCGGAAGTCGCGGCCAGCGCGCAGATCGCCGCACCGACCCAGCGGGCCATGCGTTGTACTGTGGTCATCGACTGCTCCTCCTGTTGTCGTTACGTCTTGTCAGCGAATTTCGCGAATTTCGTCTACGACGCTATTGCGCAATACACCGATGCCTTCTACTTCCACTTCGCACACGTCGCCGGCTTTCATCCATATCGGCGGCTTCCGCGCGAAGCCGACTCCTGCCGGCGTGCCGCTGATGATGATGTCGCCGGGGAAAAGAGTCATCGCATCCGAACAAACACTTACCAGCGTCGCGACGTCGAAGATCATGTCGCGCGTATTGGCGTTCTGCAATTCCTGCCCGTTGAGCCGTGTGCGCAGCTGCAGACCCGCCGCGCCGGCGGGAAGCTCGTCAGCGGTGACGAACTCGGGGCCGAAGGCCCCCGTGGAGTCGAAGTTCTTGCCCATCATCCACTGCGTCGATTTGAACTGGTAATCTCGAATCGAGCCGTCGTTGAAGAGCGAATAGCCGGCCACGTGGTCGAGGGCGCGCTCCTTCGCGATGTAGCGTCCGGGTTTGCCGATGACGACGACCACTTCGCCTTCGTAGTCGAAGCTTTCCGACACGTGCGGCCGGACCAGCGGCGCGCCGTGCGCCACCCACGATTGCGGGTACCGATGGAACAGGACGGGGTATTTCGGCGGATCCTTGTACGGCGATTCCGCGGCATGGTCGATGTAGTTGAGGCCGACGGCGATCGCCTTGGCGGGATCGCCGATCGGCGGCAGGTAAGTGACGCCCGCAAGCAGACGTCGCGATTTCGCGCGCGCTGCCGCGGATCGTGCAGCGTCCACGCCGCCTGGGGTCTGCAGAAGCTCCTTGAGCGTCGCGGGAAGTCCGAGTCCGGTCAGGTCGACCAGCTCCTGCTCCATGCGCAACCCCACCCCGGGAGAGCCGTCGTCACGCTTGAACGCTACGAAGCGCATCGCTTTCCCTTGATCCTCATTTTGCTCGAACCGGGGCTGCCGACGGCTAAGTGCGCGCCGGCTGCTCGTGATTGACGACGAAGTCGTCCGGAACCGTGGGACCCCAGACGTAGAACGAGTCTTCGGCCGGGTGGTCGGCCGCGGGCCATTCCACATCGACGGGTACGAAATCGATGCCGTAGGAGAATTCCGCCCAGCTACCCCACGGGTCCTGCGCGTAGTAGAAATAGTTCGAGCCCAGGACATGCCGCCCGACGCCCCAGCCTTTGGTATAGCCCTGCGCCTTCACCTGTTCCGCCCCCAGCCCGACCTCGTCGATGCTTGCGACGTCCCAGCTCGAGTGATGAAAGCCCGGCGCGTGCGACTTCGCGAAGGCGACAAGATGATGATCGCTCGATTGCGGGCCGTGCATGAAGGCAATGATGTCCGCCGACCCGTCCGACAGGCGCAATCCCAGGACGTCCGCGTAGAAAGCCGTCTGGCGAAGCACATCCGGCGTGAACAGCAGCACGTGCGACAGGTGGCGGGGGCGCACGGGTGCGGCACCGCCGCGGCTGGGTGCGGCGCCCTTGCCTGCCGCTGTAAGAGACGACACCGCGGGTTGCGACTTGGACGAAGGCGAGACTTTCGGCGCGACGACAATCTGAAGCGGCGTGCCGTCAGGATCGCGGACCCAGACGCCTTCGCCATTGGAAAGCGGATGCGGTTTGCAGGCGTCACGCGCCTCGATGCGGCGGCGGAGCGCGTCGA
>PLYT01000050.1 GCA_003153475.1 Betaproteobacteria bacterium | reverse complement strand
TTCCAGATCAGCCAGGAGTCGATCGTGCCGAACGCGAGCTCCCCGCGCGCCGCGCGCTGCCGCGCACCGGCCACGTTGTCGAGCAGCCATTTGAGCTTGGTGCCGGAAAAATACGCGTCGAGCACGAGGCCGGTCTTCCGCGCGAACGTCGGCTCGAGGCCGGCCGAACGCAGCGCGTCGCAGGTGCCTGCGGTGCGCCGATCCTGCCAGACGATCGCGTTGGCCACCGGCTTGCCGCTCGCGCGCTCCCACAGCAGCGTGGTCTCGCGCTGGTTGGTGATGCCGAGCGCTGCGAGATCGCCGGCGCCGATGCCTGCGCTGGCCAACGCCTCGGTGACCACACCCGATTGCGTCGCCCAGATCTCGGTCGGATCGTGCTCGACCCAGCCGGGGTGCGGAAAGATCTGCCGGAATTCCTTTTGCGCGGCGCCGCGGATCGCACCCGACTGATCGAACACGATCGCGCGGGAGCTGGTGGTGCCCTGGTCGAGGGCGAGCACGAATGACATGGTCGACGACGCCTGAAGAAGAGCGGCCAAATGAGGTAAGATAACGCGCTTTGTGGCCGCCTGCATTGTAGCCACTTTGCCCCGGCCGGCGCCGCGACGTCGGTCCCTGTGACCGATGCCGCTTTCATCCTCTGCCGTCGACCGATCCCGCCTGCACGTACGCGCCGTCACCTATGAAGGCTATCGGCGCGGCGACGAGCTGTTCGACATCGAGGGCCACCTCACCGATGTCAAGGATCAGGATTACGCGCTGCTGACCGGCCTACGCCGGGCCGGCGACCCCGTGCACGACATGTGGATACGCCTGACGATCGGCAGCGACTACGTGATCCGCGCCATCGAGGTTCGCACCGACGAGATGCCGTACCCCGGCGCCTGCGATCTCATCACGCCCGCGTACGGCAAGCTGGTCGGCGCGAGCCTGCTGCACGGCTTTCGGCGAACGCTGCAGGACACGATGGGCGGCGTCCAGGGCTGCAGTCACCTGACCGAGCTTTTGTCGCATGCACCGACCGCGGCGATCCAGATGTTCGCCGGAATGCGCCGCGAAATCGAAGGCGACGAGCGGCCGTTCCAGCTCGACCGCTGCCATGCGCTGGAAACGACGACCGACACCGTGCGCCGCTATTACCCGCGCTGGTATCGCGGCGCAGCGTAGCGACGACAAGGAGTGCGGCGTTGAAAATTCACGAGTACCAGGGCAAGGAAATCCTGCGCCGGTTCGGTATCCCGACGCCGCGCGGCATTCCGGTGTTTTCGGTCGACGAGGCGGTCAAGGCGGCCGAAGCACTGGGTGGCCCCGTGTGGGTCGTCAAGGCGCAGATCCATGCCGGCGGCCGCGGCAAGGGTGGCGGCGTCAAGCTCGGCAAGTCGATTGCCGAAGTGCGCGAGCTGGCGGATCAGATCCTCGGCATGCAGTTGGTCACCCACCAGACCGGCCCGCAGGGGCAGAAGGTGCGGCGTCTGTTGATCGAGGAGGGCGCCGACATCAAGAAGGAGCTCTACGTCGGCATCGTCGTCGATCGCACGACGCAGCGCGTGGTGCTGATGGCGAGCTCCGAAGGCGGCATGGACATCGAAGAAGTCGCCGCCAAGACGCCGGACAAGATTCACAAGGTCTTTGTCGATCCGGGCAAGGGTCTGACCGGCGCGGATGCCGATGGCGTCGCGCGGCGGATCGGCATTCCCGAAGGCAGCATCGCGGAGGCGCGCGCGCTATTGCAGGGTCTGTACCGCGCATTCGACCAGACCGACGCGTCGCTGGTCGAGATCAATCCGCTGATCCTGACCGGCGACGGGCGCGTGATCGCGCTCGATGCAAAGCTAAATTTCGACGACAACGCGCTGTTCCGGCACGCCGACATCGTCGAGATGCGCGATCTGGACGAGGAGGATCCGGCAGAAATCGAGGCATCGAAGTTCGACCTGTCTTACATCTCGCTCGACGGCAACATCGGCTGCCTGGTCAACGGCGCCGGGCTTGCGATGGCGACGATGGATGTGATCAAGCTCTATGGCGGGGAGCCCGCGAATTTCCTCGACGTCGGCGGCGGCGCCACCGCCGAGAAAGTGACCGAGGCGTTCAAGATCATGCTGAAGAACCCGGGGCTCAAGGCGATCCTGGTCAATATTTTCGGCGGCATCATGAAATGCGACACCATCGCCAACGGCGTGATCGCCGCGGCGCGCGAAGTGCAGCTCAAGGTGCCGCTGGTCGTGCGCATGAAAGGCACCAACGAGGATCTCGGCCGGAAGATCCTCGCCGAATCCGGGTTGCCGATCATCAGCGCCGACAACATGAGCAACGCGGCCGAGAAGGTCGTCGCCGCGGCGAAGGGAACACGCCAGCCATGAGCATTCTGGTCGACAAGAACACCAAGGTGATCACGCAGGGCATCACCGGCAAGACCGGACAGTTCCACACCCGCATGTGCCGCGATTACGCGAACGGCAAGAACTGCTACGTCGCCGGCGTGAACCCGAAAAAGCCGGGTGAGGATTTCGAGGGGATTCCGATCTATGCGACGGTGCGCGAGGCGAAGCAGGCGACTGGCGCCTCGGTCAGCGTCATCTACGTGCCGCCGCCTTTCGCCGCGGCGGCGATCGACGAAGCGGTCGATGCCGGACTCGACCTGGTGATCTGCATCACCGAAGGCATCCCGGTGCGCGATATGATCCAGACCCGGTACCGCATGCAGGGCAAGAAGACGCTGCTGCTCGGACCCAACTGTCCGGGCATTATCACGCCGGACGAGATCAAGATCGGGATCATGCCGGGCCACATTCACCGCAAGGGACGGATCGGCGTCGTCTCGCGCTCCGGTACGCTGACCTACGAAGCGGTCGCGCAGATCACCGAGCTGGGGCTGGGCCAGTCGTCGGCGATCGGCATCGGCGGCGACCCGGTCAACGGATTGAAGCATCTCGACGTGCTGCGCCTGTTCAACGACGATCCCGATACCGACGCGGTCGTCATGATCGGCGAGATCGGCGGCACCGACGAGGAAGCGGCAGCCGAGTGGGTGAAGCAGAACATGAAAAAGCCGGTGGTCGGCTTTATTGCCGGCGTCACCGCGCCGGAGGGCAAACGCATGGGACACGCCGGCGCGATCGTCGCCGGCGGCAAGGGGACGGCGCAGGAAAAACTCGCGGTGATGGAAGCGTGCGGGATCAAGGTCACGCGCAACCCCGCCGAGATGGGCAAACTGCTGGCGAGCGTCCTGCAAGCCTGACAAAAGGAGAAGAGAAGAAGCATGGCAGAACTGTTCACGCCGCAATTCCTGGTTTCGGTATTCGAGATCATCCTGATCAATATCCTGTTGTCGGGCGACAACGCGGTAGTCATCGCGCTCGCCTGCCGCAATCTTCCCGACAACTTGCGGCGCAAGGGCATTCTGTGGGGCGTGCTCGGCGCGATCATCCTGCGCATCATCCTGACCTACTTTGCGATGAGCCTGCTCAACTACCCGTGGCTCAAGCTCATCGGCGCCGTGCTGCTGATCTGGATCGGCATCAAGCTCATCGTCGGCGAAGAACATGTCGAACACGAAGTCAAAGCCAGCAACCGGCTGCTTTCGGCGGTGTGGACGATACTGATCGCCGACCTGGTGATGAGTCTGGACAACGTCATGGCGGTCACCGCTGCGGCCAAAGGCGACCTGTCGCTGATCATATTCGGCCTGGTGATCAGCATTCCGCTGGTCATCTTCGGCAGCCAGATCATCATGCGGCTGATCAAGCGCCTGCCGCTCCTGGTTCCGGCCGGCGGCGGCCTGCTCGGTTACATTGCCGGCGACCTGGCCACCGACGATCCGGTAGTGGCACCCTGGATCGAGACGTATGTTCCGCTGGTGGACTGGCTCGCTCCACTCGTCGGGATCGCCGTCGTCATCGTTCCGGGGCTGTGGCTGGCGCGCGGACGCCGGCCTGCGGGATAGCCGCCGGGCTGGACGCCAGCCTGCGGTGCTTCGCCGCTCTCTCGCCTTGAAGCGCGCCGCAGCGTAAACTCGGCGCCGATGAGCATCGCCATGGTTTTGCGCCTGTCCCGGCCCTCGCGGTCTTTTCCTCCGACTGCATCCTGATGGCCTCCAGAACGCCGCTGGACGTCGCCAGCCTGTCGCATCCGGGGATGGTGCGGCCGCATAACGAGGACACCGTTTTCGTCGACGGGGAGGCCGGCCTCGCCGTGCTCGCCGACGGCATGGGCGGCTACAGCGCCGGCGAGGTGGCGAGCGGCATCGCGGTCAATGTCATCAGCAACGGCATGCTGCAGGAGCTGCGCTCCGGCCGCCAGCTTGCCAAGGTCGACGTCGGCAGCGGTTTGACGCACGCCGGCTTGCTGCTGCAGCAGCAGATCGCGCTGGCCAACAAGAGCATCTACGAAGCTGCGCAGAATCGCGCCGAATGCGCGGGCATGGGCACCACGCTGGTTGCGACGGTCTTTTTCCAGAACCGGGTCAGCATCGGCCATATCGGCGATTCGCGCTGCTACCGCCTGCGCGGCGGCAAATTCGAGCAGCTGACCCACGATCATTCGCTGCTCCAGGAACAGATCGACAGCGGCATGCTGACGCCGGAGCAGGCCAAATACTCGCTGAACAAGAACCTGGTCACGCGCGCGTTGGGCATCGAGGCGGTCGTGCCGCCCGACATCGCCGAGTATCGGGCCGAAGCCGAAGATATCTACGTCCTGTGCTCCGACGGGCTGACCGACATGGTCGACCCCGACGTCGTCCAGGAAATCGTCGCGTCCAAGCGGAGCGATCTGGCCGAGGCGGCCGCCGAGCTGATCGATGTCGCCAACCAGAATGGCGGACGCGACAACATCTCGGTCGTCCTCGTCCGCGTGCCGGAGGGATTTCTGCCCAGCGGCGGTTGGCTGCAGCGCTGGGGCGCGAAAAAGCCGGCGTAGGGCACGGTGGCATTTCCGCCGCGGCGCATTTCGCGGTATCTTGCACCGCCATGGCGAAACTCGTCCTGCTGGTGCCGAACGGAACGACGCTGGAGGTGCCGCTGCGTCGCGAGCGGACCACGATCGGCCGGCGTGCCGACAACGACGTCTGCCTGCCCAATATTGCGGTCAGCGGCGAGCACGCGGTCGTCGTGACCATTCTCTCCGACTCGTTTCTCGAGGACCTCGGCAGCACCAACGGAACCCTGGTCAATGGCAAGCCGATCGCCAAGCACTTCCTGCGCGACGGCGACCTGATCGACGTCGGTCGCCACAAGCTGTTCTATTACGCCGACGACGACGCGATTCCCCCGGCAGGGGTGCTCAAAAAGGCGCTGCGCGACGCCGTCGGCGACCTGGGCGGCAAGGTCGAACTGGCCAAGCCTATTGTGCGCACGCGCCGGACGACTTCGGCGGTCGTGCGGCCCGACAGCGCCAAGCCCGCGGAGCCGGCCAAGGTCGACGAGTCGACCCAGAGGATCACGACTCTCGCCGCCAGTCCGCCGCCGGTGATAACCCCCGACGGGGCCGGCGACGGCGGTGCGACGCTCAAGTTTTTGTCGGGCGCCAGGGCGGGGCAGGTCGTCGCCTTGACCCGCGAGCGGACGACCATCGGCCGGGCCGGCATCCAGGTGGCCGTGGTCGAGCGTTCGGGCGAGGGATTCCGCCTGAAGCCTGTCGAGGGCGAGCCGACGCCGGTCAACGGACAACCGCCCGCCGCCGACGGCGTCGCACTGGCAGCGGGCGACGTCATCGAAATACTCGGCAACCGGCTGGAGTTCTTGCCCGACGGGCAGAAAGGGTCAGAACCTGCCGTGGCGCCACCGGGTGGCACGGCAATCGCATCTGGGGAACCGGGTAACTAGCCCGAATGCCGCCGACTGAACCCTGGTTTTGTGTCTCACAACCAGGACGATTTGCTCCGCGAAGGAGGCGGAGAACTGCGCAACGCGGCAGGCGGCGACTTACATTCAGCGTCAGCATGTGACGCAGCGCGTCACATGCCTTCGTAATATCAGGTGCTAGAGCTGTCTGGACGCGATCGAATCGCCTGCCAGCCCTCTGCGGAATTGGCGCGCGGACCGACGCGTTCGGCGCTGAGGCTCCGCTTTGCGTTGAGCGCGCTTTTTACGTTCCATGCTCGCGACATAGGTTGGCATGCCAATTGCGGTATGCCCCTCGGCATCCCCAGATGCGAAGGGTTTGGGAGTACTTACTAACGTTACGGAGATCGCAATGAAAAGAGTACAACAGGGTTTCACCCTGATCGAACTGATGATCGTCGTTGCGATCGTCGGTATCCTGGCGGCCATCGCGCTGCCGGCGTATCAGGACTACGTAATCCGGTCGAAGATGTCGGAGGCTGTCGTTGCGACAGCCGCTTGCAAGACGTCGATCAGCGAATACGTTTCCACAAAGAACGCGTGGCCACCTGACGCAGATACTGCCGGGTGTTCGACATTGGCGACGCAGTACGTGTCAGGATTGACCGTTGCAGACCTCGGGGTTATTACCGTTACCACGACAAATACCGGGTCAAAACCGGCCGCTTGTGTCCTGATACTTACGGCACAAACCGCGGCACTGCCCGACATTACCGGTTGGACGGGTACGCACACGGGATGCGACGCCAAGTACGTTCCGTCGAATTTCCGCGGGTAAACGCGTAAACTTGAGTCATCCCGGGCCGGCGGGCGTTTTGCCCCGCCGGTCCTTTTTATTCGTTGAGCTGTCGGGAGGGGTGAGTCGCTCCGTGGACCGACATAATTGGTCGCCTCCCTGCCGATAGGAAGCGTCACTTTGCGTTTGTTGCGAAAGCTCGTCGTTGCGACAACGGGATCGGGACGAAAGCCCGCGCAAGTTGTTGCGACGCAAGCAGATACCCCTGATCGAGCAGGCAGGCGCGCGCCAGATGCAGCACATAGTCCGCTCGACGAGGCACGCGCACATTGCGAATTAGGGCGCTTCGCGATGTCGCTACGCGGCATTAACAGCCAGTTAAGATCGACGCCGAATGATCCGGAGTTGGTGATGGCGCGGGTCTCGACGCTGCACGCCTGGGAACGGTTTCGCGAGGCATTTGACGCGGCATCGCACGGGGAGTTAGCGGGCACGCGATCCCCAGCGTTCGACATGCTTCTCGGTTGGTCGTGCTTTCGGTTAGGCAAGCTCGACGAAGCCGAGGCACAAATGCGCAAAGCCGTCGCCGGCGATCCCGGCGCTTGCGCCACGCACTCCAATCTGGCCGTGGTGCTGCAGGCCAAAGGCCGCCTCGACGAGGCAGCAGCGAGCTACGCGCGCGCGCTCGAGTCGAACGGCGACGACGTGCAATGCTTGCTCAACCTCGGCGTATGCAAGCTTGACCTACACGACCTGGCTGCAGGCGAGACGCTGATCCGCCGCGCGACCGCGATCGACGGCGACCGGGCGCGCACGTGGGCGAACCTCGGTGTCGCGCTGGCACTGCAGAATCGACACGATGCTGCGCTTGAGGCCTTCGAGCGCGCCGACAGGATTGAGGCGAACACCGGCGATGATGTCGAGAATTTCGTCAACCTCGCTCTTCATCTCCGCGAAGCCGGGCGCACGCTCGACGCGATCGATTTGTACGAGAAGCATCTTGCCTTGCGGCCCAGCCTGACCGGACACAACGACTATGCGTACGCGCTTTTGACCGCTGGACGCCTTGTAGAAGGCTGGAACCAGTATGAGTTTCGATGGATGCGAGCGCCGCTGCGGCAACTTCGCCCTGGGTTCACGCGCCCGACTTGGGCAGGTCAGGACCTGAGTGGCAAGGTCATCCTGCTGCGTGCCGAGCAAGGCTTCGGCGACATTATCCAGTTCGCGCGCTACGCCCCGTTGGTCAAGGTGTTGGGGGCGACCGTCCTGCTGCAGGTTCGCGAAGGGCTCGAGCGCCTGGCGCAAGGGTTCACAGGAGTCGATCATGTTCTCGATCGTTCTAAATCAGAATCGCTGCCGTATTTCGATTTTTACATCAACTTGCCGAGCCTTCCGCGGGTGTTCAACACCGATCTCGAATCGATCCCGGCCGATATTCCCTATTTGGATGCCAACCTAGCGCACGTCGCACGATGGGGACCGAAGCTTGGTCCGTCTGGACGACTCAAGGTCGGGCTCTCGTGGGCTGGGAGCCCGACACATTCGCGAGATCGATTTCGCTCGATGGATTTGG
>PLYT01000066.1 GCA_003153475.1 Betaproteobacteria bacterium | reverse complement strand
AGAAAGGTATTTCCTAGGATTGATTTCGATCAATGCGATTTGGAAGTCCCTGCTGCTTCATTCATGCGGCCATAGGAGCTCCACACACGCCGATAGAAACCGCCATCAGGAGAGACGCGCTATGCGTGCCATTGCATTTAGCCTTGTTCTTGCAGGGGCGGTCATTGTTCCGATGGTCGCACATGCCAATCCGACATGCACTACCGAGCCTAAAGGAAAATGGATGTCCGAAGAGGCGATCAAGGCCAGGATTGCCGCGCTCGGCTATCACAGCATCAGATCCTTCAAGGTGACGGAGTCCTGCTACGAGATTTACGGCTCCAACAAAGAGAACAAACTGGTCGAGGTATATTTCAACCCGATTACAGGCGACATCGTGCCGTCAGAAGTGCCTGTGATGCCGAGCGCGAAATGAAGGGTACTGTTGTCGGCAAGCATCAGATCCGTGCCGCTTCCGCTATCCCTCCTCGTTGCGCGCGCGAGTAACGCGTGCATTTATTTCAAGCTGACCCGGACGCCGGAACTGATCTGATCACTCGGGTAAACGATCACCCGCTCTCCCGGCGTGAGTTCTTTCTTGACTGCTGCGAAACGGCCAGATCGGCGCTCGAGATCGATGGTCCTCAATTGCGCGCGTCCATCATCGACGACATAGACGCTCCAATTGTCGCCGCGGCGGAACAGGGCGCCGGCCGGGATGATCTCGATATCGTCCCGGGTGAACACGGTGATCCGCGTATCGAGCTGGTATCCGTCTCCCAGGCCTTTCCACAGCTCCTGCGGCGAAAGGACGTCAATCAGCACATTGACCCGCTGCTCTTCGACACCGAGCGTGGATATTTTGGTGAACGCCGCAGGTTCGATCCGGCGCACGCGCCCCGAGAGTACGCCCGGACCGCCCCAATGCTCGATCGCAACCTCCGCACCGGGACGAATTTCAACCGCATCGACACTGAGCACGTCAGTCACGATTTCGAGGTCGCGCGGATCGCCAATTTCCAAAAGCGGCGCGCCCGACTGGACCACCGTCTCGCTCTCCTGCGCGACCCTCAGCACCACGCCGGATACTGGCGCCGTGATGTTCCAGCGTTCGATCGGAGCGTCCGCGCCATCCTGATAGCGGGCGAGCAATGCTTTCGCCTGATACACCTCGTGAGCCGCCGCGTGATCCTGGAATTCCGCGGCCCGAAGATCGCGATCGGCAACCCGCTGTACGAGTTCGGCGCGTTCCAGCGCCTGCACGGTTGAGGCACCCTGCGCCGCAAGCGTGCGGGCGCGATCGAGATCGGTTTTTGCCTGATCGGCCTGGGCCTGAGCGCGCTCGACGGCCGCCTTGCTGCGCTCCAGTGCGGCCTCGGCGGTGCCCAATCT
This sequence comes from Betaproteobacteria bacterium, assembly GCA_003153475.1. GTDB lineage: Bacteria > Pseudomonadota > Gammaproteobacteria > Burkholderiales > Casimicrobiaceae > PALSA-1003. The sequence goes on along the minus strand of PLYT01000066.1, from coordinate 2,956 downwards.
TTCCTCCGCCTCGCGGCGGCTGCGCAGGTCGAGCAGTGGCGCTGCAGGCGGCATGATGGTGGCAATGACCTCATCGGAAGCGACGGGGTCGCCTGCCTTCAACCCTACGCGCGTCAAGCGCCCGGCGAGCGGCGCAGCCACGACATAGCGCTCGCGGATGCGGGTCTTGCCATCCTCGTCCACAGTGGCGACAAAGCGTCCCCTGGCGACGGCCGCCGTCTCGACCGGCACTGGCCGCGGCATCAGGAACCAGGCGACGCCCGCGACCGCGGCCGCGAGGCCCAGCGCCATAACCACACGACCAGCGGTGATACGCATCGTCAATCCCTCGTTTTGAGTACCGCGACCAGATCGAGATGATCCACCCGTCGGCGTACGATGTAGGCGCTTGCCACGGCGGCGGCCACGACAATGGCGGTCGCCACCACATAGGTTCGCGGTCCCACCACTCCCGGAATCTGGAAAGTCTCGTTGGAACCATACCGCGCGATCAGCGTGACGACGCCTTTGGCGAGCCAGAGCCCGATCGGAATCGCCAACGCGATCTCGGCGGCGAATTGACTGAACAGGATCTGCGCCACCTCGGCGCGGGTGAAGCCGAGCACGCGCAGGCTGGCGAGTTCCCAGGCGCGCTCCTGCAACGCGATCCGGGAGCTGTTGTAGACCACGCCGACCGCGACGATCACCGCAAACGCCGTGAGGATCCCGGCGCTGACGAAAATGAGGTTCGCGATCTTGTCCAGGAACGAGCTCAGCGTGTAGGCCCTCATCGCCACCGACTCGATGACGGGCAGCTGCTTGAAGCGCCGCGACAGAGCCGGCAGCGCCGACGGCTCGACGAACAGGGCGGCGGCCGACACCACCGCGCCTTCGCCGGTCAGGCGGTTCAGCGTATCGATTTCCATGTAGGACGACATCCCGATCGCCTCGTCGACGACTGCGTTGACCGGCAGGTCGATCTTGCGGCGCTTTCCCTCCATGACCTCGATCGTCACCGTCTCGCCGGGCGCGACCTCGATCCGTTCGGCCAGCCGGCGGGTGAGGGTGATGCCGTCAGGCGGCACGTCGATCGGCCGCATCGCGGCATCGTGCGGCCGCCGCAGGCCGGCGTTGAACGGCAGGCCGATCACCGATGTCAGATAGCTGCGATGCCCCGCGCGCAGGCGAACCGGGACAAATCGCAGGCCTTCGGCGACGAGCACGCCGGGCTCGCGGGCGAGGTCGCCAACCACGGTGCGATTGAGCGGATGGGGGAAGGTGACCATGACGTTGCCGCGTTCGACCAGGTTGAACTGGACCTCGATCATCTGGTCGATCGCGTCACGCCAGAACAGCCCGAGCACGACCATCGGCACGGCGAGCGCGATGCCGACGATGGTAAATGTGCTGCGCAGCGGACGGCCGGCGAAATTGCGGATCGCCAGCACCCGCCGCGGCGTCAGCGCCTTCGCCGACAGCAATCCCTCGATCCAGGAACGGCGAAAGCGCAGCGGCGCGGCCGGCCGCATCGCCACCGCCGGAGCCAGCGCGACGACGTTGCGCAGCGCCGTCACGACGCCGAGTGATGCCGCCGCAAAGCTGACCGCGAAACCGACCAGCGCCGACCATGGCGTCCACTCGAACACCAGCACCGGCAGGTGAAAGAAGCCGTGATAGCTCGCGATCATCGCCTCGCCGAAGGCAAGGCCGAATGCCAGTCCCAGCGCCGAATCCGAACAGGACCACGACCGCGACCAGCTTGAGATAGTGCAACACCAGCGGGGTTGTCGGAAAGCCGAGCGCCTTCAAGGCAGCGATCTGTTCACGCTGCGCGGTCACCAGCCGTCCGAGCACCACGTTGAGCAGGAACGCCGCGACCCCGAAGAAGATGATGGGAATGGTGACCGATATGACCTTTTGCTCGTTGAGCTCGTCGTCGAGGAAACGGTTCGACGGCTGATCCCTTTGGGTGATGGCGCCGACCGAACCGTAGGGCTCGAGCAGGCGGTCGAGTTCGTCGATCACCTGCTTCGGGTCGGTGCCCGGGGTCAGCGACACGATGGCGTCGTTGAACGCGCCCTTCATGTCGAAGGCGGCCTCCGCCGCATTGCGGTCGACCCAGAGCACGGCGTAAAAGCGGTCGTCGGGGATCGGCACTCCCGGTTTCACCGCATAGACATATTCGGGCGACAGCGCGACGGCGGAGACGCGAAAGCTCTGGACCCGCCCGTTCAGCACGACCGGCACGTCGGTGCCGAGCTTCACCGCGTTCGCCTCGGCAAAGGCCTCGTTGATCGCGGCGGTTTTCGTGTCGCCCGGCTCCGGCGCGGTGCCGCGGCGCACATGCAACCGCGCCAGCGGCTCGTCTCCGGCATGCGTCAACGAAACCATTCGCGCCGAAACCGGCAGCATGGCCGAGGGCCAGTCCAGAATGACGTCGCGCACGATGCGTGGCTCGACCGCGGCCACGCCGGGAATTTCATTGAGCTGCGCCACCACCGAGAGCGGCGCGCGTTTGAGCGTGACGAAGACCTGCGGAAAGCGCGCGCTGGCGTAGAAGCGGTCACGTCCGGCGCGCAGGGAATCGTAGGTCGATATCGAAGCGATAAAGACGGCCATGCCGGCTGCGACCACCAGCGCGATCGTCATCACCTGCCCGCGCATGGCAAGGATATCCCGCAGCAGTTTGCGATCGAGCAGGGTCACCAGCGCACCTCCTCCGGCGTCAGCCGGCGCGCATTGCGCTCTTCGCCGACGATGCGTCCGCCGCCGAGGCGGAGAACGCGGTCCGCCATGCCCGAGATCGCCGCGTTGTGGGTGATGATCACGGTCGTGGTACCGAGCTGCTCGTTGACCCGCGCGATGGCGGCAAGCACGACTTTTCCGGTCTCGTAATCGAGTGCGCCGGTCGGCTCGTCGCACAGCAGCACCTCGGGCCGCTTCGCGATCGCCCGGGCAATGGCGACGCGCTGTTGCT
>PLYT01000105.1 GCA_003153475.1 Betaproteobacteria bacterium | reverse complement strand
AGGTCGAAGCTGCACAGGTCGAAGCCGCAAAGGTCGAAGCGGCAAAGGTCGAGGCCGCGACGATCGAAGCCGCAAAGATCGAAGCCGCAAAGGCCGAAGCCGCAAAGATCGAAGCTGCGCAAGCGGGCGAAAGACTGGAAGCGGCGCGTCGGGCGATAGGACGACAGCTGGACGAGGAGGCCGCCCGGCGCGAAGCTGCAACGGCTGCTGCGCGACTGTCACCCTCGTCGAGCAGCGCGCGTCGGTACAGGCTCTTCGGGCGCACTGACACCAACGCGGAACTCATCCTGTACGCGGAAGCCTGGGCCCGGAAGATCCAGCTGAACATGACGTTCGACATCGTCCGCGAAGCAGCGAAGCAGCGTCACACCGATCCCCTCGTGACGGTGGCCATTCGTAGCGACGGCTCGGTGGAGTCGGTAACCTTCGCTCAATCCAGCGGCGTGGCGGCCATCGACGACGCGATACGACGCATCGTGTACAGCCAGACGCCCTACCAGGTCTTCCCGCCGGCCCTGGCCAGCGAGTATGACGTGATCGAGATCCGCCGAACCTGGTACTTCGATATGGCGATCCGCCTGTACTGATGGGACAGTGACAGGCGTCAAGCCACCAATCGCAGACCCGCTGGTGTATGTCGGCGAGGGCGCCAGTCGGCCAACAGCAGCCGGCGATAAGTAACGGCTAGGACGCGCCTTTTTTCCCGGCGCCCGCGCTGGTCTTCTTCGCGTCTTGCCTGCCAAGCTCCTCCTTGGTCAGCTTGACCTTTTTCACTTTTTCCGTCTTGATCTTTTCCTTCTGCACTTTTTCCTTCTTCACCTTTTCCTTCTTGACGACCGGCCCCGCCAATGCCAGCTTCGCCAGCCGTTTGGCCTGTTTGGCTGCGACGTCGAGAAGTTTCCTGGTTTTTTGGTGCTTGCGTCTGGCTTTCAGCATTGACGCATGACTCATTTTGACCTCCGATGGATGAAAGATTGAATTCGACTTTAGTTTGATCCTATCTTGCGTTCTTGGCTAACTGACCCCTGCGAGTCGGAAATGGCCGATGCGCGAGCGAATTGGACCGTAAATTTGCGCGCACTTGGCCACAAACTGGTGAAACCGGCAGCGCAGTAGAATGATCAATCGCTACAATGGTTTACCGGACTGATTTTGACGCGCAAATATTGAACGAATGAAGGACTTATCGCACCGTTTATGCGTGGCCCCGATGATGGATCGGAACGCTTCATTTTCAATATCAATCGGTTGCGAAGCCGCGTGTGCAGAGCGTGTGCACGAAGGGACTGCGATTGTTTTCGCTCGCGTACGCCGCAATGCGATCCTGCCTCGCAAGGCGGCTCAAGCAAGAACGCCGCGCGACTTCCCGCTCTAGAGTCGGCGCAGTCCACGCTCGCTTCGGAGTGCTCACGGTCAAAAGCGGCCGCAGCGTCTGATCCCCCAAAACGGCCATTCGCCTATAGCGATCGTAGGGGCGCGATGTGGGATCGCCAGCGCCGTCCGCCGAGACCTGAGTTCGATCAAGCCCAGACCACAGGTGTCTTTTCCGCGTACCACGCACCCACCTGCGCAGCCAAAGCGGCCTCGATGCGGCTACGTTTTATCTTCATCGTCGGCGTCAAACAGCCGTTCTCGACCGACCAGGGCTCGCGTGCCACCACCAGCACGTGCAGTCGCTCGAATGTCGCGAGGTTCTCGTTCACGTCGTGCAGCAGCTTGCCGAGTTCAGCGTCAACGCGTGCACGCACCGCAGGATCAGCGAGTTGCGGACGCAGGGACTCGGCGAGCACCACTATCGCATAAGGCGCCGGCTGGCCGACACCAGAAACCATCACCATTTCCTCCATCGGGTGCGCATTCAGTCGATACTCAATCGGCGCAGGAGCCACGTATTCTCCTTTTGTGGTCTTGAACAGCTCCTTCACGCGGCCGGTGATTCTAAGCTGGCCATCGGCACGCCGCACCCCCAGGTCACCGGTGCGGAAGAATCCATCCTCGGTAAAGCTCGCGGCATCCAGATCGGGGCGCTTGTAGTAGCCGACCAGTTGCCCTGGCGACTTGATCAGCACTTCGCCATCTTCGGCAATGCGCACCTGAACATCGGGAAAAGGCACGCCAACATGGCCCAGCAATTTCGATGCCTCGGTCGTGCGGTGCGAGTAGCCAAGGTCTTCGGTCATCCCGTATCCCTCGATCAGATTCAGGCCCAATCGCCGGTACCAGCCGAGCAGTTCACCCGGGATCGGGGCCGAGGCGCTCGCGGCTATGCGAACCTCATCGAGTCCCAGTCCCGCGAGTACCTTGCGCCCACCGCCAGGAAGACATCGGCGCGTCGAGTGGGAGCGGCTCGTTCACCACGATCGGAATGATCGTCGCCCCGTGTTCGATCCGCACGCTATCGGAAATCGCGACGGGCGTGACGTCGACATTGCTGACGCGCGCCGCCGATGTCGTGCTGAAGGAGCGCAGGCGGCTGGTGCTGCTGGTGCGGGAAACGCCGCTGCACCTCGGCCACCTGCGCAGCATGGTCGCGGTCACGGAGATGGGAGCGATCGTGATGCCGCCGGTGCCCGCGTTCTACAGCAAGCCGCATACGCTCGACGACATCGTCGATCACACCATCGGTCGCGCGCTGGACCTGTTCGGCATCGACAACGCCCTCGTGCGCCGCTGGCGCGAAGACGGCGATCCCTCGGACGCCCCCGACACTGGTGGCGGCTTAAGCGCGTAGATCGGCCATCCGCATGCTGGACCCCTGCAACTGACGCATTACGCAACGCTGCGCGTCGAGGACGACGACTCCGGGCTCAATTGGTGGACGTCGCGCGGCCCGTCCGGTCGAAATAGCCGGCGCGGATGGACGCACCGATCAGGTTGACGATGAGGCGTCCCGCGGTGACGCAGGTGATCTTGTTGGCGCTGTCCTTCGCGGGCTGGATCTCGACGATGTCCATCCCGACGACGCGCCCCTTTTTCACGAGACCATGAATCAGCGCGCGCGCCTGCAGGAAAGTGACACCGCCGGGCGCCGGGCCGTCGACCGCCGGCATGATCGTCGGATCGAGGCCATCTGCGTCGATGCTCAGGTAGTAATTTCCGCCGCCCGGAATCCGCTCGAGGATCGCGGGCATGCCGACCTCGTGCAGCTCATAGGCTGAAATCATCACCGATCCGTAGTTCTTCGCGAACTCGTAGTCCTGCGGACGCCCGCTGCCCTGCGCGCGCAAGCCGATCTGCACGATCTTCGCAACATGCTTCATCTCGGATGCGCGCCGGATGGGACTCGAGAGCCCTTCCTTGACGCCGTTGACCTCGTCGCGCCAGTCGAGATGCGCGTCCACGTGCACCAGCGTGACCGGTGCGAGGCTGTCATAGGCGCGCAGCACCGGCGTTGTGATGCCATGATCGCCGCCGAGGACGATGGGCAGCGCATGACCCTTCAGCAGATGCCTGACGGCCAGCTCGACGCGGCGGTAGTGGTCACCCGGCTTGGCGAGATCGGGAAGCACGTCGCCGCAGTCGACAAACCGGATGTCGCTGCGCCCCTGCAGCAACGGCCCGTCGATGTCGAAGTCGTAGTGATCGGGATGGCGGACGATGCGGTCGGTTACATCGCGTATCGCCTGCGGCGCGTTGGTCTGGTCGTTGGTGTACGAACGCGGGCCGTACGCTGCACCGAAGGGCATGCCGATGATCGCGATGTCGGCCTGCAATCCTTCCAGGTCGGTCGCGAGTTCCGAGTAAAGCAGTGTCTTGTGACCCGTACGCGGGCTGCTCGTCAGTTTTTCCATTGCACGATCCTCGATTTGGGAATGGCAAGCCTATGCGGCGCGTGTACCCAGCAGGTCCGCGGCGCGCCGCAGGTCTTCGACGCGATGCAGGCGCTGCAGCAACGCCTGCGGCTCGATCGCGGTTCGCGCGTAATCTGCGCACATCAGGAATTTGTCATCGATTTCTGCGTCACCGAGGGGGCGCGCCGCCGAGCCTCGCGCGCGTGCGCAGAATGTCTCGATCGCGCCACCGTCGTCGAATTCGATGCGCACAAAGGCACCCTCCGGCGCCGCCGATCGCGCCGCGTCGTCCCAGCGCGGGCCCGTCACCATTTCCACGCGCGCCATCAGGCGCTGCAGCGTCGCGTCGCCGATGATCGCGGGATCGAGCTGTGCAAGGCCGACGTCCCCGAACAGCAGCGCGGCCGCGACCGCGAACGGCATGCTGAATTGCGCTTGCTGCGCCGACCGCGGATGCCGGTGTTTGAGGTTGGCCGCGACGATCGGCGGCACATCGCAAACGATACGGCGAATCCGCGACGGCGCGAGTGCATGGCCTGCGGCGAGCTCTCGGGTCGCATCGACCGCAGCATGCGACGACAGGCACAGCGGAATCCTCTTGACGTCGATCCCTGGCGACAGCAGGCGCCAGTGCGACCCTAGGCTGTCGAACGCGCTCATGTCGAACGGGCCGCCGTTCATCAGATGTGCGAGCCCGCGATCGGCATCCAGTGCATCACGCGGGCCGGAGGCCCCGCGCGCGGCGAGACAGGCGGCCACCACGCCCGCCTCAGCGGCGCGTCCGGCGAGCAGCGGCTTGCCGTCGGTGCCGAACACCGGCTTGGTGCCCCCCGCACCGCAGACGGCGATACCGAGGGCCGCAGCGGTCGCTTGCGGATCCAGCGCGAGCAGACGCGACGCGGCAACGCACGCGCCGATCGGCCCGAGCAGCGCCGTTGTCCACCATCCACGGTCGTACAACGATCGCGTCGCAGCGGCGCCGACCGCATATTCTCCCTCGAGTCCGGCAATGATGGCTGTCACGCAATCGCTGCCCGACGCGCCGGTCGCCTCGGCTAGCGCGAGCGTCGCAGGGATGACGATTGCGGAACCATGCACGATCCCTGCGTCGCAGTTGTCGTCGAAGTCGAGCGCGTGCGCGGCAACGGCGTTGGCAAATGCCGCGCCCGGCGCCGCCAGCCGCTGCGCGCATCCGAAAACGCTCGCGGTGCCTTCTGCCGACGTGGCACACGCGTACTCGCGGGCAATGCGTGCGACATGCGTGCGCGTGCCGGCCAGTGCGACGCCCACGGTGTCGATCAGGCATGCGCGCGCGACGTGGCGCACTGCCTCAGGCACGGCGGCGAGCGTCAGCCTCGATGCCCAGCGCGCGACAAGCTCGATCGCAGAGGGCTGTTCCATGTCGCGCTAGCGCGCACGCCTCGCCGAGAGCGGCACGGTCACGCGGTTCGCACCACTAGCGTGCGCCGGCGCGCTTCGCGTCGGCAGTTTCCGGCGTCGATGAACCCAGGAACGGCATTTCGAGCTGCTCGTGGCGGACTGTCTCGAGTGCCTCGGGATAGCCGGCATCGGCGTGCCGGAAGACCGCAACGGACGAGTCGTTCGCCAGCACGCGCGTGATGCGGCGTGCGGCGTCCGCGGTGCCGTCGCAAACGAGCGCCAGTCCAGCATGCTGCGAATATCCGATGCCGACGCCGCCGCCGTGATGGATCGACACCCACGTCGCGCCGCTCGCGCAACTGACGAGCGCGTTGAGCAGCGCCCAGTCGGACACCGCGTCCGAGCCGTCCAGCATGCCTTCGCTTTCACGATTGGGACTTGCGACCGATCCCGAACTGATGTGGTCGCGACCGACGACGATCGGTGCTGATACTTCGCCCGCTGCGACCATTTCATTGAGCGCAAGGCCGGCGGCCACCCGATCGCGCAGGCCCATCCAATAGCTGCGCGCAGGCAGGCCCTGGAAGCGGATGCGTGTGTTGGCCATGTCGATCCAGCGATGAAAGCTCGGGTCGGCGACAACCGCCTTCAATCGTTCGCTGGACTTCAGCATGTCCTGCGGATCACCCGACAACGCGATCCAGCGAAACTGCGTGCGGCCGCGGCAGAATTGCGGGCGCACATATGCCGAGATGAATCCCGGGATGTCGAACGCGTTGGCAACACCCGCGTCCTTGGCCATCTGCCGGATGTTGTTGCCGTAGTCGAACACGGGAATGCCACGCTCGCGAAACGCGAGCATCGCCCTCACCTGGCGTGCGATGGAATCCTTGGCGGCGACGATGACGCCGGCCGGATCGGCTTCCCTGCGCTTCTCCCATTCTTCGAGCGTCCAGCCGGCAGGCAGGTAGCCGTGCAGCGGGTCGTGTGCCGACGTCTGGTCGGTCACGAGGTCGGGCATCCGCCCGCCGTGCAGGATCGCCTCGTAGACTTCGGCGGCATTGCCGACGAGGCCCACCGAGATCGGCGTGCGATTGCGCGCGGCATCCGCGATCAGCGCGAGCGCTTCATCGAGCGTGTCGGCGCGCCGGTCGAGATACCCCGACTCGATGCGCCGCGCGATGCGCTCGGCACGACATTCGATCGCGAGCACCGAGCAACCGGCCATCACGCCGGCCAGCGGCTGTGCGCCGCCCATGCCGCCGAGCCCCGCGGTCAGCAGCCAGCGCCCGGACAGGTCGCCGCCGTAGTGCTGGCGACCGGCCTCCACGAACGTCTCGAACGTGCCGCCGATGATGCCCTGGCTGCCGATATAGATCCACGAGCCGGCAGTCATCTGGCCGTACATCATCAGGCCCTTGCGCTCGAGCTCGTCGAAGTGTTCCTGCGTCGCCCATTTGCCGACGAGGTTCGAATTGGCGATCAGCACGCGCGGCGCATCCGCGTGCGTGCGGATGACACCCACCGGTTTGCCCGACTGCACCAGNNGGTTGTTCATCAGCATCCGCAACGGACCCTCGGTCTGCCAGCTCCTGGCATTGAGCGTGGCGCCGCGCGGCGAACGAATGACCCTGGGGTTGGAGGCTTGGACGATCAATGCACGACTCCTTGGTTGATACGCAGCGTGGTCGACGCCCGCGCTGCGTCGCAAAAATATAGCACCAGGCGAAATAGAAAAAACCAAGGAATACTAATAGTCTGAATAGCTATTTCCTATTTCTTGAAGGTGGCTTGCTCACCGGCAGATTGGCGAAATAATGCTGTGCGACCGCGACGAACGCGTCGGCGAGCCGAGTCCTCGGCGCATTCGACGAATAGCCGATGATCGCGCGTTGCGGCGGCACGTTTTCCGCCAGCGGACGGTACGTCAGGCGGCGCCCGTCGTATGCGTGCTCGCCGTAGGGATGCGTGATCAGGATGCTGACACCGAAGCCGTTGGCCACCAGCCCGCGCACCGTTTCGATCGACACGCAGCGGATCAGGTTGGCGGGCATCACGCCGGCCATGCGGAACAGCGACAGGAAGTATTCGCGGCTGTGCGGCAGGTCGATCAGCACGAACGGCTCGGCGGCCAGCTGGATGAGCGACACCTTCCCCCGTTTCGCCAGCGGATGGCCTTCGCGCAACAGCACATACGGCTGGAAGTCCGCGAGCGGGATGCGCTCGATCTCGTTGATCGTGTCGAGGTCGTAGAGCAGCGCAAGCTCGATGATCCCGCCGGTGAGGTCCGACTGGATCTGGTCCAGGTTCTCCTCGCGCATGTGCACGCGGACATTGGGATGCAGCGCCGCGAACGCGCGCATGAGCCCGGGCGCGAACGCCGGCGCCAGCGTGGAAAAGACACCGAGCTCGAGATCGCCGGACAGCGATCCGTCTTCGTCGGAACCCGAAATCGCATTCGCGTGGACCAGCAGCTGGCGGACCTCCGCCAGCTTGCGGCGACCATAAGGGGTCAGCACCATCCCCTGCGCATGCCGCCTGACGAACAGCTTCTGGCCGAACGTGCTTTCAAGGTCGCTGATGGCGACCGATACCGCGGGCTGCGACACGTTGAGCGCCTCGGCGGCGCGCAACGTGCTGCCCTCCTGCGCCGCGGCGACGAAATAGGTGAGCTGCCGGAAGGAGAACCGGATCACGGGAAGTGAATCACTTTTACTAATTCAACCAATGAAAAATCTATATTTTATTAATTGCCCTGGCGTGTCAAGCTAATCTGCTCCCATACGCCAGCGCCCAATGGACCCTTTTACCGACGACGACGATCTGGCGGTGGCCGACAGCGTCCGGCGCTTTGCCGACGAGGTCATCGCGCCGCGCGCGGCCGAGATCGACGATTCCGCATTGTTCGCCGGCGTGCACCTCCCCGCACTCGCCGAAGTCGGCCTCATGGGGATGAACCTTCCGGAGCGCTGGGGCGGTGCCGGTGTCTCGTCGGTGGCACTCTACCTTGCAGTCGAAGCGCTCGCCGCCGCGTGTGCATCGACGACCTCGATGGTCACCGCGCACTTTCTTGCGACCGACGCCATCCTGATCGGCGGCGACGACACGCAGCGGGCGCGGTGGCTGGTGCCGGCGGCCAGTGGGAAAACCCTGGGCGCATTCGCACTGACCGAGCCCAATGCAGGCTCCAACCCCGCGGACATGACCACGCGCGCAAGCGCGCTCGGAGATCCGCTCGGAGATCGTTACCTGCTGAACGGCGTCAAGCATTTCATTTCCAACGCCGCGCACGCCGACTTCATCGTGGTGTTTGCGATCACCGATGCGTCTGCCCGCGCGCGCGGCATCAGCGCGTTCGTCGTCGACCGCAACGCGAAAGGCGTGTCGATGGGTCCCGCCGAGCCGACAATGGGGCTCAAGGGCGGCCACGTATTCGAGGTGCGCTTCGATGGCTGCGAGGTCGCCGCCGATTGCCGCCTCGGGGCCGAAGGGTCGGGATTTCGCACGGCGATGAAGGTGCTGGACAATGGCCGCATCGAGATCGCCGCGACGTGCACGGGCATCGCGCGCGCGGCACTGGACATGGCGCTCGCGTGGGCGAAGACGCGGGAAGTCGACGGCGAGCCGATCGCGCGCTTCCAGGGGCTGCAATGGATGTTCGCAGACATGGCCACCGAACTCGACGCTGCGCGGCTGCTGGGATTGCGCGCGGCGCGCCTGCGCGCCGACGGCGCGCGCTTCTCGCACGAAGCCGCGATGGCGAAGCTCTTCGCCGCAGAGATGGCGGGCCGCGTCACCGACAACGCGTTGCAGATTCACGGCGGCTACGGCTATTCGCGGCAGATGCCGCTCGAGCGCCTTGTGCGCGATGTGCGTGTGATGCGGATCTACGAGGGCTCCTCCGAGATCCAGCGCAACATCATCGCGCGGACGCTGCTGCATTGAGCCGGACCAGCGCGACTCTCACGTGGCCGCGCGCAAACGTGCGCCGCCGCGCGATGCTCGAGCCCGGGCCCGGGCCGACTCCATGCTGACCTATATCCTGCGGCGCCTCTTCTCGATTGCCTTCATCCTGGTTGGCGTGTCCGTCATCGTGTTCCTGATCGTCAACGTGATGCCGGGCGATGTCGCACACTTCATCGCCGGCCAGTTCGCGTCCGCGGACGTCATCGAGGCGATTCGCGCGCGACTCGGCCTCGACCAGCCGCTTGGCGTGCGCTACTGGCACTGGGCGTCCGCGTTCCTGTCGGGAAACCTTGGCGATTCGATCGTGATGCAGCGGCCGATCGGACCGATGGTGACCGAGGCGTTCGGCCGTTCCGCGCTGCTGGCGGCAGTGTCGTTCGTGTTCGTCGCGGTGTTCGGCATCCTGTTCGGCGTGCTGGCGGCGCTCAATCACAACCGCGCTGTCGACCACATCACGTCGATATTCACCTACCTCGGCATCTCGGTGCCGGAGTTCTTCTGGGGCATCGTGCTGATCCTCTTCTTCGCCGGCTACCTGCAGATCTTGCCGTCCGGAGGCTTCGTCCCTCTGTCGCAGGGATTCGGGCCGTGGGCGGCGCACCTGGTGCTGCCCGCGGCGACGCTGACGTTCACACTGATCGCGCACATCTCGCGCCAGACCCGCTCGAGCATGCTCGAGGTGCTGACGTCGAACTACGTGCGCAACGCGCGCGCCAAGGGGATGCCGGAGCGGCTGGTCCTGATGCGCCACGCATTGAAGAATGCGCTGCTACCGACGGTCACCGTGCTGGCGATCGACATCGGCTGGCTGCTCGGCGGCATCGTCGTCATCGAATCGGTGTTCTCGTTTCCCGGGATCGGCCGGCTGCTGCTGTTCGCCATCGAGCGCCACGACATCGCACTGATCCAGGCGAGCGTGCTGCTCATCACGACCGCGTACTGCCTTTCCAATCTCGCTGCCGACGTCGTTTATGCCTATCTCAATCCCAAAATCCGCTACGCTTGACGCGCACGCGGCGGGATCGACATCCGGCACGACGTCCGTGTCCCGGCCGCCGATGTCGCTTCCGCTGCTCTTCGGTCTCGCGATCGTGGTGCCGATCATCGTTCTGGCGCTGGCGGCGCCGTGGATCGCGCCGTATCCGTTCAGCGAGATGCATCTCGCAAGCCGGCTTGCGCCGCCAAGCAGCGAGTTCTGGTTCGGCACCGACGAATTCGGCCGCGACGTGTTAAGCCGCGTGATGCTCGGCGCGCGCCTGTCGCTGGTGCTGGGATTTGTCGCCACGCTGGTGAGTCTGATGCTGGGCGTGCCGCTCGGCATGATCGCCGGCTACGCGGGCGGGCGGTTGGACGGCATGCTGATGCGCTTCAGCGACATGCTGATGTCGTTCCCGCCGATCCTGTTCGGCGTGCTGATCCTCGCGTTTTCCACGCCCAGCCTCGAGAAGGCGGCCTTCGTCGTCGGCATCATCTACATGCCGGCGATCATCCGCATCATCCGCATCGTCACGATGGGACTTGCGCAGGAGGAATTCGTCGTCGCGGCACGCGCGCGCGGCGAATCGCCGGCGATGATCCTGCTGCGCGAGATCCTGCCGAACGTGTGGCCCTGCATCGTCGTCGAAGGCAGCCTGCGGATCACGTTCGCCATCCTGCTCGGCGCGGCGCTGAGCTTCCTCGGCATGGGCGCGCAGCCGCCGAGCTCGGACTGGGGATTGATGATCAGCGAAGCGCGGCCGTTCATGCTGCAGGCGCCGTGGATTGCGCTGGCGCCCGGCATCGCCATGTGCCTCACGGTGATCGGCGTCAACCTGCTCGGCGACGCGTTGCGCGAACGCCTCGATCCGCACTTCTTCGAGCGGCGCTGACCGTCATGGCGCCCATCCTGTCCACGCGCGGCCTCAACGTCGGTTACAAGACCGCGAGCAGCCACAAATCGGCATTGCGCGATGTCTCGTTCGACGTCAACGCCGGGGAAGCGCTGGCGATCGTCGGCGAATCGGGATCCGGCAAGAGCACGATCGCGCTGTCGATCCTCGGTCTGGCCGCGAGCAATGCGCGGATCGGCGCCGAGCGGATCCTGTTCGAAGGCGAGGACATCGCCCATGCTGGCGAAGCACGCCGCCGCGAGTTGCGCGGATCGCGGATCGGGACGGTCTTCCAGGATCCGTTCACGTCGCTGAACCCCGCGTTGACGGTCGGCTTCCAGGTTGCGGAGCCGCTGATGCAGCATCGGCGGTGGCCCCGCGAGCAGGCGCTCGCACGCGCGCTGCAGCTGCTCGACGAGGTCGGCATCGCCGACACCGCGCGCGTCAGCCAATCGTATCCCCACCAACTGAGCGGCGGCATGCAGCAGCGTGCGCTGATTGCGATCGCGATCGCGTGCGAGCCGACGCTGCTGCTGCTCGACGAGCCCACGACCGCGCTGGACGTGACGATCGAGGCACGCATCCTCGACCTGCTGCGCGACCTGAAGCGGCGGCGCGGCTTGAGCATTGTCTTCATCACGCACAATCTGGGTGTCGTCAAGCGCTTCTGCCAGCAGGTCTGCGTGCTGTATGCGGGCGAAATCGTCGAGCGCGGCCCGGTTGCGGAAATCCTCGCCGCGCCCCGCCACCCCTACACGAAAGGGCTCATCGCGTCGTCGCCGCGCATCTGGGGCGATCGCCATTCGCGACTGCAAAGCATCGGCGGCAAGATCCCCGACCGTCCCGAAGCCATTGCCGGGTGCGTGTTCCAGGACCGCTGTCCGTTTGCGGAGGCGGGCTGCGACGAGCCGCAATCACTGGTGGACGATGGCGCCGGTCACGCGGTCAGGTGCTGGAAAGCCGCTCGCCTCGCCGGCACCGGCTGGCCGGTAGCGCCGCGGCAAGCGACCGCCGCACAGCGTGCACCTTCCGCCGCGCTGATCGAGGTCAATGGCTTGCGCAAGGAATTCAGCGTCGGCAGTGCGTTCGCCGGACTCGCGATCACGCGCGGTGCGGGAGGCCTGCCGCGGCTCGCGCCCGCGGCGCGCAGGATCGTCGCGGTCGACGGCGTTTCGCTTTCGATCGCGCCGGGTGAGGTGCTGGGTGTCGTCGGCGAAAGCGGCAGCGGCAAATCCACGCTGGGCCGCAGCATGCTGCGCCTGGTCGAGCCGACCGCCGGACAGATCCTGCTGCGCGGCGAGGACATCACGCGCCGCAGGCAGAAGAGCCTGAAGGCGGTGCGCAAGGAGCTGCAGATCATCCTGCAGAACCCCGATTCATCGCTGAACCCGCGCAGGACGGTCGACGACGCGATCGGGCGCTCGATCACGCTGTTCGAAGGATTGCGCGGCGTACAGCGGCGCGCGCGCGTGGACGCGCTGCTCGCACAGGTCGAGCTGCCGCCCGCCTACGGCGCGCGCTATCCGCACCAGTTGAGCGGCGGTGAAAAGCAGCGCGTGGGGATTGCGCGCGCCCTCGCCTCGTCGCCGTCGCTGATCGTTTGCGACGAAGCGGTGTCGGCGCTGGACGTGTCTCTGCAGGCCGCGATCCTCAACCTGCTGCTGGACATGCGCGACCAGCTGGGACTCGCGTACCTCTTTATCTCGCACGACCTCTCGGTGGTCGCCTACCTCGCGGATCGCATTGCGGTGATGTACGCGGGCCGGTTTGTCGAGGTCGGCACCAAGCAGCAGGTGCTGCAGCCGCCCTATCACCCTTACACGCGCGCGTTGCTGTCTGCCGTGCCTTCGCTCGCGGAAGGGCCGGATGCTCACTCAAGCGGGTTGCCGGACGCAGGCGCGATACCGGCTGCAAAGCCGGCATCCGCGGCGGTCGATGGCAAGCTGGTGGAAGTGGCGCCCGGCCATTGGATCGCAGGCGGGCTCGACACCGCGGTTCCCGCTGCGGCTCCCGCCGTCCGCGTCGACATTGATGCTGTGCACGCAAGCGACGGGAGTGACGATTGAACACCACTGCGCCGTTGCCGACACCGATGCTGTTCACCCCGCTGGAGCTGCGCGGCGTCACCGCGCGCAATCGGATCGTCGTGTCGCCGATGTGCCAATACATGTCGATCGACGGCGGCCCGGTCGATTGGCATCTGGTGCACCTCGGACGCCTCGCGATGGGAGGCGCGGGCATCGTGTTCGCCGAAGAGACCGCCATCGAGGCGCGCGGCCGCAAGACGTATCAGTGTGCGGGCCTCTATAGCGACGATCATGTTGCGGGCTACCAGCGAATCACCGATTTCATTCGCTCGATGGGCGCCATTCCCGCGATCCAGCTGGGGCATGCGGGCCGCAAGGGCTCGGTGCGCGGCGCGATGGAGAACTGGGCGCCGCTGACGGCAGAAGACGCGGCCAAGGGTGCGCCACCGTGGCAGACCGTTTCCGCGAGCCCGATTGCGGCAAGCCCGGACGCCGCGCCGCCGGTCGCGCTCGATCACGCGCAAATCCGCGCGATCGTCGCGACGTGGGCCGAGTCTGCGCAGCGCGCAGTGGATGCGGGATTCGACATCCTGGAGATCCACGCGGCGCACGGCTACCTGATCCACCAGTTCCTGTCGCCGCTTTCGAATCATCGTGACGACGCGTACGGCGGCGCGCGCACGAATCGCATGCGGTTCGCGCTGGAAGTCGTCGAGGCCGTGCGCCGGGTGTGGCCGCCGGATCGCCCCCTGTTCTACCGCTGCGCGTCGATCGACGGCAAAGGTGGCAGCTGGGACATGGACGACACGCTCGCGCTCGCAAGCGCGTTGTCCGAGCGCGGCGTTGACGTGCTCGATTGCTCGGCGGGCGGCATGTCCGGCCAGTCGCCGCTGGCGATCGTGCCTCGCGTTCCGGGCTACCAGGTCAGCTACGCGAGCAGCGTGCGCCACGCGGTGCCGATGAAGACGATGGCAATCGGCCTCATCACCACGCCGCATCATGCGGAAAGCATCCTGCAGAACGGCGACGCGGATCTCATCGGCATGGCGCGCGAGCTGATGTACAACGCCGACTGGCCGGTGCACGCCGCCGCCGCACTGGGTGCACCAAATCCGCTCGCGCTGTTCCCGCCCGCGTACACGTACCGGCTGAAAAAGCGCGACGAAGTGCGCGCGCTGTACCCACCTGGAACCGCGACCATCGTTCCGCACACCGTGGAGCGCGTGGTCGATTATGAATGGCCGGAGGAATTCCTGAGCCACAAGAGAAGTACCCCGGATCTGTAGCGACCACGGCGATACACGCCAACTGCACTTAAGGAGGATCAGATGAAACGTCATTTGCTTCGCTTGCTAGCCGCCGCAAGTCTCGGTCTTGGCCTTGTTGCAACGACCTTCGCAGCGGGAACCATCAACATTGCAATCGGATCGAGCCTCAACACGCTCGACCCGAACGTCGTGCGCATCGGCGAGGAATATGTGTTCAACGGCCTCGTCTACAACGGCCTGGTGCGCATCGACGCGAACGGGCGCATCCAGCCTGATCTCGCCACCAGCTGGGCCGCGAGCAGCGACCTCAAGAAATGGACATTCCAGCTGCGTCACGGCGTAAAATTTCACAGCGGCCGTGAAATGGAAGCCGACGATGTCGTCGCGATGGTCAATCGCGTGCTCGACAAGGCGGTGGGCTCTACCGCGCGCGGCAACCTGTCGATGGTGACCGAGACCAAGGCGGTCGGGAAATACAGCGTCGAATTCACGCTGAGCCAGCCGTACGCCGGCTTCCCCGACCTTTTCGCCGAGCACCAGATGAAGGTCGTGCCGCGCGACAAGATCGGATCGCTGGGTGTGCAGCCCGATGGCACCGGACCCTTCAAGTTCGTGTCGTACACGCCCGGCGACCGCGTCGTGCTCGCGAAGAATCCCGCGTACTACCTGCCGGGCGAACCCAAGCTCGACGGCGTGGTGCTGCGCATCATTCCGGAAACCGCGGCGCAGATCGTCGCGCTGCACAGCGGGGAAATCGATATCGCCTGGAATGTTTCGCCGGAAATGGTCTCGCTGCTGAAGTCCGAGCCCGCAATTGCCATCGACACCGTCGCAACGGGTGCGTGGGAGGGGCTCATCATGAACAACACGACGAAGCCGTTCGACGACCCGCGCGTGCGCAAGGCCGTGGCGGCCGCCATCGACAAGCAGACGCTGGTCGACGCAGTCCTGCTCGGGCGCGGAACGACGACGTTGAGCCCGATTCCGTCGAACAGCGTCTATTTCAACAGCGATATCAAGATCGGTCCGGCCGATATCGCCGCTGCGAAAAAACTTCTGACGGAAGCAGGCTATCCGAATGGATTCGAAACATCGCTGTACCTCCCGATCGGGCGGCCGACGCGCGAACGGCTTGGCATCGTCGCCAGCGAAGCGCTGAAGGCCGTCGGCATCAAGGTGACGCTGCAGCGCGTGCCATGGGACCAATTCAACAAGGAGATCGAAGGCAAGGCGCCGTTCTACGCCGACGGATTCTTCAGCCGTTCTACGATCGACACGTCGGTCTACCCGTTCTATCACAGCAGCGGCAGCTGGAATTCCGGACTGTGGCACTACAAGAACGCCGATGTCGACCGCCTGCTCGACGAGGCACGCGCGACGGCCAGCGACGCCGAGCGCGTCAAGCTCTACAAACAGTTCCAGGCCGCCATCCAAACCGACGTGCCGAGCGTGATTGCCTACAACGTTAACCACACCAATGCGGTGAACAAGAAGGTCGTCGGGTTCAAGTCGTCGCCGCTGTTGCTGCTGAACTTGTCGTCCGTTTCGATCGGCCAGTAGACGCCGCACGCCGGATGTATCGGGAAATCGCCCGGGATGCGAGGTGCTGCACCGCCTCGCGTCCCGCGCGCGGCGCGTCGCGCGTTTCGCAGTACGTCGTCGACGGCATACGCGCCGACACGATCGACGGGCGTGCGACAAGCCATTCGTAACACCGCCGTTGTCTCATCACCATTGCCGAATCCACAAATGGATCAGAAAATATCTATGCTGGACGACGAAAACGATCACGCTTCGCCCGCCGCCGATGCCAGCGACGACGCTTTTACGCTTCCCGCGCTGCTCGATGGATTTCGCGTCCTCGACTTCACGCGCGTATTGTCCGGCCCGTTCGCCACGGCGATGCTTGCGGACATCGGCGCCGACGTGATCAAGATCGAGCCACCGCACGGCGACGACTATCGGGCGGTCGGCCCGATGCTCAATGGCGAAAGCGCGCTGTTCACCGTGATGAACCGCAACAAGAAAAGCCTGGTGCTAGACCTCAAGCGTCCTGCGGCAATCGAGCTCGTGCACGAGCTCGCCGCCAAGTGCGACGTTGTTGTTGAAAATTTTCGGCCGGGCGTCGCCGAGCGCCTCGGAATCGGATACGCAGCCCTCGCGGCGGCGAATCCGCGGCTTGTCTACGTGAGCATTTCAGGATTCGGACAGAACGGGCCATACGCGCAACGCCCCGCCTACGACATCATCCTGCAGGCGATGAGCGGCCTGATGGAAGCCACCGGGTCGCCGGATGGACCGCCGACGGTTGTTGGCGAATCGGTGTCGGACATCGTCACCGGCATGTTCGCGTCGTGGGCGGTGCTGGCCGCGCTGCTGCAACGCGAGCGCACGGGCCGCGGACAATATGTCGACGTGGCGATGTTCGATTCGACGCTCAGCTTCGTGACGACGTCGGTCGCGCGACTGCTGTTCACCGGAAAGCCTCCGCGCCGCGTCGGCAACCGGCATCCGTTGTCGGCGCCGTTTGGCATCTATCGTGCAAGCGACGGGCACTTTGCGCTGGCGGTACTGAACTTGCGGCTGTTTCAGCAGCTGGCCACCGTGATGGACCGCCAGGAGCTGGCCGACGATCCGCGCAACGCGTCCGACGAAACGCGCTCGTCGAACGAAGCGGAGCTGCGGCGCGAGATCGAAGCGTGGGCCGCACAGAAGCCGGTCGCGGCGGTGGTGGCGGCACTCGAGGCCGCTGGAATTCCGGCGGCGCCGATCTGGAACGTGGAGCAGGCACTGGCTTCGCCACAGGCCGTGTCACGCGAAATCCTGCGTGCGTTCGACGATCCGAGGCTACCGGGCCTGCGGCTGCCCACGCAGCCTGTGCGCTTTGGCGGCGCGGCGGATAATCAGACACAGCGCGCGCCACGGCTCGGCGAGCACACGGACGCATTGCTTGCAGACCTTCTGGGATTCGCCGAGGGCAGGATCGGCGAGTTGCGCGCCGCAGGGGCGTTCGGAGAGGCTTGATCCCTGCGGACCGATTCCGCGCCAGGCGGGTCGAATCCATTCGACACCCCATCCGGCTGCGCGAAGCGGCCTGCGTTTGACATACGACATCCGCACGGCGAATGTGCGAATGCGCAGATCAGTTGCAATCCGGCCGTGCCATCTTCGGCGTGGTCGACGAAAGGAACATGATGAATGCCAATGACAGAATGATCGCGACCGCCGTCACGGAGGGCGCTCGCGTGGTTCACGCGCCTCGTGGAACGGCGCTTGCCTGCCGCAACTGGCTGATCGAGGCGCCGTACCGGATGATCCAGAACAACCTCGATCCGGACGTCGCCGAGCGGCCGCAGGACCTGGTCGTCTATGGAGGCATCGGCAAGGCGGCACGCAACTGGGCGTGCTTCGACGCCATCCTCGCGTGCCTGCGGGAATTACAGGAAGACGAAACGCTGCTGGTGCAATCGGGCAAGGCCGTGGGCGTGCTGCGCACGCACGTCGACGCGCCACGCGTGCTGATTGCCAACTCCAATCTCGTCCCGCACTGGGCGACGTGGGAGAAGTTTCACGAGCTCGACCGCCAGGGACTGATGATGTACGGCCAGATGACCGCCGGATCGTGGATCTACATCGGCAGCCAGGGCATCGTGCAGGGAACCTACGAAACGTTCGTCGAAGCCGGACGCCAGCATTTCGGCGGAGACTTAAGTGATCGCTGGATCCTGACCGCCGGGCTTGGCGGCATGGGCGGCGCGCAACCCCTTGCGGGCGTGCTGGCCGGCGCGTCGGTGCTGGCGGTCGAGTGCCAGCAATCGCGGATCGATGCGCGTCTGCGCACCCGTTACCTCGACCGCAAGGCCGCATCGCTCGACGAAGCGCTCGCCATCATCGCCGACGCAGTCGCGCATCGCACGCCGGTGTCGGTGGGCTTGCTCGGCAACGTCGCGGAAATCATGCCCGAGCTCGTGCGGCGCGTGCAAAACGGAGGACCGCGCCCCGATATCGTCACCGACCAGACGTCGGCACACGATCTCGTCAACGGATACCTGCCGGCCGGCTGGAGCGTCGCGCAATGGGACGCAGCGCGCAAGTCCGATCCGCGCAGTGTCGAAAAGGCGGCGCGCGCATCGATTGTCACGCACGTCGGCGCGATGCTCGCATTTCACGCAATGGGCATTCCAACCGTCGACTACGGCAACAACATCCGCCAGGTCGCGCTGGAGGAAGGTGTTGCGAATGCGTTCGACTTCCCCGGCTTCGTGCCGGCGTATATCCGCCCGCTGTTCTGTCGCGGCAAGGGTCCGTTCCGTTGGGTTGCGCTGTCCGGCGATCCCGAGGACATCTATCGCACCGACGCCAAGATGAAGGAATTGTTTCCGCAAGACGTGGCCTTGCATCGCTGGCTGGACATGGCGCGCGAGCGGATCGCTTTCCAGGGCCTGCCGGCGCGCATCTGCTGGATCGGGCTCGGCGAGCGTGATCGTGCAGGACTTGCGTTCAACGAGATGGTCAAGAGCGGCGAGCTGAAAGCGCCGATCGTCATCGGGCGCGATCACCTCGACGCGGGCTCGGTGGCATCGCCCAACCGCGAGACCGAGGCGATGAAGGACGGCTCCGATGCGGTATCCGACTGGCCAATGCTCAACGCGCTGCTCAATACGGCGAGTGGCGCAACCTGGGTCAGCCTGCATCACGGCGGCGGCGTCGGCATGGGCTTCTCGCAGCATGCCGGTGCGGTGATCGTCTGCGACGGCACCGATGCGGCGGCGCGGCGCATCGCGCGCGTGCTGTGGAATGATCCGGCGTCGGGAGTATTGCGCCATGCGGATGCCGGCTACGCTGCGGCACTGGAAAGCGCCGCCGAGCACGGACTCAAGGTGCCCATGCGGTGAACGCGGCATTGCTCCATCGCTATGACGTCGATGTGCTGCCGGAGATCGCCTGGAAAAACGGATGCGGCACGACGCGCGAGCTCGTGTGCCGGCCGCAAGGCGCGGATATGCATGATTTCGACTGGCGCGTCAGCATCGCGACGATCGCTGTCGACGCGGCATTCTCCGCGTTCCCCGGTGTCGAGCGCTGCATCGTGCTGTTGCAAGGCGGTGGCGTGCGTCTGACGTCCTCCGATGGCGCCGGCATCGAGCATCGACTCGACGAGGCATATGCGCCGTTTGTGTTCGACGGGGGCCGCGTGCTGCAGGCAACACTGCTTGCCGGAGTATCGACCGATTTCAACACGATGACGCGCCGTGGACGCCACCATGCGCAGATTGCCGTGTTGCGTGCGCCCGCGGCGCTCGACCTGCCACCGCGCGGCCTGCTGCATGCGGCGGCAGGCGAATGGATGCTCGACGCTGCGGACGGCACCGTCGTGCTCGCCACCGGACAGGGCGTCTGGTGGGAGGGCACCGGACGCACTGGATGGCGCGCGTCGCCGCGCGCGCCATCGGCAGCGCCAGCCGTGCTGCTGGTGGTTGCGATCGATGACGCCGATGCCCGCTCACCCGCGCGTGACGCCCGATGACATTCTCCGCGCATCCATCGGCCGATGGCGTGTGGCACAACATCGTTGCGGTCCCCGAGCTCATCGATCCCGCCCCCGCGGCGCCGCTTCAGCAGCCTGCACTGGTGGTGCGCGACGGCGTCATCGCGTGGCTCGGCGAGGCCGGCGCGCTGCCCGCCGCACACGCGCAGATGCGCCGCCACGATGGCGGCGGCGCGTTGCTGACTCCCGGCCTCGTCGATTGTCACACGCACCTCGTGTATGCAGGCAACCGCGCGCAGGAATTTGCGCAGCGCCTTGCCGGCGCAACCTACGAGGACATCGCACGCGCCGGCGGTGGCATCGCGTCGACAGTGCGCGCCACGCGCGCGACCGATGCCGAAACACTGTTCCAGGTCGCGTCCCGGCGCCTCGAGGTTCTGATGGCCGACGGCGTGTGCGCGATCGAGATCAAGTCGGGGTACGGGCTCGACCTCGCGACCGAGCGCAAGCAGTTGCAGGTCGCGCGACGGCTTGCGGATGCGCACGGCATCGTCGTGCGCACGACATTCCTGGGCGCGCACACGCTGCCCACCGAATTCGCCGGACGCGGTGACGCCTACATCGACAGCGTGTGCAACGACATGCTGCCGGTGCTGGCGGCCGAGGGTCTCGTCGATGCGGTCGACGTGTTCTGCGAGCGCATCGCGTTCTCGCGCGCCCAGACCGAGCGCGTGTTCAACGCCGCGCGGGTGCTCGGCCTGCCGGTCAAGCTGCACGCGGAGCAGCTGTCCGACATGGGTGGCGCCGCGCTGGCAGCGCGCCACGGCGCGATGTCGGCCGATCACCTCGAGCACCTGTCCGCCGCGGGTGTTGCGGCGATGCGCGACGCCGGTACTGTCGCTGTGCTGCTGCCCGCAGCGTACTACGCGCTGCGTGAGACCCATCTGCCGCCCATCGCGGCGCTGCGCGCAGCAGGCGTGCCGATGGCGGTCGCCACCGACCACAATCCGGGGACATCACCGACATTGTCGCTGCTGCTCGCGATGAACATGGCATGCACGCTGTTCCGGATGACGGTGGACGAAGCGCTTGCCGGAATCACGCGCAACGCCGCACGCGCGCTGCGCATCGACGCGACACATGGCACGCTCGGCGCAGGTAGGCCGGCCAACTTCGTGCTATGGAACGTTGCGTCCGCGGCCGAGCTCGGCTACTGGATCGGGCAGCGGCCCGCGCGCACGCTGGTCCGCCAGGGACGTGTCTGCGACTCGCAGCACGCCGTGGGCGCCTGACCGTGACGGCGCTCTTCACCTGCGATGCGCTGCTGCCGACCGGCTGGGCCCGCGATGTGCTGGTCGAGTGGGACGCTGCCGGAAATCTCACCCAGGTGACACCGGGCGCAGCATGCCCCACCGGCACGCAGGTCGCCGCCGGACCGCTGCTGCCGGGCATGCCGAACGTGCATTCGCACGCATTCCAGCATGTGATGGCGGGAATGGCGGAATTCCGCTCGCAGTCCGACGACAGCTTCTGGAGCTGGCGCACGCTGATGTATCAGACGGCTTCGCGCATCACGCCGGCCGATCTGGAGACGATCGCCACGCACCTTTACATGCGAATGCTGCGGGGTGGCTACACATCGGTGTGCGAGTTCCACTACCTGCACAACAACCTCGACGGGCGCGCTTATGCGGACGACGCGACGATGTCGGAAGCGCTGCTGCGCGCCGCGCGCACGGCCGGCATCGGCATCACGCTGTTGCCGGTGCTCTACCAGAGCGGCGGGTTCGGCGGTGCGGCGCCGTCGCCCGGGCAGCGCAGGTTCCTGCGCGCGCCCCAATCCATTGTTGCGCTGATCGCGCACTTGCGCACGCTCGCGATGCCGGGGTCCGAGCGGATCGGCTTCGCCGCGCACTCGCTGCGCGCGGTGGCGCCGGCCAGCCTCGCTGCAGCACTGGCAGGTGTTGCATCCATCGACGCCACGATGCCGATCCACATCCACATCGCGGAACAGGCGCGCGAGGTGGCCGAGTGCGTCGCATGGAGCGGCCAGCGTCCCGTCGCGTGGCTGCTGGCCAATGCCGACATCGATGCACGCTGGTGCCTGGTGCATGCGACGCACATGTCGGCAGAGGAAACACAGGCGGCTGCGCGCAGCGGTGCGGTGGCGGGCCTGTGCCCCACCACCGAGGCGAATCTGGGCGACGGCATCTTCGACGCCGCGCTGTGGGAGGCTGCCGGCGGCCGCTGGGCGCTCGGCTCGGACAGCCACGCGTGCGTCGCTGCCGCCGAGGAACTGCTGATGCTCGAATACAGCCAGCGCCTTGCATTGCAGCGGCGCAATGTCCTCGCCGATGCGCGCCACGCGGCAGTCGCCACGGCGTTGACGCAGACGATGGTCGACGGTGGTGCACAGGCAAGTGGTCGCGCCGTCGCGGGCCTCTCCGTAGGGCAGCGCGCAGACTTCGTCGTCCTCGACGCCAACCACACGTCACTCGCGGGCTTGTCCGCCGAGCAGATGTTATCTGCTCATGTATTCGCCAGCGATCGCACGTCCGCGATTCACGATGTGTACACCGCGGGCGTGCAGCGCGTCCGCGACGGCCGCCATGCCGCCGAAGCCGACGCCGCCGCGCGCTTCATCGCGTTGCGCCGCGCACTGCTCGCTGCGTGACGACCGCAACCGGTATCCGGGAGATCACAGGCAATGCAACGACAGGATGATTCACGCGCGGACACCGCGCCGCCGTTTCGGCTGCGGCAGGGCACGCGTCCATTGCTGGTCTCGATGCCGCACGTCGGCACTCATGTGCCGCCGTCGCTGGCGACGGGCCTCACCGCGGATGCGCTGCAGCTCGCCGATACCGACTGGCATCTCGAGATGCTTTACGAGTTCGCAGATGCGATGGGCGCCTCGGTGCTGGTCGCGACGCATTCGCGCTATGTGATCGACCTCAACCGTCCTCCGGACGATCACAACCTGTACCCGGGCCAGGACACCACCAGACTGTGTCCCGTCGACACGTTCGACCGCGCGCCGCTCTATCGCGATGCGCAACCGGACGCCGACGAAGTGCGCGCGCGCCGTGCCGCGCATTACGATCCCTACCATGGGGCACTGCGCGCCGAACTCGCGCGCCTGCGGGCACAGCACGACAGCGTAGTGCTGTGGGATGCGCATTCGATCCGCTCGGTGGTGCCGCGTTTCTTCGCCGGACGCTTGCCTGACTTCAACCTGGGGACCGCCAACGGCGCGAGTTGCGACCCGCGGCTCGCCGCGGCGCTGTCACGGATCGCAGCGGACGCCCATGGTTACACGTCGGTATTGAACGGGCGCTTCAAGGGCGGCCACATCACGCGTGCGCATGGCAACCCGCAAGGCGGTGTGCACGCGGTGCAGCTCGAGATGGCGCAATGCATCTACATGAACGAGGCGCATCCGTTCGACTATGACGCGAAGCGTGCCGCAAGAGTGCAGCCGCACCTGCGCGCAATGCTGCAAGGCGCACTCGATTTTGCAGTGAGCGCCTGACGCGATCGGAAGACGCCCCGGGCGTCGTCAGCGGCCCCAGCGCAGCGCGAGCGGATGGACTTCGGCGGCCAGTTCGAGCAATCCCGCGCGGGTTGCGGGATGCAGCGGCTCCAGCGGATGGCGCACCGCGTCGCTGGCGATCACGCCACCAGCCATCATCACCGCCTTGGCGGCGCGCGATCCGCATTGGCGGTTTTCGTAGTTGATCAGCGGCAGCACCTGCGCATAGAGCTGCGCCGCCTCTCTACGATTGCCGGCACGGTGCGCGACGACGATCGGCCGGATCAGGTCGGGCAATAGCGCGCTGCACATGGTTCCGGTGGCACCCGCGTCGAGGTCGGCCATCAGCGTGATCGACTCCTCGCCATCGAACGGCCCGGCTATTGTGTCACCGCCCGCATCGATCAGGCTGCGCAGCTTGGCGGCGGTTCTGGCACCTCGAGCTTGAAATAGCGCACCGCCGGCACCGACTGTGCAAGACGCACGATAAAAGCCACGCTGAGCTGGACGCCGTCAACACGCCGCGGCTGGACCGGAACGCTGAACGTCCGGTGTTCGCGAAGCTGGATGGCCGCTCAGGGTCCGATAACGGCCATTCGGATTTTGAGCGTTGTAGGATGCGGGCGCTAAAGGAACCGATGTGCGTGCGCTGCGTCTGCACTGCTAACCGCCATGTCGGCGCACGTCCGGAGGGATAGAATCATCGGTCGTCGCAAATAGTCATTGGACCGTGTGAGTACGAAAAGCATCAAGTCAATGAGCTCTTCGCATCGTTTATGTATTGCACCCACGATGGATCGGTGCGATTCACAATCGAGATCAAGTGCTTCCACTGCGGCGTGTGCAAATCGTGTGCACGCACCCGCTTAGCTGTACTGCGCGCGCGTGCGCTGGACTGCAGCGGCGGGCCAACGCATTCCCGATTGTCGTCGCGTTAGAGCCGACGCTCGCCACGCTCCCGGACGTCGGCCTTTCGATGTAGCACAATTGTGCTACACTGCATTTTTCACACGGAGCTTCGCCATGTCCACAACCACCATTCGCCTGCCGCCGGATCTTAAGGAGCGCATCGCTCGCGCAGCAGAACGTGCTGGAACCACCGCGCACAGTTTCATTCTGGAAGCGATAGCCGAGAAGGCCGAACAGGAAGATCGCCGGGGAGAGTTCCAGAATACGGCTGAGCGGCGGTACGCTGAGATTGTCGCCTCTGGCAAGACAGTGCCCTGGACTGAGATGCGTCGCTATCTTGAGCGGCGCCTCACCAGCAACAAGATTGCTCGACCGAAGCCGCGAACGCGTGCACGCTAGTCATGTCGCGTATCGAGCTCGCACCGGAGGTAGGGGTTGATCTCGATCGCATCCTGAACCGTCTGTTGGCGCATCAGAGCGCGGACGCGCCTTCGCGCATTGAAGACATCATAAGGGCAATCGATGTGCTGGACCGCAATCCGTTGATCGGTCGGCCTGCCCGAGCGGATCTTAGAGAACTGGTGATCGGGCGCCGTGCACGCGGTTATGTCGCGCTGCATCGATACGTTGCAGAACTTGATACCGTATTTGTGCTGGCGATCCGCGGTCAGAAGGAGGCGGGTTACACAGGAACGTAGGCATGAGAAGAAAGGCGACGACCCTATTTCCGATCGTCCGCGCCTGAGGAGAGGGCGCGTCGCGCGAAGTCCAGGGTTGCGCAAACGCGCAACGATCCGCACACTCTTAGTTCGAGCTTCTTGGGATTAACCTGCCGGCGCAGCCGCACGCCGCGCGGGCAACGACCGATGTCCGCGAACTTCCCCGTCAATCCCTCCGCGTCGCTGCCCACAGGCACCGTGACGCTGCTGTTCACCGACATCGAGGGCAGCACGCGGTTGTGGGAAGACCAGGCGCGAGCGATGGGTGTTGCGCTGGCGCGGCACGACCAGTTGCTGCGTCATTCCATTGGCGCGCGCGGCGGGCACGTATTCAAGACCGTCGGCGACGCATTCTGCGCAGCATTCCACACGGCATCGGATGGGCTGGCGGCGGCGCTCGAGGCGCAGCGCGCGCTTCATTTCGAGCGCTGGCCCGAGCCAGTGAAACTGCGCGTGAGGATGGCGCTCCACACGGGCGCCGTCGAAGTGCGAGACGGCGACTACTTCGGCGGACCTCTCAATCGCGTTGCGCGCCTGTTGGCGGCGGGGCACGGCGGCCAGACGCTGCTGTCGGAATCGATGCACGACCTCTGCCGCGATCACCTGCCGCCGCTCGCGAGTGTCAAGGCGTTGGGCGAGCACGGCCTGAAAGATCTTGCCCGCCGTGAAGCTGTGTTCCAGCTGTGCCATCCCGACCTGCCGCAAGCCTTTCCACCGCTGAAGTCGCAGATTGCCCCGATGGACAAGGAGACGCCGTCGATTGCAGTGCTCCCGTTCGTTAACATGAGCCGCGACGCGGAAAACGAGTATTTCGCGGACGGCCTTGCGGAAGAGCTCCTGAATGTCCTCGCGAAGATCCGTGGGCTGCGCGTTGCCTCGCGCACATCCGCGTTCTCCTTCAAGGGCAAGGGCGTCGACATACCGACCGTGGCGCAGAAACTCAACGTGGCGACCATCCTCGAAGGCAGCGTCCGCAAATCCGACAAGCGCGTGCGCATCACCGCGCAGTTGATCCAGGTCGCAACCGATTCGCACCTGTGGTCGGAGACGTATGACCGCGAGCTCGATGACATCTTCGCGGTGCAGGACGACATCGCGCAGTCGGTGGTGAAAGAGCTGCGCGCCGCCCTGCTGGGCGATGGCACGGGATCCGCGGAGAGCGTCGATGCGAAGGCGGAAGTGCGGGCCGCGGTGACCGGCCGCACCGACAATCCGGAGGCCCACCGCCTTTACCTGCAGGGACGCTATTTCCTCGAACGAGTAACTGGAGCGGATATTGCCCGCGGAGTGGAATTCCTGGAACAGGCGACCGCGCTCGATTCCGAATTCGCTCTCGGTTGGGCAGGGCTGGCGCGGGCGTATCACCTGCAGGCGGCGTGGGGATGGGTGCCGTTTGCCGCTGGATTCGAGCGCGCGCGAGAAGCCGCCCAGCGGGCGCTCGCGCTCGCCCCGGATCTCGCCGAGGCCCACGTCTGCCTGGGCTTGGTTTTCTAACGCGGCGACTGGAACTTGCACGCCGCCGACGTTGAGTTCCGGCGCGCGTTCGAACTCGCTCCCGGTAACGTGGACGTGCTCAAGGCGCGTGCGGGCCTCGCGGGCATACTCGGCCGTTACGACGAGACAATCGAACTTCTGCAGAGGGCCGCTGCGCTCGATCCGTTGGGCACGTCCACCCTGGGTGCACTTGGGACGGCTTACTCGACTGTCGGCCGATTGGACGAAGCAGAGACGTTGCTTCGCGCGGCGCTCGATCTCAATCCCAGGGCTGGTGTGATGCACAGCAAGCTCTCCAGCGTCCGACTGAAGCAGGGTCGTCTGGAGGAGGCGCTTATCGAAGCTTCGCTGGAGCCGCATCCGGTCCTGCGTCTATCCGATCTGGCCATGGCGCGGCATGCCCTGGGACAAGCGGCCGAGTCGGATGCCGCGCTGTCTGAGCTGATCGCAGACCACGCGGATATCGCGGCATTCGACATTGCGCTGCTCTGCGCCCAGCGCGGGGAAGTCGACCGCGCCTTCGAATGGCTCGAGCGCGGATACACGCAGCGAGACTCCGGAATGCCGCTCGTGGCCTCCCCCAGATTTTTTGCGTCGTTGCACAACGATCCGCGGTGGTTGCCATTCACGAAGAAGATGGGGTTGGGCTGAGTCGCCCTAGTGAAGGAGAAGTGCGTTGCCCGGTTCCTGAAACCGAATCCGTCTGCTTCGGGCTCGAAACCGGCCGCTGGGGATTTCGGGCGTTGCAGTTAGTGGCACGGGATGGACGCCGCATGTGCGCCACGTGTGCACTGACAACTCTCCCGGGCGCCTTCGCTTTCCAGTCTGCGAGTACCACGCCGCAATGCAACGAAGGCGGTCTTGCTCGCGTGGCGATAAAATGAGCCGTCGCCCCAATCGTCTATTGGACCGACTGAGCGTCAAGAACTTCCAAGGAATGAATAAGTTATCGCATCGATTATGTACTGCGCCGATGATGGATCGGTAGGATTCATTTTCAATATCAATCGGTTGAAATGACGCGTGTGCAGAGCGTGTGCACGAAGGGACTGCGATTTATTTCGCTCGCGTACGCTGCAATGCGATCGTCGCGGGCCACGCAAGGCGCTCAAGCAAGAACGCCCCGCCGCGCGCGGATGTGCGTCCGCCGCGCGCGGCCCCCGTTGAATCGAACCGAAAGCCCGCAGGGCGACGTCATTCCTGGATTCTGCGGCGCCCAGTTAGCGTCTACCCTAACCACGCACACACAGCGTTGGCGCCAGGTCGCCGATTAGCCAGCGCTCGAATGCGCTAAGCCGACTTGCGTCGGTGTTCTTTCATTTCGGTGCGATGCCTTTGTCCGCAAGCTCTTTGATCGCAGTCTCGTTTTTTGATAAATGCTCGAGCCTCATGCCGCGCAACACGTTCGGGGCTTTAGTGAACTGAATATTGTCGTACCCGACGATCTCGACGCGATTGCCCCAGGGATCGAGTAAGTCGAGAAACGGTCCAGGCAGGGTCTCGATACCTGCGTCGTTCAACGCTTTGCGAGCTGCCTCTTTGTCATCAACTACCAGTCCAAAATGGCGCCCATCGGCAGCAGCCGGTGTATGCCCCTTCTGGAGTGCAAGGAACTGGTCCCCCAGATCGATGAACGCCACGGACTCGCTCTTGCTGCGAAGCTTAAAATCGAACAAGCCATGGTAAAAAGTCAGGGCCGCGTCGATGTCAGCGACCTCGATCGCGACATGATTGAAACCAACCATGCGCGCTTTCTTTCGTTCAGACATAAGTATCTCCGGATACTTGCATAAGGATCACGGTGCCCGTCTCGCTTACTCCTCGGGATGCGGCAAAACGGGCCAAAGCAAAAAAAGCGCGCTTTGCCGCCGACATCGATTGGACGCACTATGCAAGCCCGTTGTTCCGTGAGCGATGATTGGCCGCCTCGCACGAGGCGGCGGGACGCCAACGCTCCTCCGCCTCCAACCCGACACTAAAGTAAAGCAGTCCAGGGCAGCGAGCACGTTCTCCTGTCACGGGCGCGTAAGATTTGCGCCCTAGCCTCGGGCCGTGAAAGCGCTTCCCGACACGCTGGTCGCGCTTGCTGCGATCGCCACATGCTTTGCGGCGCCGGTCGCTGCAGCCTCTCGCAGTGCGGACGAGATCGCCGTCACGGTCGGACAGAACGGCGACGTCATTACCATCAACGCCCGCTTGTGCGTCGCTGTCAGCGTTGAGGAAGCCTGGGAGGTGCTGACGGACTTCGAGCACATGACTCAGATCGTCAGCAACCTCGAATCGAGTCAAGTGCTGAGCCGGTCGGGCAACAAGGTGGTCGTGTCCCAGCGCGGCCGCGCGACTCGGGGTCCGCTGTCGTTCGCATTCGATACGGTGCGCGAAGTTGACCTGCAACCCTACTCGCTGATTCGTGCGCACCTGCTTAGCGGCAGCCTGAAAAGGCTGGAAGGTGCTACGCGCCTCTCATCGCAGGACGCGCAGACGCGCATCGTCAACCACGGCGAGTTTGTAGCCGACGTATGGGTGCCCCCAGTGCTCGGGATTCATTTCATCGAAGCCGAGACTCGCAAGCA
The DNA here is from genome assembly GCA_003153475.1 of Betaproteobacteria bacterium. Lineage (GTDB taxonomy): Bacteria > Pseudomonadota > Gammaproteobacteria > Burkholderiales > Casimicrobiaceae > PALSA-1003. The sequence goes on along the minus strand of PLYT01000105.1, from coordinate 10,062 downwards.
ATATCAGGAAATGCGTGATGAAATGCTGCGTCGTCACCGACTTCACGCGACAAGCGGCGTCAGCGATGCAGCCTTGGACCCGATATCCAAACGAGCGTGCGACGCGGATTCAGACTGATCGTTGCCCCGGCAGTCGTGTCATAAGACATTCATGAATCCGTAACGATAGGCGGCCTCCTTCTTGCTCCGGCGAGTGAGTCAACCAGATGGCAGCCGGGTCCGGCTTCGTTTCGACCGTCTGACGCCGTATTTCAGCCGGTATTTGACCTAGATGAACCGCGTCGGCTCGGCGCGAGGATCCGCACCGAGTCGAAGCCTCAGCCGGAGCGCTTACGCCGCTCGGAACCGGCTCCGGCGCGGGCGACGATTCGCCGAAAAAAAAGAGCCGGCCGGAGCCAGCTCGAATGTCGGCCTCTGGAGGAGGAAGACCGAGAGGTCATGGTAAAGACAAATCGTTTCTCCCGCGTTACAACCTCGGGGGGAGCGAAAACGGCCCTGGCGTGGTTGTCGTCACGCCTCTGCTGTCCGCTCCGAAGGAAATTAACCGAAGGACTCGAGCTTGGCGGGTAGTGCGAGCTCGAGTCCCTCTCCCGGGTTGGTGCTTATGAACCGGCCAGCGTCTGCGCCGCCCCAAGCAGGCTGCGGCCTTGCTGGATGAGCTGCTCGCGGTGGCCGCTGGCGCTGCCGTCGAGAACGTTCTTCATCTGCTGGACGAGCGCGTCGCGCTGCGCTGTCAGAGACTGGATCTGCTGCTCCATTGACAGGTACGTCGCGTCGTTCGACTTGATGCCGTTCGTCGAGGCAACGATGAGCGAATGGGCGAAGGCTCCGTACGGCGCGTTCAGCTGCTTGTAGACATCGCCCAGCTCGACGAACGACTCGCCGTTGCCGCCCTTCGCGACCGACGGCGTCAGCACCTGCATGATCACTCGGCCGTCGGGTTGGTAGTCGGTCGACAGGCCGAGCAGGTACATCATCGTCGGGACGATGTCGGTGTGGTCCGTCCACGTCGTGTCGTCCATCCCGCCGCTCGTCACGCCGGGACCGGCCAAGCCGAGCCACGTCTGCCCGATGTCGTTCGAGTAGTCGCCGTGGATCCAAGCGAAGCCATCGTTGACGCACCCCTGGCTCACCAACGGTGGCAACGGTGGCGGCTGGATCACGGTCGGGCAGGGAGTGAACGTCTGGAAGTAGTAATCGGGCTGCGAGAACATCGTGAACGACATCGTCCGGCGCGGGTCGGCGTTGATCATGTGGATCGCCTTTAGCGTCGGGGCGTCCACGAGGTACCTTGCGACGGGTGTCAACTGCGTCGAGTCGATGTACGGGTCGAACGCCTTCAGATTTGCGGCCGCCTGCTCGAATGCACGCAGCGTCGCATTAAGCACAATATTCCCGTTCGCGTCCACCGCCTGCGGCTGCCCGTTGATGTAGAAGCTCGGCGCCGAGTCGAACGAGATGTCGTAGCCGGTCGGCATCGAGGCGAGCAGCCAAGGCAGGTTGTAACCGACCTCGCCGACAAGCGGCCCGTTGACGCCCGCGGGTGGCCAGGTCGGGGCCGTGAACGGCATCGTGCCGAAGTTTGTCAGGTCGAAGATGCCGTGCGCAGGCTTGCCGCCCGTGGCAAGCCCAGGCGTGGTGTTGTAGACGCACGGCGTGGTCACGCCGTCGCAATGCTGGTTGAACGGCGCCGCGTTCGGGTCTTGACCTGCGTAGTGGTCGTTCTCGTCGGCCGTGACGACGAAGAGCGTGTTGCTCGTGTTGATGCCGTCCGCTCCGAGCCGGTTCAGGAACGCGGCGAACGCGTCGTCGTAGCTCTTTAGCGCCGCGACGTAGCCGGCTTCGCCGGGTCCATAAGCGCCGCCGCCGGCGTGGTTGTCGTGCACGTCCGAGACGTAGGCGAATGTCACCGGGATGCCAGCCTCCTGCATCTGCGCGACATAGCCGAGTGTGTTCGCCGCCGACATGCCGTCGAAACCGGGGAAGCCGCAGTTGCCAGCGGTGTCCTTGATCGGGTTGCCGTTCATGTCGTTAACGCACGCCTGGCCGCCGGTGATAGCCGGGTTGACGTACTTCGCACCGAACAGGGCCTTGTAACCGTTGTAGCCGCCCGGCTCATCCGGCAGCGGGTCGTTCTTGGCGTACGGGGCGCCATGCGCGTTGTTGCAAACGCTCGCGGCGGTCTGCGCGCAGTGGACGGCGATGCCGACGAAATCCGTCGTCCGCAGGCTGGCCGACTCCGAAGCCTCCATGGAGGGGTTGCCATAGACGTTCGCGATGTCGCCGCCTGGAGCGGTCGAGTTATTCTCGAGCACCGTGTTGGCGACCGAGACGTTGCCGACGTCGCAGCCGGCTCGGGCGTAGCTGACCCATGGAGCCGGCGCGTTCTTCTGGCCGTCCGTGATCAGGTTCGGCAGCGTGTCGTTGGGCGCCGCTGCGACCGGCGACGTCCAGTACTTGAACGCGGACGTGAACGTCGGCGTGTTGTTGGGCCGGTAGTAGTCGTAGGAGTTGGACTCCGTGATCCCCATCCGATCCGGATAAAGGCCGGTCAGCGAGCTGAGGATCCCGCCCGCCGTGTGCGAAATGAGGATCGTGTAGTGCTTGTTCAGCACCGTACCATTGTTCTTCAGGAAATTGAGCAGATGCGGCATCTGCTCGAGGTCGGACGGCACGCCAGGGATGTCGCGCTGCAGGTGCACGTTGTCGAACTGGAGATAGATGACGTGCGCGATGCCGCTGGTCTGGAGCGGACACGATAGGCCCGCTCCGCTGCTAGACTTTGCCCACGCGGACTGGACGCCCATGAGCAGTGTGACGACGAAAACGAAGAGGCCGCCGAAGCGGTACAAACCCGCCGACCGGCGCTTGCGCAGCGGATGCGTGTAGCGCAGATCGTGGCGAGGCGAGAAATCGGACCGATGGTTCATGAGTTGATCGCTCCTGAGAGTGTCCTACGAGGGATTGGCTGCGATTGCCCGTCTCACCGGCGAGACGATGGCAAGAGCAGTGCCGGCAACAATGCCCGGCATCGCAGCTCCGGAGCGACATTAGCAATCAGGCGTGACACCACCGTTAAGATTTTGCGACAGTGGGTTTACTGATCCAGAAACTTGCGCAAAGGCGGATCACGACGCGTGAACGTACAGGCATTGCATCCCGCGAGGACGGCAAAACCTCTGTCACAAATCGTCCGTAATGTAGTTCCCTCCGAACCTAACGTGGAGGAGGTATGGACCGATCCACCATCTCCCGGGCACGCGTGGCGCATGCGCAGACCGCGCCGGATACCGACGGCTTCTGTCTCAACCCCGATCTCATCCGTTCGATCTTCACTCACGCCAAGCCGGTCGGACATCACGAGTCACCCGAGAACCTGAATCTTGGCTTCGGCTATCTCTACTACGCCTTGGCGCGAATCCTGCGCCCGAAACACGTGCTCGTTATCGGGTCGGGCTTCGGATTTAGCGTCGTATGCCTCGCACTCGGGCTCAGAGATAACGCCAAAGGGCGGGTGAGTTTCGTTGATCCGTCGTACTCGGTGCTTACCGACGGTCCGTTCAAGACCGTAGGCGGTACGGCGCAATGGGACGACCCGGACAAGGTCGCGCGCCATTTCGCTCGCTTCGGCGTCGAGCGGCTGCTCACCCACTACCGTCTTCGCAGCGAAGAGTTCTTCACGCGTTACGACGAACTGGCGCTGCCGGACATCGATCTCACCTTCATCGACGGCAGTCACGCATACAAAGTAGCCAGGGTCGAGCACCATGATCGTCACAACGCTGTCACATTTGCGGCGCCAGCATGTTGCTAGCCGGCACTTTAACGGACAAGTCTATGACGGTTCATTGTGAAGGCGATCGTTTGCTCGTTGAACGGCTCGGCGAAAAGCAGGACTTCGAGGCCGAGCTCACTCGACAAGGGTTCAAGCACGAAGACTTTACTCTTCACGTGCTGCGCGAAATTCCCCGAGGTCCAAAAGCGGCATGGAACAATGACTATTCAGTGACGGTCACCAACGTAGTCAGCGGGCGCAATCACGTGTACAGGGCCGGGCCAAAATGGAACTGGGTCACCCAATCCTCTCTTGACCTCGCCAACGGCGCTTACGGGCCACCCCCCGCCAGAGAGCCGCCCCGGCAAGGCACAAAGTAGAAACGCTACCTCGATCCAGAAGGCCGCCTTCATCAATCCGCGTGGGCTCGCACTGGCCGTCAGCACGAATGAAAAGAGCTGGTAACAATTGGTCGATAATCTCCCTCCTCAGCTGCACTCCTGCGCGTCGACTTAGCCCCCGAAGCCGATCCCCCGGCCGGGGGCTTTTTTTGGCGATGTTAGGGTTAGGAACTGGTCGCCTAGGGGCCCTGGCTTCGTCGCTTATTCCTCAGACGGAGTCGCGTCGGGGGCGCCGTAACACAACACGCAGAATGCCTCGGCAGCATACGAGGAGTGCCTCGCGCCACGTGCCGCCGGACGGCACTTTATAGACTAGGGTTTGCCTTTGCTGATTCGGGTCGAGTGGCAGAAGCATCGAGTACATATCCTATCTCCGCTAGTAACGGACCGCAGCCGGGCAAACCCCGTCATCGCCCCAATAGGCTACAAGCATGGGTCATGCCAGCGGAAAATCCGACACGTCGATGGACGGTTCCTCTCTCGACATTAGTCCGCGTACGACCTGTAACAATCTACGCGCGAAGTTACGGTACGATGAATCGTCAACAAAAGGAGGACACCGCAATGGCCTTGGGGAAAGGGAAGGAATACGATCTTGGCAAGAACGGGACCGTCACATTCCACGTGTCTCAGGATGCTAAGCGACTTCTGATCGAATTCGATGTCGAGGAGAAAGGCTTGACCAAAACCGCGATCAACGTCCTGATTGACGCGCTAAAGGAAACCAGAAAGACGATGGTGCGCTAGTGACGCGCGCACCTTAGGAGCCTGGCGCACAGGGTGGGACGCGGACAAAGGAAAGACCCCGCGGTTGCGGGGCCACCTGCCTGTCACGTCGCGAGGAGTCCTGGAGGGAGCGCGGCTACAGGCTGTCGCGGTTAATTGACTTTCAGCGCACTCACGACTAAACGCCGTACTGCAAGGACTTGTAGTTCCAGTCGCTCGGTATGTCCTAATCTTCGTCCGCAGTCTCGGTATGCAGCTCGACATGCCTCTTGCTCGCGTGGCTTGCATGCTCGTGCGCATGAATTGCGTGGCCATGCGCTACGTGAGCGTGGTGAGCGGCCGACTCGTGATTGCCTTCGCTCGCCTGCTCTGCCGCAGCGCGGTGGTGTTCGGCGGCCTTCGCATGGTGCTCGGCCGCCTTCTCGTGGTGTTTCTTCAATTCTTTCATGATCGATCCTCGGTTAAGTATTGACAACGGCAAGGCATGGCGCCAACGACGCCATCAGCCACGATACTGCGGCACGATGGCGGATTGATGACGACGTAAAGTTACTTCCGCGTTGTCCGAACTTGCTCAATCGCCAAAGTCGATCGCGTTACTGAGATCGCCGACAATGGATCGCACGCCCGGTAGCGGCTCGAGTGCGAACCGGCGCGTAATAAGCTTCAGGATCGACGTTGTGTCATAGACGGTATGATCGGCAAAGCCCTTCTTGACCATCGGGCCGATGAGAATCGTGGGGATGCGCGTACCCGGACCCCAGCGGTCGCCGGCCGGCGGGACGACATGATCCCAAAAGCCACCGTTCTCATCATAGGTCACGATGATTAAAGTCGAGCGCCAGGCGGCGCTGCCCTGTATCTTCCCGATGACGTCCGCGAGGTGCACGTCCCCAGCCAGGACGTCGGCGTACCCCGGATGCTCGTTGTGACTGCCTTGTGGTTTGTAGAACGCAACAGCCGGCAGCGTGTTTGTCTGGATCTGCGCCACGAGATCGTTATAGTCCTTCAAATGTTTGGCGCGCTCCGCGGTTCCTGGCGCGTACTTCCTGAAATAGTTAAACGGATGATGATGCGCTTGGAAATTAGCCGCTCCGGGTGCGGCATTGTAGATGACCTTTCGCGGCGCGGCCGTGGGTTGCATGCCGTCCGTGACGGCGTCGTCCCACGATTCGGCGTACCACGCCCATTCGACCCCCTTTGCCGATAGTGTGTCGCCGATTGTCTTCATCGTCTGAGGCGGCAATGGATTCTTTGTCGGGTCGGCCATTCGCGAGTCGCCCCCGGGTGCCGGTGGAGCATTGCTCGGCTGAAACGGCGGCTGCAGAGTGTTCACTGCGAATCCATCCGGGGTCACTGCGCCGTCGTTTACGTATTGCGGGGGACCGGTCATCGCGCTGGCCGGTGAGCCCGGCTTGAGTGCAAGCTTACCGTTGGCATCAAGGGCGGCGACGATCGAAGGGGGGGGCGTTCGGGAAAGCAGGTGTACAGGCGCATATCAACCAGAAATGATTGAGAAACGAGCCGCCGAAGGCGCCCATAAAGAAGTTGTCTGCCAGCGTGTATTCGCGTGCCAATTTCCACAGCGGAAGCGAGGAGCCATCGTAGTAGCCCATGACCAATCCTCCGGCGTCCGACATCGCCGCATATCGATCGAGCTTGCCGCCGTTGATTTGCTCCTGGTTCGTGTAGAAACGGTGGATCAGATCGCGCGTCGCTACGGAAAGTGGTTGGCCAACCGGAGCGGAATCTATCCGGAACGGACGATTGGGCAGGTCTTTTGGGTATGCGGGATCAGGTGTAGCGTCCGATTTCCATACTGGAGGTAGCACTGAAAAGGCGGTGCCATCGCGGTCCGTTTGCGTCCAGGACGCCGCCGCCGAATTGGCAATCCCGTTGGCGCCGGGATACGCGCTATACAGATTGTCGAAGCTCCGGTTCTCGGCATAGATGACCACAATATGCTCGATCTTGGCCAAGCCGGGTGAGGCGCCAGGTTCTGAACGGGACGGCGGTGTCCCGCACCCGGCGGACAGGAGCAAGAGTGCGACTAGCGATCGAGCAAGGAACGCGCGCATAGGTCGACTATCAACGAGTGGGCGAGGAGGCCTTAGTTACACGTCGAGAATGAAAGTACGATGAAATCCGCGCGAACCATAGCAGGACAGGCAGCATACGAGTCTCGCGCCATGGCTGTTGCTCGCGATTGGATCGACGGGCCTCAGAAGCGAACTCTCAAACCTTGCGACATGACAGGTGACAACGTCGTGTCGATGCGCATAAGCGCTGCACACTAGCGTCAGATTGCTATCGCTTGGGCCATGGCTGTTCGCGTTTTTGTCATCAGATCGCCACGCGTTGTTGACATCTTCAAAGGCTCGGAATCAATAAGAGGGTTGGATAGCAAATGGCCGACCAAACGCTGCAGCGCGGCGTTGCTGAAGCACCCGACATGAAGCCCGGTAAGAACCGCCTAACCTATGCGCAGCATGCTTCTCAGGAACTGGTCGCGGCGTTAGCTAGAGCTGCCAAGCTGGCCGTCGGGTAGTAATGGCGCGGTTGCGGTCCCGCGGGAGCGCTTCGGAGCGGGGCCACCTCCCGATGGCCCCGCTGAAATTCACGTCCCTAGCGTGCCTCTTCGCATGACTCCTGCCTGGATAGCACGGCCGCCGCAAGATCCAGTTCCCCGGGATACGTAATTTTTACGTTGGATCCGCTTCCGAGCACGATTCGAGGCCGGAGTCCCAGCGCTTCGACCGCCCCCGCTTCATCCGTCCAACCATCGATGCCCGCGCGCGAAAGCGCCCTTCGCAGCACCTCGTAGCGGAACATCTGGGGTGTTTGAGCGCGCCATACACTCTCCCGCGGCATGCTGCGCAGCACCCGCCCGTCACTGCCGACGACCTTGAGCGTGTCGGACATCGGTATCGCGAGCAAGCCCCCGACCGGGTCGGCGCTGACCTCCGCTTTCAGGCGCAACACGGCTGCAGGATCGATGCAGGGACGCACCGCGTCATGCACAACAATCCAGTCGTCATTTGCAACGCCGGCCAGAGCGTCGATTGCATTGCGGACGGTCTGTTCACGTGCTTCGCCACCGAGACGAAGTCCTTGCAGGTTGTCTTGCTTCGCGATCGAACTTTCGAACCAGTGGTCGTCTGGCGCCAGCACCACATGAATCGTCGAGGCGGGGAAGCTTGACGCCATACGATCGATCGCATGCTGTAACACTGGTTTGCCCGCCAGGGGCAAATATTGTTTCGGGACCGGCGCGCCGTAACGGAAGCCATTGCCCGCCGCTGGAATGATGATGTGATATCGCATACTTCGATATTAGCCCAGCCATCTACTCGCATTCTCGCGATTAGGGTCCAGGTTCCGAGCGGACATTCATTCTGTCCGCGGACAAACGTCAGGGAGCGTTGCGAGGCTGGCGATTTCGTCACGTTAGTGACATATGCGCTGTGCAACAATGCTGCCACCGTTTTAGGGGTGGCAATGGCAGTTCGGGCTGAAGGTTACTGTTGGGTCATGGAACAGCTTGGCGAAAAGCAGGACTTCGAATCCGAGCTCAGCCGGCTTGGCTACCTTCACGAGAACTTCACACTAAAAGTTCGTCGCGCTCGGTCTGATGACTTGGGTGATGAGTGGACTGCCAACTACTTTGTTTGTGTAACGGAGCTTCGGACGGCAAGGTCCAGCGTCTATTTGGGCGGATCGCGTGGCCATTGGGTTGAGCAGTTCTCGGCGGACTTGGTCGCGGGTGTTTTTGGTGCGCCCCAAATCGTTCGTAAATCAATGGGCGCTCCATTCAGCCGCTTGGGAACCTAGGCGTCGGTTCTCCCGCCCCTCCTCATGCTGGGAGACGTGGGGTGCGGTTGTCCTCGCCACACTTCACTCAGCTGCCGAATATCCCAGAATGTGTACGCCGAATTCATCGGCCTCGCAGGCGAGTTCGAAATGGTCCTCGGCATCGAGAGGACGCAAGCTTTGCCGCGCGAATCGGCGCGATTGCTTCGGGGTGCAGCCACGGCGTGTTGACTTCACCCTCCTGCTGCCGGGGTGTTCGGAGAGTTTAATTCGTTACCAACTCCACACCTTTGGCGGCCTCTTCGATGAGAGCTGCCACCTCGTCTGGCTTCGACACGTAAACCGAGTAGCTGCCTTTGACCTCGACAACTGTCGAGCCCGCCCGTTTGGACATGAACTGTTGCGCGGGGGGGGTGGAATCATCTTGTCGTCGGTTGCGATCAAGTACCAGCTTGGCTTGTTCTTCCACGCGGGTACGCTAATTGAGCCGCTGAGGGCCTCCACGCCCCACGGGACCTGTGAGTCGGCCATGAACTCAGCCTTGTCCTTGGCTACGTCGGCCGCGAAAGAGGCGGCGAACTTCGCTCTGTCGAGAAATAGAAAGCCGTCCTGCGGAGGCAATATTGGCGGGACCGGCGCGCCGTGCGGCGGATCTTTAATGAGTGCAGCCACGGACTCTCCCTTGTCGGGAGCAAAGGCAGCGAGATAGACAAGCCCGGCGACCTTTGGATCGTTGCCCGCCTCCGTGATCATCACCCCGCCATAGGAGTGGCCAACAAGGATCACAGGCCCTTTCTCCCGAGCAATGATCCGTCTCGTTGCTGCCACATCGTCGACCAACGATAGCGTCGGGTTCTGGACGATGCTCACGTTGTAACCGTCCTTCCTGAGGATCTTGTAGACGCCTTCCCATCCAGAGCCATCCACGAAGTTGCGGCTAGCACTTCGATCACCCGCGCTGACCGCAATGACCCCGCCACGTCGATCGCCAGGCTCTCGCAGGTGTATTCATCCAGCACGGTCAGACATTTCAGCTGCTGCCCGTTGGCACAGGCATCGAATACAAAATCGTACGCCCATACCTGGTTGGCACCGGTCGGGGCCACGGGTCGCGGACGGCCCGACGCCACGCGGCGACGCGGCCGCTTCTTCGGCACCTGCAACTTCGCCTGCCGCCGCAGCCGCCAGACGCGATCTGCGCTCATCCCATGACCCTGCCGCGCCAGGAACACTTGGATGCGCCGATAGCCAAAACGCGGATACTGCGCCGACAAACTCACCATGGCCGCCAGCACCGGCGCATCGCGCGCGGGCACCCGCGGCGAATAGCGCAGCGTGGATCGTGCCACC
>PLYT01000056.1:194-3180 GCA_003153475.1 Betaproteobacteria bacterium | reverse complement strand
AAGCCGCCGGGCGAGCGAGCGCGCCGCCGCCGCGGCAACGGCTGAAGCGGCACCGAGCGTGACCCCGACGCGGCGGAGGCAGCCGCTGTGGCCCTTGCGTGTGGGGCTCGCCGCGAGCTCGCTGCATCGCGTCGCGCCGGGCGGTGCGCTGTTTCGCCTTCTGGCATCGCTCGAGACGGCTATCCGCGACGAGCTGCAGATCGAGATCCTCGCGCTCGGACAGACGTACGACGCGCTAGCCGCCGCGCGACTGCTCGCCGGCTATCCTGCGCTCAAGCGCCTGCCCACGCGCCGCGAAGGCGGCCTGATTCACCTGGTCGCGACGGTCGTCAGCGACGATCCGGGGCGCCGTCTCGACGCGATGATTTATCTGCTCGATCCGGACGACCCGACCGCCATTTTTCCCGAGGGTCAGGCTCTCAAGCGCGAGTGCGTGATCCACGAGACGGTGTTCATCTCGACGCTCGCTCACGCCCGCGAATGGTTCGAGCTGGCGCGGATCGACCATGGCTTTCCGGCCGATCCCTTGCTCGATCGCCATTTCGCGTTCGAGATGCAGACGATCGCACTGATCGCGCACGACGCGCGCAAGAGCGAAATGCGCGATTTCATCCGCGCCAACTTCGCCTTTTTCGACCGTTTCCGGCGCCGCATCGCGACCGGAACCACCGGCGCCCAGCTCAATGACCTCGCCGCCACGCTAAAAGCCGGGCACGCGCCCTGGGTCGATCGCTTTCGCTCCGGTCCCTTGGGCGGCGATGCCGAGATCGCGCTGGAGGTGCTCGAGGGGCGCTGCGCCCGAGTGATCTTTTTCGAGGATCCGCACGTGGCGCGCCAGCATGAGGCCGACATCCAGCTGCTCGAGCGCTCGGCGTGGATCACCAGCGAGCGGACCGTTTGCATCAGCGACCGCGCGAGCGCCGAGCGCTGGGTCGGGCGCTGCGGTGAACGTGAGCGTCGCTACGGGAGCGACACGGCCCGCCGTCAGACGTAGCGAACGGCGAGGACCTCGTATTCGCGCAGGCCGACCGGCGCCTGAACCTCGGCGGTGTCGCCGGCATGCTTGCCAATCAGCGCGCGGGCGATCGGGGAGTTGACCGATATCTTGCCGGCCTTGATGTCCGCCTCGTCGTCACCGACGATCTGATAGCAGACGCGATCGCCGGATGCCTGGTCCTCGAGATCGACGGTCGCGCCGAACACGACGCGGCCGTCGGCGTCGATCTTGGTCGCATCGACGATTTGCGCTTGCGCCAGCATCGTCTCGATATCCCTGATCCGCACCTCCAGGAAGCCCTGCCGATCCTTGGCGGCATCGTATTCGGCATTTTCGGACAAGTCGCCATGCGAGCGTGCCTCGGCGATCGCGACGATCGCCGCCGGACGGTCGACGGTCTTCAGCCGGCGGAGCTCGGCCTTGAGCTTTTCCGCGCCGGCGGTCGTCAGTGGAGTCTTGCTCATGATGACATTCTCGATTCGCTTTTTCTGACTCGGTACTGACGCCTGTTCAGGGCCCCTAATGCAATCGCTGCTGCAGCGCCTGCATCGAATAGGGCACCAGCTCCCGCATCTCCTGGATGCCCAGCGCGGCGGCGCGCGCACCGGCCATCGTCGTATAGGTCGGAATCTGATCGTTGAGCGCCGCACGCCGGATCGCGTAGCTGTCCTGGATCGCGCTGCGTTTTTCCTCCACCGTATTGATCACCAGCGCAATCTCGTCGTTCAGCAGCATGTCGACAATGTGCGGCCTGCCTTCGGCTACCTTGTTGACCGCGGTCACCGGGACACCGGCGGCCGCGAGCGCAGCCGCCGTGCCCCGCGTCGCGACCAGCGTGAAGCCCAGATCAGCCAAGATGCGGGCGACTTCGATCGCGCGCGGCTTGTCCGGGTTCTTGACGCTGACGAACACCTTCCCGCTCCTGGGCAGGCGCACGCCGGCCGCGAGCTGCGACTTGACGAAGGCCTCGGCGAACGATTCGCCGACACCCATCACCTCACCGGTCGACTTCATTTCCGGCCCGAGTATGGTGTCGACCCCGGGAAACTTGATGAACGGAAATACCGCTTCCTTGACCGAAAAATACGGCGGCACGATTTCGCGCGTGATGCCCTGGCTTGCCAGCGATTGGCCGACCATGCAGCGAGCGGCGATCTTGGCCAGCGCCCGACCGGTCGCCTTCGAAACGTAAGGCACGGTGCGCGACGCGCGGGGATTGACTTCGAGCACATAGACGACACCCTCGCCCCCGTTGCCCTGCGGAAATTGTATCGCAAACTGGATGTTCATCAGTCCGACCACGTCGAGGCCGTGCGCCATAGCCACCGTCTGGCGTCGCAGCTCGTCCTGCAGTTGAGGCGAGAGCGAGAACGGCGGCAACGTGCACGCCGAGTCGCCCGAATGCACGCCCGCCTGCTCGACGTGCTCCATGATCCCGCCGATCACGACGGTCTTGCCGCTGTCGCTGTTGTCGACCAGTGCATCGACATCGATCTCGATCGCATCGTTCAAGAACCGATCGAGCAGCACCGGCGAATCGTTCGACACCTTGACCGCCTCGCGCATGTAGCGCTCGAGATCGCGCTGTTCGTGCACGATTTCCATCGCTCTCCCGCCGAGCACGTACGAAGGCCTGACGACCAGCGGATAACCGATCTCCTCGGCCGCCTTGAGCGCGTCGCTCTCGGTGCGCGCCGTGCGATTCGGCGGCTGGCGTAAGCGCAGCCGATGCAGCATCTGCTGGAACCGCTCGCGGTCCTCGGCCATGTCGATCATGTCGGGTGTCGTTCCGATGATAGGCACGCCGTTTGCTTCGAGATCGCGCGCGAGCTTGAGCGGCGTCTGGCCGCCGTACTGCACGATCACGCCAAATGGCTTTTCGACGTGCACGATCTCCAGCACATCTTCCAGAGTCAGCGGCTCGAAGTAGAGCCGGTCGGAGGTATCGTAGTCGGTGGACACTGTCTCCGGATTGCAGTTGACCATGAT
>PLYT01000056.1:0-121 GCA_003153475.1 Betaproteobacteria bacterium | reverse complement strand
GGGTCAGGTGCGCGAGCCGCCGGTCGGAGAAGCCCATGCGCTTCAGTCGCCGCAGCTCCGCGGCGTCGAGATCGGACAGCGCGCCCTTTTCGATCGCGAGCTCGGTGTCGACGATTTCCTT
>PLYT01000082.1 GCA_003153475.1 Betaproteobacteria bacterium | reverse complement strand
TGCAATATGTTTCTGGCCTTAGTCATGCACTCAGCCCCATTCTCGGCGGCACGGTCGCAGGCGTAGAATCCGGCGCCAAGCAGAGACCTGACCCTCGCCTTCCCCGTCGGGTCGGTCAGGATGGTCCTGCACTGACGAGCGCCCGCGGACGAACCCGGCGAACCTCCGGGCAAGGTCGCCAAGTGACGCCAGCATTCAGGGGACGTGCCGGCATGTTGCTTTCGCATCGCTTGGATGGCCAGGTGCTGCCGGTCGGCGCCCCTTTTCCAGAGATCAAGACCTGGCATCTGGTCTACCATCTCGCCCCCTTCAAGAAAAGGAAGATAAGGCTGCACTACCATCTCGCCCAGCTCCGAACGTATTCGTCGCTGTTCAATGGACGCAAGATCATGTCCTGCATGACAGGCGACGCATTCCCGCCACCGTCTTTCGTCCGAAGCTGCCTCGCCGACTCGCGCGACTGGGAATTCGTCGAGGCGCCCAACAGCGATTTGCATGAAGCGACATCCATCGTCGGCATCCTCGACGACCTGTTGCGGCATCCGGCGGATCAGGGGTTCATGTACGGCCACGGCAAGGGAGTTTCCAGGGAAGCCGACGCCGATGCCAAGTGGATCGACCAGCTGTACAAATACTCGTTCGGCAGCTTCGAGCGGATCAATGCGTTGCTGACGCAATATCCGATCGCGGGTCCATTTCTCTGGCGTGCCTGGTCCGATCACCCCGAATCGCCGGACGGCGGCTGGCTGTATCCGGGCTCGTTCTTCGCCACGCGATGTGACGTATTGAGCAGGATGCCCTAGCGAGACGAGCTTCCCGGCTCACGCTATTGGCTGGAGCAGCTGCCGGGTCGCCTGTTCCACAAGAACTACCTGGGCAACGTGTCGAACGCCATTTTCGGCGACACGGCAGACGTGGACGGCGTCGAATCCGGCGTGCCCGCCGATACTTTCGAGGACCGGATGAATTCCGCGGACGCGTTCTGGGCGAGGTTCGACGCCGCGTTGGACGGGCAGCGCCACTTCGTCACGCAAACCAAGGTGCGCTAAAGCCGGAGGACAAAGGCTCGAACGCTACACTGCCTCGGTCTCCGCGGTTCCCGGCCGCCACACCAGCAGGCGGCTCTCGATGCGGGTGACGACGAAGTCGAGTATCAGCGCGAATATCGTCAACACCAGGATGCCGGCGAAGACCGTGTCGATGTCGAACACGCCTTCGGCCTGGTGGATCAGGTAGCCGACGCCGCGCGCCGAACCCAGGTATTCGCCGACGACGGCGCCGACGAACGCCAGGCCGATCGAGGTGTGCAGGCTGGAAAATACCCAGCTCGTCGCCGAAGGCAGGTAGACGTAGCGCAATAGTTGGCGGCCCGACGCGCCGAGCATGCGCGCGTTGGCGAGGACGACCGGGCTCACTTCCTTCACGCCCTGGTAGACATTGAAAAAGACGATGAAAAAAACGAGCGTCACGCCAAAGACGACCTTGGATGCGATCCCCAATCCGAACCACACGGCGAATATCGGCGCCAGGATCACGCGCGGCATCGCGTTCATCGCCTTGATATAAGGATCGGCCAACGTCGATGCGGTCGGCGCGAGTGCCAGCCACAGGCCGAACACCAGCCCCAGCAGCGTGCCGATCGCGAAGGCGAGCACCGTCTCGACCAGAGTCACCCACAGGTGCCCGTAGATGGCGCCGCCGGCGAACCAGGTCCAGATACGCTCGAACACCTTGAGCGGCTGGCCGAAAAAAAACTTGGCGCGTGTCGGATCATCGAACCAGAACGGCGGAATCAATCCCGGCTCGGTCATCGCATACCAGAACAGCAACAGGCCACCCAGCAGCAGCGCGTGGTAGAGCATGAGGCGCAGGCGCGGCGTGTTGATCGTCATCGGCATCGTGCCCGACTCATTGACTCTTCGTGCTCTGCGCGTAGCCCTTCAGGACCTCGTCCTTCATCGCGTGCCAGATGTGGCCATGGATCTCGACGAAGCGCGGCGTCATGCGGATCTCGTTGACGTCGCGCGGGCGCGGCAGGTCGATGACGAACTCGCCGATCGGATGCGTCTCCGGCCCCGCCGACAGCACGATCACCCGATCCGACAGCGCAATCGCTTCCTCCAGATCGTGCGTAATGAACAGCACCGACTTGCGATCGGCCGACCAGAGCTCGAGGAGCTCGTTCTCCATCAGCTGGCGCGTCTGCACGTCGAGCGCCGAGAACGGCTCGTCCATCAGCAGGATCTTGGGATCGAGGATCAGCATTTGCGCGAGTGCCACGCGCTTGCGCATGCCACCGGAAAGCTGGTGCGGGAAGCGGCGCGCAAAGCCGGTGAGGCCCACGCGCGACAGCCAGGCGTTGGCGCGCGTTTCGGCTTCGCGCTCCTCCACGCCGGCGAATTGCAGGCCGGCGAGGACATTGTCGAGGGCGCTACGCCACGGCATCAGTGAATCGGCCTGGAACATGTAGCCGGCGCTGCGGTTGATTCCGGTGAGTGTCCCGCCCAGGACGCGAACCTCGCCGGACGAGGGTGCCAACAGGCCCGCGGCAACGTTTAACAAGGTCGACTTGCCGCAACCGGTCGGGCCGACGACGGAGACGAATTCCCCTTCGCCGACGGTGAGCGTCGTGTCGCGCACCGCCGTGTAGCGATCGCCCGCCCGCTCGCGCGAGGCGAACGTGCAGGTCACGCGTTCCAGCGCCAGCGCCGACTGGGCGACGGCGCCCCTGGCGGATTGCATTGCCGCTTACCTCTTGTATTTCGCCAGCGCTTTGTCGACGTAGCTGTTGTCGAACGTCTGCGTGAGATTGATTGCCGCTGGCTTGACCGCGGGATTGAACGCCGCGAGATACTTCAACGTGTTTTCGGCGCCCTCCTTGTTGAACTTGCCGTCGGGCGAGAACGCGTCCTTGACCTTGTTGTAGCTCGCCAGATACCCGGCCTTGTCGCCCAGCAGGTACTCGGGCGGCACGGTCGCGGCGATCTGGTCGGGCGTCGCCTTTTGCAGCCATAGCAGCGCGCGCACCATCGCGTTGGTCAATGCCTGCACGGTGTTCGGATTCTTTTTCACGAAATCGATCGGCGCGTACAGCGCCGCGGCCGGCATGTCGGCACTGCCGAATACCGCCGCCGTCCCCTTCGCGGTGCGCGTATCGGCGATGACGACGATGTCGCCCTTCGATTCGAGCATCGTGATTACCGGATCGACGTTCGAGATCGCGTCGATGTTGCCCGATTCGAGCGCGGCGATCGCACCTGCCGCCGTGCCGACGCCGATGATCGAAACGTCGTCGCCCTTGAGGCCGTCCTTCGCGAGCATGTGCAGCACCAGCCGGTTGGTGCTGGAGCCCGGCGCGCTGACGCCGATCTTCATGCCGCGCAGATCCTTCGGCGACTTGTAGCCGGCGGCCTTGCTCTTGGCGATGCCCATCGAGATCGCGGGGTAACGTCCCTGCAGCACGAAGCCCTGCATGTTGAGGCCCTTCGGCTGCTGGTCGATCGTGTTTTCCCAGGCGCCCGAAACGACGTCGGCGCTGCCGCCGACGACGGCCTGCAGCGCCTTCGATCCGCCCTCGAAGTCGCTGATCTCGACCTCGAGTCCTTCGTCCTTGAAATAACCGAGGCGCTCGGCGATCGTAAGCGGCAGGTAGTAGAAGCCGGCCTTGCCGCCGACGGCGATGCTGACCTTCGATTTTTCGAGCTTGGCCTGCGCCTGCGCGGCGAACGGAAGTGCAGCGGCGAGCGTCGCGCAAGCCGCGAGCGCGATCATGCGGAATAGCTTCATTGAATCCTCCAGGTACGAAAACGGCGCGGGCGCGTCGTGTCGCGCCCGCATGCTCGGAATGTCGGGTTGGTACAGTTGATGCTCACATAGCGCTCACGGTGTGTCAACGAGGGCGGCCGCGCGTCGTCAAGCTTGAGCCTTCAATGGCTGGCCATCTCCGGCGGAGCAGGATGCAGGTCGGTCGTTTTCCCGGCCTTGACGACCTGGCCCGGAAGATCGTGGCCGACGATCTCGCCCAGCCGCCGCGATGTCGCAAGCAGCAGGTCCAGGTCGACGCCGGTTGCATAGCCCATGCTGTGCAGCATGTGCACCAGGTCTTCGGTGCAGATGTTTCCGGTTGCGCCCGGCGCGAACGGGCACCCGCCCAGACCGCCGAGGCAGCCTTCGTAGCGCACGACGCCGGCGGCGAGTCCCGCCAGCACATTGGCGAGTCCCATGCCGCGCGTATTGTGGAAGTGCAGCGCGATCTCGAGTTCGGGCCAGCGCTCGCGCACGCGCCGCACCAGCGCCTCGACCTGTCGCGGGTTGGCCATGCCGGTCGTGTCGGCCAGCGTGACGCCGGCCACGCCCTGGTCGATGTAGCGGGCGACGCCGTCCATCACCTGCCGCTCGGGGATGACGCCTTCGAACGGACAGCCGAACGACGTGGCCAGCGCGCCGGTGATCGCCTTGCCGCTGCCGCGCGCGACGTCGAACACTTCGGCGAAGCCGGCGAAGGATTCGGCGACGCTGCGCCGCACGTTGGCGCGATTGTGCGTTTCCGATACCGACACGACCAGCACCATTTCGTCGACGTCGGCGGCCAGCGCGCGCTCGGCGCCGCGCGCGTTCGGCACCAGCGCGACATAGGTGACGGCTGGATTGCGCCTGATCCCCGCCATCACGGCTTCGGCGTCGCGCAGGTTCGGCACCGCTTTGGGCGAGACGAACGACGTCGCCTCGATCTTGGCCACGCCGGTCGCCGAAAGCCGGTCGATCAGCTCGATCTTGCGCTCGGTCGGCACCCATTGCGGTTCGATCTGCAAGCCGTCGCGGGCAACGACGTCGTGAATGAAGATTCGCTTGTCCATTGTCCAACCTTTCAGATCGTCCCCGCCGCGCGCAGGCGCTCGATATCGGCATCCGCGTAGCCGAGCGTGCGCAGCACGGTGTCGGTGTGCTCGCCCAGCGCCGGCCCGATCCAGTCGATGTCGCCGGGTGTCTCCGACAGTTTGGGCACGATACCGGGAAATTTCATCGGCGTACCGTCGGGCAGGTGCATCTGGCGGATCATTTCCCGCGCCAGATATTGCGGATCGGCGACGATGTCGGCCGCGGTGTAGATCTTGCCGTGCGGCACGTCGGCGGCCTTGAGTGCTGCCAGCACCTGCTCGAGATCGTGCAGAGCGGCCCAGTCGCCGATCGCGCCGTCGATCTCCGCCGTGCGCTTGACTCTGCCGAGGTTGTTCGCGAGGCTCGGGTCCTGCCCGAGATCGTCGCGTCCGATCGCACGCATCAGGCGCTTGTAGATGCTGTCACCGTTCCCGGCGATGACGACGCTGTGTCCGTCGCGCGTTGTGTAGGTATTCGACGGCACGATGTTGGTGAGCCCGGTGCCGATCCGGCCCCGCGTCTCGCCGAAGATGTCGTAATCGGGGATCAGGCTTTCCATCATGTTGAACACCGCTTCGTACAGCGCCACGTCGACGACCTGCCCCTTGCCGCCGCGCGTCTCGCGGTGATGCAGCGCCATCAGCACGCCGACAACGCCGTGCAGCGCGGCCAGCGCGTCGCCGATGCTGATGTTCATGCGCACCGGCGGCCGGTCCGGAAATCCGGTGACATGACGCATGCCGCCCATCGATTCGCCGACCGCGCCGAAGCCCGGCTGGTCGCGATACGGTCCGGTCTGGCCGAAGCCCGACAGGCGGAGCAGGATGAGCCCCGGATTGTCCGCCGCGAGCGCGTCGTAACCCAGGCCCCATTTCTCGAGCGTCCCAGGGCGAAAATTCTCGATCACGATGTCGGCCTCGTGAGCGAGCCGACGCACGATCTCCTGGCCTTCGGCCACGCGCAGGTTGACCGTCACCGATTTCTTGTTGCGCGCCTGCACGTACCACCACAGCGACGTTCCCTCGTGCAGCAGCCGCCACTGCCGCAGCGGGTCGCCGCCGTCGGGCGATTCGATCTTGATGACCTCGGCGCCGAACTCGGCGAGGATCTTGCCGGCGAACGGACCGGCGATCAGCTGGCCGAGCTCGAGGACCTTGAGGCCGGCGAGCGGCCGCTCTTTGGTTGCGGAGGGCATTATCGCCACCGTCAGATGTTGCCGCCTGAGCGCCTTGCGCGCAGCGTTTCCTCGAGTTGCGGCAGCTTGGTCGCCATCGCGGCGCCGACGAAGAGCTGCGGGTCGGACGGCAGGCTCACGTTTTCTGCTTTTTCCCGCGCGGCGATGCTCGTGCGCGCCTGCTCGAACGCCTTGACGAACGAGTCCTCGAAATGCAACGCCTGCCGGAACAGGGCTTCGGCGAAAAACGTCGCGTCGCTGTCGGTGCCGCAGCCGAACGACGTGCGATTGGCCGACGACGCGGTCATGACCAGCGTGTGGTCGTCCTTCAGCGGCTCGACATAGCCGCCGGAGTAGCAGGCCGACACGATGACGATGCGCCACTTGATGCCGGCGCCGTCGAGCATCTCGCGCAGCAGCTGCGGCGAAAGTTCGTCCAGCTCCAGCGGCGGAAAATCGGCGGCGAGCCGATAGTCGCGGTCGCCGTGGCTTTCGAGAAAGACCAGCACGACGTCGTCGTCACGGTCGATCGTCGCACCGATCTCGTTCAGCGTCTCGCGCAGGTTGCTGACGGTCGCCAGCGGCACGTCGAGCGCCGTCCGCGGATTGTTGATCAAGCTCACCGAGCGCCCGTCGGTGTCGAATCGCTGATCGAAGAGCTCGCGCGCCGCAACGATGTCTTTTCGGAAGACGTCTTCCGCCGCGTCCGGCGCGAAGCCGACGAAATACAGGTCGGTGACACCGGGCCGCTGGTCTTCGAGATCGCTGAGCGCCTCGTCGAGCAGTCGCGGCTGCGCGGCGAGGACCTCCTCGGACGCCGGGCTCGGATAGCCGGTGTCGCGCGCTTCGGCGTCGGTGGGCGACATCCACCACGCGGTGTCGGGCAATAGCGGCGAGAGCAGCCACATGGGGCTGATCAGCACCGCCGCGGCGACCAGCGAGCGCACCCAGAAATACGGTCGTTGCGGCGCAAGGCTCACTGCCGCGGCGCGCCACAGCGCGAAAATCGTCCAGAACCTGATGATCCACTCGCCCGGAAAACCCGCACCGAGAAACGATAACTCGTCGCCGCCGGTCGCCGCGAGCAATGCGCGTGCAACCTGCAGCGGCCATTGACTCGCCAGCACGATCACCGGCAGGGCGAGCAGATAGCCCGGCTGCCGGAACGCTTTGGACAACAGCGCCGCGAACAGCATCAGCAGCGCGCCGAAGAAGGCCTCGCCAACGAAGCCTTGCAACGAGAATATCGCGCCGGGTTCACGCTCGACCCAGTCCACGCCGATGGCGACCAGCGCCGAAAAGATGAACAGCGCCAAAAGCTGCGCGACGTCAATGCGAAAATCGAGACGCGCCACCGGCAACCCGAAGGCGATACGCGCGCCGCGCGCGAGGTTGCGACCGAGGTCGCGCAGGAATAGCGGCATCGTCAGGGCACCCCGGCCATCAGGCTGCGCGCGCGGCGATGTACGACTTCACCGCGGCGACGTCCGGCGGAAGCACGGCGTAGCGCTGCGGTAGCGCCTCGATCCCCACGTACGCCGCCGGCCGCGCGGCCTCGCGGCCGAGCGCCTCGCGTATCGTCGCCGCAAATTTGGCCGGCAGCGCGGTTTCGATGCAGATCAGTGGAACGCCGTTTTCGCGGTTCTCGAGTCCGACCTTGATGCCATCGGCGGTATGCGGGTCGACGACGATGCGGTAATTGTCAGCGACCGCCTGGATGGTCGCGATGCGGTCGGCGTGCGTGCTCCTGCCCGATACGAAGCCCGATTCGCGAAGCCGCGCCTCCAGCGGCGTGCCGCCCACGTCGAAGCCGCCGTCGCGCTCGACTCGAGCCCATAGCTCGCGCACCTTCGCCGCGTCGCGATCGGCCAGGTCGAAGACGAAGCGCTCGAAATTCGACGCCTTGGAGATATCCATCGACGGGCTCGACGTCTGCAAGGTTTCGTCTGGACTGCGCACACGGTAACGCCCGCTTCGGACGAACTCGTCCAGCACGTCGTTTTCGTTGGTCGCGAGGATCAGCCGTCGGATCGGCAAGCCCATTCGGCGCGCGACGTGGCCGGCGAGGATATTGCCGAAATTGCCCGAAGGCACGGCAAACGAAACCGGCTCGCCATCCCTCTTCGTCACGGCGAAGTAGGCTTTGAAGTAATAGACGATCTGCGCCGCGACGCGCGCCCAGTTGATCGAGTTGACCGTGCCGATCCGCATGTCGCGCTTGAACGCCGCATCGGCGGCGACGGCCTTGACGATGTCCTGGCAATCGTCGAACACGCCATCGATCGCGATATTAAAAATGTTCGGATCGGTCAGCGAATACATCTGCGCCGTCTGGAACGGGCTCATCCGATCCTTCGGCGAGAGCATGAACACGCGAATCCCGCGCTTGCCGCGCATCGCATACTCGGCCGACGACCCGGTGTCGCCCGACGTGGCGCCGAGGATGTTGAGGTCGCGCTGTCCCCTGTCGAGTGCGTGCTCGAACAGATTGCCGAGGAGCTGCATCGCGATGTCCTTGAACGCCAGGGTCGGACCGTTCGATGCGCGCAGCAGCAGCACTCCGGGCTCGAGCGTCAGCAGCGGCGTGATCTCGTCGCTGCCGAACGTCGACGCCGTATAGGTGCGATCGACCAGCGTCCTGAGCTCGGCGGGCGGGATGTCGTCGGCAAACAACGACAGCAGTGCGAACGCGAGGCCGCGATAGTCGAGAGGGCGCAACGCCGCGAGCGCCGGCCCGGTAAGCTTGGGATACGCCGCCGGCACCGTCAGGCCCCCGTCGCGTGCCAAGCCTTCGAGCAGGATGGCCGAGAACGGCTGCGCTTGCATGCCGCCACGGGTGCTGACGTACTCCATCGGGGGCTAGCGCTCCGGCGCGAAGTCGACTTCGCGCACCGATTTCTGCACCCGCAGACGCTCGACGTTGGCACGAATCTGCTCGCGCAGCGCGAGGCCATTCGGCACCGCGTGCAGCACCAATAGCGGCGTCGTGCGGTCGGACGAATTCAGCACGACGTCGGAAAGGCCGAACATGCGCAGGAAGAAGGGCTCGATCAGCGTCGTGTCCTTGACGCGATAGAGCTCGATCGAATCGGTGCGCTTGCTGAACACGCCGCGGGTGAGCCCCACGCGCTCGGTCGTCACCCGGTAGCGGAAGAACTTGAGCGTCAGGTAGCGCCAGAGCGCAACGATGACGGGTACGAACAGCACCCAGAGCGCATCGGGCGCAATCAGCACGCCCGCGACGACGATCGCGGCCGCGACCAGCGCGCAGGCGAGGTAGGTGCCGAAATTGGTGAGTTGCGACGGGCTGCCTTCCCAGACGACCGTTTCATTCGTGGTTTCCATAATCGATCTCCGCGCTTCGGCGCCTGTCGCGCCCTGGTTCTAGTTCAGCTCTTCCATCCGGATCCGGACGACCTTGCCCCGCACCGTCGGCAATGCCTCGATCCGCCCGATCGCGTCGACGACGCGGTGCTCGACCGAGCGATGCGTCAGCAGGATGATGTCGGTCTGCTCGGCGCCTTCGGACGGCTCTTTCTGGATCATCGCGTCGATCGAGATCTCACGATCGGCGAGGATTCGGGTGATGTCGGCGAGCACGCCCGGGCGGTCCTCCACCCGCATGCGCAGGTAATAGCTGGTCTCGACGTCGCCGATCGCCAGCACCGGCGTGTCGGAAAGCTGGTCGGGCTGGAACGCCAGGTGCGGCACGCGGTGCTCGGGGTCGGCGGTGTGCATCCGCGTGACGTCGACCAGATCGGCGATGACCGCGCTTGCCGTCGGCTCGGCCCCGGCGCCTGGGCCGTAGTACAGGGTCGGCCCGACGGCGTCGCCCTTGACTAGGACCGCGTTCATCGCGCCCTCGACGTTCGCGATCAGCCGCTTGTGCGGCACCAGCGTCGGGTGCACCCGCAATTCGATGCCGTCGCGGCCATTCGCTTTTGAGCGGCGCGTGATGCCGAGGAGCTTGATGCGGTAGCCCAGCTCCTCGGCGTAGCGTATGTCCTCGCGCGCCAGCCGCGAGATGCCTTCGGTGTACGCCTTGTCGAATTGCATCGGCACGCCGAACGCGATCGCCGACATGATCGTCAGCTTGTGGGCCGCGTCGATGCCGTCGACGTCGAACGCGGGATCGGTTTCGGCGTAGCCGCGCGCCTGCGCGTCCTTCAGCGCGGCGGCGAAAGTCGCGCCGGTGGCGCGCATCTCCGACAGGATGAAGTTGCTGGTGCCGTTGATGATGCCGGCGATCCACTCGATGCGATTCGCCGTCAGGCCCTCGCGCAGCGCCTTGATGATCGGAATGCCGCCGGCGACAGCCGCCTCGAACGCGACCATCACGCCGGCCTTTTGCGCGGCGGCGAATATTTCGTTGCCGTGCGCGGCCAACAGCGCCTTGTTCGCGGTGACCACATGTTTGCCGTTGGCGATCGCCCGCAGCACGTAGGTTTTCGCCGGCTCGATGCCGCCGATCAGCTCGACGACGATGTCGACGTCGCGATCGTCGACGACGGTTTGCGGATCAGTGTCGAGCCGAACACCTTCGGCATCGCGCGAGGCAGCCTGCGCGCGAGCCAGCGTCCGGGTCGCGATATGGGTGATGCGGATCGGTCGGCCGGCGCGGCGCGTGATCTCCTCTTCGTTGCGTCGCAGGACGTCCCAGGTGCCGCGCCCCACCGTGCCCATGCCGAGCAATCCCACCTGCAGCGGCTTCATCGCGCCGTCGGCCATCGCATGCCCTATCCGAGCCCGTCCTCGCGGAACATCTGCTTGATGCCCCGTATCGCCTGGCGCGTGCGCGATTCATTTTGCCTCCGGCCACCGCGGCAGTCGCCGCGGCTTAACCCGCTTACACGGGTTAGTCTTCGCCGAAATGAAGCCCGGTCGACCTTCATCTCACGAAAGACCATCTTCGCGAAACATCTGTTTGACGCCACGGATTGCCTGTCTCGTCCGGGCTTCATTTTCGATCATCGCGAACCGCACATGGCCGTCGCCGAATTCGCCAAAGCCGATGCCGGGCGACACCGATACCTTGGCCCGGGCCAGGAGCTGCTTGGTGAACTCGAGCGAGCCCAGGGGCCGATACGATTCGGGGATCGCCGCCCACACGTACATCGACGCCTTCGGCATGTCGACCTTCCATCCGGCTTCGTGCAAGCCCTTGACCAGCACGTCGCGCCGCTTCTGGTAGGTCATCGCAATCTGCGAGACGCAATCCTGCGGCCCTTCGAGCGCCGCGATCGAGGCGACCTGGATCGGCGTGAACGTGCCGTAGTCGTGGTATCCCTTGATCCGCGACAGCGCGTACACCAGGTCCTTGTTGCCGACCATGAAGCCGATGCGCCACCCCGCCATGTTGTAGCTCTTCGACATCGTGAAGAACTCCACCGCCACCTCGCGCGCGCCCGGCACCTGCATGATTGACGGCGCTTTCCAGCCGTCGAAGCAGATGTCGGCGTAGGCCAGGTCGTGCACGACGTAGATGCCGTGCTCGCGCGCCAGCGCGATGATCTTTTCGAAGAACGGCAGCTCGACGCACTGCGCGGTCGGATTCGCCGGAAAATTGATGATCAGCATCTTCGGCTTGGGAAAGCTCGACTTGATCGTGCGGTCGAGCTCGGCGAAGAAGTCGACATCGGGCGTCAACTGCACCTGGCGGATGTCAGCCCCCGCGATCACCGGCCCGTAGATGTGGATCGGATAGCTCGGATTCGGCACCAGCACCGTATCGCCCTGTCCCAGCGTTGCGAGGCCCAGATGCGCGATCCCCTCCTTCGAGCCGATGGTGACGATCGCCTCGGTGTCAGGATCGAATTCGACGCCGTAGCGACGCTGATACCACTGGCAGATCGCGCGGCGCAGCCGCGGAATGCCGCGCGATACCGAGTACCCGTGCGTGTCGGAGCGCTGCACGGTCTCGACCAGCTTGGCGACGATGTGCGCCGGCGTCGGCCCGTCGGGATTGCCCATGCCGAAATCGATGATGTCCTCGCCGCGGCGCCGCGCGGCCATCTTGAGCTCGGAAGTGATATTGAAGACGTACGGCGGCAGGCGCGCGATGCGCGCGAACTGCGAGTCGACCGGGGAAGCCATGCGGTTCCTCACTCCGCCAGCATAAGCGCCCGGACCGTCCGAGCGATGTGGCGGCGATTGAAGCTATAATCTTAACGGAGTTAGGCAGTTACCGCAAAGCACAATCGATGCGCACGCCCATGCACACCGCCGGCGACGCCGCGTGAAATTTCATCTCAACACCGCCGCCGGCAACATGTTCACCGGCCACGGCCCAGGCTACGTGCGCATTGGTGAAACCGACTACCGCGAAAATCTGCTGGTGACGCCCGAGGAGTTGGTCGAAGGCTGGGCGCCCGGCGGCTTCGAGGCGCTCGCCGAATCGGATTTCGCCGCACTGGCCTCGCTTCGACCCGAGGTCGCACTGTTCGGCAGCGGTGCCACGATGCGGTTTCCGCATCCGCGCCTGACGCGCGCACTGACCGAGGCGGGCATCGGTCTCGAAGTGATGGATACGCCTGCCGCCTGCCGCACCTACAACATTCTCGCAGCCGAAGGCAGGCAGGTCGCCGCCGCGATACTGATCGGCCGATAAAGCGGCGCCGCAGCGCCGACGTCAGGACGCTTCTGCTGTCCGGGGCAGGTTGGCCGGGCGGGTTTTCTCCGGCAGGATCGAAGCGAGCGCGGTAGCAAAGCGACGGTCGTCCGGCAAGAGACCGACATAGTCGGCCATGCGTCGGATTTCGCGCGCGGGGTCGGCCAGCATGTCAGAGAAATCGACGCGCAGATGCTCACGGCCGGCGAAAAACCGGTTGACGTCGTCCCATAGACGACGCTGCACGGTCTCGCCCTTGGACTCGGCCCACCACCAGCCGGTGCGGCGAATCGACGCGATCGATTCGTCCAGCGGGCGCCACGTCCAGATGAAGCGCACCGAGGGTCCCCAGGCGTCGACCAGATCGTCGCCGCAAAGCGAAAGCAGCGGATGCTTGGCGCCGACGTGTTTCGCGCCGCCCCCTTCGAGGAACAAAATCCAGTCGCGCAACTTGCGCACGCGCTCGGCGGCTGGGAAATGCTCTCGCAGGTACGGCTCGTGCCACCAGCGCCGCAGGCGCCTCGCCAGACGCGCCGATTCGTAATTGTCCATCCAGTACGGCGCGCCCATCTCGACGCCGAGATGATGCAGCACACCCGCGGCAGCCGAGGAGCCCGAGCGATACAGGCCGAGCATGGCGATGCGCGCAGCCATCAGCGTTCGCGCCTGAAGCCGACCACAAAGTCTCCCTGAAAAGCTTGTGTCCGCCGCGATTGTAATGCAGATTTCGCTCCTGGCCTCGGGGCGAACGGAGACGGCGATGATCAAGGTCTATGGCATGTCACTGTCCGGCAACTGCCACAAAGTTCGCATGGTCCTCGAGGCGTTGCACCAGCCGTATTCCTGGACCGAAATCGACCCCGCGAAAGGCGAGACGCGCACGCCCGAGTTTCTCGCCAGGAATCCGAACGGCAAGGTACCGGTCGTCGAGCTGGAGCCCGGCGTATACCTGGCCGAATCGAACGCGATCATCTGTTACCTCGCCGAGGGTTCGCCGCTGATGCCCGCCGACCGGCTATTGCGCGCCCGCGTGCTCGCCTGGCTCTTTTTCGAGCAATACAGCCACGAGCCGTATATCGCCGTCGCGCGCTACCTTTGCCTGTTCCATCCCGATCCGCCGTCGCAGCGCGCGCTGCTCGAATCCAAAATGCCGGGCGGTTACCGTGCGCTGGAAGTGATGGAAAAGACGCTGGCCGACGAGCCCTTCCTGGTCGACGGCCGCTACACGATCGCCGACATCGGGCTCTACGCGTACACCCACGTCGCGTCCGACGGCGGCTTCGACCTGTCGCGTTTTACCGCGATCCGCGACTGGCTCGCGCGCGTCGCGGCGCAGCCCGGCTACGTGGCGATGGTCGGGCCCTGAAACCGCGGCGAGGGAGCTCGGGCGGCGGTTAGCACTGAATCGTCTGCCGGCAATACTGGGTGAGCTCGCGCACCACCGTCGTCGCGCCGCTTGGCATCCGTGCCTTGCCCTGGCCGTACTCCATCGTCAGCTTGAAATCGTATTTCTGAAAGAAGGCATCGAACTGCTCGGCGCCGACGGTGCCCAGCGCCGCCAGCCCGTCGGTGGCGCCGTCGTAGTCGAGCAGGATAGCCGCCAGCGGCTGCGGTGCCGGCCCGCTGACGACGCGCGCGCCCGCGGCGGGGTCGTAGACACTGTGGTCGGCGCAGCAATGGATGACGTTGCCGTCCGAGGTCGGCGAGCGCTCGGACTGAAACCGGATGAAGGAGATCTCGCGCGTCGGATAGGCGAGCTTGTGCGCGCATATCGCCGAGTACGAAACCAGCGAGTGCCCGGGGCCGACGCCACCGGTCCATACATAGGTCGCACCGTCGGCGCGCAATACGCTGTCGGCGGCCGCCACCGGCTTGCCGAGGTTGAGCAGGAAGCACGGCGTGCCCGCGTACGGATAATTGAACACGTAGTTGGTCCGCAGCGCGAGCTCGGCGAGCCGGACCGGCTCGCCGTGAATATTCACCAGCTGCGAGCGACCGTACAGGCGCGGCGTCGTGCCGGCCCAGGCCTCGCCCAGGGGACCGAGGTGCGCGGCGCCGGCAGCCACCGCGCAGGTCGCGAGAAATTGTCGTCGTTCCATCGCGTCCTACTCTCCCCGCGGTTGCGCGCCGCGCGATTGGCGAAGCGCGCAGTTCAAGACTGCTCGCTGGTCGGCGCGCGGCCGGGCCGGGCGTTTCCCGCTAGGGACCGAGGCCCGCCAGTGCCCGCACATGCGCGGTCGCGCTGCGGCCCAGCGCGCTCAGCGCATAGCCACCCTCGAGCGTCGAGACGACGCGCCCTGCCGAGTGCCGGGCCGCGACCTCGACGATCCTGGTCGTCACCCAGCCATAGTCATCGTCGGTGAGCTGCAGATTCGCCAGCGGATCCTCGCGGTGCGCGTCGAAGCCGGCGGATACGAAGATCATCTCCGGCCGATGCGCCTCGAGCGCAGGCAGGCAGACGTCGATAAAGGCCTTGCGAAAAGCCTCGCTGCCGCTGCCGGGCGCAAGAGGAACGTTGTGCATGTTCGGACCGAGCGGCTCGACGCCCGAATAGGGATAGAGCGGATACTGGAACGTCCCGGTCATGATGACGCGATCGTCGCCGGCGAAAATATCTTCGGTGCCGTTGCCGTGGTGCACGTCGAAATCGACGACCGCGGCGCGCGCGAGTCCATGGTGCTCGAGCGCGTGTGCGACGCCTACCGCGACGTTGTTGAACAGGCAAAAGCCCATCGCGCGATCGCGCGTTGCGTGATGACCGGGCGGCCGCACGGCGCAGAACGCGGTACTGCGCGTTCCGCTGACGACGAGATCGGTGGCAAGAATCAGCGCCCCGGCGCCGTGTCGGGCCGCACTGAGCGAGTGAGAGTTGAGCGCGGTATCAGGGTCCAGATAATGCACGCCGCTTTCAGGACTCGCCGCCTCGATCTCGTCGATGTAGTGCGCAGCATGTACACGTGCCAGCTGCTCGCGCCTGACGAGCGGCGCGGCGTGGTGCTCGATCAGCGCATCGAGCCCCGAGGCGATCAGGCGATCCTGCACCGCATCGAGCCGCTCCGGGCATTCGGGGTGGTAAGGCCCCATCGCGTGCAAGCGGCACGAAGGATGGGTGATGTACGCGGTGGTCACGGAGACTCGGTCGATCGGCCGACGGCGCGACACGCGCCGCCGCGGCTTGGGGGTCGAGCGGAGTGTAGCGCGCCGCGAGCGGTAATGACTAGCCGACCATTGCCCTCTATAGTGCTTGTTTAGTCTTCGCCCGACCCATGAGCCTGCGCCCCGCCGAGACCCGCACCATTCCGCTGCCCGAGCGGCTGGCGGCGGTCGTCGACACGCTCGGCAGCATCGTCGTCGGCAAGCAGACGCCGCTGAGGCTGGCCCTCGCCTGCCTGTTGGCGCGCGGCCATCTGTTGATCGAGGACATTCCCGGTGTGGGCAAGTCGACGCTGGCGCAGGCTCTGGCGGCGACGCTGGGACTGCAATACGCCCGCGTCCAGTTCACCAGCGATCTGTTGCCCGCCGACGTGCTTGGCGTGTCGATCTTTGATCCGGCCACTCACGCCTTCCGCTTTCATTCGGGTCCGATTTTTCATTCGATCGTGCTGGCCGACGAAATCAACCGCGCGCCTCCGAAGACGCAAAGCGCGCTGCTGGAAGCGATGGAGGAGCGCCAGGTCTCGATCGACGGCAACACGCGGCCGCTGCCCGACCCGTTCTTCGTCATCGCGACGCAGAATCCCGCCGAGCAGATCGGCGCGTATCCGCTGCCCGAATCGCAGCTCGACCGTTTTTTGATGACGATCGAGCTGGGCTATCCGGAGCCGGCGGCGGAGCGCGAACTGCTGTTGTCCGGCGACCGCCGCGTGCGCATTGCCGACCTTGCGCCCTGTGCGGACGCGGCGACGCTGCTGGCTTGGCAGCGCGAAGCCGCCGCAGTGCACGTGGCACCGGCGCTGCTCGACTACGTGCAGGCGCTGCTCGCGGCCTCGCGCGGCGCGGGAGCGACCGCCAGCGGCAGCGCGCACCGCGGCCTGTCGCCGCGCGCGGGCCTGTTGCTGGTCGCGGCCAGCCGCGCCTGGGCGTTGCTGGCGGGGCGGCCGATGGTGCTCCCCGAGGACGTACAGGCGGTGTTTCCCGCAGTGGCCGGTCACCGGCTCGCGGGCAGCGCACGCGCCGGTGGGCCGCAGGCGAAGACGCTGCTGCGCGCCGTGCCGCTGCCCTGATCGCGCGACCGCCAGGCGCGATGCATCGGCCGCCAGCGCAACGCCGCGCCGGCATGCCCGGCTGAAGGCGCCGCAAGGCGGCTGACGCACGGGACTCACGACGATGGCGACGCTTCCTTTGACCGGCTCGTGGATCACCCAGGCGCGACAGCGCTTCTGGCGACTCGCACCGGGCGATCGCGAGCCGGTGACGCTTCGTCACCGCCGCATCTACATCCTCCCGACCCGGCGCGGACTCGCGTTGATCGCAACGCTGGTCATCATGCTGCTGACCTCGATGAACTACGCGCTGTCGCTGGGCTACGCGATGACTTTTCTCGCCTCGGGCATGGTCGCGGCGGCACTGCTGGCGACGTTTCGCAACCTGGCCGGGCTCGCGAGCTCGCCGGTCGCCGCCGGTGAAGCGTTTGCCGGCGGCGACGTGACGTTCACGCTTGCGCTCGCCAGCGGACAGCGAGAGCGCATCGGCATCATCGTTACCGCGTCCGGCGGCGCGCCGGCGATCGTCGATCTGCCCGCGGACGCGACTCGTCCGGTCATGCTGACTGTCGCCGCCCGTCGACGCGGAGCGCAACCGCTGGGTCGGGTAACGCTGTCGACCGACTTTCCGCTGGGCCTGTGGCGCGGCTGGGCGTACGTGCACTTTCCGTTGGCCGCGTGCATCTATCCTGCGCCCGAAAGCGCCGCCCCGCCTTTGCCGGCGAGCCGCCTGGGCATCGATCCGCAACGCGCGGCGCGCGCCGCCGACGCCGAGCTCGGCGGCTTGCGGGCTTATGAACGGGGCGATCCGCACAACCGCATCGCTTGGAAAGCGGTCGCGCGCGGCGCCGGCTGGTATACGAAGCAATTCGAAGGCGGTGCGGGCGGCGGCGCGGTCGACCTCGACTGGAGCGAGCTCCCGCCGATGCTGGACGAAGAACTGCGGCTGTCGCGGCTGACCGCCTGGGTTCTCGCCGCCGAGCGCGAGACGCGCGCCTTCGCATTGCGCCTGCCAGGCACCGAGCTGCCGCACGGACAGGGCGCCGGTCATCGCCGCGCTGCACTGGTCGCGCTGGCCTCGTTTCCCCGGATGAACCCGGCGTGAAGGAAAACACGGCCCCCACGCCGCTGACGCGCACGCAACTCGGTGTGCTCGCGGCGCTGCTCCTTTGTGCCCAAATGCCGCTGTGGGCGCACATCGACCGCTGGATCTCCGTCGTCGGCACGGCTCTGGTCATCGCACGACTCGTTTTTCCGTTTGACCGCAGCAACCTGCGCAACCTGCGCCGCTGGCTTCTGCCCGGGTTCGCCCTCGCTGCGGCGATCGGCATACGCGTCGAGTACGGCTATTTCCTGGCGCGCGATCCCTGCGTCGCATTCCTCTACGTCCTGGTCGGCATCAAGTTCCTCGAGGCGCGCGGCACGCGCGATGGTGCGCTGCTGGTGTGCCTCGCGCTGTTTCTCGCGCTGACGCAGTTCTTTTATGCGCAGACGCTCCTGGCCGCCGTCGCCGCGATGCCCGCGCTCCTGGCGACCGGCATCGCGCTGGCAGTCCTGCGCACCTCGGCAGCCGCCTCCGAGCCGTGGCGCCCGCACGTGCGTGCCACCGCGCGGCTGATCCTCCAGGGCGTGCCGATCGCGGCGCTATTGTTCGTGCTGTTTCCGCGCCTGGCCGCACCGCTCTGGGGAAGTCCGCTCGAGAGCGGCGCACGGACCGGACTTTCCGAGAGCATGTCGCCGGGCTCGATCAGCGATCTGTCGCTTTCCGACGAGGTCGCGTTTCGCGTCGAATTCTCAAGCGCGCCGCCGCCGCCGTCGCAGCGCTACTGGCGCGGCCCTGTCTTCGCCCGCTTCGACGGCGCCACCTGGCGTCCGCTGTACAAGCTGCGCAGCGGTCAATTCGTGCCGCCGTCCGGACGCGCCGCCGATTACACGGTGACGATGGAGCCGCACGGCAAGCTCTGGTTGTTCGCGCTCGAGCATCCGACCGGCCCGCCGCACGCACCGAATCCCGATGCGCCGGCAGGCGCCGCGACCGAGGCGCTCGCGATCGTGACCTACGATCAGCAGCTGCTAGCCAAGGCGCCGATCACGCAGGCGGTGCGCTACACCGTGCGTTCGGCCACCGTCGATACGTTTGCCGCACTCGGCAACGATGCGTCGGACAACCTGCAGCTGCCGCACGGCAATCCGCGGACAATCGAGTTTGCGCGCGATCTACGCGCGCGCAGCGCATCGGATCGCGCGTATATCACCGCGGTGCTCGACTGGTTCCGCACCGAATCGTTCGTCTACACGCTCTCGCCCGACCTTCTCGACCGCGATCCGGTCGACGGTTTTCTGTTCGACACGCACCGCGGCTTTTGCGAGCACTTTGCCGGCGCCTTCGCGCTGCTGATGCGCGCCGCCGGGATTCCGTCGCGCGTCGTCACCGGGTACCAGGGCGGCGAAATGAATCCGACCGGCGAATACATGATCGTGCGCCAGTCCGACGCGCACGCCTGGGCCGAAGCACTGCTCGACGGAAAATGGCAGCGGATCGACCCGACCGCCGCGGTGGCGCCGTCGCGCATCGAGCGCGGCATCGGCGCCGCGCTGCCGGCCGGCGAGCGCATCCCTTACCTCGCCAGGATCGAGATGACCTGGCTCAAGAGCCTGCGGCTGCACTGGGACAGCGTCAACTATCACTGGCAGCGCGGCTTCGTCGGCTTCAACCTCGAGCGGCAGCACGATTTCCTGCGCGACATCGGGCTCAAGGGCGCGCCGCCGTGGCGGATCGTGGCGCTCCTCGCCGCCGCGGCGTTCATCTGGGGAATCTCCGTGCTCGGATTCTCGCGACTGCGCCGTTCGCGCGACGACGCCGAAGTGGCGTTGTGGCGGAGAGCCTGCCGCAAGCTCGCACGCGCCGGCCTCGAGCGCCGGCCCGACGAAGGACCGCTGGCCTACGCCGACCGCGCCGCCGTGCGCTGGCCCGCGGTTGCCGCACTGATCAAGGCCATCGCCGAGCGCTACGCGCTGTTGCGCTACGGACCCGCCGCCGCGCGGACCGAGGAATCGGTCGCGCAATTGCGCGCGAGCGTCAGCAGCTTGCCGCCGGCGCGCGAGTTGCGCGCGACGTAACGTGTCCGTCGTCCCCGCGGATCCGGGGACCCAGTGTCATTTTGGCAAAGCCGCTGGGTCCGGGCTCGCGGCCGCTTGCGGCCTTGGCCGGGACGACGGAGTTCCCGGTGCTACAGCAGCGCGTCGCGCGACAAGCCTTTGCGGCGCAACCTGGCGCGGAGCTTTTCCAGCGCCTCGGCCTGGATCTGGCGCACGCGCTCGCGCGTGACGCCCAGCTCGCGGGCGAGATTCTCGAGCGTGGCCACGTCGCAGCCGTTCAATCCATACCGTCGCTCGATCACCAGACGCTGCCGCTCGGAGAGCTCGTCCAGCCACTGCTTTACCCAGCCCTCGATCTCAGAATTGTGCAGCAGCAACTCGGGGCCCGGCGCATCCTCGTCGCTCAGCTGATCGCCGATCGACAGGCCCGAATCGACGTCGAACGCCGCATCGAGCGAGGTGACGTGCTCGTTGTAGCCCAAGACCTTGCGCACCTGCTCGACCGGCTTGCCAAGCAGATGGGCGACGTCGTCGATCGTCGGATCGCGCCCCTGCCCGAGCATGCCGTGCGTTTCGAGGTGGCGCATCGCGCGAAGCACGATGTTGAGCTCCTTGACCACATGCGCCGGCAGCCTGATCGTGCGCGACTGGTTCATGATCGCGCGCTCGATCGACTGGCGTATCCACCAGGTCGCATAGGTCGTGAAGCGAAAACCGCGCTCCGGGTCGAACTTCTCCAGCGCGTGTATCAGGCCCAGATTGCCTTCCTCGATCAGGTCGGCAAGCGTCAGGCCGCGATTCAGATAATGCTTGGCGATGCTGACCACCAGCCGCAGATTGTGCTCGATCATCTTCTGCCGTGCTGCGAAGTCGCCGTCGCGGTTGGCGCGCGCGTATTCGAGCTCCTCGGCCGGGGTCAGCAACGGGCTCTGGCCGATCTCGTTCAAGTAGATCTGGGTGACGTCGTTCAGGAAGTCGGCTCCGACGCCGACGACCGGCATGTCGAGCGGCAACTCGCGCGTGCGGGTGTCCGGCTCCGGCGCCGCGGGCGGCTCCTCGTCGTCTGCCGCCGAATGTGCTCTCATGCGTGGCCGGGCCCGACCGCTACGCCGGCGGCAGGAATTTCGCCGGGTCGACCGGCTTGCCGAGGCGACGGATTTCGAAATGCAGCTTCACCTGGTCGGCATCGCTGTCGCCCATTTCCGCGATCTTCTGGCCCCTCGCGACCTGCTGGCCTTCCTTGACCAGGATTTCTCGATTGTGCGCGTAGGCTGACAGAAACGTGTCGTTGTGCTTGATGATGATCAGCTTGCCATAGCCGCGCAAGCCGCTGCCCGCATAGACGACCTTGCCGGGACCGCTGGCGAGCACCGGCTGGCCCGATTTGCCGGCGATGTCGATGCCCTTGAGGTTCGCCGTTTCGGAAAAGCCGGAAATGACTTTGCCGGCTGTGGGCCACGCCCAATCGATGTTGCCGCCGTCGATTTCGGGCACTCGAGACGATTCGATCCGCGCGGGCGCCGCAGCAACCGTGCCCGGCGATGGCGTTGCCGAGGGCTCCGCCGCGGACGGCGCCGCTGCGACCGGCGCGGGTGGCGCGACGACCGGTGGCGCGGGAGGCGCCGCCGCACTGCTCTGCTGCATCTGCGCCAGCGCCTGTTCCGAATACGGCAGCTTCAACGCCTTCGGCTCGCTTTTGTAGGCAGCCGTGTTGCTGCGGCCGGACGGCGCGGCCCCGGTGAACGGCAAGGTCCGCGTCTCGCTGCCGACCGGCGCGATCGGTGGCGCCGCCGCAAGCGGCGTCGTCACGGCGGAGCCGGGGGCTGCGGCCGAGGCGCCTGCCTCGCCGGGCGGTGCCAGCACGAGCACGCGGCCGACGCGAATGACGTTGACGTTTTCGACGTTATTCCACGCCGCGAGCTCGCGGTAATCGAGACCGTGGTCGAGCGCGATCTGATAGAGCGTCTCGCCGCGCTTGACGACATGCGTCGGCGGCGGCGCTTCCGCTGGCGGGGGAGCCTCGACCGCGGGGGGCTGGCCCTCGATTGTTTCGGGCGGCGGTGCGATGCGTTCGCTCACCGGGGCCGGGGGACGGGTCATGCACGATATGAGAAGCAGCGCAGCGGCGGCCGGCGCAAGGATCCGGCATGAACGCGCGAAACGGAAATGAATCATGCGAGTCCGGGAAGCAATGGCACGAATCTTACCGCGTCGAAGGTTTGCTCGCGGATGCCGGTCGGCGCCTTTTCGATGACCGTCAGTCGTTGCGCTCCGCGTTCGTCGTCATCGTGAATGGCGAGCGGCAGCACCATGCGGCCACCGACCTTCAGGTAACGCAGCAACGCGGTCGGGACGCGGGTTGCCGCGGCGGTGACGATGACACCATCGACTTCGAGCTCCTCGCCCAGATCCGCCGAGCCGTCGCCATGCTTGATGCGCACGTTGTTGAGCTTCAGCGCGCGCAGATTGTTTCTCGCCTTCGCGACCAGCGAGGCGATCCGCTCGACCGTGTAGACCTCGTCGGCAAGATGGGCGAGCACCGCCGTCTGGTAGCCGCAACCGGTGCCGATCTCCAGCACCCGATGCAGGTGGCCGCCGGCCCGCAGGAGCTCGGTCATGCGGGCGACGACATAAGGCTGCGAAATGGTCTGTCCGGCGCCGATCGGCAGGGGGCTGTCGTCGTAGGCGCGGATCGCCAGCGCTTCCTCGACGAAAATGTGGCGCGGCACCGCGGCGATCGCCGAAATCACCGCCTCGTCGTGTATGCCCTGCTCGCGCAGGCGCTC
>PLYT01000057.1:152-60025 GCA_003153475.1 Betaproteobacteria bacterium | reverse complement strand
AGTGCTGGGGCGGCTCGAGGCGACGTTCTCGCTCCTGCAGGATGTCGAAATCGGCCAGCGCGGCTACGCGCTCACCGGCGAGGAGAGTTATTTGGCCTCGTATCGCACCGCGTTGGGCAAGATCGACAAAATCCTCCAGGAGGTTCGCAAACTGACCGAGGACAACCTGCATCAGCAGCGACGCCTCGACGTGCTGGAGCCACTGGTCAAGAACCGGCTGGCTTTTGCCAAGGAAAGCATTGACGTTCGCGGGACCAAGGGTCTGGAAGCGGCCGTTCAGCTTGTCAGGACCGGCAAGGGCGAGGCGCTCACGAATGAAATCCGCAAGGTCATCGACCAGATGGAAAGCGAAGAGCAGGATTTGCTCAAGCAACGGACAGAGGCCGCGCAGGCCGATGCCGAAAACGCGAAGCGGACCATCGTGCTGGGCACGCTCGCGGCCTTGGTGCTCGCCGCACTGGCCGGGTTCATCCTCACGCGCAACATCTCCCGGCCGCTCCAGGAACTTACGGCCGTGGCCGAACGAATCACCGGCGGCGATCTGAGCGTCAACGTTCAGACCGATACTCGGAGCGACGAAGTGGGAGTGCTGGCGCGGACATTCGACCGCATGACCCAGTCTCTTCGCGCGATGGCCGGAGCCGCCGAGCAGATCGCCGCCGGTGATTTACGCTCGACCATCAAGCCCCAATCTCCAAACGATGTCTTGGGCAACGCCTTCGCGCGCATGTCCGAGAACCTTCGCGACCAGATTCGCGGGCTGATCGAAGGCGCGAATGTGCTGGGTTCGGCGGCGAGCGAAATCGTGGCTTCGACCACCCAGCTTGCCGCCAGTGCCAGCGAGTCCGCCGCGGCGGTGAGCGAGACAACCACCACGGTGGAAGAAGTGCGGCAGACGGCGCAGGTGGCGAGCCAGAAGGCCAAACTGGTCTCCGACAGCGCACAGAAGGCGGCGCAGATTTCCTTGAGCGGGCGCAAGTCCACCGAGGACGTTGCCGCGGGCATGAACCGCATCCGCCAGCAGATGGAAGCGATTGCCGCGAGCATGGTGCGGCTCTCAGAGCAAAGCCAGGCCATCGGCCAGATTGTCGCCACGGTGGAAGATCTCGCCACGCAGTCGAACCTGCTGGCGGTCAACGCCGCGATCGAGGCGGCCAAGGCGGGTGAGCACGGCAAAGGCTTCGGCGTGGTGGCGCAGGAGGTCAAGAGCCTGGCCGAGCAATCGCGGCAGGCGACCAACCAGGTGCGCACCATCCTGGGCGACATTCAGAAGGCCACCGGCGTCGCGGTGATGGCCACCGAGGAAGGCGGCAAGGCGGTGGAAGCCGGAACCCGCCAGACCGAAGTGGCGGGCGGTTCGATCCAGGCGCTGGCCGGCAGCGTCAACGAGGCAGCGCAGGCGGCGACACAGATTGCAGCGTCGAGTCAGCAGCAGTTGGTGGGGGTGGATCAGGTCGCCGGTGCGATGGAGAGCATCAAGCAGGCGAGCACCCAGAACGTGGCGGGCGCTAAACAGCTGGAAACCGCGGCGCGCAACCTGAATGAACTCGGCCAGCGGCTCAAGCAAATGGTCGAACGCTACAAGGTCTAGAAAGCGAATTCGCGATGCGCACCAAGGAAGACGAATTCCTCAAACAGCTCCGGGCGACTTTCAAGGTCGAGGCCGCTGAGCATTTGCAGGCGATCGCGGCGGGTTTGCTGGAACTGGAGCAAACGCCTGCGTCCGAAGCACGACGCAAGATCGTGGAGACGGTGTTCCGCGCCGCGCACAGTTTGAAGGGCGCCGCACGCGCGGTGGATTTCACCGAGATCGAGTCGCTGTGCCAGTCCCTGGAAGACGTGTTCGCCGCCTGGAAGCGGCAGGAAAGCGCCCCATCGCCCACCACGTTCGACACGCTGCACCGCACGCTCGATGCCATTACAGCCGCCATGACCGCACCGCAGGCTACACGCGGCGCGCGCGCGCCCGCCGCGCGGCCATCGTTCGATCAGCCGATCCGGCAGCCGGAAGTCTCCGTGCCCGCGTCAGCGGAAGTTGTCCCGCCGGCGCCGGTCGCGGAGCAAGAAACTTTTCCCTCCGACGAAACCGTGCGTATCACCGTCGCCAGGCTGGACGCGCGGTTGGTGGAAGCGGAGGAGATGCTCACAGTGAAACTGACCACTGGCCAGCGAGCGGAAGACTTGCGTGAGCTGGCGCACCGCTTCGAGGCGTGGAGAAACGAATGGGCGGCGGTCGAACCGGAAGCGCGCGCACTGCGCCATGCGATTGATCGGCCGGCGCCCGGCCGCGCCGACCACCACCCGGGTTTGGTCCAACTGTTGGAGTTTCTCGATTGGAACCTCGACCACCTCAAGTTACTTGAAAGCAAAGTGGTGGCGCTCACCCGGACAGCGGAGCAGGACCGCCACGTCGTCGGCAAGCTGGTGGACGATCTGCTCGAGGATTCCAAGAAACTGCTGCTGCTGCCGTTTGACACAATTTCGGCATCGTTCCCGAAACTAGTGCGCGATCTGTGCCGCGATCAGGGCAAGGAGGCCGACCTTAAGATCTACGGCGAGAACATCGAGATCGACAAACGCATTCTGGAGGAGATGAAAGACCCGCTCATTCATTTGCTGCGCAACAGCATCGATCATGGCATCGAACCCCCCGGCGAGCGCACCCGGCGCGGCAAGCCGCCCCGGGCCACGATCACGCTCGCGGTCACGCAGGTCAACGGCAGCAAAGTGCAACTGCTCTTGTCCGACGACGGCGCTGGCATCGACACCCACAAGGTGAAAGAGTCGGCGGTCAGGCACGGCCTGATCTCGGCAGAGGAGGCAGCCCGACTCGACGAGCCTGAGACGCAGGCGCTGGTTTTCCAGTCCGAAGTGTCCACCAGCCCGATCATCACGGAGTTGTCCGGGCGCGGACTTGGGCTGGCGATCGTGCGCGAGAAAGCCGAAAAGCTGGGCGGGGAAGTCTCGGTCGAGAGCCGCCCGGGCCTGGGAACCGCTTTCCGCATCGTCATGCCGTCGACGCGGGCGACGTTTCGCGGCATCCTGGTCGAGGCGGCCGGGCGGCTGTTGGTGGTGCCGACCGCCCAGGTCGAGCGCGTGGCGCGCGCGTGGCCCGACGACGTTCAAACCGTTGAAGGTCGCGAGACCATCTCGCTCGACGGGCGTGCGGTGGCCCTGGTGCAACTGGCCGACGCACTGGAGTTGCCGCCCGTGGAGCGGAAGGACACGCCGCCCGCCGGCGCGCCGGTGATCGTTCTCGGCAGCGGCGAGCAACGCGTTGCGTTCGCCGTGGACGCCGTTCTGGACGAACAGGAGGTGCTGGTCAAGCCGCTGGTAAAGCCCCTGTCACGAGTGCGCAACGTTGCCGCCGCCACGGTACTGGGCTCCGGCGAGGTCGCGCCGATTCTCAACGTGGCCGACCTGCTCAAGTCCGCCCGAAAGGTTGCCGGCGCGCAGGCGCGGGTGGCCGCCGGGACGGCGCCGGCGCTAGCCG
Source organism: Betaproteobacteria bacterium (assembly GCA_003153475.1). Classification (GTDB taxonomy): domain Bacteria; phylum Pseudomonadota; class Gammaproteobacteria; order Burkholderiales; family Casimicrobiaceae; genus PALSA-1003. The sequence continues at coordinate 56,532 of PLYT01000057.1, read as the reverse complement.
AAACCAGGACGATCCTCGTCGCCGAGGATTCGATCACGTCGCGCATGCTGCTGAAAGGCATCCTGGAGTCGGCGGGCTACAACGTGAAAATCGCGGTGGACGGGATGGAGGCGTTCACCCTGCTACGCACCGAAAGGTTCGACTTGGTTGTTTCCGATGTGGAAATGCCGCGGCTGAACGGCTTCGACCTGACCGCGAGGATTCGTGCCGACAAGAAACTCGCGGAACTTCCGGTGGTGCTGGTGACGGCGCTGGAAACGCGGGAGGACCGCGAGCGCGGCATCGACGCTGGCGCCAATGCCTACCTCGTCAAGAGCAGCTTCGACCAGAGCAACCTGCTCGAGGCCGTACGGCGGCTGATTTGAACGAGTGAACCTTTCATGACCGACCGCAAGATCAACGTCCTGGTGGCGGAGGACTCGACGGTGACGCGCATGTTCCTCGTTCACCTGCTCGATTCGGATCCGCAGATCCGCGTTATCGGCGCCGTCAACGACGGCCAGGCCGCGCTGGATTTTGTCAAGAAGAACAAGCCCGACGTGGTGCTGATGGATATCCATATGCCGCGCCTGGATGGTTTCGAAGCGACGCGCCGCATCATGGAGACCCAACCGGTGCCGATCGTTATCTGCAGCGCCACCGCCAAGACCAAGGACGTCGTCATCACCTTCCAGGCGATGGAAGCGGGAGCCATCGCCTGCATCGAGAAGCCGCTCGGCCGCGAGCACGGCGATTTCGAGGCGATGGCCGCGCACCTCCTGGAAACGGTGAAACTGATGTCCGAGGTCAAGGTCGTGCGCCGCACGGCCCGCTCGCAGCCGGCGCCTTTGCCTGCGGCCCATCCTACCCAAGCCGCGAAATGGCAGCGCGCTCCGGCGGAGATCAAACTGATCGGCATCGGCACATCCACCGGCGGGCCGCCGGTGCTGCAAACCATCCTCGCAGGACTGCCGAAGGACTTTCCCGCGCCGGTACTCGTCGTGCAGCATATTGCGCACGGATTTCTGGCCGGCATGGCCGAGTGGCTGAACCAAACCACCGGCTTACAGATTCACCTTGCTTCCTACGGGACTACCCCGCTGCCGGGCCACGTGTATCTGGCGCCCGACGATTTCCACATGGGCATCGGGGCCAACGGCCACATTCTTCTGACCAAAGAGGAACCGGAGAATCATCTGCGGCCAGCGGTGTCGTTCCTGTTCCGGTCGCTGGCCGCAGCGTACGGCCCGAACGCGCTGGGGGTGTTGCTGACCGGCATGGGCAAGGATGGCGCGGCCGAATTGAAGCTGATGAGGGACAAGGGCGCGATCACGATCGCGCAGGACCGGGAAAGCTCGGTCGTGCACGGCATGCCGGGCGAAGCCATCGCACTGGGCGGCGCCACGCACGTGGTACCGGCCGACAAGATCGCCGATGCGCTGGTGGCGCTGGTCAACCCCAGAAATGGCAAATCGAGGAACTGAACTTATGGGCACAAGTACGCAACCGTCCGATTCACCCGTGAAAGTCCTGATCGCGGAAGACAGCCCCACCCAGGCCCAACGGCTGCGGCATATTCTCGAACAGCAAGGGTACGAAGTGGGCGTTGCCGCCAACGGCCGCCTGGTGCTGGAAATGGCGCCACAGTTCCGGCCCGCACTGATCATCAGTGACGTGATCATGCCGGAAATGGACGGCTACGAACTTTCCCGCCGGATCAAGGCGGACGCCGATCTTCGCAACATCCCGGTCATCCTCGTCACCACGATGTCCGATCCCCAGGACGTGATCCGCGGACTGGAGTGCGGGGCCGATAACTTCGTCCTCAAGCCGTATGACGAGCATTATCTGCTCGGTCGTGTGCGGTACGTGCTCGCCAATCGCGAATTCCAACGGCCGCAGGACGCCGGTATGGGGGTGGAGCTCTATTTCAATGACAAGAGACATTACATCACCGCCGGCCGTCTGCAGATCCTCAACCTGCTGCTCTCCACCTACGACGCCGCCATCCAGCGCAATGCGGAACTGAGCCAGGCGCAGGAGGAACTCCGCGGCATCAACGCGGCATTGGCCGAGGTCAATCGCCGGCTTGAACAAGAGAGCCGGCAGCGCGAAGAGGCGCAGCAGTCCCTGAGGGAAAGCGAGCAACGCCTGCGAAGCATCGTTGACAACATGGCCACCTTCGTCGGCGAAATAACGCCGGACGGGGTCCTGGTGGATGTCAACCGCGCCGCACTGGAAAGCGGCGGCCTGCAGCGCCAGGACGTCATCGGCAAGCGGTTCGAGGAAGCCGGGTGGCTTTCCTATTCGCCGGCGGTGCAGGCGCGGCTCGGCGAGGACATCGAGCGCGCCTTGCGCGGCGAGACGGTGCGCCACGACATGATCACGCGCATGGCGGACGGCGCCCTCGTCCCCATCGATTTCATGCTCGTGCCGGTGCACGACGGCGAGGGCCGGGTGGTCAAACTGATAGCTTCCGGCATCGACATCACCGAACGAAAGTATTTCGAGAAAACGCTGCAAGAGAAGAATGCCGCACTCGAAGCCGCCAACCAGGAGCTGGAGTCGTTTTCCTACTCGGTGTCGCACGACCTGCGGGCCCCGCTGCGGCACATCGATGGCTACATCCAGATGTTGGTCGAAGACACCGCCAGCACTCTTTCATCCGAAGCCCGGCGGTATCTGAATGTAATCACCGACGCAAGCCGTCAGATGGGCCAACTCATCGACGATCTGCTGGCGTTCTCCCGCATGAATCACGCCGAGATGCACGAGACTCAAGTCGATCTGGGCGCTCTGGTGCAGAACGGCATCCGCGATCTGGAGATGCCCACTCAGGGGCGCAACATCGTGTGGAAGGTTCCACCGCTCCCGACGGCAAGCGGCGACCCGGCGATGCTCAAGCAGGTGTTCGCCAATCTGCTGGGCAATGCGGTGAAGTACACCCGACCGCGGGATGCGGCAGAGATCGAGATCGGCAGCGCCGGCGAGGAAGAGGGGCGGCTCGTCCTGTTCGTGCGCGACAACGGTGTGGGCTTCGACATGAAGTATGCGGACAAGCTGTTCGGGGTGTTCCAGCGGCTGCACCGCCCGGATGAGTTCGAGGGCACCGGGATCGGGTTGGCCAACGTGCGGCGCATCATCGGCCGGCATGGCGGCCGGGTGTGGGCCGAGGGGAAGACCGGCGAGGGCGCCACGTTTTATTTCACTCTCAGGCCATCGGCGCCAGCACACAGACCATGAGCAAGGAACAATCCATGAATTTTCTGAAGCGAATCCTGCTGGTCGAAGACAGCCCCAGAGACGCGGAACTGGCGCTCCACGCACTGGCGGCCCACAACCTGGCGAATGAAGTCTTGCATCTGCAGGACGGTGCTGAAGCGCTGGATTACCTGTATCGACGGGGCGAGTTCTCCGACCGCGCCAAAGGAAACCCGGTGGTCGTGCTGCTGGACCTGAAGATGCCGAAGCAGGACGGAATCGAGGTGCTGCGCCAGATCAAGGGCGAGCCCGGTCTCAGCACGATTCCGGTGGTGGTCATGACTTCCTCGCGCGAGGATCGCGATTTGCAGGCCGCCTACCGGCTGGGCGTGAACGCCTACGTCGTAAAGCCGATGCAGTTCAAGGATTTCGTCGACGCGGTGAAGCAAGTGGGGACGTTTTGGGCCGGCCTGAACGAGCCGCCGCCCGGAAGCGCGCCCAGAAGCGAACGCCCCAAGTATTAATCGCGCGAGTCGCCCGAACCAGAGACCGCGATGAACCACTCCAACCACTGTCGGCCTTCACTACTGTCCGGTTAAATGACCTGAGACGTTATCCTATCGGGCTAACGCTGCACTTGGATATAGCATGACGCGAGACGCTCACGTACTCTGTACTGCGCCGATGATGGACTGGACTGACCGTCATTGCCGCTACTTTCTCCGGCTGATTACGCCGCGCGCACTGCTGTACACCGAAATGGTGACGACCGGCGCGATGATGTTCGGCAACGTTCCGCGGCATCTCGACTTCGACCCGGCCGAGCATCCGGTCGCATTGCAGCTCGGCGGCAGCGACCCCTCCGCGCTCGCGCACTGCGCGCGGCTGGGAGAGGCGTGGGGCTATGACGAGATCAATCTCAACGTCGGCTGTCCGAGCGAGCGCGTGCAGACCGGAAGCTTCGGCGCGTGCCTGATGGCCGAGCCTGCGCTGGTCGCGGATTGCGTCGCGGCAATGCGCGACGCCGTCGACCTGCCGGTGACGGTCAAGCACCGCACCGGTATCGATGCGGTTGAAGAATATGCGTTTGTACGCGACTTCGTCGGCGGCGTCGTCGCGGCCGGCGCCGGCGCTTTCATCGTCCACGCCAGAAACGCGATCCTGAAGGGGCTGTCACCGAAAGAGAATCGCGAAGTCCCGCCGCTGAAGTACGAATTCGTGCACCGGCTGAAGCGCGACTTTCCGGATACGACAATCGTCATCAATGGCGGCATTTCCACACCCGCCGATATCGCGCGCGAGCTGCCGAAGGTCGACGGCGTGATGCTCGGGCGCGTCGCCTACCATCACCCGTACATCCTGGCCAGCGCAGATGCGCTGTGCTTCGGCGCCGGCGGGCGACCTCGCTCGCGAGCGGAAATCGTCGCGGCACTGCTGCCCTACGTCGAGACGCAGCTTGCACGCGGCGTTCATCTGCGCGCGATCACCCGGCATATCCTCGGTCTGTACCACGGCTGTCCGGGTGCGCGCACCTGGCGCCGGATGTTGTCCGATGCTGCGCTGCTGCAAGGCGGCAGCGCCGAACTCCTGGTCTCGGCACTGCGCGAGGTCGAGCCGGAAACGATCGCCGCCGCCGCTTGACGCGAGGGGCCCCCGCAAGGCCCTCGCGCCGGAATCGCTACACTCGCGGCGTCGTGTCGACCCCCACGCCGTGCCGATGCACCATTTCTCCGCCGAGCCATCCCGACACGGCGAGAATCGCGATGGCGATCGCCGACAGGATCAACGGCGTCCCGGTATTGCCCGCGCCGCCGACGCGCAGCCAGATGTTCACCGCGAAAAGCGCGACCGCAACCAGATTGATCGACATGTGAGTGATCGCGATCTTCTTGACGCTCGGATCGGTCAGCGACAGCAGATCGATCAGGCCAGGCATGGCGGCGACCAGCGCGCCGATGAAACCGCCGACCATCGTATACAGCGCCACGGTCGCCCACGTCGCCGGGTTGGCGCTGCCCAGAGAACACAGATCGCAAATCAGAGAAAAGATCAGCAGTCCGACGGGAAAAACGATCAGCATCGCGTGCAGCGGATGGCCCGCCACGCTTGCAGGGGTACGCATGGAATCCTCCTTTGCCCGAGTTTCGTTCTTGTACCGCGCCGCGGTCCCGTCTCGGCAAGATATCGAAGGCAGCGCCCTTTGCTACCCCGCAAACCATCTTTGGCGCGAGCACGGAGCGTGCCGGTCGGCGCGTCGCAGGATCGTAGCGGGGGAAACGGCATTCTTCTGCTCGCATCGAAGGGCGCCAATGGAACAAATTACAAATCCGGCGGCAAGTGTTACTGCGCGAACGCTCCGCGCGACAGTCGGCGGTCACTACGTCGCCATCTCCTGCATATAGTCGTCGATGATGGTGCCGAAATCAGAATCGCCGTTCATGCCGAGCGCCGGACCGAGCCGCGGCGCGAAGTTGGCCGGCCAGGTGCGCACGATCTTGTCTATCACGGGGTCGATCTGCCATTTGACCCTCGCGGCCACCGCGTCTCCGGCTACGCGCCGCAGCGCCGACACCATTTCCTCGACTGACACCCGCAGTCCAGGCACATTGACCGAGCGCGTCTGACAGAACTTCGCGGGCGCCACGTCGTGGCCGACGATCAGGTTGTCGATGACCCGACGCGGCGAGGTCACCCACAGTTGCGTCTCCGGCGCGACCGGACATACGGCATCGATGCCGGACAGCGGCTCGCGAATGATGCCGCTGGCGAACGAGGACGCGGCCTTGTTCGGCTTGCCGGGCCGCACCGTCACCGTCGGCAGGCGAAGGCTGCGGCCATCGATGTAGCCCTTACGCGTCATATCGTAGACCAGCAACTCTCCGATCGCCTTTTGCGCGCCATACGAGGTTTGCGGCGTCAGCGGCGCGTCGTCGAGGACCGGATCGGGCAATTGGCCGCCGAACACCGCGAGCGAGCTGGTGAACACGAACTTGGGCGGCCTGTCCAGCTTGCGACATCGCTCGAGCAGCGCGCGCGTCGCGTCCAGATTGACCCGCATGCCAGTGTCAAATTCGGCTTCGGCGTGGCCGCTGACGACGGCGGCGAGATGAAATACCGAATCGGTGTCGGCCGTCACGACGCGCTCGATGACCGCGGGGTCGGCGAGGTCGCCGGCGATGGCGGTGACGCGCGGATCGATCACCGTTGCGGCGACGACGTCAAGCAGCACCAGTCGCCGCAACGAGCGGGCGTTGCCGGCGGCGTCGACCAAGGTGCCGCGCTCGAGCAGCTTGCGGGCAAGACGAGTGCCGAGGAAACCGGCGCCGCCGGTGATCACGAGGCGCATCGGGGACTCCATGTGATGACAGCGGGACGACGCCGCGCGACACGGCGCGGGGCGAAGGCCGCATTATAAGATGGTGCTTTTGCGGCGATACTCCGGCCATGCTGCATCCAGGCTATCCCGGGATTTGCGCAGCGATCGAACAGCGCGGCTGGGCGGTTGAAGCGGCGTTCCTGCCGCCGGCGTCAATCGCGGCGCTCCGCATCGAAGCACGCCGGCGCGACGCCGCCGGCGAGTTTCACGTCGCGGGTGTGGGTCGCGGTGCGGCGCGGGTCGAGCGCAGCGAAATTCGGGGTGATCGCATCCTGTGGCTCGACGAACACGTGCACTGCGCGGCCGAGGCACCGCTGTGGCGTGCGCTGGCGGCGCTGCGCGCGGCGCTCAACGAAGCGCTCTTCCTGGGGCTGGACTCGTTCGAAGGCCACTATGCGCTCTATCCTCCCGGCGCGTTCTATCGCCGGCATCGCGATCGATTCCGCGACGACGACGCCCGCGTCATCTCCTGCGTGCTCTACCTGAACGAGGATTGGTCGGTCGAGGATGGCGGAGCGCTTCGCATGCATCTGCCCGAAGGCGCGCACGACATCATGCCGACAGGCGGCACGCTGGCCTGCTTTATCACCGAACGCTTAGAGCACGAAGTCCTGCCGTCCGCGCGCGAGCGCCTGGCGGTCAGCGGATGGTTCCGCCGCCGCACGTAGCCGGCGCCGTTGCGCTTCAGATCCTCGATGTGCGCGTGCTAGAATCGCGCCAGTCGATCGAGGCATCGCGTGACCATCGACCGTCGACATTCCTGCCGCACTCCAGCCGCCCCTTGCCTTCCTGACGATGTCCGCCGCGCCCGCCCTGCCGGCACGATTGGTGATCGCGACGCGCCGGTCGGCGCTCGCGCTCTGGCAGGCCGAGCACGTGCGCACGCGTTTGCAGGCGCTCCATCCTTCCTGCGCGATCGAGTTGCTCGGACTGACGACGCAGGGCGATCGAGTGACCGATCAACCGCTTGCCGACATCGGGGGCAAAGGGCTGTTCATCAAGGAGCTCGAGCAGGCGATGCACGACAAGCGTGCCGATCTTGCTGTGCACTCGCTCAAGGATGTGCCGATGGATATGCCGGAGGGCTTTGCGCTGGCGGCGATCATGCCGCGCGAGGATCCGCGCGATGCGCTGGTGTCGGGACGATGTCGCGCGCTGTCCGAGCTGCCGCCGGCAAGCGTCGTCGGCACGTCGAGCCTGCGTCGCGAAGCGCAGCTCCGCGAGCGCTATCCGCAACTCGCCGTCAAGCCGCTGCGCGGCAACGTCAACACGCGGCTCGACAAGCTCGACGCCGGACAGTATGCCGCGATCATCCTTGCCGCCGCGGGCTTGCGGCGCCTGGGCCTTGCGCAGCGAATCGCCGCGCTGCTGGATCCGGCCGACAGCCTGCCCGCGATCGGACAGGGCGCGCTGGCGCTGGAGTGCCGTACCGACCGCGCCGACGTGCTGGCGGCGCTCCAGCCGCTTGCCGATGCGGCGACGACGAGGGCGACCGCTGCCGAGCGGGCCTTCGGCCGCGTGCTTGCGGGCAACTGCCGCACGCCGCTTGCGGCGTACGCGATGGAGCGCGGAACGGAATTGTGGCTGCGCGGGCTCGTCGCCAGCCGCGACGGCGGGCAGGTGCTGCGCGGCGAACGGCTCGCGTCGGCCGCCACGGTCCACGCGGCCGAGGCGCTCGGCGCCGCGCTCGGCGCCGAATTCCTGCAGTGCGGCGCCGCTGCCCTGCTCGCGATCGCATGAGCGGACCGCTGCGCGGTGCGGGTATCGTGATCACGCGCCCCGCACGACAGGCCGCCCTGCTGGCGCAGCAGATCGCCGCCGTCGGTGGCACGCCGTTGATCTTTCCGACCATCGCGATTCTTCCGCCTGACGACACGCGGGCGCTCGACGAGGTGCACCGGCGGCTCGCGCAGTTCGATTACGCGATTTTTGTCAGCGCGAATGCCGCGGAATATGGCGTCGGAAACCCCGCCGCGTGGCCTGCGGCGCTGCCCGCTTTCGCGCCCGGCCCGGGCACGGCAACGGCGCTTGCCGCAGCCGGCATCCGCGACGTGCGCCAGTCGCGCACGACGATGGACAGCGAGGGTCTGCTCGAATTGGCGGAGCTCGCCGCACCCGCCGGCAAGCGCGTTGTGATCTTTCGCGGCGGCGCCGGCCGCGATTTGCTGGCCGATACGCTGACCGCACGCGGCGCCCAAGTCACCCGCGTCGATTGCTATCGCCGGGCCAAGCCACAAAGCGGCGCGGAGGGCCTCACCGACGCGTGGCGTGAGCGCCGCGTCGATGCGATGACGCTGACCAGCGGCGAAGGGCTGGACAACCTCTGGGAAATGCTCGACGCGTATGGCCGCCAGGAGCTTGTCGCGACGCCGGTCTTTGTCTCGCATCCGCGCATCGCCGAACACGCGCACGCGCTCAAGCTCGCGCACGTCATCGTCGCCGAGCCCACCGATGCCGGGCTCATCGCCTCGTTGCTACAATACTTCGCCGCCGATTCTTAACGGAGCATCGCGTAAATCATGCCAGCCGATATTCTGATCACCGCACCGCTGCCGCCTTTTCTGTACGATCCGCTGAAGGCGGGATATCGCTGCCATGACTACTATCAGGCGAGCGAGAAGGCGGCGATGCTGGCCGCCGAAGGCGGCGCGATCCGCGGCCTGGTCCAGGGCGGAGGAACGGTGACGCCGACGGCGCTGCTCGACGCGCTGCCCAAGCTGGAGATCATTTCGGTATTCGGTGTCGGCTACGACGGCGTACCGACCACTTACTGCCGGCAACGCGGCATCAAGGTCACCAACACGCCGGACGTGTTGACCGACGACGTTGCCGACGTTGCGCTCGCGCTGATATTGATGACCGGCCGCGGCTTCGTGCGACTCAATCGCTTCGTCCACGCCGGCGAGTGGTTGACGCATAGCCCCGAGCTCACGACCAAGCTCGGCGGCAGAAAGGTCGGCATCCTGGGCCTGGGGAGGATTGGCAAGGCGATCGCCGAGCGCGTCTCGGCGATGGGCATGAAGGTCGCCTATACGGGGCGCAAGCCGCAGAACGTCCGCTACGAATACATCGCCGAGTTGAAGGCGCTGGCCGCCGCGGTCGACTTCCTCGTCGTCGCCTGCCCCGGAGGCGACGCGACCCGGAATATCGTCAACGCCGAAGTGCTTGCCGCGCTGGGCAAGAAGGGGACGCTGGTCAACATCGCGCGCGGCTCGATCGTCGACGAGCCGGCACTGGTCGCCGCCCTCCAGGCGGGCACGATCAAGGCTGCCGGGCTCGACGTCTTCGCCGACGAGCCGCGCATTCCGCCGGCGCTGATGGCGATGGACAATGTGGTGCTGCTGCCGCACGTCGGCAGTGCAACGCGCGAGACGCGGCAGGCGATGGGCGACCTGTGCAAGGCGAACCTCGACGCCTGGTTTGGCGACAAGAAGGTGCTGACGCTGATTCCAGAGCTGCAGTAGGGTCAGGCGGCGGCGGTTTGCGCCGCAACAGTCATTCGGGAGAGGCAACCGGCTTCATTGCCGGTGCGAACAGCACCGCGCCGAGCGACGCGAGCACCAGCGCGAGGGCCAAGTATTCGCTCGGTCCCGGATGCTCGCCCAAAAACAGGATTCCCGACAGCACGCCGACGACCGGCACCGGCAGGGACGACAGCGAGCTCACCGCGACCGGAAGTGTCCGCGCCATCGTGAACCATGCCCAGTGCGCGAGCGTGCCAGCGAGAAAAATGTTGTAGAGGACCGCGAACCAGGCCGTGCCCGACATGTGGGCGAGCGAGCTCAACGGATGTGGATCGAACAGCGGCACGCAAACCGCGATCGGGAGCCAGCCGATCAACAGCATCCATCCGGTCAAGGTGTTCTGCGGCAGCGGCAGCTTCCAGCGCCGCAGCAGCACCGTGCCGAACGCCCACGAGATCGCGGCTGCGAGGATGAACAGTGTACCCACCGGCGAACGCGTGATATGCCTCGCGTCTTCGCCGAGCAGGACTGCCATGCCCAGCATGCCCAGCACGAGGCCGACGATCTTGCGCGGCGACAGCGGCTCGTGCAGCAGGGCCATGCCGAACAGCACTGTCCATACCGGCATCGTGTACGCGAGGATCGCCGATCGGCCGGCGGGCATCTGCTGCACGCCGAACAGGATCAGCCCGTTCCACGCGGCGATGTTGAACACCGCGAGGGCCACGACCTTGCCCCAGAGCGCGCGCGGAATCGCGATCGAATCGCCCGACAGCCGCGCCACCAGCAGCAAGCCGATCGCCGCAAACGGAAGCGACGCGCTGCGAAACGTCAGCGGCGCGAGCTCGGTGACCCCGAGCTTCAGCACCGGCCAGTTGCAGCCCCAGACCAGCGTCAGGATGCCAACCAGGAACAGGCCCGACGCGGAAACGCGCCGCGCGGCCCGGCGAGCCGACGTCATCGAATGGCGGCGTTTGCGACGGCGATCATGGACGCCGCCCGTCGGGCCGCAGATCGGCACCGCCGTCGCCGTACTTGGCCTGATGCAGCGAGCGCGCCTGCGTCACCCATTGATCGCGGCGGATGCGTCCCGGAAACTCGGGCAGACGCGCGTCGAAGTCGGCGATGTCGCGCTCGCTCCAGCGAGCAATCTGCTGGAAGGTCATGATGCCCAGGTTGTGCAGCATGCGCTCGAGCACCGGTCCAATGCCGACGATCAGCTTGAGATCGTCGGGTCCCGCCGCGCCCGACAGGATCGGCGGGGGCGCGTTGTTCTCGATGTCGATCACCAGCTGCCGGTAGCGCGCGTTGTCGCCGCGCGCATCGGCGAGCGCCGCAAACAGTCTCGCCCGCTCGTCGCCGAAAACCGCCGACTGATAGCGGCTGGCCTCGCCGTCGGCCAGAGCCCGCCGCAGCCGCGCCGCTTCGCCCTCGTTGCTGCGGATGATCCGCGCCTTTTCCGCGCCGATGCGCTCGGCGTCGACGGCGGAAACAGCGTCTGTCGATTCGACGGCGCCGATCACGGTCGAGCCGGTCGGCGTGCCGGCCGGCGGCTGGCGCCGGCGCAATCCATATGCGTAGCCGGTGAGCGCGGCGACGGCTACGATGACGATGAATGCGAGGATGAGCATCGGGAGGCGGGGCCGCAGGACGCCAAGAGCGCCGGCAGAAGTGCGACATTCTAGTGGAGCGAGGCGATCCCGGCCAGCCCGGGCCCGGAAGCGAGGGGCCGTCCCTGCTACAATCGATGCGTCTGCGCTCGCCTCTTCACACCCATGACTGAACCGGAGGCCGACCGGCCCGCTTCCTCCTCGCAGCCACCCCGAGTCTTCGCCACTGCGTCTGCGCCGACGCGACTTGCGCTCTGGGCGTGGGTTGCTCTGCTGGTGATCGTCGCGGCGATTGCGGCAGCGTGGCTGGATGCGCGGCACGAGCAGCGCGAATTGCGCGTCGAGCTCGCGAAGCGCCTTACCGAAATCGACGCCACCCAGCAGGCAACGCGCGCGATCGTCAAGGATGCCCAGGACAACCTGCGCGACGCGCAGGCCAAGATCGCACTGCTGGAAAATCGTCTCGGCGAATCGCAAACACAGCAGGCGGCGCTCGAGGCGCTGTACCGCGAGCTTTCGCCGTCGCGCGACGAATGGGCGCTGACCGAGGTCGAGCAGGTGCTGATGCTGGCCAGCCAGCAGCTGCAGCTTGCCGGCAACGTCCGCGGCGCACTTGCCGCGTTGCAGGTCGCCGACACCAAGTTGCAGCGGCTCGACCGTCCGCAATTCGTCCCGCTGCGCCGCGCGCTGGCGCGCGACATGGATCGCCTCAAGGCCGTGCCCTATGTCGACGTCGCCGGGTTGTCGCTGCGGCTCGACGAGGCGATCGGGCAGATCGATGCATTGCCGATGGCGTTCGACGGGCGACTCGACGCGTTGCCGCCGCCCGCATCGCCGCAGAGCGAGAGCGGGTGGCGCCGCCTGCTCAAGGGCGCCTGGCAGGAAATACGGCAGCTGGTTCGCATCGAGAACGTCGATCATCCCGAGCTGCCGTTGCTGCCGCCTGAGCAGAAGTTTTTCCTGCGTGAGAATCTGAAGCTGAGATTGCTGTCGGCGCGCTTCGCGCTGCTGTTCCGCGATCAGGCGACTTTTCGCGCCGACCTCACTGCCGCCGACGCGTGGCTGGCCAGGTATTTCGATACACGATCCAAGCCGGTGCAGGCGTTGCAGACGCTGCTCGGACAGCTGAAGGCGATCGACATGACCAGCGAGCTGCCGGGTCTGGCTGCGAGCCTCGATGCGGTGCGGGTGCTGCAGATCGCGCGCGACAAGCCGCAGCGCTAGCGCGGCACAGGGCCACTAGCGCCACACTCGCCGCCCATGCGCTTTCTCTTCTGGTTCTTGCTGCTCGCCGCGGCGGCCGTGGCCGCCGCGCTGGCGGTCAAGCTGAACTCGGGCTACGTGCTGCTGGTCGCGCCGCCGTATCGGGTCGAGCTCTCGCTCAACCTGCTGCTGTTGATCGCCGTCGTCGGATTCGCCGCGTTGTATGGCACGCTTCGCGTGATCATGCGCACGGTGCGCATGCCGCAGACGGTACGCACGTGGCGCCGCCGGCAGAAGCTGGAGCGCGCACGTACGGCGCAGGACTCGGCCGTCGTTGCACTGCTGGAAGGGCGCTACGGCAAGGCGCAGCAGCGCGCACTGGAGGCACTGGCGATACCCGGATCCAGTGGGCTCAATGCGATCATCGGTGCGCGCGCCGCGATCGATGTTCGCAATTTCGACGCAGCCGAGACGATGCTCAACCGGCCGGATGCGCAAGCGACGAGCCTGGCGGTCGCCCGGCTGATGCTGCTGGCCGAAATCGCGCTCGAGCATGGCGAGCCGCAACGGGCGCTCGACATCCTTCGCGAGCTGCGTCGCGAAGCGGGCATGCATACGGCGGCGCTCCGCCTCGAGCTCCGCTGCCTGCAGGCGGCTCGGCGCTGGACCGACGTCGTGCCGCTGCTCGAACAGCTGGTCCGGCGCAAGGTATTCGACAGCACGCAAGCCGAGCATGTGCGCGTGACGGCGCAAAGCGAGCAGCTGAAGGCGCTGGCGCACGACGCCGCGGGCCTGCGCGAATACTGGAACCGGCTGCCCGACGCGGCGAAGCGTCATCCGAAGGTCGCGCGTGCCGCGGCGACGAGCTTCCTGCAGCTCGGCGGCGATCGTGAAGCCATTGATATCCTCGTGGAGAGCCTCGAGCGCGAGTGGAACTCCGAGCTGGTCGAGCTCTACGGAGAATGTCGTCCGGCCGATGCGACGCGCCAGCTCGAACAGGCCGAGCGCTGGCTATTGCGGCACAACCAGGATCCGGTGCTGTTGCGGGTTCTGGGCACGCTGTGCCAGCGCAAGCAACTCTGGGGCAAGGCGCAAACCTATTTCGAGGCGAGCCTCGCGTTAGACAACGGCTGGCGCGCGCATCTGGCGCTCGGCGAAATGCTCGGGCATCTGAACCGCGACGACGAAGCGAACGCGCATTTTGTCGCGGCGCTCAAGCTCGCGACCGGCGAATTGCGACGGCCGTAGCGGCGCGCGATCGCTTCCGGCGGGCGACCGCTAGTCGACCAGCTTCCGACTTTTCAGAAGATTCGCCAGCGCGATCGTGAAGCGAGGCACATCGGTGCCGTCGATGTGCGACGTATCGGGCAGCACGAAGGACGCCATTCCGGGCACGTCGCGAAAGTCGATCATCGGCGCCGGCGCGCGCCGGGCATAGGCATCCCAATAGCGATCGCGCGGGAAGTTGGCCTCGTCCAGCGCCAGGCTTTCATCGGCGGCCGGCTCGCGGAAAAAGACGACACGCCCGCCGCGCTTCTGGATTTTCTCGACCCAGCTCGTTACGGTTTCGAGGTCATGCAGCCACGTTCCGGCATCGGTCGGCGGCTCCTCGCGATAGTAGCGGACCAGGTCGGCGATGCGCGACGCGCGGATGCCGGGCAGATCGGGGCGATGATAATCGATGAATCCGACACGATCGGCGCGCACGAACACGTGGTCGTTCATCGGCGGCCCTTCGCCGGCAATCCACCGCTCGACGATATTGGTCAGCGCAAACGCCGAGCGGACGAATACCAGATGCTCCTGCAGTACCGTCAGCAGCGTACGGTGGATCCAGCGCGATAGCGTCCAGCGATGGTGATAGTGGTCGAAGTAGCTCTGCTGCATGTCCCAATGCCGGCGCTGCAAGCCTCGTGCATCGACGCCGACGATCGCGAGTCCGACAAATGATGGGTCGTCGGCCAGCGCGCGCAGCGCCGCCAGCGGATATCTGCCGTTGACCGCGAGCATCGCGACCGGCCGGTCTCCGAGCTCGTGCGAAAGCAGCGCCGGATCGACGGCGAACTCGATGCGCGAAGCACCGAGCAGCGCGATCGCGCGGGGCGAGTTCCGGATCCGATCGAGCTGCATCGACCACAGGTCGGCGTCGTCCTGCACGGTGACGGCGTAGCCGTGCTGGCGAAGCAGCCATTCGTACCCGACCGCGAGCAGCACGCACGTGAGCAGCGCAGCGATCCAGGCACGTAGCCACGGTCGATCCATCGTCAGAACTGGAAGTAGATGAACGCTGGATTGAACCCCGGCGAGAACATGACGGCGGCCAGCGCCAGCGCGATCGAAGCCGCCCGCGGCGCGACCGGCCAGCGGTCGAGCCAGTCCCAGCGGCGCAGGTGGCCGAACAGGATATGCGAGCCGACGACGCTCGCCCCCAGAACGACCGCGACCAGCGCTTCGCTGAATGGAACGAGCGTCGAGTGCGCGCCGGGCACGAACATCGACGCGAGAATCGATGAGCCCTGGCTCAACGAATGTGCGCGGAAGAACACGGCAGCGATGCTGAACATGCCGAAGGTCGCCATCGCGAGCGCGGCGCGGCCGAAGCGATCGTCGACCTTGCCGAAGTCCCAGACATACCGCTTGACCAGGTGCTCGCCACAGATGAAAACGCCCTGCAAGCCGCCCCAGATGACAAACGTCCACGCCGCACCGTGCCACAGCCCGACCAGCAGAAATGCGAACAGCAGGTTGGCTTCGCCGCGCAGCCGGCCGCGCCGATAGCCGCCGAGCGGAACAAAGACATAATCGCGAATCCAGCTCGCCAGCGACATGTGCCAGCGCGTCCACAGCTCGGCCATGCCGACCGAGCCGAACGGGCTTTCGAAATTCATCGGAAAGCGGAAACCGAACATCAGCGCGACGCCGATCGCACACAGCGAATAGCCGGCGAAGTCGCAATACGCCTGCAGCGAGAACGAGGCGGCACCCAGCCAGCTCTCGCCGAACCCGGCCCTGGCGCCTGCGGCGAACACGCGGTCGACGACCGGCGCGAACACCAGGTCGGCCAGGCACACCTTGAGCGCCAGGCCGTAGACGAAGAGCGCGAGGCCCTTGCCTACCTCGGCCGAGCCCCAGGACTTCGGCTCCCGGCATTGCGGCGAAAAGTCGCCGTAGCGCAGGATCGGTCCGGCGACCAGGTGCGGGAAGAACGTCACATACAGGCCGTAGTCGAGCAGGCTTTTCGACACCTCGATGCGCCGGCGGTAGACGTCGATCACGTACGACAGGCTCTCGAACGTGTAGAACGAAATACCGACCGGCAGCAGGATTCCGAGCGACACCGGCTCGAAATTGATTCCGAACACATGCAACAGGTCGATGGCGGTATCGGAAAAGAACTGCGCGTACTTGAAAAAGCCGAGCGAGCCCAGGTTCACCGCGATCGACGCGGCGAGGATCGCCCGGCGGTACGGCGCGCGCTGCACGCGGTTCATCCAGTGCGACGCCAGCCAGTCGAATCCGGTCGTCGCGATGATCAACAGCACGAAGAACGGATTCCACGCAGCGTAGAAGAGGTAGCTCGCGCCCAGCAGAAAAACCTTGCGCGCGGTCCACGAGCGCACCGCCCAGTAGCCACCGAAAATGACGGCCAGGAAGACGACGAAGGTCAGCGAATCGAATGTCATGGCGGCCGCCGGCCGGTCAGCGCGATACCCGTCCGGCTACGTCGGCGCGTCGGGCTGCGCCGCGTAGGTGAACGAGTCGGCGTAGAACGCGTCCGGCGGCAGCCTTCTCAAGCCGGAGAATTCGCGTCGCGCGGCGTCGATCATCGCCGGGCCGCCGCAGGCGTAGACCTGGTAACCGGACAAATCGCCGAAGTCCGTCATTACCGCCTTGTGCACGAAGCCGGTCCGGCCCGGCCAGCGATCGTCCGGGAGCGCATCGGACAGCACCGGGATGAAGCTGAAGTTCGGATGGCGGCGCTGCCATTCGGCCGGCAGATCGGGCAGATAAAGATCGGCGCGGGAGCGCACGCCCCAATAGAGCACCATCTGGCGATCGGTGCCGTGATGAAAGGCATGCTCGATCACCGCCTTGATCGGCGCGAAGCCGGTGCCACCGGCAACGAGGATGATCGGCTTGTCCGAGTCCTCGCGCAAAAAGAAATTGCCCAGCGGACCCTCGATGCGCAGGATCTCGCGGCCCTTGAACTCGTTAAACAGCTGGCCGCTGAAATAGCCTCCCGGAACGTGCCGCACGTGCAGGTCGAGCAGTGCATCGTCCTCGGGCGCAGTGGCGATCGAAAAGCTGCGCCGGCGTCCGTCCTTCAGCAGAAAGTCGACGTATTGGCCGGCGAGGTATTGCAGCCGGTCGTTGGCCGGTAGCTTAAGCGAGACGATCGCGACGTCGGCGGCGACCTTGTCGATCTTTTCGATCCGGCAAGGCAGCTTGCGAATCCGGATGTCGCCTGCCTTGCGAACCTCGCGTACTTCAATGGCGAGATCGGTCTCCGCGCGGGCGACGCACAGCAGCGCGTAGCCCTGTTTTTTTTCGGCGTCGGTCAGCGTGCCCGGCTGGTATCGCCCGTAGTCGACGACGCCTTCGAGCACGCGGCTCTTGCAGGTTCCGCAGGCGCCGTTGCGGCAGCCGTACGGGATCATCAGATCGGCGCGCATCGCTGCCGCGAGCACGGTTTCGTCGTCGTCGCAGTCGAACGAGTGCTCACTGGGTTTTATGGTAATCTGGTGCGGCATCGGTAGGCTTTAAGCGCGCGGCGTAGAGACGACGGTGATCAGGGTCTTGCTAATTGGCTGCGGCGACATCGCGCTGCGCACCGCCGATCTGCTTCGCGGCAAAGTGCGGCTGTACGGGCTCACGCGCCGGAACGACGAGATATCGAAGCTGCGCGGACGCGGCATCGTGCCTATCATCGGCGACCTCGATCGCTATCACAGCCTCGAGCGCCTGCGGACGGCGCCGTTTGCGGTGCTGCATTTCGCGCCGCCGCCAACCGAAGGCCGCGACGATCCTCGAACGGCAAGGCTCGTCGCAGCCCTGACAAAAGCGCGGATTATACCGCAGCGCTTCGTCTACATCAGCACGACCGGGGTCTACGGCGACTGCGCCGGTGCGAGCGTCAGCGAAACCCATCCGCGGAAGCCGCAGACGCCGCGGGCGAAGAGGCGCGTCGCGGCGGAGGACCGGCTGCGCAACTGGGCACGCCGCTATGGCGTGCGGCTTTCGCTGCTGCGCGCGCCAGGCATCTATGCGCAGACGCGGTTGCCGCTCGACCGTATCCGGCAGGGAACACCGGTGCTGCGGGAGGAAGACGACGTGTTCACCAATCACATCCACGCCGATGATCTGGCTCGCGCCGCGGTCGCTGCATTATTTCGCGGCAAGCCGAACCGGGCGTACAACATCTGCGACGACGCCGAGCTCAAGCTCGGCAACTGGCTCGACACCGTCGCCGATGCGTTTCACCTTCCGAGGCCTCCGCGCGTCTCCTGGGAGGAGGCCGAAGTGCGCATCGCGCCGATGCTGCTTTCGTTCATGACCGAATCCAGGCGGCTGAGCAACGCGCGGATGAAGCGCGAGTTGCGACTGCGGCTCGAGTTTCCGACTCCCGACGCGCTGTTGGCGAACATCGCGCCGCGTGCGCTGAAGAAGCAGCTTGCGCTGCCGCTGGGCGCGCGATGACCCAAGGCGAGCCCTCGGAAGCGGCGGTGCCGAGACGCTGGCAGGCGATCGCCGCGCGGCTCGACGCCTACGAGCGACTGGTGCGTCTCGACAAGCCGATCGGCACGCTGTTGCTGCTGTGGCCGACGCTGGCCGCGCTGTGGCTCGCCACATTCGGATCGCCGTCGTGGGTCGTCGTCGGCATTTTCGCGCTGGGCACGCTGCTGATGCGTTCGGCCGGCTGCGCGATCAATGACTATGCCGACCGCCATTTCGACCCGCATGTCGAGCGCACCGCCAATCGCCCGCTGGCACGAAGCGAGATCGCTCCGTGGGAAGCGCTCGCCGTCGCCGC
Source organism: Betaproteobacteria bacterium (assembly GCA_003153475.1). Classification (GTDB taxonomy): domain Bacteria; phylum Pseudomonadota; class Gammaproteobacteria; order Burkholderiales; family Casimicrobiaceae; genus PALSA-1003. The sequence continues at coordinate 37,668 of PLYT01000057.1, read as the reverse complement.
CGCGCTCGCCTTGTGCGCGCTGCTGCTGGTGTTGCCGCTCAACCGGCGGACGATACTTCTGTCGGTACCTGCTTTGCTGATTGCGATCACCTATCCTTATTGCAAGCGGTTTTTCGCCCTGCCGCAGGCTTTCCTCGGCGTCGCATTCTCGTTCGGCATTCCGATGGCGTTCGCCTCGGTGTACGGCGAAGTGACGATTCTCGGCTGGACGCTGTTCTCGATCAATCTGTTCTGGGTGATGGCCTACGATACCGAGTATGCGATGGTGGACCGCAACGACGACCTCAAGCTCGGCCTGAAGACTTCGGCGATCGCGTTCGGGAAGTTCGACGTGCTCGTCGTGATGTTCTGCTACGCGGTGTACCTGGCCGGGTTGACCTGGGTTGGCAGCGAGCGGCAGATGGGACCGTTGTTCTATGTCGGCGTGCTTGCAGCGTCGCTGATCGCGTTATGGCACTACGTCCTGATCCGCAAGCGTGAGCGCGCCGGCTGCTTCCGCGCGTTTCTCGGCAACCACTGGCTGGGGCTCGCGGTATTTTCCGGTATCGTCGCCGACTACGTCGTGCGTCTGCACCGTATGCCGTGGTGGCCGCAATGAGCCCCGCGTCCGGATCGCTCCGGCTGCAACGCGGATTGCCGCCGGTGCTCGATGCGGCAACGCGGGTGTTGATACTGGGCAGTTTCCCAGGCGTCGCCTCGCTGGCCGCGCGCCAGTACTACGCGCATCCGCGCAATCACTTCTGGCCGCTGATGGGCGCGTTGCTCGACTTGCCGCTGGCGGAGCTGCCTTACGCGCGGCGGCTTTCGCTGCTACGCGTGTGCCGGATCGGCGTGTGGGACAGCATCGTGCGTTGCGCCCGCGCGGGCAGTGCCGACACGGCGATCCGCTGCGCGGAGCTCGGCGAGGTCGCGCGGGCGCGGCGCCGCGCGCCCGAGCTCGCGCTGGTCTGCTTCAATGGGCAGATGGCCGCCCGGGTTGCGCCGCTATGGCGCGACGCCGGCTGCGCCGCCCGCGTGCTGCCCTCGTCCAGTCCCGCCTATACGCTGCCGTTCGCCGACAAGCTTGCCGCATGGCGGGAAGCGCTCGGTGACGCGGTGCATAGCGGCCCGCGATTGCGAAGCGTCTTCGAAGGGGATGAGGCGGCCCGGCGAGCGGGCCGGCGACGCTAGCGGCGTGCCTGCTTGGCGGCGCGCCGGCTGCGCGAGGCAGCGACGGCCCCGGCCAAGCCCAACAGCATCGCCAGCAGCATAAGGCCGCTGAAGTCGAGAGCCGGGACCGGCGTTTCCAGCGGTGGATCGCGCGCCAGCCGCGAAATCTGGCCGGTCGTGCAATCAAACGTAATCGTGCTGGTGAAAGTCACCGAGCCGGTCAGGTTCGGGCCCGTGTAGGTCGCGATGGCGATGGTGATCGGCGTATTCGGCGCGAGGCCGCCGCCGAAGCCCAGGATGTGGAAGGTGGGGTAGTCGTCGTTGAACACGCCGACGTTGGCGCCGGTATTGTCGGTAAACTGCTCGAGCAGGCTGGGACTGACGGCGCTTGACGAGAGCTGGACGCTGGCCGAGGTCTGCGCGGTCGTATTGATGAAGGTGTTGAGATCGAATGCCGAACCGTTGCACCGACCCGCGAGATTGGGCTGCTTGGACAGGATTTCGATCGACGGAAGCACGGCGGCCTGAACGACAGCGTCGGTCTGCGGCTGCGCGCCCTGGGTGCCGGCGACGGGCGCGGCGATCCCAGCGTTTGCCGAAAACAGGGCAAACAGTCCCAGCATCGCCTTGAGCGTCATTGTCGTATTGCGCAAACGGAAATCTCCCACGGAACTTGGCGCCGCGCTGAAGCGATGCGCGCCAGTCGAGCCCAGCATAGACGCCGGCCTTTGCCGAGGTCCAGCAACGGGCACCGATAGTATCGCCATTCGAACGAGGTGTGGTATCCGCGCGACGCCAACTGTCGCCACATCCCGACAAATCGGGCGCTTTTCGCCTTGTTGCCCACAGGAAAGCCCGATGCGTGCGCCGCGCGCGGCGATGTCGAACATCCACGCGGACACGCATTCGGCCCGAACAAGCCCTAACATGCGCTGATGAAATACGGCGATCTTCGCGATTTTCTGGCCCAACTCGAACGCGACGGCGAGCTCAAGCGCATCGCGGTGGAAATCAACCCGCACTTGGAGATGACCGAGATTTGCGATCGCGTCCTCAAGGCGGCCGGTCCGGCGCTGCTGTTTGAGGCGCCGAAAGGGCATTCGATTCCGGTGCTGTGCAATCTGTTCGGCACGCCGGGCCGCGTCGCGCGCGCGATGGGCGCCGACGCCGGCGAGGATCCGGTTGCGGCGCTGCGCGAAGTCGGGAAGCTGCTCGCGTTTCTGAAGGAGCCGGAACCGCCGCGCAGCCTCAAGGATGCCTGGCAGAACACGCGGCCGGTATTCATGCAGGTGATGCAGATGGCGCCGAAAGAGCGTTCGTCGGCGCCATGCCAGGAGATTGTGTGGGAGGGCGACCAAGTCGATCTGGCAAGGCTGCCGGTGCAAACCTGCTGGCCGGACGACGCCTCGCCGCTGATCACCTGGGGCCTGACGGTGACGCGCGGCCCGCTGAAGGTGAGACAGAACCTCGGCATCTACCGGCAGCAGGTGCTGTCGCGCAATCGCGTGATCATGCGCTGGCTTCAGCACCGGGGTGGAGCGCTCGATTTTCGCGATCACGCGCAGCAGCACCCCGGCGCGCCGTTCCCGGTCGCCGTCGCGCTCGGCGCCGACCCGGCGACGATGCTCGGTGCGGTAACGCCGGTGCCGGATACGCTGTCCGAATACCAGTTCGCGGGACTGCTGCGCGGCGCGCGGACGGAGATCGTCAAATGCCTAAGCCACGATCTGCAGGTGCCCGCGTCGGCCGAGATCGTGCTCGAAGGCCACATCCGCCCGGACGCAGCCGACGTCAGCGGCTTCGAGAGCGCGCGCGAAGGACCGTTCGGCGATCACACCGGCTATTACAACGAGGTCGAGCGTTTTCCGGTGTTGACGATCGAGCGCATGACGATGCGTCGGCAGCCGATTTATCACAGCACCTACACCGGCAAGCCGCCGGACGAGCCGGCGATCCTCGGCGTCGCGCTGAACGAGGTCTTCGTGCCGCTGTTGCAAAAACAGTTTCCCGAGATCGCCGACTTCTATCTGCCGCCGGAGGGTTGCTCGTACCGGGTGGCGATCGTCAGCCTGAAGAAGCAGTATCCGGGACACGCCAAGCGCGTGATGTTCGGCGTGTGGAGTTTCCTCAGGCAATTCATGTACACCAAGTTCGTCATCGTCACCGACGATGACATCGATATCCGCCAGTGGAAAGAAGTCGTCTGGGCGATTTCGACCCGGGTCGATCCGGCGCGCGACGCGCTAATCGTCGAGAACACGCCGATCGATTACCTGGATTTCGCCTCCCCGGTCGCCGGGCTTGGCGCCAAGATGGGCATCGACGCCACCGCCAAGTGGCCGGCAGAAACCTCGCGCCAGTGGGGCCGGCCGATCGCGATGGACGATGCGGTCAAGCGGCGGGTCGATGCAATCTGGAAGGACCTGGGTCTGTAGCCTGGCGGGATCGCCGAGGGAGTCTGTCGATCGCGGCCAGCGGATAATCAGACGGCACGCGTATTGCCGGGCGCGGCGCCGGCGTCGGACACACGGCGCGCCAGCTTTTCGGCAAACTGCACGACCAGAGCGAGCGCGTCGGGACGCGCGGCGCCCTGATGGATGATCTCTACGTCGGCAAAGAACGGGTCGTCGGCGAAAACGATCTGGTCAAGCGGCTTGCGCCCGCTTTCAGGCACATCGTAATTAGCTGCGAGCAGCGTCAGCGTTTCCGGCGTCAACGCCTTGCCTGAACGCAAAAGCCCATACAAATCCCGCCAGTGGGAGGAAAGGCCGGGCGCGCGCCCCGGTTGCATCAGACACGAGAGCCATCCGATCGCGATCTTGGCGCCGAGCTGCGCGGCCGAACGTATCGGTATGTGCGCGACTGCCGACTCATCGACAGTAAGGCGGGCATGCTTGATCCTGGGATGGCTCTCCGCGCCAACGCGCCGGACGACCAGATGGCTGCCTTCGGAAATCAGCGTCGGACTTTGCAGGAAGTCGCGCGATACCACGGCTCGGTAACGCGCCTCCAGCCCGTGGCTGACGCGCCGCGCCGAACGGATCAACGAAGCCGGGTCCAGCGCGCGGAAAAAATCGGGCACGTACGTGTGCCATTCCTGGACCGCGTGGACCTCGGGCGGCAGGCTCGCCAGCGCGGCTTCGAGGCGGTCCCGGGAGGGAACCTTGAGGAATTCGTCGGCATCGAGCAGGAAGATGAAGTCGGCGTCGGTCGTCGCAAAGATTCGACGCGTAAGCCGGGTAACGATCTCGGATTGCCTGAATTCCAGCTCGGCATCGACGTCGGTCCGCAATGGAAGACCTTCAGCCGACAAGGCGGCAAGAATCGCGGGTGTGGCGTCGGTCGAGCCATGATCGACGATCGCCAGCCCGTCGAGCACGGTCAGATTGTGGCGGACGAAGGCCTCGATGACGTCCGCCTCGTTGCGCGCCATCGCGACGCCCCAGAACTTCACCGCAAGAGCTTCAGTCGGGCGAGGTGCGCCACTTGCGCGCAATGCGTGTCACGGCAAACGCGATCGATGCCAGGCGTATCCAGCGCGCGTAACGCTGCAGCCCGAACACCGGAGCGATCGCCTCGACCAGCGCGATGACCGCAGCCGGCTGCGCGACCGCACTGCCGATCAGGCGGGCCGGGCGCAGCGAGCTGCGCACGTCGCCGGCGTGCAACGCGAATTCCATCCGCTGCAGGCGCAGTTGCGCCACCAACAGCGATTTTCGTGCCGCCAGTTCGTCGAGGCGCTTGCTCATGGGTTGCGCCGCAAAGCCTCGGCGTCCTCCTCGAGCTGCGACAGCGTTGCCGCGAACGGCGAATGTTTTTCCTGCATCCGCTGCTTGAGCCGGACGAGGAAGATGACCGCCAGCAGCACGTAGAACGCGGTGACCGCGCCGACGGCGGTCAGGCGATAGCTGTCCCAGAAATAGGCGATGATGAAAACCGATGCGAACAGCAGCGCGAACAGCGCGACCAGCACTGTCGAAAGCACCAACAGCAGCATCTCCTTGGCGCGCTCGCGCTCTTCAGTGAACTCCACCGTGGCGAGCTCGAGCCGCGTGCGCACCATCGCGAGCGCGCTCGCGGATAGCTGCGAAAGCGCGCTGCCCAGTCCCGCGGCCGGCCTGGCGTGCGGATCAGCCATCGGAGTCTAGCGGCGGCTCAAGGCGAGTCCGACCAGGAAGCCGACGGCACCCGCGATGCCGATCGCCTGCCACGGATTGTCGCGCACGTAGTCGTCGGTCACGCGCGCCGCTGCCCTGGCACTTTCGGCGGCGTCCTCGTGCAAGTCGTGCAGCCTGATCTTGGCCGATCGCAATTTCGCCTCGACCTGGCTGCGCAGGTCATTGGCTTTTTCACCCGACTCCTTGGCCGCCTGTTTCAACAGGGATTCCGCTTCGGCCAGTACGTCGGTAAAATCCTTGACGAGGGCTTCGCGGCTGCGTTCGAATTTTGCTGCAGTCATGGTCATCTCCAGGCAAAGAGCGCATCGGCCGCTATTGGCGCGACCCTTCAGTGTGCCGCTCGGCAGGTATTATAGCGCTGCGCCAAGTCGCGCCGAACCGCTCCGGGAGTGTCGTCAGATGAGCCGACTCAAGCTGCCCGCCATCGACCCGAACGATATCGCAGTCAAGCCCGGCTCGGGGACCGGATATCCGGAGCCGTTCCGGTCTCGCATGGGCGATCGCGCCAAGCGGCGCCTTGGCGACGCCTGCGGGCTGACCAAATTCGGCGTCAACCTCGTTACCCTCGGTGTCGGGGGACAATCGGCGCTGCGCCACTGGCATACGCTCGAGGACGAATTCGTCTACATCCTGTCGGGCGAGGTGATCCTGGTGACCGACGCCGGCGAGCAAACGATCGGTCCCGGCATGTGCGCCGGCTATCCGGCAGGCAAGCGCGATGCCCACCATATGATCAATCGCGGCACGGTGCCGGTGACCTATCTCGAGGTGGGCAACCGCATTGCCGGCGACAACTGTTTCTACCCCGATGACGATCTCGTCTGGTGCGACGACGGCAGCGGCGAATACGCCGCGCACCGGGACGGACGCCGCTATGCCGGGTGAGCGCCGACTGACGACCCGCGGCGCAGCGTTTGCGGCGAGCGGTCATGCCGGGTTTCGCCGAATTCATCCCGTTCCGAAGGAGCAGCGATCATGAGCGAATCTCCCGCACCGCAAGGTCCGCCGCCCGGCGCAGGCGTCCCGTCGCAGTCGCTGATTTCGACGACGCTGCTCGTCTACGCGCTATTCGGCGTGGCGGCGATCGCCGGACTCGTCTCGGCAGGGCTGCTCAGCACGCCGCTGCTCGGACTGATCGGCCTCATCGGACTGATCATCGCCTACGTCAAGAGCGGCGATGCTGCCGGAACCTGGCTGCAGTCGCATTTCCGATGGTTGATCCGCACCTTCTGGTTCTCGGTGCTGTGGAACGTCGTCGGCTGGCTGGCGGCGGTCACGCTGATCGGCATACCGATCGCCATCGGCATCTGGATCGCGACGACGATCTGGGTTCTGTACCGGCTGATTCGCGGCTACCTGCTGTTCAAGGACAGCAAGCCGATACCGGGCATGTGAGCGGGCCGATCAGCGCGCAGTGCGGCGCGCTCCGTCGTGGCCATGGTCGTACACCCATTGCACCAGTACGTCTAGCGGAGCCTGTGCGCGCAAAGCGTTGTGGTGGTTGACGAAGCAGACGACGACAAAGCGCCGCCCGGTGCGATCGAACACGTAACCAGCGATTGCGCGCACGCCGTCCAGCGTCCCGGTTTTCAGAAACGCCTGATCGGCCACTTCGTCGGCCAGGAAACGTCTCCTGACGGTGCCGTCGGTTGCGGCGACCGCGAGCGAGCTCACGTATTCATCGCGCACGGCGCTCGAATCGGCGGCGATCAGCAGCCGCGCCATGCTCCGCGCGGAAATTCGTGCGCGCCGCGACAGCCCGGAACCATTGTCGAGGACCAGCTCGGGAAAGCGGAGCTTGCGCTCCGCAAGCCAGCGGCTGATCGCGCGGCCCGCGTTGACCGAGGTGGCGGGCGGCGGTCGGTAGGTCGTCGCCAGCGTCATGAACAGTTGTCGCGCCATGACGTTGTTCGACAGCTTGTTGATGTCGCGCACGGCGTCGTACAGCGGTGACGATTGCAGGACCGCGATCGGCTGCGCGTCCTGCGGCGCAAGTCCTTCGCGCACGGTTCCGGCGAAGGTCCCGCCGGCGTCGGCCCACATGCGCGCAAAGGCCCCAAGAGCGTAGTGCGGCGCGTCGAGCAGCGCGATAAACCATTCGCGCTCGCCACAGGCGGACGGATAGTCGCCGCCGAAGGTCACGTCGGCGCCGTCGTCGCGCGCATCGAACGCTGCGACGAGGCCCGCTTTCCAGTCGCCGCATTCGCCGCCGACCTGACGCGGAGTCCCGTGCACCCTGACGTTGGGGAGCGCCGGCTCGGTGCTTATGGCGACGGCGTCCCCGGCGAGGCTCGGCGTGAAGACGAAGCGCACGCTTTTGAAGTTGACCAGCAGGGCATCGGGTCCGACATTGTATGGACGCAGCGGCTCGGCATCGAATGCGCCCGGGTCGTACGGTCCAGGCGCGAAATAGCTGCGGTCGATGACCAGATCGCCGCGGATCGTGGTCAGCCCGGTCGCGCGCAGCCGGGCGATGAGCTCCTGGAATTGCTCGATGGTGATTTTGGGATCGCCGTAGCCCTTGAGCACCAGATCGCCCTGCAGCACGCCGCCGTCGATCTTTCCGTCGGCATACGCCTCGGTCTTCCAGCGGTATTCGGGCCGGAGGAGCTCCAGGCCGGCGAACGTGGTCACCAGTTTTATCGTCGACGCCGGGCTCATCGGTCGCCCGGGCTGCTGCGAGAACACCGGCTGCGACTTGCCCAGTTCCTGCACGTAAGCGCCGACGGCACCGAGCGGGATGTGCTGCTCGGCAAAAGCGCGCGCGACTGGCGGCGGCAATCCGGCGCAAGCGATTCCCGCCAGCGTCAGCGCCAGCGCGGCAAGCGCTGGCCGCAGAAGAGCCGGCGTCAGGCGCATGCGACGATGTCCAGCGTGCGCTCTGCCAGCAGCGCCATCTCGCCGTCGGAGAGGCAATACGGCGGCATCCAGTAGACGGTGCGTCCGATCGGACGCAGCAGCATCTCGCGTTGCAGCGCTGCGCTAAAGCACCACGACGCGAAGTCCTTGCGTCCGCTGTCGACTTCGAATGCCCAGATCATGCCCAGGTGGCGAAAGTCGCTCACTTTCGGATGCGCGGCAATCGGCTGCGCCAGCGCGGTGAGCGTCTCCGCGCGCGTCCGGTTGGCGGCGATGACGTCCTCGTCGCGAAACAGGTCCAGCACGGCCAGCGCGGCGCGACACGCGAGCGCATTGCCGGTGTACGAATGCGAATGCAGAAAGCCGCGGGCGACATCGTCGTCGTAGAACGCCGCGTAGACCTCGTCGGTCGTGAGCACCGCCGACAACGGAAGGTAGCCACCGGTCAGGCCCTTCGACAGGCAGAGAAAATCGGGCGCAATCCCGGCCTGCTCGCAGGCGAACATCGTACCCGTGCGCCCGAAGCCGGTCATGATCTCGTCGGCGATCAGGTGCACGCCGTAGCGCGTGCACAGGGTGCGAGCCCGTTCGAGATACGCCGGATCGTAGATCGCCATCCCGGCCGCACCCTGCACCAGCGGCTCGACGATAAGCGCGGCGATCGAACGATGATGCAGCGCCAGATGCGCTTCCAGCGCCGCCGTCGCGCCGAGCGCATGGTCCCTTGCGCTCTGGCCGTTGCGCGCCTGCCGCGCGTCGGGCGAGGGCAGGGCCGTGTGTTGCCGGAGCAACGGCGCGTATGCGTCGCGAAACAGCGCGACGTCGGTGACCGACAGCGCGCCGAGCGTCTCGCCGTGATAGCCGTGCTCGAGCGCGATGAAGCCGTTCTTGCCGGATTCGCCGCGATTGCGCCAGTAGTGAAAGCTCATCTTCAGCGCGATCTCGACCGCCGAAGCGCCGTCCGAGCCGTAGAAGCAATGACCGAGACCGCCCGGCGCGATCGAGGCCAGGCGCTCGGACAGCTCGACGACGGGTCGGTGCGTGAAGCCTGCGAGCATCACGTGCTCGACCTCTTCGAGCTGGGATGCGATCGCCGCATTGATCTTCGGATGCGCGTGGCCGAACAGGTTGACCCACCACGAGCTCACCGAATCGAGATAGCGCCTGCCGTCGAAATCGTAGAGCCACGCGCCGCGGCCCCGTGCAATCGGCACCAACGGCCAAGTCTCGTGCTGCTTCATCTGCGTGCATGGGTGCCAGACTGCGGCGCGGCTCCGGGCGAGCCACTCGGCGTTTCCCGCCGCGACGGCGGAGGTCGATTCCAACTTGGCCATCATGATGATCGGCGCATTATAGCGGCGCATCCGTTCGTGCATCGGTCGCGTTGACAGGGCGCGGCCGATCGCATTACAAGAGGTGCGGCATGGACGATCTTGGGCCCGCAATCGTGGACGACGCGGACGGTGGCCGCTACGGTCACGCGGCGATCACGCTGCATTGGCTCACCGTGCTGCTGTTGATCGGCAGTTTTACCCTGGGCCTGTCGATGGTCGGGCTTCCGTTCGGAAGGCAGAAACTGCAGTGGTACGCCTGGCACAAGTGGATAGGCATCAGCGTGTTCCTGGTGACTTGCCTCCGTCTGGCCTGGCGCGCATTCCGTGGCGCGCCGGCTCCGCTGGCGGCGATGCCGCCATGGCAGCGTCGGGCTTCGGTGCTGGTCCACGGCGCGCTCTATGGTTTGCTGCTGGTCATCCCCCTGTCGGGGTGGGTTTACAGCTCGTCGACCGGCGTCCAGGTCGTCTACCTGGGTCTTTTCCCCCTGCCCGACGTGGTCCCGAAGGACCGCGCGCTGGCCCGCGCACTGCTGGCGTTGCACCTGACGTTGAACTTCACGTTGTTTTCGCTGGTCTGTGTCCATACCGCGGCAGCGCTCAAACACCACTTCATCGACCGCGATACGGTGCTGACACGGATGCTGCCGCCGTGGCGGTCGGTTATCCAGGGGAAAGGTACACGCTAATGCGCTTGCGCTCGTTTATTCCTTCGCTCGGGATGATGCTGCTCGCCACCGGCCAGGCCGGTGCCGAGGGCGTACTGATCGACAAGAGCGAGATCCGTTTCGTGTCCAAGCAGATGGGCATCAACGTCGAAGGCACTTTTCGGCGGTGGAAGGCCAATATCGTTTTCATGCCGGGCGACCTCGCGCACTCGAAGGCCGATTTCGATATCGAGCTCGGCAGCATCGACTTGGCCAGCGACGAAGCCGAAACCGAGGTCAGGCGTCCCGCTTGGTTCGACACCGCGAAGTTTCCGGTCGCCCGATTCGTTTCGAGCTCGATCAAGGACCTGGGCGGCGGCAAGTACGAGGTCGCGGGCAAACTGACGTTGAAGGGCACCGTCCACGACGCCGTCGTGCCGATCGCGCTGGGCAAGGACGCCTCGGGCAACAGCGTCGCCGAGGGGGCATTCACGGTCAATCGGCTCGATTACCGGATCGGCGATGCCGACTGGGCCGACCCCGACACCGTGGCCAACGAGGTCATCGTGCGGGTCCGGATGGTGTTGCCGCCGGTCAAATAGGACCACGGCTCCCCCGCATGGAATAATCGCGGCGCGGCGGCTGTTGTCCCGATCTGCCGCGAATCGCCCCTTTCCGAACCGAGGAGTCATTCCATGCCCAGACAGTCCGACGCCTTTACCCTCGCGCTGCTGCTCGCGGTCGCCTCAGGCGCCGCTGCCGCCGCCGAGGAAAGCTACGTCACCGACCCGGCGCACTCAGAGCCATCGTACGAGATCCGGCACACGATCTTCTCGACGCAGCGCGGCGATTTCACCAAGTCGACTGGGAAGATAACGCTCGATCGCGAAGCGAAGAAAGGCAGTATCGACGTGAGCATAGATACCACGTCGATCAGGTCGCACGACCCGCGGCTCGACAGCATCCTGAAGGGCGAGGACTATTTCAATGTCGCCAAGTATCCGACGATGACGTTCAAGTCGACCGCCATGCGCTTCGATGGCGATCGCCTGACCGGCGTCGACGGCGAGCTGACGATGATCGGCGTCACGCGGCCGGTCACGCTCAAGGTCACCGACTTCCAGTGCGGCGATAATCCGTTCAACAAAAAGTCGATGTGCGGCGCGGAAGTGACCACGACGATCAAGCGCTCCGACTGGGGCATGAAGACTGGCGTGGGACGTTCGTCCGGCGACGAAGTGAAGATCACCATTCCGATCGAGGCCTACCGGGAGTAGCCGGCGCTTCCCCGTGCTAGGCGCGCGCTTCACGATGCTCTTGTCCGGGCGATCGGGCTGCCATGTCGGGGCGTTGCTGTTCGCGTTGGCGACACTGATCGCGCCGATCCGGCCTGCGGGGGCAGCGGAAGAAGCGCCGGTCTACCGGATCGACCCCGATTTGACCAACGCGCAGTTCGCCGTCAGCCACATGGGTCTGTCGTTGCAACGCGGACATTTCGGCCGCACGCGTGGGACGATCGTGCTCGATTCCGAATCGCATACCGGCCGGATCGATTTCGTCGTCGACGCGACGTCGGTCGACACCGGCTGGGCTGCGCGCGACGCCTTTCTGCGCGGCGAAGACATGTTCGATACCACGCACTACCCGGTCGTGCGCTTCCGCTCGACGCGGCTTTCGTTCGAGCGCGCTCGGCTGGTCGGCGTCGCCGGCGAGCTGACGATGCACAACATCACGCGTCCGGTCGAGTTGCACGTGGCCCGGTTCGATTGCGGGAAGGATCCCGACAGCGGCCGCGAAGGCTGCGGCGCCGAGGTCGACACGACGATCAAGCGCTCCGATTTCGGCATGAGCTACGCGCTGGGCATCGTCGGCGATGATATCGGTCTGTCGTTCCAGGTGACGGCCTTCCGCGTGCCGCCCGCCGGCGAAGAGGACGCGCCGTAGCGCCGATTCCGGCGGAACGACGATCGCGTTTGCGCGAAATCGCCGGCGCTACCGCGCCCCGGAGCCGTCCGGCCGCCGACGAAACCGATCGGTTGCCGCAACCAACGCACGCGCTATGCCCGGTTCGCGCGCCGAGTGACCGGCGTCGCCGACGATGACGTATTCGGCTTCCGGCCACGCGCGGTGCAGCTCATCGGCGGAGAAGATCGGGCAGACCAGGTCGTAGCGGCCCTGGACGATCGTGCAGCGCAGGTGGCGGATGCGATCGATGCCGGCGAGCAGCGAGTTGTCCGGCAGAAAGATCCGGTTGACGAAGTAATGGGCCTCGATGCGCGCGATCGCCAGCGCCACTGCATCCTCGTCGAAGTGCGAAACCAGATCGGGATCGGGCAACAGGGTTGAGCACGTTCCTTCGTACCGGCTCCAGCGATGCGCGGCAGGCATGTGCACCGCCGGATCGGGGTCGATAAGACGGCGATGGTAGCCGATGAGCAGGTCGCCGCGCTCGGCCTCGGGCAGGTATTCGGCGAAGCTTCGCCAGGCTTCCGGCTGCATGAAGCGCATCTGGTAGAGGAACCAGTGAATCTCCTGCGGCCGGCAGAGGAAAATGCCGCGCAGCACGAGTCCGAGCACGCGGTCGGCATGCGCTTCGGCGTAGGCCAGCGCGAGCGTCGAACCCCACGAGCCGCCGAACAGCAGCCAGCGCTCGATGCTCAAATGCTCGCGCAGCCGCTCGATGTCCGAGACGAGGTGGGGCGTCGTGTTTTCGCGCAATTCGCCCAGCGGTGTCGACTGCCCGGCGCCGCGCTGATCGTAGACGACGATCCGGTAGTAGGCCGGATCGTAGAAGCGGCGATGGTCGGGCGAGCTGCCGCCGCCGGGGCCGCCATGCAGGAAGACGACCGGCACGCCACGCGGATTGCCCGACTCCTCCCAATACATCGTGTGCAGCGCGTCGAGCTGCAGACGCCCGGTGCGGCTCGCCGCCAGCGGCGGGTACAGGAAGGCGTCGCGCGACAGCGCGCGCGTGGCATCGTTGCCGGTCACAATTTCCTAGCGTCCCTTTTTGAACGCGACGATTTTCTGGCGCTGCTCGCCGAGGCCCTCGATGCCCAGGGTGACGACGTCGCCGGCCTTCAGATATTGCGGCGTCGGCTTCATGCCCAGAGCCACTCCGGGCGGCGTGCCGGTCGTGATGACGTCGCCGGGCAGCAGCGTCATGTAGCGCGACACGTCGGCGACCAGCGCCGCGATGCCGAAGATCATCGTCCGCGTGTTGCCGGTCTGGCGGCGCACGCCGTTGACGTCGAGCCACATGTCGAGATTCTGCGGGTCCTTGATCTCGTCGGTCGTCACCAGGTACGGGCCGATCGGGCCGAAGGTGTCGCAGCCCTTGCCCTTGCTCCACTGCGAGCCGCTGCGCTTCATCTGAAACTCGCGCTCGGAGACGTCGTTGACGATGCAATAGCCGGCGACGTACTTCAGCGCGTCTTTTTCGGCGACTTGCCGCGCGGTGCGCGAAATGACGACGCCGAGCTCGACTTCCCAGTCGGTGCTGGTCGAATCCTGCGGCAGCATCACGTTGTCGTTCGGCCCGACGATGCAGGTCTGCGACTTGAAAAAGACGATCGGGTGCTCGGGAATCGGCGCGCCGGTCTCCTTGGCGTGATCGATGTAGTTGAGCCCGATGGCGACGAACTTCGACGGCGTCGCGACGCAGGGACCGAAGCGCGGCTTGCCTTTGACCAGCGGCAGCCGCCGCATGTCCAGCTTCGCCAGTTCCTTGAGCCTGGCCGGCGCGAGCGTCGTTGCGTCAAGGTCGCGAATCTTGCGCGACAGGTCGCGCAGCTTGCCGTCGGCATCGATCAGTCCGGGCTTTTCCTTGCCCACAGGGCCGTAGCGTACGAGTTTCATCGTCAGTCTTTCATGCGGGTTCGCCCTTCGGCCGGCTCGAGGCGAACGATTAAGCGATCCGCCGTTCGTGCCGAGCTTTGTCGAAGCACGGACGGCGATGCAAGACTAGAGCGTCAAATGGTCATGCCGCCATCGACCGAGTAAACGGTGCCGGTCGCGAAGGCCGATTCGTCCGATGCCAGAAACACGACGACCGGAGCAATCTCCTCGGGCGTCGCGAGCCGGCCCATCGGCTGGCGCGCGATGAAGTTCTTGCGCGCTTCGACCGGATCCGCAAAGGCGTTGATGCGCTCGTGCAGCGACGGCGTGTCGACCGTGCCCGGCGCGATCGCGTTGCAGCGTATCCCTCGGGCGACGAAATCGGCCGCGACCGACTTGGTCAGTCCGACGACCGCCGCCTTGCTCGCGCCGTAGGCAAAGCGATTCGGAATGCCTTTGAGCGAGCCGGCGACCGAAGCCATGTTGATGATGCTGGCGCTTCCCCCCGTTTTGGCGCAATGCTCGAGCATTCTCGGCAGCGCAGACTGGATGGTGATGAACATCGCGCGCACGTTCAGGTCGAAGCTGAATGCCCAATCCTTCGGCGTGCAGTCGAGCACCGTACCGTGATGTACGTACCCGGCGCAATTGAACAGCACATCGAGCGGCGGCAGCGCGCCGATGGCTTCGCGGACGGCGCCATCGTCGAGCACGTCGAGCGCCCGGGTGTTGACGTTGGCAACACCGCGGTACTGCTCCAGCAGTTCCGGCTTGACGTCGGTCGCCCAGACAGAGGCGCCTTCTTTGGCCATCGCCAGCGCCGCGGCGCGGCCGATGCCTTGTCCGGCGGCGGTGATCAGCGCCAGTTTGCCTGCGAGTCGTCCGCTCAAGCGATGCCTTTCGTGGGGTGGGGCCACATTTTAGCAAAGCGGGTCCGAAAATTGGTAAGACCACTTGACCAAATCGGTGTATTTTGCTTAGCTACGCTGTCTCGAAGCGTCCTTGCCAGCCTCAGGCAGGCCAAGACGGCGCGGCTTTCGACCATGCCTATCCAGAGTATCGAGCCCCGCCGCCTGTATCGGCAGATCGCCGACCAGATCCGCTCGCTCGTCCGGTCGGGCGAATACACGCCCGGCCAGCGGCTGCCGCCGGAGCGCGATCTGGCCCGGCAGCTGGGCGTGTCGAGACCCTCGGTGCGCGAGGCACTGATCGCTCTCGAAGTCGAAGGCCTGGTCGAAGTGCGCATCGGCTCGGGGATCTATGTCCTCGGCGGAGGCAACGGCCACGATCGCGAAGTGCAGGCCGCGTCCGGACCGTTCGAGCTCCTGCGCGCGCGATGGATCATCGAAGGCGAATGCGCGGCGCTTGCCGCCAAGTCGGCGAAAAAGGAGCATATCGCCGCGATCGAAGATGCGCTGGGAGAGATGCAGCGGATCATGGAGACCGACAAGGTACAGCCGCTCGCCGCCGACCGGCTGTTCCATCTGCGCGTCGCCGAAGCCACCGGCAACGGCGCGCTGGTGGCGGTGCTGAAAATGCTCTGGGAAGAACGGATGGGTCCGCTGTTCGCGCAACTCGAGCACCACTACGACAGCCCCGAGCTCTGGTTTGCCGCGATCGCCGAGCATCGCCATGTGCTCAAGGCGATCATCGCGCGTAACCCCGACGAAGCCCGAACCGCGATGCAGAAGCACCTGAACAAGGCCTACAAGCGCTTCAATACCGGCTGGGATGCGCGGCAATAGCCACGCGACCGCCTCGACGAAAGAACGATCATGCTGACCTGCCGCATTCACGCCAAGGAAGACCTGCGCATCGAAGACAGCGCGCTGCCGGAGGCCGGCCCCGGCCAGGTGCTGATCCGGCTCGGCGCCGGGGGCATCTGCGGCTCCGATCTTCACTACTATTACGAAGGGCGAAACGGCAGCTTCGTCGTTCGCGAGCCGCTGATCCCCGGGCACGAAGCCTCGGGTGTCGTCGCCAAGGTCGGCCCCGGCGTCACCCGCGTCAAGCCGGGCGACAGGATCGCCGTCAGCCCGTCGCATGCCTGCGGGCAATGCGATTACTGCCGCGAAGGCCGCGAGCAGCTTTGCCGCAATATGCGGTTCCTGGGCAGCGCCAGCATCTACCCGCACGTGCAGGGCATGTTCTGCGAATATTTCGTGATGGGCGAGCGGCAATGCTATCCGGTGGCCGCCGACATTTCGCTGGGCGAGATCGCGTTCGCTGAGCCGCTGGCGGTCGCGCTGCACGCGGTCAATCGCGGCCCGGAGCTCCTCGGCAAGTCGGTGTTGATCACCGGCGCCGGAACGATCGGCTGCCTGACGGTGATTGCTGCGCGGCTGGCTGGCGCGAGGCACGTCGCGGTGTCGGACATTCTGGACCGGCCGCTCGCGACCGCGCGGCAAGTCGGCGCCGACCGGACGATACGCGCCGACCGCGAGCCCGATGCCCTCGCCGCACCGCAATACGACGTATCGTTCGAGGTTTCCGGCAGCTTCGCCGCGTTGAAGTCCTGCGTCGCCGCCGCGAAGCGGGGCGGCACGATCGTGCAGGTCGGTACCATCCCGCACGAGCCGATGCCGTTCGTCGTCAACGACGTCATGGCCAAGGAGCTGGATCTCAAGGGCGCGTTTCGCTGGGGGATCGAGTTCGACTGGGCGGTCGATTACCTGTCCTCGCGCCGCGTCGACGTCAAGCCCCTGCTGTCGGGCCAGTTTGCGCTGCAGGACGCCGTCGAGGCATTCGCGCTGGCGAAAGACAAAACTCGCAGCACCAAGGTCCAGGTCGTCGCCGCTTAAACGACGGGAGCCAAGCCATGCTGACCAAGACTTCATTCACGATTCGCCTGCACCCTGCCGACGATGTCGTCATCGCCAGGCAGCAGCTGGTCTCGGGCACGGTACTGCTCGACGAAAAAGTCACGATCTCCGGCCTGATCCCGCCCGGGCACAAGGTCGCCACGCACGCCATTGCGGTGGGCGAGCCGGTCAAGCGCTACAACCAGATCATCGGTTTTGCCAAGCGTCCGATCGGACCCGGGGAGCATGTGCACCTGCATAACCTGGCGATGGGCGATTTCGCGCGCGACTACGCGGTCGGCGCCGACGTGAAGCCCACGCAATTCGTGGAGCCGGCGGCGACATTCATGGGTATCGTCCGTCCCGACGGCCGCGTTGCGACGCGAAACTACATCGGGATCCTGTCGACCGTGAACTGCTCGGCGACCGTCGCGCACGGCATCGCCGATGCGTTCAAGGGCGAGGCGCTGGCGCAGTTTCCCAACGTCGACGGTGTCGTTGCGCTGACGCACGGCAGCGGCTGCGGCATGGACGTGCAGGGCGAGAGCATGCAGGTGCTGCGGCGTACCCTCGGCGGCTACGCGCGCCACGCCAACTTCGCCGGCGTGCTGATCGTCGGCCTGGGCTGTGAAGCCAACCAGATCAATGCCCTGCTCGGCGCGGAGAGCCTCAAGGAGGGTCCGCTGCTGCACACGTTCAGCATCCAGGACACCGGAGGCACCGGCAAGTCGATCGCCAGGGGCGTCGCGATGGTTAGCGAAATGCTGCCGCACGCGAATCAGGTCACGCGCGAGAGCGTTTCGGCCAGTCATCTGGTGCTGGGTCTGCAATGCGGAGGCTCGGACGGCTACTCGGGGATCACGGCGAATCCGGCGCTGGGCGCGGCGGTCGACCGCCTGGTGAAGCATGGCGGCACCGCGATCCTGTCCGAAACGCCGGAGATCTACGGCGCCGAGCACCTGCTGACCCGCCGCGCCGTTTCGAAGGAAGTCGCCGACAAGCTCATTGGCCGCATCAAGTGGTGGGAGGAATACACGGCGCGCAACAAGGGCGAGATGAACAACAACCCGTCGCCGGGTAACAAGGCCGGTGGGTTGACAACGATACTCGAGAAGTCGCTGGGCGCGGTGGCCAAGGGCGGCACGACCAATCTGGTCGCCGTTTACGAGTATGCGGAGCCGGTGACCGCCCGGGGCTTCGTGTACATGGATACGCCGGGCTACGATCCGGTGTCGGCGACCGGCCAGGTCGCCGGCGGTGCGAACATGATCTGCTTCACCACCGGCCGGGGCTCCGCGTACGGCTGCTCGCCGTCGCCGTCGCTGAAGCTCGCGACCAACACCGCGTTGTGGAACCGGCAGGAAGAAGACATCGACATCAACTGCGGCGAGATCGTCGATGGAGCGGCATCGGTCGACGAGATAGGCGAGCGATTCTTCCGCATGATCCTGGACACCGCGTCGGGAAAAAAGAGCAAAAGCGAACTGCACGGATACGGACAGAACGAATTCGTACCGTGGTATCTGGGAGCCGTCATGTGATGCCGGCTCGGATTGACACTGGAGTGGCTTGACCTTAGGCTGCCACGGCCGACACAGGCAGACGAACTACAGACTGATAAACAACGGTATCAAGGAGGAGTCAATGAACAAGCTTATCGCCGGTGTCATTGCCGGCTGTGCACTGGCCTTTGCGGGGCATGCTCTGGCGCAGGAAACGCTCAATGTCTGGTGGAACAAGGGTTTCTACAAGTCCGAGGACGACGCATTGCTCGCGGCGATCAAGAAATTCGAGGACAAGACCAAGGTCAAGGTCGAGCTCTCGCAGTATCCGGTGCAGGACACGATTCCGAAAACAGTCGCGGCGCTCGACGCGGGCACGCCGCCGGATGTCTCCTATGGCGACGTGTACGACTTCCAGGTCACCGGCAAGTGGGCGTTCGACGGCAAGCTCGAGGATCTCTCCGACATTTTGACGCCCATGAAAGCCCAGTTCCTGCCGAACACGCTGGAGACGACCTACCTGTACGACGACCAGACCAAGAAGCGCGCGTACTACGCGTTTCCGCTGAAGCAGCAGACGATGCATATCCAGTACTGGATCGACATGCTGAACACTGCGGGCTTCAAGGAGTCCGACATTCCGACCGACTGGAAGGGCTACTGGTCGTTCTGGTGCGACAAGGTGCAACCGGCTTACCGGCAGAAGACCGGAACCCGCAACTACGCCACCGGCTTTCCGATGGGTGTCGATTCGAGCGACTCGTTTTTCTCGTTCCTGACGTTCATCGACGCATACAACGTGAAGCTCGTCGATGACAACGGCAAATTGCTGGTTGACGATCCGAAGGTCAAGCAGGGGCTCATCAACGCGCTTCGCGACTATACCGAGCCGTATGTCAAGGGCTGCACGCCGCCGTCGTCGACTTCGTGGAAGGATCCGGACAACAATGTCGCGTTCCACAACAAGACCATCATCATGACCCACAACGCGACGATCTCGATCGCCGCGAAGTGGCTCGACGACATGAACAACGAAACGCTTTCCGCCGAACAGCGCGCGCAAGCGAAGAAGAACTACCAGGAATTGATCGCGACGGCTGGCTTCCCCAACAAGCCCGACGGCTCGAAGATGGTGTACCGCGCGGCGGTAAAGACCGGAGTGATATTCAAGAACGCGAAAAACAAAAAGCGGGCGAAGGAATTCGTGGCGTTCATGCTGCAGGAGCAGAACCTGACACCGTACGTCGAAGGCTCGCTGGGCCGGTGGTATCCGGTGACCAAGAAGGCCGCGGAAAGCGCGTTCTGGAAGGCCGACCGCCATCGCCAGTCGGTGTACAACCAGTTTCATGCCGGCACGGTGACGTTCGAGTTCACCAAGAACTACAAGTTCACGATCCTGAACAACGAGAACGTGTGGGCCAAGGCGATGAATCGAGTCGTCAACGAGAAGGTTCCGGTGGACAAGGCGGTCGACGAAATGATCGCGCGCATCAAGGCGGTCGCCGGCTGAGGTCTTTCGTCGTTCCCGCGAACGCGGGAACCCGGTGTCGTTTGAGTCAAAGCCACTGGGTCCCCGCTTCCGCGGGGACGACGCCTTCACCCGATTCAACGCGTCAGACTTGCTGAAACGTGTCCACGATCGCACTTCCGCGCGTCGAGCCTGCGCTACCCGCGGGACCGGCCAAGAAGCGCTTGTCGACGTGGCAGACGTGGGGGCTGATCCTGATCGCGCCGTACGTGCTGGTCTTCCTCGTCTTCGTGCTCTACCCGATCGGTTACGGACTATGGCTCGCGCGACATCCGGACAGCTATGTCAGGCTCGTCGAGGATCCGATATTCACTCGGTCGGTCATCAACACGCTGGTCTTCCTGATCGTCGGCATCAACATCAAGATGGTGATCGCGCTATTCCTTTCCGGATTCTTCGTGCAAGCGCGGTGGTGGATCAAGTGGCTGTCGTTGCTGTTCATTCTCCCCTGGGCGGTGCCGTCGATTCCGACCATCTTGTCGATACGGTTCATGCTCAACCCCGAGTGGGGCATCATCAACAGCGTGATTTTCAGGGTCACGGGTTTGGATGGCCCGAACTGGCTGAACGACCCGACGATCGCGCTGGCGATGGCGATCACCGTGCATATCTGGAAATCGCTGCCATTCTGGACGCTGATACTGATCGCCGGACGCCTGGCGATACCCGCCGAGCACTATGAGGCCGCGTCGGTCGACGGCGCGTCGACCTGGCAGAAATTCCGTTTCATCACCTGGCCGTCGATGCGGACGCTGTATCTGACGTCCACGATCCTGTCGATGATCTGGACGCTGGGCGATTTCAACAGCGTCTACCTGTTGACCGGCGGCGGTCCCGCCGATCTGACGCACGTGCTCGCGACGCTTGGCATCCGGTACCTGCGCCTCGATCAGGTAGACCTGGCGATGGCGGCGATCGTCTGCGCGCTGCCGCTGGTGCTGCCTCTGGTGTATTTCATGATGAAGCGGTTGTCGAAGTGAAACTCAAGCACGTCACCGCTGAAGCCAAGCTGCTGTTGATCGGCATTCCGGTGCTGCTGTGGACGATGCTGCCGATCTATCACCTGTTTCTGTTCTCGATCTCGCCGAAGGAATCGGCGTTCGCCGGCAAGCTGTGGCCCGATCATCCGACGCTGCACAACTTCGAGGTTGTCTTCCGGGAGCAGCACTATTACCTGAATCATTTCTGGCTGCAGCTGTGGAACTCGCTGTTGATCGCCGTCAGCGTCGGCGCGCTGACGCTGCTGGTCGCGACCGGGGCCGCATTCGCGATCAGCCGTCTCAGGGTCAAGGGCGGCAGACTGGTGATGAACCTGGCGCTGCTCACCTATTTCATCCCGGCGGCATTCCTCGCGGTCCCGATGTACAAGACGATGGGGAATTACGGCCTCCTCAACAATCAATGGGCGCTGATCCTGGCGATGATCACGATCGCCTCGCCGTACTCGATCTGGGTGCTCAAGCAGGCCTCCGACAAGCTCCCGTACGAGCTCGACGAGGCGGCGAGGATCGACGGTGCATCGCCGCTGCAGCTCTTCCGGCTGGTGTATGTGCCGCTGATGATGCCCTCGCTCGTCGCCATCGGCACCTACGCCTTGCTGCTCGCGTGGAACGAATATCTGTACGCGTTCCTGCTGCTGTCGAACGAAAAGCAGATCACTCTGGGTGTCGCGCTGGGCAACTTCCTGGCCGCCGACGATTCGCCGTGGGAGCTTCTGATGACCGTCGGTCTGATCTACGCGCTCCCTCCGGCCGCGATCTACTATGCGTTCAAGCGCTACATGGTCGGCGGCCTTACCGCCGGCGCGGTGAAGAGTTAGCGACGACGAATCACCGGGGCTTTAGGCTTCCTGGAGACCACAGTCATGGCATCGGTATCGTTTCACGACATCGAAAAAAGTTTTGGATCGACCAAGGTCATCCACGGCATCGGATTCGACATCAAGGACGGCGAGTTCATGGTCCTGGTCGGGCCCTCCGGCTGCGGCAAATCGACCCTGCTGCGGATGCTGGCTGGGCTCGAGGAGATCTCCGCGGGCACGATCGCGATCGACAGCAAGGTGGTCAATGACGTCGAGTCGAAGGATCGCGACATTGCGATGGTATTCCAGAGCTACGCGCTCTATCCGCACATGACGGTCGCCGACAACATGGCGTTCAGCCTGAAGCTGCGCAAGGCCGACGCGAAGACGATCGCGGACCGTGTCGCCAGGGCGGCGAAGATCCTGAACCTCGATCCCTATCTGCAACGTTATCCACGTGAGCTGTCGGGCGGGCAGCGGCAACGTGTCGCGATGGGACGCGCGATCGTGCGCGATCCGAAGGTGTTCCTGTTCGACGAGCCCTTGTCGAATCTCGATGCCAAGCTGCGCGTCGCGATGCGCGCCGAGATCAAGGCATTGCACCAGCGGCTGAAGACGACGACCGTGTACGTGACGCACGACCAGGTCGAGGCGATGACGATGGCTGACCGGATCGTGGTGATGCATGATGGCCGCATCGAGCAGATTGGCACGCCGCTCGATCTCTACGACCGGCCCGACAACCTGTTCGTCGCGCAATTCATCGGCTCGCCGGCGATGAACATCGTCAATGGCAGGCTGCGGCGCGGCGGCGGCGGCGCGTTCGTCGAGGCCGACAGCGGCCTGCGCTGGCCGCTGGGCTCGATGGCGGGCGCCGACGGACAGGTGGTCGCCTACGGCATCCGCCCCGAGCATCTATCGCTTGCCGAGGGCGGCGTCGCGGATGCGGTTCCTGCGCAGATCACCGTCGTCGAGCCGACCGGCGCCGAAACCGAGCTTTTGGTGCAGGCGGGCGATTCACAGATCGTGCTGGTCACGCACGGTCGGCCGCAGGTCAAGCCGGGAGACAAGATCGGCTTGCGCGTGGATCCGGCGATGGTGCATGTATTCGACCAAGCGACCGGACAGCGGCTCGCCGCATAGGCGACCGAAACGCAACCGGACAACTGATCAGCATGGCAAATAAAACTCGAAAGTCAGCGCCGCTTCGTTCGACCGCGTGGTTCGGCCGTCATGATCGCGACGCGCTGGTGCATCGCTCGTGGATGAAAAACCAGGGCATACCGCACGACCAGTTCGACGGCCGGCCGGTGATCGGCATCTGCAACACGTGGTCGCAGGCGACGCCGTGCAACGCGCATTTTCGCGAGCTGGCCGAGCACGTTCGCTCGGGCGTGCTCGACGCCGGCGGCTTTCCAATCGAATTTCCGGTGATGAGTCTGGGCGAAACGCTGATGCGGCCGACGACGATGCTGTTCCGCAACCAGGTCGCGATGGACGTCGAGGAGTCGATTCGCGCCAATCCGTTCGACGGTGTCGTGCTGATGATGGGCTGCGACAAGACCACGCCGGCGCTGCTGATGGGCGCGGCATCGTGCGATCTGCCGACGATAGGCATTTCCGGCGGCCCGATGTTGAACGGCAAGTTTCGCGGCGAGGACATCGGATCCGGCACGCACGTGTGGAAGTTCACCGAGATGCTCAAGACCGGCGCGATGAAGGAATCGGACATGGTCGAAGTCGAATCGTGCATGTCGCGCTCGGCCGGCCATTGCATGACGATGGGAACCGCGTCGACGATGGCGTCGATGGTCGAGGCGCTGGGCATCGGCCTGCCGACCAACGCGGCGATCCCGGCCGTCGACTCGCGGCGCAGGGTGCTGGCTCGCATGGCCGGCCGGCGCATCGTCGATATGGTGCGCGAGGATCTGCGCATGTCGAAGATCCTGACCAGGGATGCGTTCGAAAACGCGATCATGGTCAACGGCGCGATCGGAGGATCGACCAACGCGGTCGTGCACCTGCTGGCGATCGCAGGACGCATCGGCGTCAGGCTCTCCCTCGACGACTGGGACCGGCTCGGACGCGACATGCCATGCCTGGTCAACCTGATGCCGTCCGGCAAGTACCTGATGGAGGATTTCTACTATGCCGGCGGTCTTCCGGTGGTCATCAAGGCGATCGGCAAATTCCTGCACAAGAAGGCGCTGACCGCCAACGGCCGCACGATCTGGGAAAACGTCAAGGACGCAGTCAATTACAACGAGGCGGTGATAACGCCGCTGGCCAAGCCGTTCAAGCCGCAGGGAGGCATCGCGGTGTTGCGCGGCAACCTGGCACCGGGCGGCGCAGTGTTGAAGCCTTCGGCGGCGACGCCGAAGCTGATGAAGCATCGGGGACGCGCGGTCGTGTTCGAGAACATCGACGACTTGCACAAGCGCATCGACGACCCGAAGCTCGACGTCAAGGCAGCCGACATCCTGGTGCTCAAGAACTGCGGGCCCAAAGGTTATCCGGGATTTCCCGAGGTCGGCAACTTTGCGCTGCCGGCGAAGCTCCTGAAAAAGGGCGTGACCGACATGATTCGCATATCGGACGCACGCATGTCGGGCACCGCGTACGGGACGGTAGTGCTGCACACCGCGCCCGAAGCTGCCGCCGGCGGCCCGCTGGCGCTGGTCGAGAACGGCGACACGATCGAGCTCGACGTCGCCAGGCGCCGCCTCCATCTCGATGTTTCGGACGCCGAACTCGCGCGCCGCAAAGCGAAATGGAAGGCGCCGCCGCCGCATGCCGAGCGCGGCTGGGTGAAGCTCTACTGCGAGACCGTGCAGCAGGCCGACCTGGGCGTCGATCTCGAGTTCCTCGTCGGCAAGTCCGGCGCCAAGGTAGGGCGACCCAGCCACTAGCTTGGCTTCAAGCGGGCGCATGCATCGCGCCGTATAGTTCACGCGAAGCGACCGATTGCCCCTACAATGGGGGCAGACGCGGCGTTTTGCGCCGCACCGAAACGCCTTTCGGCTGCGGTGCGGCACCAAATTCGCCGTAACACTATCCTACGGGAGGTCCAGCCTTGGCAAAACCCAACTATCAGTACCAGAAACGGCAAAAAGAACTGGAGAAGAAGAAAAAGCAGGAGGAAAAGCGCAAGCGGAAGCTGGAAAAGACCGAAGCGGACGCCGCTGCCGAGGGCGCGACGCCTCCGGTCGAAGGCGAGACGCCGGCCGGCTAAAGGCCTGGTCGCATCGTTGCCGGCTTGTCAGGCGACGGCGATGAAGTGCGGCCCCTGGATGCTGATCGGCGCGACGTCGGCAAAATCGAAGCGCTGATCGTGCGCGTCAAAATAATCGAGTAGTCGCTGCGACTCGACCCACCAGGGAAACCTGGCCCGCCATTCGGGTCGGACGCGGAATCTCAGGCGCTCCAGCAGCGCCGCATCCCACTTAAAATGGTGTACCTGGACCAGGCCGCTGATGGTTTTTAGCACGCGGCCCTCCGGCCGATGCTTGCCGCCACCCAGCAATCGCAGGCTGCCCCTGGCCAAGGCGACCTTGCACGGATCCCCCTTGGCGAGCGCGTTGGTGACGCTGCAGGTGCGCGGAAATGTTTCCCAGATCGAGCGCTGCGGATTGAACGCTGTGAGGCTGCCGTCGCCGGCGATGCGGTCGATGAAGACGCCGCGAACAAAGTCCACACCCGCGGCCTCGCACTGCGCGACGATGCGATCGAGCCGCTCCGGATAGACCTGGAATTCGTCGGAATCGCACCAGACGATCCAGTCGGCGGCGGCGACATGAGCCTCCTGCAGCAGGCGATGATGCGCGCCCATGCTCGGGCCGTCCCAGACGTGCTCCCAGAAGAACGTCTCGGTGACGTTGAGTTGCGACAGAGTCTCACCGAATCGCGTTCGATGCCGGCTCTTTTCGTCCTCCGGCAGTTCGGGGTCGATCTGCAGCGTGAGCAAGAAACGCTCGACGCCCTGGTCGCGATAGTGCGCGACAAACTGCGGCAGCCAATCGATGCGATAAGGTTCCAGCGTGCATATAAGGCAAATCATGCCGATCGTTCCCGTTGCCTTGCGAGCCTGTGGTTCGGCTCGTTCTCATGATGCGAGACCAATCAGAACAGCGTCAGCTGGGCACGCTGCGCGGGCGTCTGCGGCGGCTTGAAGCGCGAGGTGTCCATCGGTGCCCGCTCGCGGTTGAGATTGAGTCGACGCGCCGCGATGTCGAAGCGGCGCGCAATCAAGTCGGCGAACTGCCCCTGCCCGCGCATGCGCGAACCGAAGTCCGGATCGTTGTCGCGTCCGCCCCGGATCTGCTGGACGATGCTCATCACGTGCCCGGCGCGCAGCGGGTAATGCTGCGCCAGCCAATCGCGAAACAGCGTCTTGACCTCGAACGGCAGCCGCAGCATCGTCCACCCGGCGTATTCGGCGCCGTTTGCCGCCGCGGCCTCGAGGATAGCCTCCATATCCTTGTCAGTCAGCTGCGGAATAATGGGCGCGGTCATCACGCCGACGGGGATGCCGGCGTCGGCCAGCGTCTTGATCGCGGCGAGCCGCCTCTGCGGCGCCGCGGCTCGCGGCTCGAGTTTGCGCGCGAGCTCGCGGTCGAGCGTCGTGACCGAGACGTAGACGCGCGCGAGATTCTTCGCCGCCATCGGGGCGAGAATGTCGATGTCGCGCTCGACCAGCGCCGACTTGGTGACTATCGACACCGGATGCTCGCACGCAGACAGCACTTCCAGGATCTGCCGCGTGATCTTCCAGTCGCGCTCGATCGGCTGGTAGGGATCGGTGTTGGTGCCCATCGCGATCGCATCGCAGACGTAACCCGGCCTGGCGAGCTCCGCTTCCAGCATCGCCGCGGCATCGGGCTTGGCGAAGAGCTTGGTCTCGAAGTCGAGCCCCGGCGACAGATCGAGGTAGGCGTGCGTCGGGCGGGCGTAGCAGTAGACGCAGCCGTGCTCGCAACCCTGATACGGATTGATCGACTGCGTGAACGGGATGTCGGGAGAGTCGTTACGCGCGATGATCGTGCGCGCACGCTGCACCGTCACCGTCGTCTTCAGCGGCGGCGGAGCGTCGTCCTCGGCGCTTTCCGGCAGCGTCCAGCCGTCGTCGACGGCTTCGCGCGAATCGCGGCGAAAGCGGTTGCCCGGATTGAATGTCGCGCCGCGTCCCTTGGTCGGCGTCGTCGGTTCTCTGCTCAACGCCGCCTCATCCGACGAGCTTGGCATCCATCGTGATCGTCGCGTTGATCACGCGCGACAGCGGACAGTTCGCCTTCGCACCGGCGGCGATCTCGGCGAATTTGGCGGCGTCGATCCTGGGCACGCGCGCCCGCGTCGTCAGATGCACGGCGGTGATCGTCCAGGCCTCGCCGACCTTGTCCAGCGTTACCGCCGCTTCGCTGTCGATCGCCTCGGCGGTAAATCCCGCGTTATTCAGCGCGAACGAGAGCGCCATCGTGAAGCAGCCGACATGCGCGGCACCTAGCAGCTCTTCCGGATTGGTCCCCTTGCCGTCGCCGAAGCGGGCGTTGAAACCGTACGGCGCATCCTTCAGAACGCCGGACTGCGTAGAGATCGTGCCCTGCCCTTCCTTGACGGTGCCCTGCCAGCGGGCGGATGCCTTGCGTTGCATGATTTCCTCCAGAAGGTGTGCGTTGATGAGATCTGATTGTATCGAGCTGTTTTATGGTTGCAGTGTATGCCGCCGGCCGCGATCGGCCAAGTAGCGCGCGGCTGCCCGGCGATGCGCTACCATACGTTGGACACGGTCCTACGTCAGCGCCCGAGCGATGACCAAGCCCAAGACGACACATTTTGATACGCTTAGCTTGCACGCGGGATCGCGTCCCGATCCGGTGACCGGCGCGCGGGCGACGCCGATCTATCAGTCCGCGTCGTTCGTTTTTCCCGACACCGATCACGCCGCGGCGCTGTTCAACATGGAGCGCGCCGGCTACGTCTATTCGCGCATTGCCAATCCGACCTGCGCCGTATTGGAAGAGCGCATCGCCGCGCTCGAAGGCGGCGTCGGCGCCATCGCGGTGTCGAGCGGGCAGGCAGCGCTCCATCTTGCCATCGTGACCTTGCTGGGCGCGGGCTCGCACATCGTGGCCTCGCGCGCGCTCTATGGGGGCTCGCACAATCTTCTCGACTACACGCTGCCGCGCTTCGGCATCGCGACGACGTTCGTCGATCCGCGCGACATCGACGCCTGGCGCGGGGCGATCCGGCCGGAGACGCGGCTGCTGTTCGGCGAGACGCTCGGCAACCCGGGGCTCGACGTGCTCGACGTGCCGCGCATCGCGGCGCTGGCGCACGATCACGGCCTGCCGCTGCTGGTCGATTCCACGTTCACCACGCCTTACCTGATGCGTCCGTTCGAGCACGGCGCGGACCTGGTCTATCACTCGGCGACCAAATTCCTGTCGGGCCACGGCGTGGTGATCGGAGGGCTGCTGGTCGACAGCGGGCAGTTCGACTGGGACCGGGTGGGTGCGAGCGCCGGCAAATTTCCCACGTTGACCGAACCCTACGCGGGCTTCCACGACATGGTGTTCACCGAGGAATCGACAACCGCCGCGTTCCTGCTGCGCGCGCGGCGGGAGGGCATTCGCGATTTTGGCGCCTGCATGGCGCCGATGACCGCGTTTCAGATCCTGCAGGGGATCGAGACGTTGCCGTTGCGCATGCAGCGCCATGTCGACAACACGCGGCAGATCGTCGCGTTCCTGGCCGCGCATCCGCTGGTCGAATCGGTTACCTACCCCGAGCTCCCGGTCCATCCCGATCACGCGCTCGCGCAGCGGCTGCTGCCGCAGGGCTGCGGCGCGGTGTTCAGTTTTGCGATTCGGGGTAGCCGCGAGCAGGGGCGAAGATTCATCGAGTCGCTGAAGCTGTTCTCGCATCTGGCCAACGTCGGCGATGCCAAGTCGCTGGTCATCCATCCGGCGAGCACGACCCACTTCCGGATGGCCGCCGCCGAGCTTCGAGCGTCCGGCATCACCGAAGGCACGATCCGGCTGTCGGTCGGACTCGAGCATCCGGGCGACTTGATCGACGACCTGTCGCGCGCGCTGCACGCCGCCGGCAAGGCCTAAAGCTCCCGCCGCTTCGATTCGCTGCCGCGTCCTCAATCGTGTACGTCACCGTCGAGGGCGATCCCGTCTATGTCTATACCGGCACGCGCGCGTTCGATCGCGCGCGGCCGACGATCGTGTTCGTGCACGGTGCAGCGAACGACCACAGCGTCTGGGGACTGCAGGCGCGGTATTTCGCCCACCACGGCAATAATTCGCTGGCCATCGATTTGCCCGCGCATGGCAAAAGCGGCGGCAGCGCCAGGACGTCGATCGGGTCGATCGCCGACTGGCTGACCGCGTTGCTCGATGCGTTGGGCGTCGATCGCGCGCTGCTGGTCGGCCACAGCATGGGCGCGCTGGCGGCGCTCGACATGGCGGCGCGACATCCGGCGCGCGTGCAGGGGCTTGCGCTGCTCGGCCCGGCTGCGCCGATGCTGGTCAGCGACGTGCTGCTCGACGCGGCAAAGGCGGACGACCACCTCGCGTACGAGCTGATGACCGGCTGGACATTCTCCTCGGCCAGCCATCTCGGCGGAAACCGGCAGCCGGGAATCTGGATGACAACCGTTGCGCTGCGGCTGATGGAGCGCTCGCTACCCGGCGTGCTGCACGCCGATCTGGCCGCCTGCCATCGTTATGCCGATGGGCTTGCTGCGGCAGGTTCGGTCCACTGTCCGGTCCTGCTGATCTTCGGTCAGCGCGACCTGATGGTTCCACCGAAGAACGCGGGGCCGCTGAAGGAAGCGTTATCGAGCAAACGCATCGTCACGATTCCGGAATGCGGTCACAGCATGATGGCCGAAGCGCCCGATACAGTGCTCGATGCGCTGCGCGAATTTATCGCCAGCGCGGTGACGCTTACGCCGCCGTGCGCCACTTGATCGAGCAGCCGATGCTCGGGGTCTGCTGCGCCGGACCGCGACCGGTGTGCGCGATTTGCAGCATTGCCTCGTAAAGCTCGCGCGGCGCGTCGGGTTTCGGCGCGCGCCCGGCGTCGTCCAGCCGGCCGCGGTATTGCAATTCGAGCGCGGCATTGAAGCCGAAGAAATCGGGCGTGCACACCGCGCCATAATCGCGCGCCACGCTCTGCGTCTCGTCCATGACATAGGGAAAGGTGAAATCGTGTTGCTTCGCGAACGATTTCATCGCGTTGAAGGAATCACCCGGCGAAATCTTCACATCGTTGGGCATGATGGCGATCACCCCGATGCCCATTGCCGTTAGCGCGTTCGCCTCCGCCACCAAAGGATCGATGATCGCGCGCACATAGGGGCAATGATTGCNNGATTGCAGATGAACATCACCAGCAGTCCCTTGTCGCCGCGTACCGAGTCGCGGCGATGGCGCTTGCCATCGGTGCCGACGAGCTCGAAATCGGGTGCGGGCCAACCGAAGTTGCACACCGGCGGTGCAGCCGCCATGCCGTTCTCCTGTCCAATGCTGTGGCAAAATGCTAGCACATGCGAGGCACCTTCCAGTCGTGGCCCCTGTGACGCCGCGCTTCCACTGCTCGCTGCCGATGGCCGAGGGGGCCGAGATCGCGCTCCCCGACGCCGCCGCCCATCATGCGGCGCGTGTGCTGCGCCTCGCCGAGGGCGACGCCATCACGCTGTTCGGCGGCGACGACGGCGAGTTCGCCGCGCGCATTCTGCGCATCGAGCCGCGCGGCGTGCGCGTGCAGATCGGACCGGCGCATGCGGCCGACCGAGAATCGCCGCTGGCGGTGACCCTGGTGCAGGGGCTCGCCGCCGCCGGCCGGATGGATTACGCGATCCAGAAGGCGGTCGAGCTCGGCGTGCACGCGATTCAACCGCTCACGATGGCGCGCAGCGTCGCCCGGCTCGATCCGGCGCGCGCGGCCAAGCGGGCATTGCATTGGCGGCAGGTCACGATCGCCGCCTGCGAACAATGCGGGCGCAACCAGCTGCCGCGCTTGCATCCGCTGCTCGGCTTCGACGCCTGGCTTGCCGCGCCGTCGGAAGCATCGTTGCGCTTGCTGCTCGCGCCGGACGGCGAGCTCACGGTCGCGAGCCTCGCGCCGCCGGCAGGTCCGATCGACATTTTGGTCGGCCCCGAAGGCGGCCTGGCGCCGGACGAGACCGCGGCCGCGCTGCGCCGCGGATTCCGCGCGCTGCGGCTGGGACCGCGAATTCTGCGCACCGACACGGCGGGTCCGGCCCTGCTCGCGGCGCTCAACGCGCAGTGGGGCGACTGGCGCTAGCGATGACCATGCCGATGCACGATCGCATCGTACGGACGATCAACGCGATTCCGGTCGCGCTGCTCGCTGCTTGCACAGGTCCCGGCGCGATCGAGCCTAGCGGCGATCCGGTCCGCGCCTCGTTCGTGGTCCTGGGCGAAGGCGGTTCGTCGATCGTTCGCGTGATCACGACCGATCCGGCCTGCCCCTCGCTCGACGTCGACGGGCAAAGGCTGGTGATGACCATCCGGACCGTACCCGAGACGTTGCCCCAGCGTCCGACCCGGAGTCTGCCGGCGGATTCCAAGCCCTCGGCATTCCCGGTGCTCGTGTGCGAGCGGGTGCTGCCCGCCGGCGCGGCGCGCGCGAGTGTGGGGGGACACACGCTGCCGCTGCTGCGGCGCGACGCGCGCCGCATCGTCGTCATCGGCGATACCGGCTGCGCCATGCAGAATAGCGAACACGCGATCCAGGCGTGCAACGACGCCGCGGCGTGGCCGTTCGCGCGCATTGCAGCGGCTGCTGCGGCCAAGAAACCGGACCTGGTCATCCATGTCGGCGATTATCTCTATCGCGAAAACGCCTGCCTCGGCGACGACGTCAGGTGCCGCGGCAGTCCCTGGGGCTATGGCTGGGACGCGTGGAACGCCGATTTTTTTGCGCCGGCGCACGAGCTTCTTGCGGCCGCGCCGTGGGTCTTCGTGCGCGGCAATCATGAATCCTGCGGCCGGGCCGGGCAGGGATGGTGGCGGCTTCTCGATCCGCGTCCGCTTCTCAACGGGCGCGATTGCAACGACCCGGTCAACGACCTCCGCGGCGACTATAGCGATCCGTATGTGGTGCCGCTGTCGGCCGATACGCAGCTGGTCGTGTTCGACTCCTCGAGCGTGGGTGTCGCACCTCTGCCCACCGACAACCCGGTGTACGCGATCTATGCGGCGCAGTTGCGACGCGCGCTGGACCTCACGCACGGGGCGGCGCACAATTTTTTCGTCGATCACCATCCGATCCTCGGCTTCGCGACCGACAGCAGCCGGCATCCCGCAGGCGTCTACCCGGGCAACGCGGCGCTGCAATCGGTGCTCGCGGCGAGCCAGGGGCCGTTGCTTTTTCCGTCGGAGGTCGACGCGCTGCTGTCCGGACACAATCACCTGTTCGAGGCGGTCAGCTTTGCCACCGGCCAGCCGCCGCAGTTCGTGTCCGGCAATGGCGGCACCTGGCTCGACGAGCCGCTGCCGTACCCGCTGCCGCCGAATGCGACGCCGGCCCGAGATGCCGTCGTCGCGACGATAGTATCGGCGGCGAGGTTCGGTTTCCTGACCTTCCAGCGCGATGCGGGCCCCGCCGCCTCGTGGCGGGTCGAAGCCTGGGATCGCGACGGGCGATTGATGACCCGCTGCGCGCTCGTGGAGCGCAGGGCGACTTGCGTGCCGGAGGAGCTCCAATGAAACGCATCGCCGTACTCATCTGGCTGGCCGCTGCCTGCGAGGCCTGCGCGCAGGTGCCCGATCCGCCGCGTTTCTCGACCGCGCAATCCGGCGCGGTGCCCAGCGGCTGGCAGACGGTGCTGCTTTCGGCGAGCAAGCAGCCGACCGAGTACACGCTGGTGGTCGACGAGGGCGTGGTCGTGCTGCGCGCCAATGCGCACAACTCGGCGTCGATCCTCGCCTGGCACACGGATTTCGATCCGCGCGCCTTTCCGATGCTGTCGTGGCGCTGGAAAGTCGCGCGGCCGATTGCCGGGGCCGATACGCGGGACCGTCGAAGCGAGGACTCGCCGGCGCGCGTGATGGTCTCGTTCTCCGGCAATTCGGCCTCGCTCAAGCCGAACGACCGCGCTGCCGGCGTGATCGCCGAGGCGATCTCCGGCCACCCGCTGCCGTACGCGGTGTTGATGTATATCTGGGGCGCTAAGGTTGCTCCGGAATCGATCACCGTCAGCGCGCACACGTCGCGCATACGCATGGTCGCGGTCGCCAGCGACGAGCAAGGGTCAGGGCGATGGCAAAGCTATCGCCGCAATCTCGCCGAAGATTACCAACGCGTTTTCGGCGAGGAGCCCGGTCACGTGACGGCAATCGAGCTGATGACCGACACCGACAATACCGGCGGCGTCGCGGAGACTCTCTACGGCGACTTGAGCCTTTCGCCGGCGCCCTGAGGCCGTCGATCAGCGCTTGGGATCGGCGGCAACCAGGATGCTGCAGCGCACGCGCTCGATCAGGATCGCGTCGACCGAGCCGCGCCACCAGCGCAGGGCGAACGACTTGCTGCGCGGATGACCGAGGATCAGGAGATCGATACCCAGCTCGGCGACCAGTTTGGTCAATACGTCGACCGGCTCGCCGACGACCAGATGGTCGATGACGTTCAGGCCCTTGCTGGCAAGGAGCTCGTGCGCTGTCTTGAGGTCCGCCTCCATGTGCTCGCGCTCGTCGGCAAGCGCGACTTCGGGCACGTACTCGCCGGCCAGCAGATAGGCCGAAGGGTAATGCACGACCGCGGCCAGATGCACTTCGACCGAGGCGCCGGGCGCGATCCGCACGGCTTCGTCGAGTGCCAGACGCGACTCCGGGGCGCCGTTGTAGGCGACGAGTATCCTGCGGTACATGAGCCTCTCCTTGGCAGGACGGGTCAATGGTTCTCCGGCCGATGCCTGCGGATCGACCAGGCGGCCGCAGTCGCGGCCGCAAACGCAATCGTAACCACCCAGAAGCATTCTTGAAAGGCCGTTGCAGCGCCGGCCGCGCCGTGCACGCCGAGCCGCCATTCGAGCAGCACCGCCAGCAGATTGACTCCGATGGCGCCCCCCAGCTGGCGGACGAAATTGACCGACGAGGCGGCGTAAGCGATGTAGCGCTCGTCGAGCGCCTGCACCGCGGCCACCGAAAGTGCTGGAATGATCATGCCCAGCCCGATGCGGCCGATCAGCAGCCAGATGCCCAGGACGGCAAAGCCGGTGCTGCGGCCGGCGAAGGCCAGTAGCAGGCTGGACAGCGCGAACAGCGCGAGCCCGGCGATCACGATGCATCGCGGCTCGATGCGATCGGTCCAGCGGCCCGCAAGCGCAATCGTCACCGCGAGGCCGAGACCCGGAACGATCAGCAGCGCGCCCGCGCGTGACGGCGAATAGCCGGCGACATCCTGGACGAATACCGGGATCAGGTAGGTCGTGCCGAAAAGGCCCATACCATACGCCAGCGCAACCAGCGCGGTGGCACGGAAACCGCCACCGGCGAAAAGTCGGAGTGCCAGCAGAGGCGCGCGGGCGCGGAATTCCCACGCGATAAAGGTCGTGAGCAGCAGCAAGGTCAGCACGACGATCGCGGCGAGCGCGATCGACGCCCATCCCGCGCGATGGCCGATCACGGGCACGCTGAGCAGCGAGGCCAGCGTCGCCGCGAGCAGCACGAAGCCGGCCCAGTCGAAACGCGCTCCGGCTCCGCCGCCGTGTCGACCGGGAAGAAAGCGCCAGCCCAGCACGAGGCCGGCGATGCAAAAAGGCAGCGGCAGCAAAAAGATCGAACGCCAGCCGAAGCTCTCCAGCAGAATGCCGCCGATGCTGGGACCGATCGCGGGCACCAGCACGATGCCGAGGCCGAAGAGCCCCATCGCGCTGCCGCGTCGCTCGGCCGGAAACACCTCGAACAGCGCGATCATCGCCAACGGCTGCAGGATGCCGGCCGCCGCACCCTGGAGCACGCGCGAGACGATCAGAACCTCGGGAGTGAAGCTCGCCGCGCCGAGCGCGGACGAGGCGAGAAAGATCGCCAGCGCGGCGATGAACGTGCGCCGCTGGCCATGCGTTTCGACCAGCCATGCGGTCGCCAGCATCGTCGTCGTCATCGCGCCGAGGAAGCCGGCGGCCACCCATTGCAGCGAGTCGTGGCCGATGTGGAACTTGGCGATCAGCGCGGGGAAGGCGACGTTGACGATCGTCGCGGCGGTGATCGTCGAGACGGTGCCCAGCATCACCGTTGCGATGATCCAGCGGCGCTCCCGCTGCGAGATGTGTTGCGCTCGCGTCGCCATCGGGCGCGCTATCTTTCCCGTCCGGCGGGCGCGTCTGCCAGCGCCTACGCTGCCGCGGGCACGGCCTTCCCGGAAAGCAGCAAGGCGAGGTCGCGCAATTCGTCCCACGCGTTGCCGCGGCCGATGCCTTTGGCGAGCGCGTCGAGACGAGCCAGTCGCGTCAGCAGGCGCGGAATCGCTGCCGGTGCTACGCGCTGCGCCGCGCGCTCCATCGCCGCCTGGCGCTTGCCCCAGACGCGCGCCGACCGGACGGCGACGCCGACCGGCGTGCCGCCGGCCGCGGCAGCCAGTACGGCGGCGAGCGCGTGGATGTCTTCCCCGAGCTGCCACAGCAGCAGCGGAAGCCCTTCGCCGGCGGCTTCGAGCGAGCCGAGTATCCGGCAGGCGCGCGCGGCGTCGCCGGCAAGCCATGCTTCGGAGAGCTGGAACACGTCGAAGCGCGCGACATCGGCAACCGCCGCTTCGACGGCGGCCGGATCGAGCACGCCCTCGGGCAGCAGCAATCCGAGCTTCTGCACTTCCTGCTGCGCGGCGAGCAGGTTTCCCTCGGTCGTGTCGGCCAGAAACTGCAGCGTGTCTGCCGAGGCGCGCTGCTTCTGTCGCGCGAGCCGCGCCGCGATCCATTGCGGCAACTCATCCCGTTCCAGCGGGTAGACGGCGATCGTGACGCCCGCCTGCTCCAGCGCCGAGAACCACGCCGAGCCCGACGATGCACGATCGAGTCGCGGCAACGTGATCAGCATCATCGCATCGGCGCTAGGATGCCTGGCGCAATCCTCCAGCACGCGCGCGCCCTCGACTCCCGGCTTGCTGCTCGGCAGCCGCAGGTCGATCAGCCGACGGCTGCCGAACAGGCCGAGGTTGCGGTTCGCCGCGGCCAGCGCGTCCCACTTGAATCCGCTTTCGGCGACCAGGACTTCGCGATCGTCGTAGCCGGCCGCGCGCGCGGCCGCGCGTATCTCGTCGCCGGCCTCGATCGCCAGAAGAGGCTCGTCGCCGTGCACGACATACAGCGGCCCAAGGCCACGGGCCAGATGTGCGGCCAGCTGGGCGGGACGGACCTGCATCGAAAAGTCGAAGCCGAGGCGAGAGCTACGCGGTCGGCTTCCTCGCCGCCTGCAGTCGGCGCACGATCTGTTGCACGGCGTCGGTCTGCATCTCGCGCCAGAGGCGCTGCTCCTGCGCTTCCTTGGCCAGGGCCTCGGTGTCGCTGTAGGTATAGCTGCGGCGGACCAGCACTTCGGACGTCGGCAGCCAGTCGTTGCCGTCGTTGTCGTGAACGCGGATCAGCACGCGCTTGATCAGCAGGAATTCGCTGACCTTGCCTCCGCCGGACAGCGACAGGATCTGCTTGTTGTCCTCGACGCTGACGATGTCGAGCACGACCTGTGCGTCCGGCGCCTTCTCGACGAGCTTGGCCGATCCGATGCCGGTGAGCGAGCGCCTGAGCTCGATCGTGATCGGCAGCGCCGCCGGCGCGCTCAGGAACACCGTCTCGAAAGCATAGTGCGCTTCGCCGCGCAGGTGGAATCCGCAAGCGGTGAGCCCACTCGCGAAAACGACCATCCCGATCCACCGAGCGTAGCGGTTAGACGACGACATTGACCAAGCGGCCCGGTACGACGACGATTTTTTTCGGTGTCGCGCCGTTGCCGTGCTTTTGCACTTCGGGACTCGCAGCTGCGGCGCGCTCGATCGTGGCGCGATCCGCGCTCGACGGCACCGTGAGCTTGCCGCGCAGCTTGCCGTTGACCTGGAGCACCAGCTCGATTTCGTCCTGCGCGAGCGCCTTCGCGTCGACCTTGGGCCAACGCGTGTCGATGATGTCGCCGTGTGCGGCGGCGTACCCGAGATCCTCCCACAGCACGTGGGTGATGTGCGGGACGACCGGATTCAGGATGCGCAGCAGCAGCGACAGGCCCTCGCGGGCGAGCTCGACCGCGGCTGGCGAGCCGTCGAACGGCGCGTCCTCGAGGGCCTTGAGCATCTTCATGCCAGCCGACACCACCGTGTTGTACTGGATGCGCTGGTAGTCGTAGTCGGCCTGCTTCAGCTGCAGATAGAGGTCGCGGCGCACCGCGCGCAACGCCGGCGCGGTACGTCCCCAGTCTATCGCCTGCGGCGGTCGCGCCAGCGCGTCGGCGCGCGCTTGCGCGTATGCCCAAAGCTTCTTCAGGAACCGATACGAGCCTTCGACGCCATCGTCCGACCACAGGACGCTTGCTTCGGGCGGTCCCGCGAACATCACGAACAGCCGCGCGGTATCTGCGCCGTACCGCCCGATGATCTCCTCCGGGTCGACGCCGTTTTTCTTGCTCTTCGACATCGTTCCGGTGCCGCCGTAGTCGACCGGCAGTCCGTCCGCCTTGGCCGTCGCACTGACAATGCGGCCCTCGGCGTCGCGCTGCACGTCGACATCGTCGGGCGAAAAGTAGTCGATGCCGCCCTTGTCGCTGCGTCGCGAGTAGCTGTGGTTGAGCAGCATGCCCTGCGTCATCAACCGCGTGAACGGCTCGTCGAAACGGACGAGTCCCATGTCGCGCATCACCTTGGTCCA
>PLYT01000057.1:0-129 GCA_003153475.1 Betaproteobacteria bacterium | reverse complement strand
CGACGAAGGTGTCCAGCGTGTCGGTTTCGCGCTGCGCGGGTCCGCCGCATCGTGGACAGGCGCAGTTGACGAAGTCGGCGCGCTTTTTCAGCGGATTGCCGGATCCGTCGGGCACGCAGTCTTCCGGCA
>PLYT01000107.1 GCA_003153475.1 Betaproteobacteria bacterium | reverse complement strand
GCTTCGACCTGTGCAGCTTCGACCTTTGCGGCCTCGATCTTCGCGGCTTCGATCTTTGCGGCTTCGACCTGTGCAGCTTCGACCTTTGCGGCCTCGATCTTCGCGGCTTCGATCTTTGCGGCTTCGATCTTCGCGGCTTCGACCTTTGCGGCTTCGATCTTCGCGGCTTCGACCTTTGCCGCCTCGACCTTTGCCGCCTCGACCTGTGCGGCCTCGGCACGTTCGGCATCCTGCCGTGCCGCCTCTTGTCGCGCCGCCTCTTCCAGGTCTATCGCCTGCCGTGCGGCCTGCTGGCGTTCGACCTCCAGCCGCGCGTTCTCGGCCCGCGCCGCTTCCTGACGGGCCGCGTCCTGCCGTGCTGCCTCCAGCTGGTCGTCCTGCCTTTGCCTCTCCTGCGTGGAAGGATTGAGCTTGGCCGGTTCAACGGCTGCCTCTTGGTCGATTCGCGCCCGCGCTGCATCGCCACCATCTCGAAGCGACGGCATCGCGGTCTCCGGGCTCGGGACGGCTGGCGCTGCCCCGATGACGGGCGGTGGCATCGCTGGAGCGGCGGGCACGGACCACGTGTCCTCGTCGGTCCGCGGCAAGGCGATCACGGCCGGTGCGGGGATCGGCGAGGGCGCCGT
The DNA here is from genome assembly GCA_003153475.1 of Betaproteobacteria bacterium. Taxonomy (GTDB): domain Bacteria; phylum Pseudomonadota; class Gammaproteobacteria; order Burkholderiales; family Casimicrobiaceae; genus PALSA-1003. The sequence continues at coordinate 69,588 of PLYT01000107.1, read as the reverse complement.
GTCACCCGGCCGATCGGCGCGCAAAGGCGTTTGCGCCGGGGCCGCACCGGTCGCGGCGCCTGTCCTTGGATTGGCCTCCACCGTCGGATTGGCCTGCGGCACGATCGCTGCTTCAGTCCGCCACGGGGGCGGCGCAGGGGACACGGATGGCGTCGGCGCCGGCCCACTGGCAGCAGGTTGCTCGACCGATGCCTGCTGCGACGGCTCCACGACCGACGTGACCGCCGGCTCCGCGGCTGTGACCTGCGCCGGGACGAGTACGACGCGCAGATCGGGTACCTCGATCCGTCGGTCCTGCCAGGGAAAACCGAAGCCCGGAAGCCAGCCCTGGCCACCGAAGGTCAGGCTCAACAGCAGCGCATGGATCAGCAGCGAGAGCAGCAGCGCATGCGTCAATCGCCTGCGCTCCCGGCTTGCGTTGGCTGTCGGCGCGGCGCTGGAACCTGTGGAGCTCAAGCGTGCTCCGCCGTCGCTGCTCGGCCGCTGCTGCAGGCGCGCGTCAGGATGGCGCCATTTTCTGTGCGCCTGTCGACTTGACAGGCCCACCGGTCATGACCCTGCCAAAGGACCTCGGAGACATTCGTGAACCGCATCCGGTCCATTGTCATATGCACACCCGTCAGACTCGGGCGTCGATTCTGACATGTCCGAACGAACCGTCGAAGATGGGAGAGCCATTGCGCACTGAATCTACGCGCCGATAAACCGCCGGGCCGAGTCTGACGCGCCGGGTCCCGCGCCCCTATACCCGCGCGCTGGACAGAAGCTCTTTCGCCTCCCTCAAATTCGTCGCATCGAACTCCGGCGGCAGCGTTGCGCACAGCTCACGCAACGCGGTAACACCCTCCGCCGGACGCCCGACCGCAACCCCCGCGCGCGCGCGGCTCACCGCCGCGCGCAGCTCGAGCGCGGTGGCGCCTTGCTTCCGCGCAACGTCGCCAGCCGTGCGCAACGACTGCAGCGCTGACTCCGCATTCGCGTCGCGATCCGCGCGCAAGAGGCAGACGCCCTGCAAGCGATACAACTCGGAGATATAAAAGCCGACACCCGCCTCGGTCACGGTCTCCAGCGTCGTCGCGAGAAGCGCCAGCGCATCCTGGAACCTGCCTGACTTTTCGCGTGCTTCGGCGAGGAGGGCAGCGTAATACCGGAACATGGGTCCAACTGCGGAGGCTCGTGGGTACTCTGCCTCCATCGCCGCCAATCCTGTATCCAGATCTGTCGTAAACGCGCGTCTGCAGGCCGACAGGAACAAGGCGTGGGCGCGGGGTGGGGGCAGGTTGTACTTGTCCGCGATTGCAAGAAGCTGCTGCGCGTACTCGTCGACGGTCTGATGGTCGCCTCCGATTTGAGCGGCGATCAGGGCGCTTATCAATGCATGGGCGTGGCTGTTCGGATGCTTGAGCGCTTCTCCCAACGCTATCGCGCGTTCATTGCTGCGCTTCGCCTCTGCGTATTCACCTCGCAGACTGAACGCAATGCTGCAGACGATGAAAGCGCATACGCCCGGGTCATGGGCGCCGAAGACAGGTCCCATCCAGCTATGCCGCTCACGGTCGTAACGCTCGATGCCTTCCAGACCGCTCTCGAGCGAAGTGCGCACGTCTCCGCGGAATTGCGCCGTGGACCAGAGACAGTGAAATCCCTCAAGAAGATAGTCCTCGTTGCCCGACGTCCGCGCCAGCGATATGAGGGCGTCAGCCTGCTCTCGGGCACGATCGAGACGGCGCGTCTGCAGGCCGTTGATCCATAGTCCCCAGTTCGCCTTGAACAAACCGTCTTCGTCGCCCAATGTCAGTGCGAGCTGGCGGGCGCGTTCGTTAAGCATCGGCCACTTCCGCGTTGTGGTACCCCTTCATCGCGGCATGCGGTGGCCCTGCCTTGAGCAGCATGCGTAGCTCGTGCCGCTCGCGATCCTGCCCTTGCGGAAGCTGCGCTGCCTCGCTCAGGGCAGCGCTGAAATGCGCGATCGCTTCGACAAACGACGAGCGCGCCACGGCGCGGTCGCCCGCCCGCTCGCGATAGCTGAGCGCGAGCTCGAACAGATGCGCCTGGTGAAAGTGATAGGCGAGCAACTCCGGCTCGGCTTCCGCGACGGAGGAGAATCGGTCGACGAGTGTGCGGCCGATCCGCTCGTGCAGTTGCTGGCGCCGCGCGCGCAGCAGATTTTCGTAGGCGACGTCGCGCAGGAGCGCGTGTTTGAAGCTGTAGGTCTCCTCCGCCGACCGCCCGGTGCGATAGGCGAGTCCCGCGTCGACCAGTTGCTGCAGCGCTGCCGAAAGCTCCTCGCCGGAATACGGCACAACCGCCGCCAAGAGCTCCGGAGAGAACTGCTGCCCGATGACCGCCGCAACCTGCGCGATGTCCTTGGCGGGCCCGAGGCGATCGAGGCGCGCCATCAGCGAATCGTGCAATGTCGCTGGCACCACGGGTCGTTCCTGCATCGATGACTCGAGCACGGTCTTGGTCAGTTCTTCGACATAGAGCGGCACGCCATCGCTCTTGGTGACGATGTCGTCGACGATCGCCGGCTCGAGCACGCCCGGCGCGGCGATCTCGGCCGCGAGCTGCGCGGCCTGTTCGCTCGTGAGGCGCGCGAGCTCGAGCGACGAAACGTGCGCGCGCCCCGTCCAGGGCGAGGCGAATTCCGGCCGCGCCGTGATCAGTGCCAGCAAGCGCGTCGCCGCAATGCTGTCGATCAATCGTGTCCACAGTTCCGTGGTCGTTGGATCGATCCAGTGCGCATCCTCGAGTAGCAATAGCACCGGCTCGTCCGCGGCCAGGCGCGTGAGCAGTTCGACCAGCGCTGACAGCAGCGCGGCCTTGCGCTGGGGCATCGACATGTCGAGCGCCGCATAGCGCGCGGTCGGCAATGACAGCAAGTCTGCGATGATGCTTTTGGCCGCTGGGCTGGTGCTCCCCTCCAACCCATCCAGCATCGCTTCCAGTTTCGTCAGCCTGGTCTCATCGCTGTCGTCCGACGCGAATCCGGCGGCGCGCTCCAGATGCCGGATAACAGGATGAAGGGCACTGCTAGTGTGATAGGGCGAGCACTGCAAGGTCACATGGTAGTGGCCCTCGTCACCGAGACCCACGGAGAGCATATCGGCCAGACGCGACTTCCCCATGCCGGCTTCGCCGGAAATGAGTATCGCCTGACCCTGACCTTGCGTCGCGCGCCGCCAGCGGTCGAGGAGCAGCGACGATTCGTCGCTGCGGCCGACGAACGCCCCACGGCTCGCGGCGCGCGTGGCCGCGAAGCGGGTCTCCGCCGCGGCCTCCCGGAGCACGCGCCAGACCGGCACCGGCGCCGCAAAGCCCTTGAGCGTGCGTTCGCCGAGGCCGTCGTATTCGAACCGTTGACCGAGCAACTGGTGGGTTCGCAGGCTCACCAGTATTTCGTTCGCGCCGGCCATGGCCTGCAGTCGCGCCGCGAGGTTGGGCGTGTCACCGGCGATCGCGCGCTCGCGCGCCGACCCCGCGCCGAGCATGTCGCCGATCACGACGATTCCTGTCGCGATGCCGATGCGCACTGCCAGGGGCCGTCCATCAGGCCGCGTGAGCTCTGCCACGGCGCCGACGATGGCAAGGGCGGAGCGAACCGCCTGCTCGGCCGCATCCTCGCTGGCCTGCGGGTAACCGAAGTACGCCAGCACGCCATCGCCCATGAACTTCGCGACGTAGCCGTCGAAACGAGCCACCGCGCCCGAGCATGCATCCTGGTAGCGGCGAATCAGCGCGCTTGCGTCTTCGGGATCCAGCGCGTGGGCGAGCTCGGTCGAGCCGACCAAATCGCAGAACAGGACGGTGATCTGGCGCCGTTCCGCTTCGGCCGCATCGGCTGAAACCGGATTGGACTTTGGCGCGCCTGCTGTCGGCTGAGGGACGGATTTGCGTCGCCGCTTATCGAGCGCGCTCAGGAGCTTGCGGCGATGGCCCAGCGACAGGCCCAGTTGCTCGAGGTCGGCTTCTGAAAGGCCGCCAAGGACATCGAAGTCAATGTCGTTGTCGGTAAAGTGCTTCGAGTATTGTTGCAGGCCCTGTGCGCTGAGCCATTGCTCCAGGTCGGTCATGGGATTCGCAGCTCCCCCAACGCGCGTGCGGCCTTGGCTCGGAACGCGAGATCAATCGCGGCGTCGGCCGATCCTTCGTCGAGCTATGTCATCGACGACTGGAGAGGCAAAATACTACGTCTGCGGGTTTCGCTCAATCCCATTCGGCGCTTACTTCTTCGCCCATGACCATCCGGTGATGCGCCAACCGGCTGCGACTTTCTGCAGCGCAAGCGTAAGTGTCGCGCCGGTCTCCTGGACCGGCTTACCCTTCCGCTTGTAGGCGTAGGTCGCGGGAGCGACCACGTAGGCACGATCGGCGGTGATATCGACGTGCCGGGGTTTGCCGAGGCTGACAAACCCATTGGTGATTCCGTTCTTTTCGGCGTCGGCACCGAAGTCGTTCGCCCAGGCCGCGCAGGCTCCCGGACCGTGCCACTCGTGGGGCGGGAAATCGTCGACGATGGACGTTTGCTCCGCGCATGCCGCCAAGGCCGTCGTGACATCACCTTTGTTGAAGCCGTCGATGAATTGATGCACCGACATCATCACGTCGGTCTTTTCGGTTGCGACAGCGGGTCCCGCCACCAATACGGCGATGGCGAGTGCGGCAAATATCTTGTCCATGTAATCTCGCTCCCTCTCGAGTTGCATTTTGCGGCCACTCCTTGGCCGGCTGCCTCATCAGGCCGGCGCGTGCTCTTGTCATTCGCCGAGCGAGCGCGTGCGTAATGAGTGCATGACTTGTCATCGTGGACCGAGCGAACCCGGCCACGGGGGCGATGATAGTACGGATAGACGACGTTCGCGAGGAACCAGCTACTTCTCGTCGGCGGGGAACGTAACGCGGTTTACTGCATCTTGACCGGCGAGGTCGCCGCATTCGCGAATGCGAGTCCCCAGGCGGCGGATCCACATGTCGTCCGTTGTGGCCTGGGTCATTGTTCCCTATGATGCACACTGTGACGACGACCATTGGAGGCTTCGGTGACCAGCTACGGAGACGCAATTGAAGCCTGATTGGAGCGGCGTATTCCCGGCGGTGACGACGCAGTTTCGCGACGATTTCTCTCTCGACGTCGACGCGACCGCTTGCGTCATCGAGGGCCTGATCCGCGACGGCGTGTCCGGCCTCGTCGTCTGCGGCACCGTGGGCGAGAACGGCTCGCTGACGAAGCACGAGAAAATTGCCGTGATGGAGGCAGCCAAGAGCGCTGCGCGCGGGCGCGTCCCCGTCATCAGCGGCATTGCCGAATTCACCTCGGCGTTCGCGATCGACATGGCGAAAGAGGCGGCGCGCATCGGCCTCGATGGCGTGATGGTCATGCCGGCGCTGGTCTACTCGTCGAAGCCGCACGAGACCGCCGCGCATTTTCGCAGTGTCGCCGGGGCGACCGATCTGCCGGTGATGGTCTACAACAATCCGCCGATCTACAAGAACGACGTCACGCCGGAAATCCTGGCGTCGCTCGCCGACTGCGACACGATCGTCTGCTTCAAGGAATCTTCCGGCGATACCCGGCGCTTCACCGACCTGCGCAATCTGGTCGGCGATCGTTTCGTGCTGTTTGCCGGACTCGACGACGTCGTCGTGGAGAGCATCATGGTCGGCGCCGTCGGTTGGGTCTCGGGCCTGTCAAATGCGTTCCCGCGCGAAGGCGAGACGCTGTTCCGGCTCGCCAGCGCCGGCCGCTACGACGAGGCGATGAGCCTCTACCGGTGGTTCATGCCGCTGCTGCACCTCGACGCCCGACCCGACCTCGTCCAGTGCATCAAGCTGTGCGAACACATCATGGGACGCGGCACCCATCGCACGCGCCCGCCGCGGCTAGCACTCGAGCCGAAGGAAACCGCCGAAATCGAGGCGATGATGAAGCAGGCGCTGGCCACGCGTCCCGCGTTACCCGAGGTCGGGCTCAGACGAGCGGCATGACGCCGGTGTCTCACCGGCTCCGCGGCGGAAAGCCTGTGACCACCGGCTAGACCTGATCTCGCCGCAGCGCCAGCAGGCGCTCGAACACCGCGGTGCTGCTGCGCAGTCCGTTGTGCTCGTATTCGTTGGTCAGCCAGACCTTCATGCCGGCGATCGATGCGGCGGTCTGTTCCGAAAGTGCCCGCGGAACGTACATGTCCTCAGCGTAGATCGCTGCGACGCAGGGAACCGTATTGCGGGTGAGCTTTGCCGGGTCGTATAACGCCGGCCAGCGTTTCTCGTTGGCGAGCAGCTCGGCGACGTCGCGCAGCGGTCGCAGGCCCGGGTAGTCGTCGAACATCCATCGATAGATCATTTCGCCGGTGAACGATGGCGGCCGGCCCGGCGCCCAGTCCATGTCGGGGAATTCGCTGCGCACCCTTTCCGCCGACCACCGCGAGGCGGCTCCCTGCGTGTAGCACATCTCGTGCAGGACGGCGAAAATCGGATTGGTCTCGAACGATTGTGAATTCTCGAGCGCGCGCAGAAACGGCAGGCTCAGCTCGTCGCCGTCCGTCCCGGAGCAAAATGCGCTCTCGAGCAGGTAGTGGAGATGTTCCATGCCGTCGTCGAACCCGAGTATGAAGCCGAGCTGCTGGAAGCGGCGAACCGTCAGTCGTCCCCCGGTCGGAAGCGTGACCTCGTGCCGGTGCAGGTGCTCCATGATGCGCGCGCAGAGGTCGAGGTCCGCCGGGTAGCGCGCAAAGAACTTGTTCGTCTTGCGCTGCACTTCGGGGTACGTATGCCGGTAATAGTCGTCGGCGCTGCCGGCAAGCGGAGGCACGCCGCCGGTGATGAAGACTTCGCTGAGGCCGCGCGGGTGAGCAGACAGATAATGAACCGCGCAGAATCCGCCGTAGCTCTGGCCCAACACGCTCCACGGCACTTCTTCACCGACCAGCTCGCGTCGGATCGATTCGGCGTCCCGCACGATGCTGTCGGCGCGGAAATGCATCAGGTAGTCTGCCTGCGCCCGCGCATCGCCGCGCCGGACCAGCGTCTGCGGCAACACCACGCTGCTGCGCCCGTTGCCGCGCGAATCGAGCAGCAGCACGTGGTAGTCGTCGAGCGCTCGCTTCAGCCAGCCTTTGCGGTCGAGGGGGCGCGGCCCCGGGAGTCCGGGACCTCCTTGCAGGAAAACGAGCCAGGGCCGGATTGCTGTCGATTGCTCGCTGCTCCTCACCGCCCGCGCGAAAATCGACAGCGTCTCGCCCGAAGGGCGCTCATGGTCGAGCGGCACCGTGAATTCGTAATCGGCAAGCTCCATGCCGTGGTGGCGGACGGTATTGAGCGTCCGGAATGTCAAGTCAGGCCCCATGCGAAAATATCGGCAGGATCGAAGATCATCTGCGCGTCGAGCGTGACGTGCGCCCGGCCGTGGATCAGCGGCAGTATGGCGTTCGCCGGCGCCCCGGCAAGCGGTGCCGCCGGCCGCAAGTAACGGGCGGTGAAAACGCTGCCGATCACGCTTTCCTGGCGCCAAGCGGTGCCCGGTGCCAGCTTGCCGTCATCCGCGAGACAGGCGAGCTTGGCGCTCGTGCCCGTGCCGCAGGGCGATCGGTCGTAGGCGCCGCCTGGGCAGAGCACGAAGTTGCGGGCGTCGTTGCCCGCATCGACCGCCGGTCCGACGAGCTCGATGTGATCGATCTCGGCGCCACCCGGGCCCGTCACACCTTGCTGCCGCAGCGCGTTGCGCACGTCCGACGCGAACGCGGCAAGCTCGGCGACGCGGCCGGCTTCGAGCGACAAGCCGTGGTCGCTGCAGAGGAAGAACCAGTTGCCGCCCCAGGCTACGTCGCCGTGCACGATGCGACGACCCGGAACATCGACGCGAACCTGCGTCTTGTAGCGGTACGCCGGCACATTGGCCACCGTCACCGTGCCGTCGGCATGCAGCGTCGCCGTGATCGTACCGACGGGGGTTTCGATCCGATGATCGCCAGGCTGCACGCGACCGAGGTACGCCAGCGTTGCGATCAGGCCAATCGTGCCGTGGCCGCACATGCCGATGTAGCCGACGTTGTTGAAAAAGATCACGCCGCAGGTGCTGGTGGCGCGCTCCGGCGCGCACAAAAGCGCACCGACCAGCACGTCCGAGCCGCGCGGCTCGTTGACGATCGCGCGGCGCCACGCGTCGTGGAGGTCGCGGAAACGGTTACGCCGGAGCGCCATGTCGCCGTCGCCGACGTCGGGGCCACCGCTGACGACGACTCGCGTCGGTTCGCCGCCGGTGTGGGAGTCGATGATGCGAGTCGACACGGTCAAATGCGGGATCACGTCGACTTCGATTATAGTCGACGCGGGCGAACTCCATCGTCACGGAGCCCAAGTCGATGCGCAAGCGAAGATCCTGCTTTTGCGGTACCCGCGGACAGCGCTGGGCGATCGGCGCGGCGCTCGTGGCGCTCGGCTGGTGCGCTGCGTCCGCGGTCGCCTCCGATCCGACGAAGACGCTGCGCGTCGCGCTGACCAGCGCGGAAATGAGCTTCGATCCGCAGTTCTCGGCCGATGCGGGGTCCGACGGCATCATCGACCACATCTACGATTCGATGCTGGACTACGACTACCTGGCGCGGCCAGTGCAGCTCGTGCCGAGGACCCTCGAGGCGATGCCGACGTTCGAGGACGGTGGCGCGACGTTCGTCTTCAGGTTGAAGCGCGGAATTTTCTTTACGCCCGACCCGGCCTTCAAGGGCAAGCCGCGCGAGCTCACGGCCGGCGATCAGGCGTACGCTCTCAAGCGCATGCTCGATCCGGCGGTGAAAAGTCCATGGCTGTGGATGATCGAGGGCAAGATCGTTGGCGCCGACGCGCTTCGCGCAAGCGCGGCCAAGTCGGGGAAATTCGACTACGACGCGCCGATTCCGGGACTCGAGGTCGTCGATCGCTACACGTTGCGCATCCGGCTGAAGCGGCCGGATCTGCGCTTTCTGTACGTGTTCGCCGTGCCGAACACGGCCGCCGTCGCGCGGGAGGTCGTCGAGACGTACGGGACCGATTTCGGCGCGCATCCGGTCGGTACCGGGCCCTACATGCTCGGCGACTACCGGCGCAGCGCGAAAATCGTTCTGGTCGCCAATCCCGGCTTTCGCGACACCACGTACGTGCCCGCGGGTCCGGTGCCGGCGGAGTCGATGCCGATCGCCGCCGCACTCAAAGGGAAAAAGCTGCCGATTGCGGGTCGCATCCAGATCTCGGTCATCGAGGAAGGGCAGGCGGTATGGCTCGCGTTCGCGAACCGGGAGCTCGACCTCCTCGAGCGACTGCCGTCGGATTTTGTCGACCAGGCCCTCGTCGACGGCAAGCTCCGCCCGCAGCTCGCCGCCAAGGGCATCCGCCATTACGAGCAGCTCCGGCCCAACACGCGCTGGACCTATTTCAACATGGAAGACCCGGTGGTCGGCGGCTACACCCCGGGCAGAATCGCACTGCGCCGGGCAATAGGCATGGGTTACGACGTGAACGAATACATCCGGGTCATTCTCAAGGGCCGCGGGGTTCCGGCGTCGGGTCCGATTCCGCCGGAAATTGCCGGCTACGACCCGGCATTGAAGACCGGTGCGCAGCTCTACGATCCGGCGGCGGCACGAGCGCTGCTGGACAGGTTCGGATACCGCGACCGCGACGGGGACGGCTACCGCGAGACCCCCGATGGCAAGCCTCTTGTCCTCGAGCGCTGGTCGGCGCCCACATCGCTGGCGCGGCAGGAAGACGAACAGTGGAAAAAGAACATGGATGCGATCGGCCTCAGGATCGTATTCAGGAAGGACCAGCTGCAGGAGTTGCGCAAGATGGCGCGGCAGGGCAAGCTGCCGATGCGTACCGACGGCTGGAACGCCGATTATCCGGACGCCGAGAATTTCATGCAGCTGCTGTACGGACCCAATGTCGGCCAGGAGAACCACGCCCGGTTCAGCCTGCCGGAATTCGACCGGCTCTACGAGGCGGCGCATGCGTTGCCCGATTCGCCCGAACGCACCCGGCTGTTCGACCGGATGACAGGCCTCGTTCTCGCGTACGCGCCATGGCGGCTGATGGAGCACCGGATCGAGGATCACTTGCTGCAAGCCTGGATCCGCAACTACACGCCGCATCCGGTCCGGTCGGCGATCTGGCGCTACCTCGACATCGACCCGGCGCAACGTCCGAACTAAGGCCCTGGCTGGTTGATGGCCCCGTTCTTGCTGAGTACAGCCTGCACACGCGTCAAGACTACGGGGTGACCGGCGCGTGTCGTGTCGAACCCCCCCGTTAAGGCAATTTGTGCCGTCAGACGTCATTGAAACAACCTCATCAACGTCGGTTTTCGCTTACGCGCCATAGGTTCTCGCTATGGGCGCTGCCGGCGTTCGGGTTGTTGCTGGTCGCCGGCATGTGGGTGGTGACGTGGGTGCAACTCCAGTCGACCGAGCGCGCGTTGCTCGGCGCTGCGACGCACAACACCGAAAATCTCGCGGAGGAGTTCGCGCAGTACACGGAGCGCGGCATCAAGGACCTCGATCGGATGACGCGCATGGTCAAGCATGAATTCGAACAGCACGGCTCGATCAATCTGCCTCGACTCATCGGGGACGGCCTGATCGAGCCCGGCGGCGAACGCGTGGTACTGAGCATCGCCGACGCCGACGGGAACATTGTTGCCCGCAACCAGGCCTTTAACCCGTTCAGTATTGCGGATCGCGAATATTTCCGGCTGCACCGGGAGCGCGACACCGGTTTGCTCGACATCAGCAAGCCCGTCGTCGGCCGCACAAACGGTTCCTCGACCGTCCTGTTCAGCCGCCGCCTGAATCGTCCGGATGGGTCGTTCGCCGGGATCGTGCTGGTCGCGGTGATGCCCGAGTACTTTACGGCGTTCTACCGGGAATCAGAGTTGGGCACGCATGGTCGCCTGGAATTGCTCGGGCTCGACGGAACGTTGCGCGCGCGCCGCGTGGGCGCGAATGTGAACTCGGTAGCCGACGGCAGCGAGCCGGCGCTCGTCGCCCGCGCCCAGGCCGATCCTTCGAGTCACTTTCAAACCCAAAACGACCCCGACCGGGTCAAACGAATCGTCGCCTACCGAAAGCTGCCCGACTACCCGTTCATCGTGACGGTCGCGCAAGCGACGGACGAGGCGCTCGAAGATTTTTACCAGCAGCGGAGCACCTATCTGCTGATCAGGGCAGCGGCCACCGCGGTGATCATCCTGTTTTTCTCGGTGGTCACCGTACTGGCGGTGCGCCTGCAGCGCCACCGGGCGGAGCTCAAGTCCCAGCGTCTGTTTCTCGAGACGCTGGTCGACAACATTCCGTCGGGCATCACCGTGCGCAGCATGCGGCCCGAAAACTTCGGCCAGTACGTATTGTGCAACGAGTCCAACAGGTTGATCTTCGGCACCGCGCCGAAAGAATCGCTGGGTAAGACGGTCGCCGATGTCATGCCGGCGGTGTATGCGGCGCAAATCATGGAGTACGACCGTCAGATCATTGCAAGTCCGATGGTCCAGGACATCGTGCAGGTCCGAGAATTGCCCGGCCAGGCGCCGCGCATCTACCACCTGTTGCGCGCGCCGATCTTCGGCACCGACGGCCGCGTCGATTACATCATGACCAGCGCGAACGACATCACGCAGGAGCGGGCCCGGACCGACGAGCTGCAGCTGGCCTCGAAGGTATTCGAGACGACGGCCGACGCCATCGTGATCAGCGACGCCGAGGATCGCGTCGTCATGGTCAACGCCGCGTTTTCGAAGCTGACCGGCTTCGACGCGCAGGAAGTCGTCGGCAAGATTCTGGCGGAGTCGCCGTTCCGCCCGCTCGACCCGGAAGGATCGAAGGCGCGGATGGAACACCAGCTTCGCGACGGCTTCGTGACAGCGGAGGTGCCGCGCATCCGCAAGGACGGGACGCCGCTATCGCTGTGGCTAACCGCGTCCTGCGTTCACAACGCCGACGGCACGATTCGCAATTTCGTGCGCGTATTCACCGATATTTCGCTGTTGAAGGAGACGCAGCGCAAGCTCGAGCGGCTCGCGAGCTTCGACACGCTCACCGGCCTGCCGAACCGGCGCCTGCTGCACGACCGCCTGGAGCAGACGACGCGGCGCACGCAACGGAGCAACAACGGCATGGCGGTGATGTTCATCGACCTCGATGATTTCAAGAAAGTGAACGACACCTACGGACACGCGGTCGGCGACCTGTTGTTGCGGGAAGTGGGATCGCGGCTGCAGAAGTGCATCCGGTCCAGCGACAGCGTCGGACGCCTGGGCGGCGATGAGTTCGGGATCGTGCTCGAAGGCGCGCGGCTCCCCGCCGAAGCCGCGCAGATCGGCGAACGGATCGTCGCCTCGATGGCCGAGCCGATCGTTGTCGAAGGACATCGCCTCACGGTCGCAGCGAGCATCGGCATCGCCATCTACCCCGACGATGGAACGGACGCGGCCACGTTGCTCAAGAATGCTGACGCGGCGATGTACGCCGCCAAGCAGGCAGGGCGTAACCGGTTCCGGTTCTTTTCCCGGCGCCTGAACGTCGCATCCGCCGTCGGTTGATCGGGCGCCAGCGCAAGCGCGCTGACGGTCGTCCCGCCCTACGCCAGTGAGCTCGCCAGATCGCGCAAGGTCTGCCGCGGATTTCCTTCGATCGGCTCGCCGTGCGATACGAGGATGCGCCTGAGCGACTCGATGTCCGCCCATTGCAACAGTTGAGCGCGTAGGGCCTTGGGATCCTTGATCATCACCATCTTCATCACCCTGGGGATTTGCGCTTCCTTGCCGGCAAAGCCGGCCAGTTGCAGCAGCCAGCCGCTTGAGCTCGCGTCGTTGCGGATGTTGCCGACCAGGTCGTTGAGCACCAGTGTCGTGCCATTCGGTGTGCGGACGACGAGCGCCGCCTCGCGCGCTCGCGTTCCGGAAACCACGGCAAACTGGACGTTCGGATCGTCGAAGCCAGGCGTCACCGTGTCGACCGGCACCACTTCCTCGACCTTCGCCCGAGCGCCTTCGGGGGCGACGACCTGCATCGCCGGATAACGGTCTTTCCACGCCCTCGCGTCCAGCCGATGCTTGTCGCTTGGCACGATCAGGAACGCCGGACGGCCGTACGCTTCAAGCGTCGCCATTTCTTCCTCGGCGAGCGAGATCGCGCTGAAGACGATCAGCCGCGAGTCGTTGAGGCGTACCACGGTCATGCGCCGGGGCAGATGCATCATCGGCATGCGGATATCGCCGGTCACCGTCAGGATGTTGACGTCGATCTCGGAGAGCTTTCCGTGCGGCAGGACCTTCCACTGTCGAAACGGCCGGGGCATCGTCGGGCTCCTAGGGGTTGGCAGCGCGCGCCTTGAACTGGCCTGGCGGCGGCAGTCCGATATTGTGAAGCGTAAGTGTACCGTGGGGATTGTAGGCACACTCCCCGCGTCAAGACGTCCAGCGGCGTCCAGGTTCTGCTCCGATCGCCGGGCCGGCGGCCGGCGGGAGCGTACGTGGACGTATCAGTCGAACCAAATCCAGACGTTTCTGCAAGCAGGGCGGCGGCGCCGTCGGCATGTAGACCAAGGCCGACAGCGTCACCTTGTTCGACGACTTTGCCTACNNAGGCGGTCAAAAAAAGGCCCGCGACCGAAGGCGCTTGGATCCGCCCGGCGATGAGTCGCCGGGGGTTGCCTTGGTCGCGGGCTGCGAGACCGACGATGGATGGCTAGTCGTATGCGGACGCGACTCGGCTGATACTGAGCAACTCGCCCAATTCTTCGGCGCTCTCGATCGAATAGGCTTCGTCGTCGATCATCGCGATCGAATTCGTTCCTGGGAGCTCCCGGCAGCGCAGCGTCGTCAGCCGAACCAGGCCATCGTCGGTTGTGCTGCCAAACGGGATCCCAAGCAGCTCGACGGCATGATCGGCCAGCGCCCTGCAGGCAGCCAAACCACAGCGCCCATCGCAAATGTAAAGCGTCCGCCGCGGAGTCATCGCCTGGTCTATTGGAACAGAACCCACGCTTTTTCAAGCGTGGTATACACGCCCCACGCCAGTGGCACGCCGACGACCAGCCACGCCAGCACGATCATCCAGGGCTTACTGGGCGTCGTGTCAAGATTCTTCGCGCGCTCGACCTCGCTGGCCGACCGGGCAGCCGCTTCATGCGCGAGCCGGCGTTCAGCCTCCAGTTCGGCGTCGGTCATGAAATACTTGTCAGCGACCGGTTTCACCATCCAGTTGCAGATGAATCCAATTGCAAGCAGCCCGCACAGCACATAGGCGGTAATGTCGTAGACCTGCGCCCGCGCCACGCCGTGGTCGAGCTGATATTCGCGCAGGTAGTTGACAATCACCGGACCGAAGATCCCCGCCGCAGACCACGCCGTGATCAGGCGTCCGTGAATGGCGCCGACCATTTGCGTGCCGAACATGTCCGCGAGATAGGCTGGCACCGTGGCGAATCCGCCGCCGTACATCGACAGAATGACGCCGAATGCGAGCACGAACAGCGCGATGTGACCGGCATGGCCCGACCAAGGAGCCGATGCGTAGAGGATGATTCCGAGGACAAAGAAGGTGTAGTAGGTCGGCTTGCGTCCCAGATAGTCCGACGCCGAGGCCCAGACGAAGCGCCCCGCGATGTTGAACAGGCTCAACAGGCCGGTAAAACCGGCGGCGATCGCCGCGATCTGCCCCTTCTGAACCGGCGTGAGATCGTTGAAGATCGCGTTGACCCCGATCAGCTTGCCTGCAAACACCTCCTGCAGCATGGGCGAGGCCATGCCGATGATGCCTATGCCGGCGGTCACGTTCAGGCACAGCACCCACCAGATAAGCCAGAATTGTGGAGTCTTCGGTGCTACGTTCACGTGCACATGCCGGGTGGTGATCATCGCCCTGGCATTGGTCGCCGGCGGCGTCCAACCCTTGGGCTTCCATCCCGGCACCGGAATCCGGTAGCCGAAAGCGCCCATGGTCATGAAGACGAAATAGATTGCGGCCATTGCCAGGAATGTTTCCCACACGCCCACTGAAGTCGGCGTCGCGAAGTGCTTCATCAAGATGTCGGCGAGCGGCGCGCCGATCATTGCGCCGCCGCCGAAGCCCATGATCGCCATGCCGGTCGCCATGCCGCGCCGGTCCGGGAACCATTTGATCAGCGTCGAAACCGGCGAGATGTAACCCAATCCAAGCCCGATTCCGCCCAACATGCCCGGGCCGAGCCACATCAACCAGAGCTGATGCGTATAGACCGCGAGGGCGCCGATGACGAGTCCCCCGCACCAGCACAAAGCCGCGACGAAACCCGCCTTGCGTGGTCCCGCGTGTTCCAGCCATCCGCCCCAGATGGCGGCCGCGCCGCCGAGAAAAACGAAAAACAGTGTGAACATCCACCCGAGTTCGCTCACCTTCCAGTCGCAGGTCGTCGTGAACAGGTGCGTGAAGAACGACATGTCCGCCGGGCACGCGATCGATTGCTTGAGGCCGACCGCGCGTGACAGCGGCAGCCAGAACACGCTGAAGCCGTACGCCATTCCGATGCACAGGTGGATGCACAACGCCGCCGGGGGCACCAGCCAGCGGTTGAACCCTGGGCCGGCGAACGTTCGCTCCTTGTCGAGCAATCCGACACCGTTCGTCCCGTTGCCGGTCAAGACTCCCGCGGATTCCGACATATTTCTCCTCCAGCGCGTGTGGCTCGTTTGTATTTTTGACACCGTGGCTTGCCACGGGACCGTCGACGAACGTAGCATTCCGGGCATCCGGCTAACAATATGAAGCAGTCGGTACAGAACTTATGGTCCGTAGAACATAACCGACGATCGGAGGAGGGGCCAGGATGTCGAAGATTTCGATCCAGCCGCAGTGGTCGTTGATCAGAGCGGGCAGGGCTCAAGCCATGCCGAAACTGCTCGAGCTGCTGCGGGCAATCGATGAGGAGGGCAGCATCTCAGCAGCGGCGCGCAAGCTCTGCTACTCCTATCGATATGCCTGGGGGCTGATTCACGACGCGACGCGCGAATTCGGCGCACCGCTGCTCGTAATGAGCCGCGGTCGGCGAGCGATCCTCAGCTTGCTGGGCGAAAAACTCGTTACCGCGGACCGGCGCATCAATGCGCGCCTCGCACCCCTGCTCGACAGCCTCGCCTCGGAGCTCGAAGCCGAAATCGAAGGCTTGCACCCGGGACGGGAATCGATCCTGAGGGTTCACGCCAGCCACGGCTACGCCCTCGAATTGCTCCGCGATTTTCTCCTTCGGAAAGACATTCCGGTGAACCTCAAATATCGCGGCAGCATGGAAGCGCTCGCATCGCTGGCGAGCGACGGCTGCGACATCGCCGGTTTTCACGTGCCATTGGGCGTTCACCAGGCCGTCGCGCTCAAGTTCTATACCAAGTGGCTGAATGCCGAGCGCCATGTTTTGATCAATCTCTCGACACGCCGGCAGGGAATCATGGTCGCGCCCGGAAATCCCATGGCCATCCTGTCGCTGGCGGACCTGACTCGGCCGGGCCTGCGCTTCGTCAATCGCCAATTCGGCTCAGGGACGAGGATTCTGCTCGACCTGCTGCTGAAGAGCGAGCACCTGGACAGCCGCAAGATCGCAGGCTACGAGACCGGTGAGTTCACACATTCCGGCGTTGCAGCGTACGTCGCGAGCGGCTTGGCGCACGCAGGTTTCGGCGTGGAGGCCGGCGCGCGGAAGTTCAATCTGGATTTCATTCCGGTCGCCAGCGAGCGCTATTTCCTCATCTGCAACAAGGATTGTTTACAAACCCCGATGGCCGCAACGATTATCGATATCGTGTCAAGCAAGCAATTCCGCGCCGAAGCCGCGAAACTCGCCGGGCTCGACGTAGCGCAAGCCGGGACTGCTTTGACGATCGGCGACGCTTTCCCGGATCTTCCGCCGCGGAAATCGGAACGGGTGAAAATCAAGCAGGTGTCATCGCGGTAGGCTTGCGCCGTGCGCTTTTCGCCTGCTGCGTTGGCGACACGAAGTCGGAAGTGAGCGCCATCCGCCCCAACCCACCGTGCATTGGATGATGATCGACGGGCCTTGAGTCACACCCGGCGGATGGATATCATGGAAGCCAGGTGACATTCGGGGACTGTCGGCAGACTCCCCGCCCCAAGACGCCCCGGCGTCCAAGTTCTGCTCCTGGTCAGGGCTTACGACCCGATGGGAGGCTTGTCTTGGATGCCCGCTCGAATGACTTGACCCGTGGCGCGGTTTCGGTCGCATGATCACTTCCGACGTTCGCCGCTTGCTGTGGGTACGCGCGCTGCGCGCGTTCGGCGACGGCTACGTCAGCCTGCTGCTGCCCGTCTACTTGCTCGCGCTGGGCCTGTCGCCGTTCGAAGTCGGCGTAATCACGACCGGTACGCTGCTGGGGTCCGGGGCGCTGACGTTGCTCGTCGGCCTGCACGCCCATCGGTATCGCTACCGCACGCTGCTGCTCGCCGCGACGGCACTGATGGCAGCGACCGGCCTGGGTTTTGCGACGATCACGCAATTCTGGCCGCTGCTGGTCGTCGCTTTTGTCGGCACGCTCAATCCGTCGAGCGGCGACGTGAGCGTTTTCCTGCCGATCGAGCAGTCGGTGCTCGCCCGCATCGTGCCCGACCGCGCGCGAACGGCGGTGTTCGCGCGCTACAGCCTCGTCGGCGCGCTGGTCGGCGCCGCCGGCGCGTTGTTCGCCGGCGTGCCCGAGCTGCTGGCGCACGCTTTCGCCGTATCGGCGCCTTCCGCGATCCGCGCGATGTTCGTGCTCTACGCGCTGATCGGCGCCGCCTCGGCGCTCATTTATCGCAAGTTGCCCGCCGGCCTTGCCGGCGAAGCCGAAGCGCCGGCGGCGCCGCTTCGCCAGTCCAAACGCATCGTCTACATCCTCGCTGCCTTGTTCAGCCTCGACGCGTTCGGCGGCGGATTCATCGTGCAGTCGATGCTCGCACTATGGTTGTTCGAAAAGTTCCAGCTCTCGACCGCGGTCGCCGGTACGATCTTTTTCTGGACCGGTGTGTTCTCGGCCTTTTCGTACCTCGTCGCCGTGCGCATCGCCAACCGCATCGGCCTGATCAACACGATGGTGTTCACCCACCTGCCGTCCAGCCTGTTGTTGCTGCTGATGCCGTTCGTGCCCGACTTGGCCTGGGTGATCGTGCTCCTGCTGGTGCGCAGCGCCTTGTCGCAGATGGATGTGCCCACGCGAAGCTCGTATGTGATGGCCGTCGTCTCTCCGGGCGAGCGCGCCGCCGCCGCGAGCATTACGTCGGTACCACGCAGCCTCGCTTCGGCGACGAGTCCGTTGCTCGCGGGCTACCTGCTCGGCCTGTCGAGCGTCGGATGGCCGCTGGCCATCGCCGGCGCGATCAAGATCGCCTACGACCTGTTGCTGCTCGCAACCTGCCGCAGGGTTCGCCCTCCGGAGGAGTCGGCGCGTCGGCGATCAACGGCGCGGTGAGGGCCTGGGCGACAGCTCGAACGAGCGTGGCTAGGGCGGCGACTGCTCCACGATGTGGGTAAGCACCAGATGGTCGCCGCAAAGATCGAAGTAGTAGTCGTTGAAGAACTTCTTGCCGTTGGCCTTCACGCCTTCGCCGCGCACCTGGCCGGCGCCCGGCTTGTTCCACGGATCGCCGGGCGTGCCCGGCGTGAGAAAGCGATCGGCGAACACCAGGAAGTCGGCATCGATGCCGTCCATGCCGCGGATGGCCTCGCTCTGCTTGGCATCGAATCCCAGCGTGGCCAGCGTCGCCTTCAAATTTTTCGTTAGCGCCGCGTCGCGCAGCGCAATGTACGCAGCGGTCACCGCCTGCTCGCCCGGCTTGGGCGTGGTCGCCGCCAGGCGCCGCTTCTGTTGCTGGTCGCCGTAGCTTATTTCGTCGATCTTCGGGCTCGACAACGGCAGGTCGAATTCAAACTTGCCGTACTGCTTGTGCGCGACGCTGCCGGCCGCGCGGTTCGCCTCCGTCTTCAGCGTGCTCGACCAGTCGCGCGGCGCGAGGTCGGTCAGGCTGCCGTTGAACGGCGTGCCGGCCCCGAAGTAATTCGAGCGCCCGCCGGTATCGAGCGTCACCTCGCTGAAACTCGCGTTGCGCAGCTTCGCCAGCGCACGCGCCTGCGTCAGCGGACAGGCCGAGCCGACCAGCATTGGCGAGGCAACCGGCTTGCTGACGACATAGACGACCGTACCGCCGCCGCCCAGCGACGGATACGCGATGCCGTCGACCAGGTCGAATTCGCCGATGTTGATTTCCTTGATATGGCCCTTCACCGGCGCCGGATAGGCATACGGCGCGCGTTTCGCTTCGACGACAGTCTTGTGCGTCCCGGCGCCCACCTTCGCTGCGCCGCCGCCTCCTTGCTCGTTGCCGCAAGCCAGCAACATCAATGTCAGCGTGCATGCGGCAAGCGTTTGCAGTTGCATCGTCGTCGACATCGTTTTTCTCCCCTCCCGATCGGCACTGTTCGGCCGCTCCCTCAAGCTTAGCGAAACTGGCGATAATCTGCTCAGACGAAGCGGTCGTGCCTGGTATCGTCACCTGCGCAAGTCCATTAAGATAGCCCCCGATCGATAACGACGCCGGAGGACCATGGCCACGACACCGATGCCTCTTTCCGAGTCCGCGCCGCGCTGGGCGTGGCTGCCGAAGCCCGGAACCTGGAAGTACTACGCGTTGCTCGGCGCGGTCGGCATCCTTATCCTGGGTCCGCTGGGCGGCGTCGCCGCGTCGTACATGAACTTTTCGCTGGGCTTTTTCGTCGGCGGACAGGTGCTCGCCGGAATACTCGGCTCGACCGTGACCTTCGGCTACGGCGCAGCGGGACGTCACGGCGCCAACTACATCCAGACGACAGCGGCGTCGGTCGCCGGCATGAGCGCGATGGCGGTCGTCATCCAGGCGATGGCGTGGCTCGGATTGCCGCAGCCGCCGATGTGGCAGCTGATGCTGTACATGCTTTGCATCGGCATGTTCGGCGTCGGCGTCGGCATGCTCTACACGCCGATCCTGGTCGACCGCCTGCAGCTCACCTTCCCGTCCGGCCTGGCGGTGGCCAATATCCTGCGCGCACTGACCGATCCGGTACTGCTGCAGCAATCGGTCTCGCGCCTGTTCGGCGGCATGGCGCTGGGCATCGCCGGCGGCATCGGCGCGGCGAAGATCGCGGTGCTCGGGGCGATCGACCTGTCGACTTCCACGTTCGGCGCCGGCATGATCGTCGGCGCCCGCATCGGGATCGCGGCGATCGTCGGCGGCCTGGTCGGCTGGGCGATGATTCCCTATTTCGTGTCGATCGGCTGGCTGCAGCCCGGCGAACCGTTTCGCAAGATCACGTTCCTGATCGCGCTGGGCATGATCATGGGCGCCGCGCTGATCGACGTCTCGCTGATCCTGTTCCGCGCGTATCATCGCGCCCGTCAGGGGGTTGCCAAGCAGGAGGAGCCCGAAGACTGGAAGCGCACCAACACGCGGCGGCTGGTCGCATGGGTGCTGTTCTGGGGCGCCGCCATCGTCGTCGTCGGTTCGCAGGTGCTCGATCAGCCGGTCGGCTACCTGGTGATGGCGGTGCTTCTGGTGTTCGTATTCGCATTGGTCAATGGTATTTCGGTCGGCATGGTGGACTCGAACCCGATTTCGTCGGCGTTCGTCGTCACCGTCATCCTGATGGCCGCGGTGGGACTCAAGCAGCCGATCGTCGGCCTGATCGCCGCGACGGTATTGCTCGTTGCCACCGGCGAAGCCTGCGACATGCAGCAGGACCGCTCGACCGGCTGGCGGCTGGGCACCAACCGCACGATCCAGTTCCGCTTTCAGGTCGCCGGCATCGTCATCGGCGCGATCATGGCAGTTTTGTTCGCCAAGCTCTTCATGAGCGCCTACCCGATATTGCTGCAGGACCAGACCGCGATGTCCGCCAGCCAGCAGCCGGCCCGATGGACGTCGGCGATGACCTACAAATTCGTCGGCATACTCAAAAGCCTGACCGACGACAAGCCCTACCAGCGCATGGCGATCTGGATCGGCATCCTGATCGGCTTTGTCACCGAGCTGTTGCGGAAGGTCATCAAGTCGCGCGACCGATACAGGGCGTTCGTGCAATCGGGACGCGTCGGCTTCAGCACCGATTTTCTGCTCGACGCGGTGGTGCTCCCATCGCCCTATGCGTCGTCGTTCGGCGGATTCCTCAACCTGTTGACCTCGGCATGGTTCGCAGCGGGCGGCGTGCTGTCGAGCTTCGTCAACAGCCTGCCCAAGCGCAAGGACAAACCGGCTGCGTTGCCGGAAGACATGAGCACGACTTCGCTGGTCGGCGGTGGCCTGATCGCAGGCGATGCGTTGGCAGCGCTGGGCCTGGGCATTGCCGGCTTGCTTGCGACGCTGTTTACCTGACCCGGTATCCGTTGACGCCCGCCCACGCCTCGGCGATCCGCTACCACATCGGCGTCGATGGCGGCGGGACGCAAACCCGGGTGCGGCTCGCCTCGGCGGCGGGTGATGCGCTCGGCGTCGCCGCGGCGGGACCGTCGGCGCTCGGGCAGGGCATCGAGCAGGCGTGGAAGCATATCGCGCAGGCCGTCGACTCCGCGTTCGCCGACGCTGCAATCGCACCGGCGCCGCGCGAGCAATGCGCGGTGGGCATCGGGCTCGCCGGCGCGAACGTGCGGCGGCGGCGCGACGACTTCCTCGCCCAGGCGCCATTGTTCGCGCATCTCGCCCTCGACACCGACGCCTATACGGCCTTGCTCGGCGCGCATGAAGGACGTCCCGGCGCAATCGTCACCGCCGGTACGGGCAGCGTCGGCGAAGCCTTGCACCGCGACGGCATGCGCGTTGCCGCCGGCGGCTGGGGATTTCCGGTCGGCGACGAAGGCAGCGGCGCGTGGCTGGGATTGCACGCGATGCGCGAGACGCATCGTGCCATCGACGGACGCGGTCCCGTCGGACCGCTGGTCGGTGCAGTCCTTGCCGTCGCCGGGACCACGCGGGAGGCACTGTTGGCGTGGTGCGATCGACCCGGGCAGAATGCCTATGCCGACCTGGCGCCCTTGGTTTTCGACGCCGCTGCCGCCCGATCCGTTTGCCGCGCATCTGCTCGACCGCGCCGCGCGCGCGCTGGAAGAAATCGCCGCCGCGCTCGATCCGCAGGCCACGTTGCCGCTGGCGATTTGCGGCAGCGTCGGACAAAAGCTTCTGCCTCGTTTCGACGCAGCGATACGGGCGCGCCATGTCGAGCCGGCGGGCGATGCGGTCGACGGCGCGTTCCGCCTGCTCCGCCAGGCGTTGAGTGGAAGCGCTGGATGAGCGACCGCGGGTTCGAATTCCCTGACGACCAGGGCGATTTCGCGGCCGGGAGAGCTACAAGGCGACAGGCATGAGCACGCATCGCGTCGAAGGGCACATCCTGACGCCGCAAGGCTTCATGCGCGGCACGCTACGGTACGAGCATGGCCGGATACGGCGCATCGAAGGCGCGCGTCGGACCGAAGAGCAGGCGAGGACCGAGTCGACCACGATCGTCGTGCCCGGATTCATCGATGCGCACGTGCACGGCGGCGGCGGCAGCGACACGATGGAAGCCGGCGATGCGATCGATCGCATCGCGCGTCTGCATGCGCGATACGGCACGACGTCGCTCTTGGCCACGACGATGACCGCGCCGCTGTCCGAGGTCGAGGCGGCGATGCGAGCGCTGGCTCCTGCCTGCACGCGACGCGCGACCGGTGCTGCCCGCGTGCTGGGCGTACATCTGGAAGGCCCGTACATCAATCCCGGCAAGCTCGGTGCGCAGCCGGACTTCGTCCGCCCCGCGTCGATCGAGGAAATCCGCGCGCTGCATGCGCTGGCGCCGATCCGTCTGATCACGCTGGCGCCGGAGCTGCCGGGCAATCTCGATATCATCGTTCCACTGCGCGCCGCGGGGTTCCGGGTCCAGATCGGGCACACGCTGGGCAGTTACGAAGACGGTGTGGCCGCGCTTGAACGCGGCGCGACCGGTTTCACTCATCTGTTCAACGCGATGACCGGCATGCATCACCGCGAACCCGGCATCGTCGGCGCCGCGCTGGCGCACGCACGCTATGCCGAGATCATTCCCGATCTGCTGCATGTCCATCCCGGCGCGATCCGCGCCGCGCTGCGCGCGATCCCGGGGCTGTTCTGCGTGACCGATTCGACCGCCGCAACCGGCATGCCCGACGGCGACTATCGGCTCGGGCGCCACCGCGTCACCAAATGCCTGGGCGGCGTGCGCGTGGCCGATGGCACGCTGGCCGGCAGCACGCTGACGATGGACCAGGCGCTGCGCAATCTGGTGACGATCGGGCTTTCGCTCGAAGACGCTTCAAGGCGCGTCTCGGCTCATGCGGCCGAATATCTTGGGCTGTCCGACCGCGGGCGGCTGGTCGAAGGTGCGCACGCCGACCTGGTGCTGCTGGACCGCGAGCTGCAGTTGCAGCGCGTGCTTGTCGAAGGAGAGGAAATCGACCTCGCGCCCGCGGAAGGCTGCGTTTAGCTGATGCGGCCGATCCTCGTCGAGCGACAGGCATGACGGCAATGAGCGCGCGCGCGCGTTCCACGAGCCGGCTCGATCCCGGCGCGCTGGTGATGGTCGGCATCGAGGGCAAAGTCCTGGATGCGACGCAGGCGACATTCCTGCGCCGGCACAAGATTCGCGCCGTCGTGCTCTTTCGCGCGAACCTCGGCACCGAGGCCGAGGTTCGCGCGCTGACGGCGGCCTTGCGCAAGACGATCGGACCGCGCGCGCTGCTCGCGATCGATCAGGAAGGCGGCGCCGTCGTCCGGACGACGTTCCTGCCGCATCCGCCGCCGGCGATGGCACTCGGCGCGGCGGGAACCGGGAAGCTCGCCGAGAACGTTGGAGCGGCGGTCGCGCGCGGCCTGAAGAGCGTGGGCTTCAACTGGAATTTCGCGCCGGTCCTGGACGTCAACAATAATCCGGGCAACCCGGTCATCGCCGAGCGCAGCTTTTCGTCGAATCCGGCGGAAGTCGTGCGCCTCGCCGGCGGCTGGATGCGCGGCGCGCTGCGAGAAGGCGTCGCATGCTGCGTCAAGCATTTTCCGGGACACGGCGATACGCGCGTCGATTCGCACCGCGACCTTCCGGTGGTCGACAAGACGCGGCGGGAATTGGGCGCGCTCGAGCTCAAGCCCTTCCGAGCGCTGCAAAGCTTAGCACCCGCGGTAATGACCGCGCACATCGTCTATCCCCGCATCGACGCCGATTTCCCGGCGACGCTGTCCAGAAAATGGCTGCGCGACTTGCTGCGCGAGCGCTGGGGATACCGCGGCGTCATCATCACCGATTCGCTGGCGATGCAGGCCATTCGCCAGCGCTACGGCCACGACCGCGCCGCGGTGCTGGCGCTCCAGGCCGGCGCCGACATGGTGACGGTGCTGGGAAGCCGCGACGAGCAGGCCTCGGCGGTGCAAGCGATCGCGGAAGCGCTTGCCGACGGTTCGCTCGAGCGCGCTCGACTGCGGCGCTCCTGCGCTCGCCTGGACACGCTGGCCAAACGATATCCGGTGCGCCAAGCGCGTTATGCCAACGCGCGCCGCGAAAAAGATGAGCAGCTGATGTTTCGCGCCTGGGCGCTGGCGTTGACGCCGATCGGCGACCCGCGGCCGCCGCGCCGCGATCAGCCGTTGCGCGTGATCACGCAACGGCAGCTACCGTCCGACGGCGTGTCCGAGGCGGGACCCTCGGACGACGCGGTTGCGTCGCTGTTCGAAGGCTTCGGCAAGGTCGAGATCGTGCAGCTCGACACGCTGCAGAATCTCGACTGGGGCCGGCTGCCGCAGGACGGCCGCGCGACCGTGCTGGTGTCGAGCCAGCGCACGCGCTTCGGCGCTGCATCGCTGCGCTGGCGGCCGCATCTGCATCTGGCGCTTTGGAATCCATTCCAGGTTCTCGACGTAGCGGCGCCGGCCGTGATCAGCTGGGGCTTCGCCGAAGGCGCGCTCGCCGCACTTCGGGCGTGGCTCGAGGGCCGGGCACCCGCGCCCGGACGCGTTCCGGTGCCGCTGGCTCTGCCTGCACCCGCGCCGCGCCGCCGGAGCGTCAAAGCGCGCTGATCCCAAGCGGCGTTGCTCCGAATCGCCGAGCGCCGAGGCGCATCCGTCGTCGCTGCTCGAGGGCCAGGGCATGGTCGTCGTGTCGCAGGACAACGGGCGCGACGCGATCCGCCATCTGCAGGCGCAACCCGACATCAACGTCGTGCTGATGGACATCATGATGCCCGAGCTCGACGGGGTCGATACGATCCGCGAGATCCGCAAGATTCCGGCATGCCGGGACCTGCCGATCATCGCGGTCACCGCCAAGGCGATGAAGGGCGACCGCTAAAAATGCATGGAAGCCGGGGCATGGGATTACTCGTCGAAACCGGTCGATACGGAGCTGATGGTCGGCGTGCTGCGCGCCTGGCTGTCGTGCTGACCGGCACTCATCCGCCATTGGTGGCAGTGATCGAAATCCGCGTGGTCGCTCGAAGGAGATGCGTCGCGTGAGCGAACCCGGCAAAGCGAATATCCTCGTCGTCGACGACCGTCCGGACAAGCACGTCGTCTTCCGGGCGATTCTCGAGGAGCTCGACCAGAACGTCTACAGCGCGACCTCCGGCGAGGAAGCGCTGCGCCAGGTGCTGCAGCGCGACTTCGCCGTCATCCTGCTCGATATCAACATGCCCGGCCTGGACGGCCTCGAGACGGCGGCGCTGATCCGCAGCCGGACCAAATCGGCGCACATTCCGATCATATTCATCACTGCCGACTACACCGACGAAGTACGCATCAGCAAAGGCTATTCGCTGGGTGCGGTCGACTACCTGAGCTCGCCGGTCGTTCCCGGGATCCTGCGCTCCAAGGTCAGGGTGTTCGTCGACCTGTACCTGTTCGCTGAGCAGGCGAAGCGCCGCGCCGAGGAACATCTCGCGCTGGCCGAGGAGCGCGCGGCGCGCTCGGTGGCCGAGCGCGCGAACGCGCGCTTCGCTTTCCTGGCGCAGGCGAGCGCGGCGTTGTCACGATCGCTCGAATTCGACGCCACGGCGCGCGAATTGCTGCGGCTTGCGGTTCCGTTTTTGGCCGATGCCGCCGCGCTGACCTTTCCAGGCGAGGAAGGCATCGACGCGCGCACAGAGCTGGCATGGAGCGGCGCGTTGACTGCAGAGACGCTGTGCAGCGAATCGGTTCCGGCGGTCGACTGCGGCTGGTGGCGCGACGCGATCGCCCGCGTGCTCGGAAGCGGTGTTTGCGAATCCTTCCCCGACATCGCCGGCCCGCAGCCGACTGGCGGCCGGGGCGGCGGACCGAACACGCAACCGGAGATTCCGCGCGGCTCGCCGCTCCATTCGTTGGTGATCATTCCGCTGCTCGCGCGCGGGCGCACGATCGGCGTGATCTCACTGGGAACGACGTCGGCCGGGCGCGCGATCGACGCCGATCTCGTCGCGGTCGCCTCCGACGTGGCCAGCCGCGCCGCCATCGCGCTCGACAACGCGCTGTTGTACCGCAAGATCCACGGGCAGGACAGGCGCAAGAACGAATTTCTAGCGATGCTTTCGCATGAGCTCCGCAATCCGCTGGCGCCGATCACCAACGCCGTTCACGTCCTGCAAACCAACGGCAGCGACGCGAAAAGGCACGACTGGGCACGCGAGGTGATCGGCCGTCAGGTGAAACAGCTTTCACGGCTGGTCGACGACCTGCTCGACGTGTCACGGATCACGCAGAACAGGATCGAGCTCAAGATCGAAGCAGTCGACGTGGCTGAAGTCGTCGCCGTCGCCGTCGAGACCGTGCGGCCGCTGATCGACGCGCAAGAGCATGCGTTGAGCGTGCTGCTGCCCGAGCAGCCGATGCGCGTCCGCGGCGATTTCGCCGCTTGGCGCAGGTGCTGGCGAATCTCTTGAACAACGCAGCCAAGTACACCGACCGCAAGGGACGGATCTCGCTGACCGCCGAGCAGGAAGGCGCCGAGGTCGTCTTCCGCGTCCGCGATTCGGGCATCGGCATCCCGGCGTCGGCCGTGTCGACGATCTTCGATCTGTTCACGCAGGTTGCGCACACGCTCGATCGCTCGCAGGGCGGCCTCGGCATCGGCCTGACGCTGGTGAAGCGGCTGGTCGAGATGCAGGGCGGAAGCGTGTCGGCGTTCAGCGCCGGCAAGGACCTGGGCAGCGAATTCACCGTGCGCATGCCGGCGCTGCCGGTCGACCAGCGGGTGTCGGCTGGACGCCGTGCAGCGGAGCGCTTCGGGCCATCGAACCCCGGCGAATTTGCGATCCTGATCGTCGACGACAACCGCGACGCGACCGACAGCATGGCAATGCTGCTCGGCATGGAAGGCTACAACGTCCGGGTCGCCTACGACGGGCCGCGGGCGCTGGACGCCGTGCGTGTGGCCCGGCCGGACGTCATCCTGCTCGACATCGGCTTGCCCGGCATGGACGGCTTCCAGGTCGCGCTGCGCGTATGCGCCGAGCCTGACAACCGCGCCATCGTCATCGTCGCGGCTTCCGGTTACGGGCAGGAAGAGCATCGCGCCCGTTCGGCCCAAGCCGGCTGCGACCACCATCTGGTCAAGCCGATCGAACCGGCGGTCGTGAGCGAATTGCTGGCGTCGCTGCATTCGACGCGGCACGGCGCCGCGTCCGACAACATCGTGCGGCTGCGCCGGAGCGCCGACTAGCGACCAACCGCTTACCGGCGGCA
This sequence comes from Betaproteobacteria bacterium, assembly GCA_003153475.1. GTDB lineage: Bacteria > Pseudomonadota > Gammaproteobacteria > Burkholderiales > Casimicrobiaceae > PALSA-1003. The sequence goes on along the minus strand of PLYT01000107.1, from coordinate 41,866 downwards.
CTGGCCCGCAGCGCAGGCCCCCAGGGGCGCGGCGCCAAGTCGATAGCCTACAGCTATCGATGTGATCATATAAATAAACTTGAACTATCGTCATCGCTGGACGATCATAGTCTCGTCTATCGACCAACCCACGGAGAGCAAAGCCATGTCCGATCACCCCCATCGATTTCCTGACCATGCGGGCCAGAGGGTGCCCGAGGTTTCATTGCGCGTCCGCCGCAACGGCGAGTGGGCGACGCTGACCAGCGACGACCTGTTCGCCCACAAGAACGTCGTCGTCTTTTCGCTGCCGGGCGCTTTTACGCCGACCTGCTCGTCGACCCACCTGCCGCGTTACAACGAGCTCGCGCCCGCGTTCAAGGCCGCCGGCATCGATGCTATCGTCTGCGCCTCGGTCAACGATCCGTTCGTCATGGAAGCATGGGCCAAGGATCAGGAGGCGGAGAACGTCATGCTGCTGCCCGACGGCAACGGCGAATTCACGCGCAAAATGGGCCTCCTCGTCGACAAGAGCGATCTCAACTTCGGCCAGCGCTCGTGGCGCTACTCGATGCTGGTGCGCGACGGCGTCGTCGAGAAAATGTTCATCGAGCCGGATCAGCCGGGCGATCCGTTCGTCGTCTCGGATGCCGATACGATGCTCGCCTATCTCAACCCGAGGGCGAAAAAGCCCGATCAGGTTGCAATCCTTACCCGTGAAGGCTGCTCGTTCTGCGCCAAGGCCAAGCGCCTGTTGACCGAAGCCGGTATCGCCTACGCCGAAGTTCCGCTGAACCATGCGGTCCGCAGCAGGGTCGTCGGTGCCATCACCGGCGCGCAAACGGTGCCGCAGGTCTTTATCAACGGCCGACTGATCGGCAACGTCGAGGACCTCGAGCGCCATTTGAAGCGCGCCGCGTAAGCGGAAGGCGCTTTAGCCGACTTTTTGTCGGGAGGACATCGTGCACATGCAGATCCAGGATACCGACGTCGCGATCATCGGTGCCGGCACCGCAGGGCTCGCAGCGTACCGGACGGTCAAGGCGGCTGGACAGCGCGCCCTGCTGATCGAGAGCGGGCCATACGGCACGACCTGTGCCCGCGTCGGTTGCATGCCGAGCAAGCTGCTGATCGCGGCGGCCGAGGCTGCGCATTCGTTCTCGCGGCTGCCCGCGTTCGGCATCCAGCCGGGCGGCCCGATCGCCGTCGACGGCAAGGCGGTGATGGACCGGGTCAAGGCCGAGCGCGACCGCTTTGCCGGCTTCGTCATCGAGGACGTCGAAGCTTTTCCGGCGGCCGACAAGATTCGCGGCCATGCGCGGTTCATCGACGACCATACGCTGCAGGTCGGCGATGCGCTGACGATCCGTGCGCCGCGCGTCGTCATCGCCGCCGGGTCCTCGCCCGCGCACCCTGCGGCCTGGGATGCGCTGGGCGACCGGATGATCGTCAACGACGACGTGTTCCAGTGGGCGGCGCTGCCGCAAAGCGTCGCCGTCTTCGGGCCGGGCGTGATCGGACTCGAAATCGGCCAGGCGCTGCACCGACTGGGCGTGCGCGTGAAGGTTTTCGGCCGCGGCGGCGGCATCGGACCCCTGTCCGATCCGGCGCTGCTCGACTCGGCGCGACGGATCTTCGGCGCTGAGTTCTACCTCGACACGAATGCGCACGCCGAAGTGGTGCGCCACGGCGATCTGATCGAGGTCGCGTACCGCGCGCTCGACGGCAGCACTGCCACGGAGAGCTTCGATTACCTGCTCGCCGCCACCGGGAGGCGTCCGAACCTGTCCGGACTGGGACTCGAGCGGACCTCGCTCGCACTCGACGCCCAAGGGGTGCCGCTGTTCAACCGTCGGACCCTGCAATGCGGACGATCGTCGATATTCATCGCCGGCGACGTCAACAACGAGCTGGCGCTGCTGCACGAGGCCGCCGACGAAGGCCGCATCGCCGGCGAGAACGCGGCGCACTATCCCGCCGTCCGGCCCGGCTTGCGCCGCGCCGGCCTCGCCGTCGTCTTCACCGATCCGCAGATCGCCATCGTCGGCGGCGGGTGGCGCGATGCGCAACCGGTGCCGCATGTTGCGGGTGAAGTCTCGTTCCACAACCAGGGCCGCTCGCGCGTCATGCTGCGCAACAAGGGGTTGCTGCACGTCTACGTCGCCATCGAAGACGGCGCTTTTCTCGGTGCGGAAATGCTCGGCCCCGACGCCGAGCACATTGGCCACCTGCTGGCCTGGGCGCTGCAGATGAAGCTCACCGTGCAGCAGATGCTCGACATGCCGTTCTATCACCCGGTCATCGAGGAAGGCGTGCGCACGGCGTTGCGCGACGCGCGCGCCAAGCTGGCGGCGGCGCAGGCCGAGCGCCGCGCCGCCTGAAGGCAGGCTTCGACTACAGCCGGTATCCCTGGTCGCCGTCGCGAAAGCCGACGAGCTCTTCGTCGAGTCCGCGGACCAGGGCAAGCACCTTGAACAGCTCGCCCATCTCGGCGGGCGAGAGAAGCTTCTGCACTGCGGCGGCCTGACGCAAATACGCGGCCGACTGCGGATCGCCGCACGCGGCCAGCGCATCGAGTATGCCGCAGTTGACCAGGAAGCGCGCCTGCGTCGCATAGCCGCCGACGCTCATGCCGCCGGCCACACCCGCGCGCGCGATGGCGCTGAAGTCGACGTGCGACGATAGGTCGCTCAAGCCCGGAAGGAACAACGGGTCGTGCACGACGCGATGACGGTAATGCGCGACCACCGTTCCACCGGCGCGCTGCGGATGATAGTACTCGGCCGCGGGGAAGCCGTAGTCGATGACGAGCAGCATGCCGGCATCGCAGCGCTCCGCCAAGCTCCGTATCAATGCTTGCGCCGCGGGGTTGATCTCGCTGACATAGTCGCCGTCGGGCGGGAACACCGCAGCGGCGGCATCGCGCAACGCTCCCGGCGACAGCGGCCGGTCGGCGAGCGCAAGACGATCGTCGGCAACGCAGACGCCGCGCTCGAGCCACGCGCCACGCTGTCGCGCGACAACGTGAGGCGGCACCGCGTCGAGCACTTCGTTGGCGATCATCAGTCCGCGCCAGCGCGTGGGCAGCGTCTCGATCCAATCGACCCGCGGCAACATCGCCGGCGCCTTCTCTTGCAGGCACGCCCGCTGGCGTGCCGCGAGATCGGCGCTGACCTCGAGCAGACGACAATGCTGCGGCAGTCGACCCTTGGCCCCCAGCGCGTTCAGCAGATCGGCGGCGAGCCGACCGGTGCCCGGGCCGAGCTCGATCAGCTCGGCGTCGGGCAACCGCTCGATGACCTCGGCGGCCGCCGCGGCCAGCGCTGCACCGAACAACGGCGTCAGTTCGGGCGCGGTGACGAAATCGCCGGCGGCGCCGAACTTGCGTGCGCCCGCCGAGTAATAACCGAGTCCCGGTGCATACAGCACCGCACCCATGTAATCGGCGAACGAAATCCAGCCGCCGGCCTCGCCGATGGCTGCGGCAACGAACGCGACGACCTGCTCGCCGTGCGCGCGCGCTTCGAGCGAAGGTGGCGGCAATCCGGCGGCGTCGTCGCCGTATGGAGCGGGGGACATCGATGTGATAGATTGGGCGATTCGAGGCAGTGTAGCCGGAGCGCCGCGTGCAGGGCAAAGTGGTCTTGATCACGGGAGGTGCCAAACGCGTCGGCGCTGCGACTTGCCGGCGCTTGCACGCCGCCGGCGCCAAGCTGATGCTGCATTACCGCGAATCGGCCGGTGAAGCGAGACTGCTTCAGGCCGAACTCAACCACCAGCGCAAGGATTCGGTCGCGCTGATCCAGGCCGACCTGCTCGACCTGGGCAAGCTGCATTCGCTGATCGACCAGACGGTGCAGACTTTCGGCAAGCTCGATGCGCTGATCAACAACGCATCGTCGTTCTTCCCGACGCCGGTCGGCGAGATCACCGGCGAAAATTGGGACGATCTGATCGGCACCAATCTGCGGGCGCCGCTTTTCATCGCGCAGGCCGCGGCGCCGGCGCTGAAAAAGACGCAGGGCTCCATCGTGAACATCACCGACATCCACGCCGAACGTCCGCTGAAGAACTACGTCGTCTACAGCGTCGCCAAGGCCGGGCTGGTCGGGCTGACCCGGTCGCTGGCGCGCGAGCTCGCACCCGAGGTGCGCGTCAACGCCGTCGCGCCCGGCCCGATCCTGTGGCCCGACGACGAGTCGTTCGACGAGTTGTCGCGGCAGCGGATCATTTCGAACACGCCGCTCAGGCGCGAGGGCACGCCCGACGATATTGCCAAGGCCGTGCACTTCCTGCTGTTCGAGGCGACCTACGTCACCGGCGAGACGATCAACGTCGACGGCGGGAGGCACGTGGCGCTGTGAGCAGTGAGCAGGGACCGGCCAGCGAGCAGCGAGCCAGGTCCCGCTCGCGCAGCGAGTGGGGTGCGAGCGCCCGTGAGCGCAGCAGGCAGCCGACCACGTAACATCCGCATCGGGATACCGGGTCGGAGGCCGTCCGCGCACGTAGTGCGCAGGATGCGAACGCCCGCGAATCAGCGCCGGCCACCGAGCGCGAGCTATCTGCCTCGCGTACGTCGCCGACGAGGTGGCGTTGTAGTGGGTGCAGCCGGAGGTGCGGGCTGTTCCCGCCGCGCGGCGACCCGCAGCGCGAGGGCTTCCAGATAAGGATCGACGATGCCGTGCGTGATCAGCGACACACGCGCGCGCTCCAGATAATCGGCCGACGAGCCGAACGCCCCCGCCGCGCGCGATAGCACGTCGGCCTGTCTCGCCAGCGCCAGCTTGCCCGCGTATTGCGGATGTTTGCGGTCGACGACGAAGGCCAGCGCGGTCAGCGCGTGCGTGCCGGCGCGCACGCGCAGCCAGCGCGGATGGTAGGCGCCGACGACCATTTCGCGCCGCCACAACAGCGCGAGCTCCGCGGACGCGCATTCCGCCGGGAGGCGATAGACGACGCCGTGGCATGTCCCGCCCTGATCGAGCCCCAGCACCAGGCCCGGAACCTTGGTCGTGCCGCGCGATGCCAGCGACCAGAGGCAGAACCGGCGATGCTTGCCGCGCAAGGTCGCGGGTCTGGCTTCGACAAACGGAAACAGCGGATTCCACAACAGTGAGCCGTAGGCGAATACCCACCAATCGGCGTGCGCCGGTCGCCGCGCCAGCGCCGCCGCCAGCGACGCGGCGAGCGCGTCGTCGGACAGCGCGCGATGCGCATCGAGCGCCTCCACGTAGACCGCACGCATGCGCCCTTCCTCGAGATCGCGGCGCGAAAGCGTCATCGGTGCCCGCGCGTCCCCTCAAACGAGGCCGCGAAAAGGCAGCCGCCGCTCGCACCAGGCTGCGGCCGCAAGAAGGCCCTTCTCGCGCAACGCCGGAGCCGCGAGCTGCATGCCCAACGGCAGCCCGTTCGGTGCCAGCGCAATGGGCAAGGTCAGCGCCGGAAAGCCCGCGAGCGACCAGAGCGTGCAGCAGGCAGGATCGCCGGTCTGTGTCAGGTCTTCCGGCGCGGGGCCGGGCGCCGGCGGCGTCAGCATCGCGTCGAATCCCGCGAGCCCGTCGGTGAGCGCGGCGGCGATCTCGGCGCGCCGCACCAGCGCATCGGCATAGGCAGCGTCGCCGATCGTGCGGCCCTCGTCGAGCGCCGCATTGAGCTTCGCCGACATTCTGCCGCGCTCGCGATCCTGCAAAGCGCCGAGCTCTCGGGCCGCCTCGTACAATGTGATGCGGCGGTGCTGCACCGGCGCGTCGCCGCAGCTCGCCGGCAGCGCGAGCACAGTGACGTGCGCGCCGGCCGCGCGCAGCACGTCAGTCGCGGCATCGAGCGCGTCGCGCTCTTCGTTGCTGGTCGCGACCCATGGAAACTCCGGAACAAACGCCAGCACGGGCGATCGTCCGGACGCTTGCGCGGGCGGCGCGATCGCGTGCTCGCCGGCCAGGACGGCGGCGAGCAACGCGCAATCGGCAACGGTTCGCGCGAAAACGCCCAGCGTATCGATCGTCGGGCTGAAGCGATAAACGCCGGCCAACGGCAACCGATCCCTGCCCGGCTTGAAGCCGACAATGCCGCAGTAGGCTGCCGGGCGAATGACCGAGCCATTGGTTTGCGTGCCTATCGCCGCGGGCACCTGGCCGAGCGCGACGGCCGCCGCCGAACCCGACGAGGAGCCGCCGGGCGTGCATGCGGCGCGCCACGGATTGCGCGTCTTGCCCGGCTGGATGAAGGCGAATTCGGTCGTCACCGTCTTGCCCAGGACCATGCCGCCGGCGCGCAGCAGCCGCGCGACGCACTCGGCATCGTCGGAGGGTATTGCGCCGGCGTAAATCGGCGAGCCCATCTGCGTCGCCATGCCGGCGGTGGCGATGATGTCCTTGACGCCGATTGGAACGCCTTCGAGCATCGAGCTGCCGCCCGGCGCGCGCCGTGCATCGAGTGCGCGCGCCGACGCGAGCGCGCGATCGCGATCGAGCCACGCCCACGCCTGGACGTTGGCGTCGGTGGCGTCGATGCGGTCGAGCAATGACCGGGTGAGCGCCGTGCAAGAAAGCGCGCCGCGGGAGAGCGCGTCGATCGCTGCGACCAGCGTCAGCGCGCAAGGCTCGGGCGTCATGGTCTCGCGCGCACCAGCTTGACCGGCCGCGGCGCGACGTCGGCGGAGGCGATCGCATCAGCCGGCAGGAAAATGGCCTGCAGGTCGTTGAGAAAGCGCTGCCCCAGCGGCGTCGGCCGGATGCGCCGGTGATCGCGCGCGATCAAGCCGCGTTGCTCGGCCTCGTCCAGCGCCTTTTGCACAATCGTCAGCGGGAAACCGGTACGCTCGGCGAACAGTGCGACCGCAAACCCTTCGGTCAGCCTCAGCGCATTGAGCATGAACTCGAAGCCGATCTCATTGCGGGCGACCGGTCGATCCTCGGCGAGAGGCGACCCCCGCTCGACTTCCTCGATGTAGTGCTGCGGCTGCTTGTGCCGGACCTGGCGTACGACCCGCTCGCCGAACGACAGCTTGGAATGGGCCCCGGCACCGATGCCCAGGTAATCGCCGAAGCGCCAGTAATTGACGTTGTGCCGGCATTCGTGACCCGGTTTGGCGTTGGCCGAGGTCTCGTAGTGGACGTAGCCGGCGGCGCCGAGTGTCGCCGCAATCGCATCCTCGATATCGGCGGCCGTTTCGTCGTCGGGCAAAGTCGGCGGGTAGCGGTGGAACAACGTGTTCGGCTCGATCGTCAAATGGTAGAACGACAGGTGCGGCGGCGAAAAGCGGAGCGCCTGGGCGAGATCGCTTTTGGCGTCGTCGGGCGTCTGTCCGGGAAGGGCGTACATCAGGTCGAGATTGACGTTGCCGAAAATCTCGATCGCCGCTCCCGCCGCGGCGCGCGCTTCGTCGGCGTCGTGGACGCGGCCGAGCACTTTCAGGAATCGCGGTTCGAAGCTCTGCACGCCGAGCGAAAGCCGGTTGATGCCCGCCGCCTTGAATCCGGCGAAGCGAACGCGCTCGAAAGTTCCGGGATTGGCCTCGAGCGTGATTTCCGCGTCGGGTGCCAACGGAACGCGCGCACGCACGCCGGCCAGTATCCGATCGATCGATTCCGGCGCGAACAGGCTCGGTGTACCGCCGCCGAAAAAAACCGTGTGGACGCGGCGACCCCAGATCGACGGCAGCGCGAGCTCCAGATCGGCGAGCAGTGCATCGACATAGCGCGCTTCCGGAATTTCGCCGTGCCGCTCGTGCGAATTGAAATCGCAGTACGGACACTTCTTCAGACACCACGGAATGTGGATGTACAACGCGAGCGGCGGCAGCGCCGCGAAATGCGGCGTCTGCGGCGACAAGCCCGTAACCGGATTCACGATGCGCCCCGGCATCTCAAGCGTAACTGCGCAGCCGGTCGAGCAGCGAGCGCATCGCCTTGCCCCGATGCGACAGCTCGTTCTTGCGCGCCAGCGGCAGCTCGGCACCGGTCATGCCGGTGGCCGGGTCGAGAAAGTGCGGGTCGTAGCCGAAGCCGCCCTCGCCGCGCGGCGTATCGACGATCGTGCCGTCCCAGCGGCCCTCGACCAGCATCGGTTCAGGATCGTCACCATGGCGCATCAGCGCGAGCATGCAGTAGTAATGGGCGCGACGATCGGCAACGCCGGCCAGGTCGGCGATCAGCTTCGCATTGTTGCGCCGGTCGGAGCGCGGCTCGCCGGCGTAGCGTGCCGACTGCACGCCGGGCGCTCCGCGCAGCGCGTCGACGCAGATGCCCGAATCGTCGGCCAGCGCGGGCAGCCCGGCGAGGCGGCTTGCATGACGCGCCTTGGCCAGCGCGTTTTCGACGAAGCTCGCGTGCGGCTCGTCGGCCTCTGCGATGCCGAGCTCGGCCTGCGGAACCGTCCCGATGCCCAGCGGCGTCAACAGCCGCTTGAATTCGATGAGCTTGCCCGGGTTGTTCGACGCAATGACCAGGCGCGAGAATTCGCTCACGTCGGATCGTCGGTGTTCATCGCCGCAGGCTTTCAGCCGATGCCGAGGCAGAGCCTTTGCGCATCGACCAGCTTGGCGACGCCACCCTCCCCCAATGCCACCAGCGCCGTCATTTCGGCGCGCGAAAACGGCGCGCCCTCCGCCGTGCCCTGGATTTCGACAAAGCCGCCGGCGCCGGTCATCACGATGTTCATGTCGGTGTCGCAGCCCGAATCCTCGGCGTAATCGAGATCGAGCATCGGCACGCCGGCGACGATGCCGACCGACACCGCGGCGACAAAATCCTTCAGCGGCGATCCGGTCAACTGACCCTGCGCCTTGCACCACGATACCGCATCGTAGAGCGCGACGCAGGCGCCGGTGATCGACGCGCAGCGCGTGCCGCCGTCGGCCTGCAAGACATCGCAATCGATGCGTATCGTGCGCTCTCCGAGCTGCGACAAGTCGGCAATCGCGCGAAGGCTGCGGCCGATCAGCCGCTGGATCTCCTGCGTGCGTCCCGATTGCCTGCCTTCGGCGGCTTCGCGCCGGGTGCGCGTATTGGTCGCCCGCGGCAGCATGCCGTATTCGGCCGTAAGCCAGCCCTGGCCTTTGCCCTTGAGGAACTGCGGCACCGACTCCTCGACCGACGCCGTGCACAGCACGCGGGTCTCGCCGCATTCGATCAGCGCGGATCCTTCGGCGTGCCGACTGTAGTGACGCACGATCGACAAGGGGCGAAGCTCCTCGGCGCGGCGGCCTCCGGTGCGTATGGTCAAAGCGATCTCATGAATTGAAAGGATTCGATTATAGCCGCGCCGCGCGCACGACTCGTGGGGACTAGAGGCTATGCCGCAGCTTCCACCAGGCCGCGGTCGCCGCGAGACCTTCGTCGACGGTGAACGGTGGCGACCAGCGCGCAAGCTCGCGAAAACGCCCGGCATCGACTTCCAGCGTGCCGAGCAGGCGCGTCACCGCGGCGCGCCTGCCCATCAGCATCGCGGCGGCGTGCATCAGCGGCGCCGGGACGTGGAAGAGGCGCGGCCCGACGTCGAGCCCGCGCGCCAGGCGTTCGACCAGCTCGCTGGTCGACACGCTGTCGGCATCGGCGATCGGCAGCGTCTGGCCTGCAAGCGCCGGCGTCGCGACCGCCGCCTCGATCGCGCTGACCGCGTTGCCGACGTAGAGCAGCGTGCGGCGGTTGTCGATACCGGCAAGCGGCAGCCGGCGCTTGGCGGCAATCGCCTCGAGCAGTCGCGCGAAGTTGCCCTTGACGCCGGGACCGTAGGTCAGCGGCAGGCGCAGCGCGACACCCTCGATCTTTCCGCCGCGGCAGCAGTGCCAGAGCACGCGCTCGGCGCCTGCCTTGCTGTGCGCATACGCGTCCTGCGGCGCCGTGGGATCGCCGGCGCGAAACGGCTTGCCCGGAAGCGTGGCTTCGCCGTAAACCTTGATCGTGCTCGCGAGCACCACGCGTCGCACGCCGGCTTGCACGGCGGCATCGAGCAGGCGCCGCGTCACGTGCACGTTGGCGACGACGAACGGCGTCGGGTCGCTCGCATCGCGGGCGGTGCCGACGTGCGCGCGCGCGGCCAGGTGGACGATGGTGTCGATGCCGGCGAGCACCGACGTCCAGTCGGCGGCGGCGAAATCGCCCAGCGCGACGAGGTCGGACGTCGGCGTCGCGTCCGGCGCAAGCGCGCGCACCGCACCGACATACGGCACCTTCGCGGCGGCCAATCGTGCACACAGCGCGTGGCCGATAAAACCGCCGGCCCCGGTGACGAGCACCGGGCCTGGGCAGCGTGACGGCGTCGCGCTCACCACCAGTGCCAGCCGTTCTTGTTGAAAAATCGTACGGCGCTGCGAACGAAGTACGCGATATGGCGCCAGCCTTTGCGCGCTGCGCCGCCGCCATGATGGACGACGCGAACGCTGGGCAGGTACACGCTTCGCGTGACGCGATTGAGCCGCACGCTCCAGTCGAAGTCTTCGAAGTAGAGAAAGTAGCCGGGGTCGAAGCCGCCGGTGGCGTCGATCGCCTTGCGCCGAAGCAGCATGCACGAGCCGCTCATCACCGGCACCGGCGACACGATCTCGGTGCGGGTCCTCTTCATCACGTCGCGCATCTCGTAGCGATCGAGCCGCCGGCGAAACAGCGGCCGCAGCCACCGCGGCGCCAGCCCGCGCAACGCGAGGTCGGCAACACTCGGGTAGCGCTTGCACAGATATTCGCGCTTCCCGGCCGCGTTGCTGACGGCAGGCGCGATGACGCCGACGTCGGGATGCGCTTCGAAATAGCGCAGCGCCTCCGGCAGGGCGTCGACGTCGAGCTCGACGTCAGGGTTCAGCACCAGGTGAAAATGGGTGTTGCCTCCGTGCATGACCAGGTTGTGCGCGGCGCCGTACCCGATGTTGGCGTGGCCGTGCAGATAGCTCATCGTGAAATCGGAATCGCGAAAATTCTCCTGCGCGAGCTTGATCACCATCGCGGCGATGCCGCGCTCCTCGCTGTTGTCGATGAGCGCCACATTGGCCACGCGTAGCAGGCCCTGCTCGCGTGCCGCGACGAGCGAGCCTGCGAGCTTGTGCAGCGTCCGGTCGAGCAGCGCGAGGTCGGGGCGATACGTGACGATGCTGATCGTCAGCGTCGAGGCAGCCACGTCGGAGGAGGGATTGAAACGATGGGTTAGAATCGTCGTCGATTGCCACCGCGCCGTCAACCTCGCCTTTCGACTATTGCTCGCATGGATACCACCGCACAACAGGCCAGACGCTTCCGCGCCGACGACTTGCGCGCTTTCGCGCGCGCGCTGCTCGATCGTGCGGACATGCGCGCCGACATCGGGCGCGACGTCGCCGACATTCTTCTCGACGCCGATCTGCTCGGACACACGACGCATGGGCTCGCGTTGCTCGGGCCTTATCTTGCCGAGATCGACAAGGGCGCGATGGCGAAATCCGGCGAGCCGAAGGTGCTCAACCGCCGTGCCGCGGCGGAAACCTGGGATGGGGCGCGTCTGCCTGGGCCGTGGCTCACGCTGCGCGGAATCGAGCGCGCGTCGGCGATGGCGCGTGAGGCCGGCACCGGCACTGTCGTCATCCGCCGCTCGCATCACATCGCCTGCCTCGCCGCGTATCTGAAGCGCGTGACCGACCAGGGCCTCGCGGTGATCATCGAATGCTCGGACCCGACGGTGGCCGCCGTCGTGCCGCACGGCGGGACGACGCCTTTTATCACGCCGAATCCGCTCGCCGCCGGACTGCCGACGTCGGGCGATCCGATACTGATCGACGTCTCGATGTCGATTACCAGCATGGGTTACGCCAAGCAGCAAAAGGAAGCAGGCAAGATTTTGCCCGGGCCCTGGCTGATCGATCACCAGGGCCACGCCACTTCCGACCCCGCCGCGCTGTTCGCCGAGCATCCAGGCGCGCTATTGCCACTCGGGGGCCTCGATGCGGGTCACAAGGGATTCGGGCTCGGCCTCCTGATCGAGGCGATGACCGGTGGACTCGCCGGACATGGGCGCGCCGAGCCCGCCGAAGGCTGGGGCGCATCGGTGTTCATCCAGGTGCTGGATCCGGAAGCGTTCGGCGGTCTTGCCGCCTTCAGGCGGCAAATGGATCACGTGGCCGATGCGGCGCACGCGAGTCGCCCGCGTGCCGGAGGCGAGCAGGTCCGGCTGCCTGGCGAGCGCGGCTTGCAGCGTTATCGCGAGGCGATCGCCGGAGGTGTCGCCCTCTATCCGGCGATCCTGCCGCTATTGCAGCCTTGGGCGGACAAATACGGCGTTGCACTGCCGCTGCCGTCGAGCTAGCGGCGCCTACGATCAGATCCGTCCGTAGCTGACCCGCAATATGCCGGCAAGATCGCGCGCCGCGCGGACGTCGGCAAAGCCGGCATCGCCGAACAGTGAGCCGACCGCGTCCGCCTGGTCGTGGCCGTGCTCGAGCAGCAACCATCCGCCGCGCGCGAGATGCGCGGGCGCCGACGCGACGATCGCGCGAATCGCGGCCAGGCCGTCGCCGCCGGGCGTCAGCGCTTCCTGCGGCTCGTGGCGCAGGTCGCCTTCGGTCAGATGCGGGTCGCCCGCGGCGACATAAGGCGGGTTGCCCGCGATGAGATCGAAGCGCTCGTTCGGCAATGCATCGAACCAGTCGGAAGCGACGAACGAAACGTTGTCGATGCCAAGTCGCACCGCATTGCGCGCCGCCAGTGCGAGCGCCGGACTCGACACGTCGGTACCGGTGACGCGCGCCTTGCGCCGCTCGGCAGCGATCGCGAGCGCCACCGCGCCCGAACCGGTCCCCAGATCCAGAACGCACGTCTCGCGATCGGCGGGCAGGCGCGCCAACGCGAGATCGACCAGCAACTCGGTCTCGGGACGCGGGATCAGCACGTCGGGCGTGATCTCCAAATCGAGTCCGTAGAATTCCCGTCGCCCGAGCAGATAGGCGACCGGCTCGCCATCGCGGCGGCGACGCGCGAGTGCATCGAAAATCTTCGCCTGCTCGGCGGTCACCGTCTCGTCGGCGTGTGCCGCGAGCCAGGCGCGGTCGCGTCCCACCACGTGCGCGAGCAGCAGCCTCGCCTCGAAAGGGACGAGGCCGCTCGCGGACAGCGCGCGGGAAACGGTCAAAGGCGTGCTCATCGGGGGATCGCGGCGGCGCGTCTTGCGACAGCCAGCGCGGATGCGCATAATGTCGGCAGCCCGCCAGGCCGTCAACGAACGGGCACTAACGCGAACATCCCGCTGGAGGAGCCATGCCGTCACGACGCGATATTCTGAAGGCGACCGGTGGCCTGGTTTTGGCGACCGGCGGATCGTGGCTTGCGAGCCACGCCCACGCGGCGGTCCCCAATCCGCCCGGGCTTGCCCCGCTGCCGGCAGGCGCAGTCGCCTCGGGCGATCTCGAAGCGATTGCAGGCAAGCTGCCGCTGATCAAGCGGAGCTGGCGCCCACCCAATTACGAAACTCCGCTCTCATATTTTTCCGAAGAGCTCACGCCGAACCGGGCGTTTTTCGTGCGCTATCACCTGGCGGGAATTCCTGCCGAAATCGCGGCCGACAAGTGGACCCTCAAGATCGGGGGCGAAGCGGCCGCCACTCCGTTCGAGCTAAGTTTCGATCAGCTCAAGCACGACTTCCCCGCCGTCGAAGTCGTCGCCGTGAATCAATGCTCGGGCAATCGTCGCGGATTGTTCGAGCCCCACGTCGCCGGCGTGGAATGGGGCGTAGGCGCAATGGGCAATGCACGGTGGAAGGGCGCGCGCCTCAAAGATGTCCTGGCCAAAGCCGGGTTGAAAAAAGAGGCGCTCGAAATCGCCTTGAATGGCGCGGACGGCCCGATCATGCCGGCGACGCCCGACTTTCAGAAGTCGATCCCCGTGTGGAAGGCGCTCGACGAGAATACGCTGGTTGCCTACGAGATGAACGGCGAGCCTTTGCCGCATTGGAACGGCTTTCCTGCCCGAATTGTAGTGCCCGGCTGGACCGGGACCTACTGGATGAAGCACATCGTCTCGATCAACGCTATCAGCAAGCCGTTCGACAATTTCTGGGTCAAGTCGGCATATCGCATTCCGGTTGGGAAGTTTCCGCTGATCGATCATTTCACGTCGCAGATGACCGACGTGAACGAGCCGATCACGGAAATGGTTGTCAATTCTTTGATTACCAACATCGATACCGGTCAGCAGGTCCCCGTCGACCGTCCGTTCGAAGTGAAGGGTATCGCTTGGGACGGGGGCCGCGGCATCGCGGACGTCGAGATATCAGCCGACGGAGGGCGGTCGTGGCGAAGCGCAACTTTAGGCACCGACTACGGCCGCTTCTCGTTCCGCCGCTTCAGCCAGGCGTTCACTCCGACCGAGCGCGGTGCGCTGATCGTCATGGCCCGCGCGACCAATCGTGCCGGCGCAACCCAGACAATGGAGCTTATCCTCAATCCCGCCGGCTACCATCACAACGTGGTGCAGCGGATAGCCATCAACGCCGTCTAGGGGCCGCTCGATGAAAGCTCTACTACTGATGCTCACGCTGGCCGCGACCCTCGCAGCAGGCATTGTCCTGGCGCAGGAGCGCCGCCTGGAACTCAAGGACGGTCCGGGGCGCGCGAAGGTCGAGGCGAATTGCGCCTCGTGCCACAGCCTCGATTACATTCAGGCCAATTCGCCGTTTATGAATCGGCAGGTCTGGGACGCCGAGGTCACCAAGATGATCAAGGCCTTTGGCGCGCCGATCGCCGAGGCGGATGCCAAGGAGATCGTCGACTACCTCAGCAACAACTACGGAGCGCCGTAGCGCGCGCTAAACGGCGCCGCGTCGACGAGACCTGCTAGGCCCTGCTTTCCGCCGCGCGCTCGCACGCGAAAAGACGCAACCGCCGGTCGTAGTAGCGGCCCCAGCCCAGGTCGCTCAATCCCGCCTTCTGCAGCACGTGCTGCGACGCCTTGTTGCCCGGATGCGTGACGCCGATGATGCGCCCGAGGCCGAGATCGTCGAATCCGTAGTCGACCAGTGCGCGCGCGCCTTCGGTCGCATAGCCGCGTCCCCAGTGGGCATGCAGCAGGCGGTAGCCGACCTCGACCTCGGTCGTCGGCGGACAGTATTTGAGGCAGTACCAGCCGATGAACCTGCCGCCGTCGCGCAGCGACGCCCGCCACACACCCAGTCCCGGATAGAGCGCGTAGTAGCGGGTGACCCGTCGCATCGCCGTGTCGGTCTCTCGCTTCGACATCGGCTTGCCGCCGTTGATGTATTTCAGCACGCGCGGGTCGCCGTCGAGCCGCACCAGGTCGCCGATGTCGTCCGGCGTGAATTCGCGCAGCTCGAGCCGCAGGGTCTCGAGCCACACCGGCGGCGTGCGCTTCATCGCACGGCCTCGCTCTCGTCGCCGCCGAGCGCGGCGAGCTGCTCGGCCTGGAATTCCTGCGCCAGCGCCTGCGTCAGCTCGAACAGGTCGCCATCCATGATCTGATCGATCTTGTACAGCGTCAGGTTGATCCGGTGGTCGGTGACGCGTCCCTGCGGAAAGTTGTAGGTGCGGATGCGCTCGGAGCGATCGCCGCTGCCGATCAGGCTCTTGCGCGTCGCCGCCTCCTTCTGCTGCCGCTCCTGCCGCTCGCGGTCGACCAGGCGCGAGGCCAGCACCGACATCGCCTGCGCGCGGTTGCGATGCTGCGAGCGATCGTCCTGGCATTCGACGACGATCCCGGTCGGCAGGTGCGTGATGCGCACCGCCGAGTCGGTCTTGTTCACATGCTGGCCGCCGGCGCCGGAAGCACGGAACGTGTCGATGCGGATCTCGGACGGATTGATCGTGATGTCGGCGACCGGGTCGGCTTCGGGCAGCACGGCGACCGTGCACGCGGACGTATGGATGCGTCCCTGCGCCTCGGTCTCGGGCACGCGCTGCACGCGGTGCCCGCCGGACTCGAACTTGAGCTTGGCATAGACGCCCTGCCCGACGACGCGCGCGATCACCTCCTTGTAGCCGCCCATGTCGCCGGGACTTTCGGAAATCAGCTCGACCTGCCATTTGTTGCGCTCGGCAAAGCGGGCATACATGCGGAAAAGCTGGCCGGCGAACAGGGCCGACTCGTCGCCGCCGGTACCGGCGCGAATTTCCAGGAACACGTTGCGCTCGTCGTTGACATCGCGCGGCAGCAGCGCGCGCTGCAGCTCATCCTCGAGTGCGGCCATGCGTGCGCGCGCCGCCTTCGCCTCGTCGTCGGCGAAAGACCTCATCTCCGGATCGGACAGCATGTCCTGCGCAGCCGCGAAGTCGCGCTCGCCTTGCAGCCAGTCGCGGTAGAGCGCAACGATGGGCGCGATTTCCGCATGTTCGCGCGACAGCGCGCGATAGCGGTCGAGGTCGCGCGTGACGTCCTGCGCACCGAGCAGGCCATTCAATTCCTCCAGGCGCGAGGTGAGCTGGCTGAGCTTGGTGGACAACGATGGTTTCATGGCGTGCGAGTCGTGGTCTTGCGCGGCGATTCGAACGCCACATTGCCGATCGGGCTGACGGTCGTGAACTTCGTCGCCGGCGTGCGCGGGGACGACCAACCGTATCCGAAGCTAATCGTCGTCCGGCAGCTGATAGATGTGGTGCAGCATCGCGAGCAGCTGGGTGCGCTCGGCCTCGCCGGCGCGCGTCAACGCCTGCGCGGGCGCATGCAGGAACTTGTTGGTGAGCCCGCGGGCGAGCTGCTCGATCACTTGCTCGGGGGCGGCGCCTCCGGCAAGGAGCTTCCTTGCGCGCTCGACTTCGGCCGCGCGCAGGCTTTCGTGGTGGCCCTGCAGGGCCGTCAGTGTCGGAATGACGCTGCGCCCATCCAGCCAGCGCAAAAAGCTTTGCGCCTGCTCGGCGATCAACGCCTCGGCCTGCGCCAGCGAGTCCACGCGGATCTGCAGATTGTCTTTGACGATGTTGGCCAGATCGTCGACGCTATAGAGAAAAATATCGTCCAGCTCGGCGACTTCGGGCTCGACGTCGCGCGGCACCGCGAGGTCGACGATGAACATCGGCGTGTGGCGGCGCGACTTGATCGCCCGCTCGAGCAGGCCCTTGCCCAGGATAGGAAGCGAGCTGGCCGTCGAGGTCACGATCATGTCGAATTGGGCCAGGCGGTCCGGCAGCTCGTTCAGCGTGATCGCACTTGCTCCGAAGCGCGCGGCAAGCTGCTCGCCGCGTTCGAGCGTACGGTTGGCGACGGTGATCGACTTCGGGTTCTTGGCCGCGAAATGCGTGGCGGCGAGATCGATCATCTCGCCGGCGCCGATCAGCAGCAGGTGCTGTTCGGCCAGCGACGGATAGATGCGCTCGGCGAGCTTGACCGCGGCCGCGGCCATCGAAATCGACGCGCTGCCGATGTCGGTGTTGGTGCGCACGTCCTTCGCCACGGCGAACGTGCGCTGGAAAAGGCGATTGAGGATCAGGCCCAGCGCGCCTGCCGCTTCGGCGCTGCGCACTGCCTGCTTCATCTGGCCGAGGATCTGCGGTTCGCCGAGCACCATCGAATCGAGCCCGCTGGCAACGCGAAAGGCGTGCGAGACCGCGCGATCCTGCGGCAACGTGTAGACGTACGGATGCAGCGAGTCCGAGGGCACGCGGTGGAAGCTTTCGAGCCAGCGCTCGACCGGCGTGGCCTCGGCGGCGCTGAAGTAGACCTCGGTCCGGTTGCAGGTCGACAGGATCGCCGCCTCCTTGACGCTCGGCTGCGCGATCAAGTCGCGCAAAGCCGCACCCAGCGTGTCGGGCTGGAATGCCACCTGCTCGCGCACCTTGACCGGCGCGGTCGCGTGGTTCAAACCGAGGGCGTATAGAGGCATTGTGGCCGATCGCAAGTGCCTGATATTTTATCGCAATACGACAACCCGTGCCGGCCGGATGCGATTCTTACCCCGACAGTCCGCCAAGAATCGCAAAAAACGCACGGACCTGTTCGGGGCTGTCCAGCGAGGCGCCGAAGAACGACGACGGCGCCGGTGGCGAGCGGCCGGCGCCGTGCTTCTGGCAAAATCGGTCGGCGTAATGCTGCCATGTCGCGTCGTAATTGCCGCGCGAGGCGTGGACGAGCAGCAAGTCGCCGGCCACGCCGAGCTTGAATCCGGCCTGCGCGGCGCGATACGACCAGTCGAGGTCGGACAGATGGAAGCCGTCGAAGGTAGCCGCATCGAATGGCACCGCGCCAAACGCTTCGCGCCGGCCGGCGAGCAGGACACCATCGAGGAGTGCGATGTCGCCGGCGACCGGACGCGGATCGAGCACGTCGGCCTGCCACGCGACACCGTCGGATGCGCGGTGCGTGATCCAGCCGCGCAGATGCGGATGGCCGCTCCAGCCGATCGCCGGGCCGTCCATGCGGGTGCTCCCGGCGACCCCGACGACGTCGAATACAGCAAGGCGCTCGAACAGACGCGCGGCAAAATCGGGCGCCAGAATGTCGACGTCGTCGTGCGAAAGAATGACGATGTCGGCGACGCTGCGGCGAAGCGCCCAGTTGTACGCCTCGGCCAGCGAGCGCGCGTTGCGGATCGAGATGATCTCGTGGCGCACCGCGGCGAACAGCCGCCGGTAAAGCGCCACGGCGCGGTCGTGCCGGGCATCGTCGATTGAGCAGATCACGATGCTGACCGCGAGATCCGGCGCGTGCGGGCTGACAGGCGCCGGCAGCGGGCCGTGCTTATCGCCAGCTCGCACCGATTCGGCAATCGTCGCCACGCACTGGCGGGCGGCGGCGAACAGCAGCGGATCGCCGACCCAGGCGGCGTGAAACGCGCGGATCGCGGCATCGCGATCGCCGAGCTGCTTTTGCATCAAGCCGAGATTGAAGCGGGCATCGTTCCAGCCGGGCTCGCGCTGCAGGACTTCGCGATAGGCCTCTGCCGCCGCGGCCGACTGGCCGGCGCGGGCATGCGCGTTGCCGCGTGCGAGCCAGGCGCGGGCGTCGCTCATACCCTGAAAAACTCCTGCTTGCCGCCCAGCCAGCGCTCGAGGTGCGCCTGGGCGGCTGCCGGTTCGCGTCGCAGCAGCTCGTCGGCGGCGTCGCGGGCGCGCTCGATCAGCGCGACATCGCGCTCCAGGTCGGCAAAGCGCAACAGCGGCACGCCAGACTGACGCGCACCGAGAAACTCGCCCGGACCGCGAATCGACAAGTCCTGCCGCGCGATCTCGAAGCCGTCGTGGTTTTCGTAAATGACCTTGAGCCGCGCTTTGGCGAGAAGCGACATCGGCTCCTCGAACAGCAGCACGCAAACGCTTTCGTCGGCGCCGCGACCGACCCGGCCGCGCAGCTGGTGGAGCTGCGCGAGCCCGAAGCGCTCGGCGTGCTCGATCACCATCAGCGAAGCGTTGGGCACGTCGACGCCGACCTCGATCACCGTCGTCGCAACCAGCACGTTGACTTCGCCGCGCACGAAACCACCCATCGTGGCCGCCTTCTCCGCCGGCTTCATCCGTCCGTGCAGCAGGCCGACCTTGAATTCGGAGAGCGCCGCGGTCAGTTCGGCGTGCAGCGCGACCGCAGTCTGCAGCTCGAGCTTTTCCGATTCCTCGATCAGCGGGCAGACCCAGTACACCTGCTGGCCCGCGGCAGCGATCCTGCGCACACGCTCGACGATCTCGGCGCGCCGGCGCTGGCTCACCAGCTTGGTCGCGACCGGCGTGCGGCCAGGCGGCATCTCGTCGATCACCGACACGTCGAGATCGGCGTAGAAGCTCATCGCCAGCGTGCGCGGGATCGGTGTCGCGCTCATCATCAACTGGTGCGCGTCGCCGATGCCTTTCTGCCGCAGCGCGAGCCTTTGTGCGACGCCGAAGCGGTGCTGTTCGTCGACGATGGCCAGCCCCAGCTTCGGCAGCACGACTTCTTCCTGGAACAACGCATGCGTACCTATCGCGAGTTGAGCCTCGCCGCTGACGATGGCCGCGAGCGATTTTTTGCGCTCCTTGGCCGGCAGCCCGCCGGACAACCAGGCAATCTGCAGCGGCAGGCCATCGAGCCAGGCAGCGAGCTTGCGGTAGTGCTGCTCGGCCAGGATTTCGGTCGGCGCCATGAATGCCACCTGATAGCCGGATTCGATCGCCTGCAGCGCGGCCAGCGCCGCAACGACCGTCTTGCCGCTGCCGACGTCGCCCTGCAGCAGACGCTGCATCGGCTCGCCGCGCGCGAGATCGCGGCGGATCTCGGCTGCGACACGCTGTTGCGCCCGCGTCAACGCGAACGGCAGGCGTGCCAGTAGTGCGCGAGACAGCGAGCCATCGCCGGGCAATCGCGGCGCCTTGCGCCGGGCCCGGGCGCGGCGATGCATCTTGAGCGACAACTGCTGTGCCAGGAGCTCGTCGAACTTGAGGCGGGTCCAGGCAGGGTGCGTGCGCTGATCGAGGCTCGCCTGCGCAGTTGCGTTGGCCGCTTTCGGCGGCGGCTCGTGCAGAAAATGCACCGCTTCGGCAAAGCCCCAGAGACGGCGAGGCTCGCGAGTCCATGGCGGCAGCGTCTCGCCCAGATAGGCGGGATCGGCGAGCAGCGCGCGGCGCACGAGCTTGCGCAACGCATCCTGCGAAAGGCCCGCCGTCGTCGGGTAGACCGGCGTCAGCCTGTCGGGCAGCGGCGTTCCGGGCGCGACGACCTGAAAGCTCGGGTGGACCATCTCCAGGCCGAAGTGTCCGTCGCGCACTTCACCGAACGCGCGCACGCGCTTGCCTTGTGCGAGCGCCTTTTGCTGGCTCGGATAGAAATGAAAAAAACGCAGCACGAGCTGCGCGCCCCGCGTGGCACCGTCCTCGAGCAGACAGACGAGCTGGCGCCGACCGCGATATTGAATTTCGGTATTGGCGACGACCCCCTCGACCTGCCAGGCCTGTCCGGGCTTGAGCGCCGACAGCGGGCACAGGTGGGTCTGGTCTTCGTAACGCAGCGGCAGATGCAGCACCAAGTCCTGCTCGCGCGCGATGCCGAGGCGCAAAAGCTTGTCTTGCAGCGTGTTTGCCGGCTTGGGCTCTTTCGCTGCCGCCTTTTTTCTGGCCACTCGACGTCTAGGCTTTGTCCGGGATCGCCGAGCGACTTCCCGGCCACGTCGGCTCGGCGATCCGTCCCAGCTCGAGCACGCCCTCGACCTCGATCCGTGCTCCTTTGGGCAACGCCACCACCTGATAGGTCGCGCGCGCCGGATACGGCGTCTTGAAGCAGGCCGCCATGATGTCGTTCACCTTTGCGAAGTCGGCAAGGTCGATCAGCAGGATCGTGAGCTTGACCACATCCTCGAGCGAACCGCCGGCAGCTTCGGCGACCGAGCGCAGATTGGCGAAGACCTGCCGCGTCTGCGCTTCGATGCCCTCGACCAGATTGCCGCTGGGCGGGTCGATGCCGAGCTGGCCCGAGAGGTAGACGGTGTAGCCGGCGCGAATCGCCTGCGAATAGGGACCCAACGCCGTCGGCGCCTTGCTGGTATGGATCGCTTCCTTGCTCATGGTCCGGCCCCTCGCTCCCGCTCGTGGAAGCGCAAATCTAGCACGCGCGAGCAGCTAGCGCTCTACCGCGTTCCCGGCGCTTATCCAGGCATCGATTCCGCCGTGCAGCGGCCGAATCCGCTTGAAGCCGATCTTGCGCAACTGCTGGGCGACCTTGACCGCCGTCGCCTCGTTCGGACAGGCGCAATAAACGATGACTTCGTCGTTCTTCGCGACACCGTCGAACCCTTTGGCGATGTTCTTGATGTCGATCGACAGCGCGCCGGGAATGCGTCCAGTGGCAGCCTGCGTCAGTGGTGAGCGCACGTCGACGATCGCGCTGACCTTGTTGGCATCGATCAGGTCGCGGAGCTCGTCGACCGAAACGCGATCCATGCGCAGCTGCTTGATGAACAGCCGGCGCCGCCACCATTTGAGCAGGATCCATGCGACGAAGGCGAGCACGACCAGCATCGAGCCGTATCGGCCCAGCGAAGCGAGCTTGTCCATCACGTCGCCGATCGCGTCGCGGAAGATGTAACCCAGGCCGAGACCGAGGCTGACCCACAGCCCCGCGCCGGCGGCGTCGAACAGCACGAAAACCCAGTAGCGCAGGCGCAGCGCGCCGGCCAGCGCGGTCGCGACCGAAGCGAAGCCCGGCACGAATTTGGCGAACAACATCGACGCGGGTCCGAAGCGCTGAAATATCGTTTCCGTCTGACGAACGCAGGAATCCTGCGACAGCGATATCCGGCACAGCGTGTTGAGGATGCGCAAACCGTACTTGCGGCCGGCCATGTACCACGCGGTGTCGGCGGTCAGCGCTGCGGCGATGCCGACGACGATCAGCGCCCATAGCGGGTTGCCGCCGCTGGCCGCATAGGCGCCGGCCACGATCAAGGTCGGATAAGCCGGGATCGGCAATCCGGCCTGCAGCGCGAGTACGTTCAGGAACACGAAGCCCAAACCGTACTGCTGGATCATCGCAATAACATGGCTCATCGCATACCTCGCCTGTTCGAGGCGTGTCGCCGCGGCGTCTGGATAGCTTACATGGTGGCGCGTGCCTTAAGGATCAAGCCGGAAGGCGTTGTTCGCCCGGACCTCTTCGCCAGACACTGAAGCTTCAGCGCGCCGAGGTAGGCGCGAGATATATGCCGGCTATAAGCTAATGCACCTCGGTTTACTCAGGGGGGGTCTGCGGCTATAATTTCGCCCCTGTGGGGACGTAGCTCAGCTGGGAGAGCGCCGCGTTCGCAATGCGGAGGTCGAGGGTTCGATCCCCTTCGTCTCCACCATCCTTGTTCTAGCCTGTTAATTCAGCAGGCTTTCTTCCCTGCGGTGTCGTTTGTCTTGGCCCGGTGTACCCAACGGGTGTACCCAAGGCGACGACGACGATGGGCTATAAAGGCCAGTCCTACCTACATAGAAATCGACACAGGACGTTTTCATTTCGTTGGCGTCCCCCGCGTGATGTTGCGCACCGTTTCATGCAAGCCGCGTACGTCTATTCGCTTGGCACCAAAGAAACTACAGCAGCCCGCGTCCATGCTCTCTACGCATTCATAAGGGTCCACCAGTTCGTTTCAGCACTGCGCGCCGTGAAATCTGATAAGAGCAAACTTTTCGACACCGAGATGGTGCGCAGTATCGTGCTGCCTGATGGCACGGAGCATAAAGTTGATTACGATCCCGGTAACCCGGCAGAGCTCGCCGAGGCCAATCGCATTCTGGACGCTCTGGTCAACGACGAGCGCGTCTCGGACGCGGAGTTCGACACGCTTGATCGAGCCCTGAAGCCATCGCCCCCAGCGCGAGTTCGTGCGAATACGCCCGTTATCAGCGCGGCCTTCCAGACGTTTTGCGCGCAGAAACGCAGTGAGGGCGCGTGGAAGGACCCGGAGCACGCCGAGCGCTATGACTACGGTCCAATCGTTACCGAGCTGATACAAGCCTCGGGAGACCGCCCCATCGGCTCGCTAGCCGTGGAGCACCTTCGCACCTTCAAGGCCAAAATCCTGGCTGACGGAAGTTCATTCGCGACGAAAGCCAAGAAGCTGGGCAGCATCAAGTCCTTTCTCAACTGGGCGCGAGACGAACAACAGCTTACAGGCGTCTCGACGGCGATATTGCAGCTCTCCAGCCGCAAAATTGAAGCCGCGCACTACGAGCCGTTTAGCGACGACGACCTAAAGAAGCTGTTCCACTCACCGGCATATCGCGATCAGTCATTCGCAAAGGCATCCGAGTTTTGGTTGCCGCTTCTCGGCCTCTATACGGGCGCGCGGATCAACGAATTGGCGCAACTTCACCTGGACGACATTAGCGAACATGACGGCGTGCCGGTGCTTAGCATCAACGACGAGGGCGATAAGCGGACCAAAACACCCGCCTCAACTCGCAAGGTGCCCATACACCCAAGGCTTATCGAGGCCGGGTTTTTGCAGTATCACGAGCTAGTCCGTACTGAAGGCTGGCAGCGGCTTTTCCCCGAGCTCACACGATCAAACATCCCCAAGAATGGGTATGGCAAAGAGCCGGGCAAGTTCTTCACCAAGTATCGCCGTGCGCAAGGCGTCTCGCTCGATGCGGACCGCAAAAAGGTCTTTCATTCGTTTCGGAGCACCGCCAACAGCATGCTCCGCTTCGCCGAAGTCCCTCAGGAGCGGCGTGAAAGGCTGATCGGCCATGAAAGCGAAGGCACGAACAACAAGATCTACCGTCCCGACGACCTCGACCGAATGTTTCCGATCGCGCGTCTTCTTGCCGATCTGGAGAAGCTGGACTTCGGCTTGCAGCATCCCAAATACGAGGCCCGCCAGGATCATCGCAATGCGCGAGTGAGCGCGGCGCAGCGTCGAAGCCGAACGGACGCGACTGAGCCGGGCGACGCAGCAGCGCTTGTTCAGGGGAAGTAGCGTATAGGCTAACCCGATCTACGCCCGGTCGGCGAAACTTCGAGGGTCGGCGATAGCACGTTCCCCGGTGGTCTCCCGAACAGAGGGCTATAGGCCCTCCTAATAGCAGCAATGCGATTGTTTTCTTGGGCAGGTGCGCCGGGGCACCACTGCCCGCAACGGCTCATTGACGCTTCGTTTCCCGTCAGTTAGGTTGGCTATTTTCAGTTAGGCGTCATCGATGGATGTGACGGACGCATCGCCTCAACGACTCGCACTAGCGATCGAGCGATTTCTCGTCGGCGAGACAATCGTCTATTGCGATGTCTCATTTTGCAAATTCCGTAATAGCTCGCTGCAGGTGTGTTGCTTCTCCGATTGGGCTCCGGAACGCTGTACGCCAGATCATGCAAGTGTCAAAATTGATAGAGCGAAAGCGGTACTCGAAGATCTGAAGTGCCAGATCGCATCGTTTCGAGAATCCGTCGAATCACTCCCGGTGGAGTACTTCTTCTGTTACGACCCTGGCAAGGGAGCCGTTGTACTCGCCAAAGAGATCAACGGTCAATTTGAGTGGCTGGCCAACACTTGACGCCTAACCACGCGGTCAACACGGACGCCCACCGGCGGCGCTTCGCGCCTTGCTGGTCGCCGGTTACCTTGGTTCGTTAGGGCGCAATGCTGCGATGGAATCCGAACCTCTTCTTCGCGCAACTGATCAAACGCGCAAGCTCGGCCTCGCTGGCGTACTCGGAATCATGGGCTGCGCTTTGCTTGTTCTGGCCAGCTGGCTGCACACTAACGTCTCGCAATTGGTCTTTGTCCAACTTCTGGTGAGCGGCGGAGTGTTGCTTTCCGTAGCATTCCTCTATCCAGCGGTATCGGTGCGATGCCCACGCTGCAATCTAGCTTGGGTTCAATGGTCGTTGCGCAATCAACCGCACAATCGTTGGCTGCATTGGCTGTTGGCATTTGTGTCGTGCCCACGCTGTGGCTTTTCCCGAAGCGGCACCGCGGAGAGCCCGAATGCGCCCTAACCCGGCGGTCAACACGGACGCTCCTCGGCGGGCCTACGGCCCGTCCTTCGTCGCGCCGGTTACCTTGGTTCGTTAGGCGTTGAACCATGCCGCGTGACGTTACAGATTTCTTCGAACAGTATCGCGAGGCCTTCAATCGCCTTGATGGTGACGCGATCGCAGACCTATATTGCGTCCCTTCGGGTATCGTCAGTGATCGTGGCCTTACTGCGTGGCAGTCGCGCGAGCCAATTGCCGAAAACATGGTCGCCTTGTGCGCTCTCTATCGGTCGAACGGCTACAAGCGCGCCAGCTTCGAGCCAAGTCATTTCATTGCACAAGGCGCCGATTTTGCCGTGGCCGATATCGTGTGGACAATTGAGCGTGAAGCCGACGCTGAACCGTGGCACTTTCACACTACGTACAATCTTCGTCGCACGGCTGACGGTTGGCGCGTTGTGCTGTGTACCGCGTATGAAGAGAAGCGTCTCAACGCCTAACCACGCGGTCAACACGGACGCCCACCGGCGGCGCTTCGCGCCTTGGTGGTCGCCGGTTACCTTGGTTCATTAGGCATCATGAATGCGATTGAGCTAGTGTTGTACGCCATCGTCGCACCCTTGCCGTTGTTGTTGGGGCTTACGAGCGCAATCTGGCCTGAGAGAATTGTCGCAATGTGTCGGAGCCTGGGCCAAAATGGCAGTTGGTTCTCCGGTGGAGCTCTCTACGCGACTCCGGGGCGCGCGAGGCTTACGGGCATTGCTTTATGTCTCGTCGGAGTTATATGCCTTGCGCCTTTCGCGGACGCGCTCTTCCACTCATGAGCCTCGATGGAATCGGATGACGATAACAGGGGGCTCGTACCCGCTTCTGACCCAAAGACACTCGCGCTGGACATCGCCGCATTCGCCACAAGTGCGTTGCCCTACGTTGGTGGCCCACTGAGCAATGTACTAAGCGGTGTGGCCACGACACGTCGACTTAATCGTGTACGCGAAGTCCTTGAAAAGCTTGCTGATGATCTTGGACAATTCAAGTCTGATGCCACTGAGCAGTACGTCAAGACAGAGGAATTTGAGGAGTTACTTGAGCGCACGCTTCGGCAGGCTGCGGATGAAAGAAGCGACGAAAAGCGGCGAATCTATGCCTCGTTCTTGCGGGATGACATCAAGGTGCCTGGACAACCATATGATCAAGAACTTCGATTCCTGAAGACCCTTGAAGAACTCCAACCAGACCACCTAACTATTCTCAAGGCGCTTGCTACGGCACCGTCCGGCGATCCTGGGATGATGGGCTCTCCCGGCGAAACGCTATCAAATCGGTTAAGGGGAATGAATGAGGCGCAGATCACCGAGCTCGTATCGCAACTTAATGACATGCGTCTCACCGACCTCCGTACTTTGAAAGTCATGATGACCGGAGTTGGCGCCGCCGATCTTCGTCACTCAATTACCCAATATGGGCGTCGATTCGTAAGCTATGTGCTTGAGGCCTAACCTCTTGCTCACAACCCGGACGGCTCGCCGGCGTCGTCACGCGCGACCCGCGGAACATGGCGGGGCGAGCGATGGGCCGGAAATCAAGCACGCCTCCAGGGTAATCCGCTTCGGCCGTGCGTGCGGCTCGCGCAGGCGCAGCAGCAATCGGTTCCACGCTTCCGCGGCGATCTCCCGCGTGGGATGACGGACGACCGCCAGCGGGGGCGTCACGATCTGTGCCCATACCGGCTCGTCGAACGCTAGCAGCGCGATGTCGTCGGGCCAGCGGCGACCGAGCTGTTGCAGTATGCGTACGACCGATAGCGCGATCGCGCTGTTGCTCGCGATGATGGCAGTCGGGGGCTCGGGCAGGGAGAGCGCCTGCGCGACCTGCGTCGCGAACGCCCCATCGTCGGGATCGCGCTGGATGACGTTGGCCGTTACCGCGGGACGCGCGGCGGCGGACGCCTGCTGGAATCCCTCGACGCGACGCTGGACGATCGAAAGCCGAAGGTCGCGCACGAGATACAGGAGCCGCCGATGGCCAAGGCCGATGACGTATGCCGTCGCGTCCCGCATGGCTTTGCGATCGTCGATAGCCACGTGGTCGAACCGGCGATCGCGCATCACTTGGTCGATCACAACTGCGGGAATGCCACGCTCGGCCAGCAGGTCGAGCGACGCCTTGGCATCGTAGGTCGGAATGAGGATCAGCCCGTCGACGTTGCGTCCGACCAGCGCTTGCACGCGACGCAACTCCAGCGCAGGGTCGCCATGACTCAAGACCTGCATGAGTTCATAGCCCTGCTGCGCCGCCAGGGTTTCAAACATCTCCAGCAACGCCATGAAGTAGGCACTGGTGGTGACGGGCGTGCACAGCCCGATGACGTGCGACTCTCCGCCGCGCAGGCTCTGTGCCACCCGGTTGGGCACGTAGCCCAGCGCCGCCATCGCGGCAAGGACCTTCGCACTCCGTCCCGCGCTGACGTTTCCACGGTCGTTCAGGACGTTCGACACCGTGCCCACGGACACGCGGGCGCGGCGTGCAACATCGAGAATCGTGGGGTTGCTCGACACGGGATTGCGCCTCCGGGCCGGCCCCGACGCCAGTTGCGCCGCCCCGTCAATCGGCGTATGTTACCATTTTTTGAAACGTTTCAATTTTGGCGATTTAGCGCCACACTACCTACTGGTGCCTGTGCAGCGCCGCCGGAACAGCGTTCGTCCCGCTCTGCGCCCCCTCGCGCAAGACGGACATCCACCACCTCGTCTCAGGGAGATCGATCATGCGTGGCCTCCGCAAACTGACCGTCCTTATTGTTGCCTCCGCGATTGCCGCGCTGCCCGCGCTGGCAGCCGCCGAAACGCTGGTCATCCAGACCTGGTCCGGAGTGTGGGAGAGCGGGGCGCGAGCCGTCGGCGACGCATTCGCCAAGAAATACAACGTCGAGGTGAAGTACGAGCTACAGCAGAACACGAGGCTGGGCATCGCCAAGCTGCGCGCGCAGGCAGCCAGTCCGACCATCGACATCGCCTTCTCCACCAACGACGCGCTCGAGCAGGCGGCGTCCGAGAATCTGCTGCTACCGATCGACATCAAGGCGGCGCCCGGTCTCGCCGCCCTGCCCTCGAAGTTCGTGCACAAGAACTATCTTGATGTGATGAACATACTGTTCGGGCTGGTCTACCGAAAGGATCTCTCCCCCTTCGAGCTCACCAAGTGGAGCGATCTCGCCGATCCCAGGCTCAAAGGCAAACTCGGTGTGCCCACGGCGCAGTTCGCAGGTGGCCGGTGGCTCATCGTGGCGGCGCTCGCCAACGGCGGTAACGAGAACAACATTGATCCCGGCTTCGCATTCCTAAAGAAGATCAAGCCGAATATCCTGTCGTTTTATTCCACTGACGGCGAGTCGGTGAAAGTCGTGCAATCGGGCGAGGTTGCGGTTGCCGGCCTCGGTATTCTGTCGGATTTCGCCAAGCTACTCGGCCCCTCGAGTAGCTATCGCTTCGTGATTCCGGATGGCCCGGTGCTGACCAGCGTGGTCAGCGTCGGCATGGCGAATCCGCGCAACGCGGCGCTGTCGCTCAAGTTCGTCGAATTCCTTGCGCAACCGGAAGCGCAGACCGCCTATTGCGCAATCATCAATTGCACGCCGGTCAATCCGAACGCATCACCGCCGGACGCCATCAAGGATTTCCGTCCTGCGCCCGAGCGGATCTACGCTGCCGATTTCGGCGTGATCAACAAGAAGCTTCCCGAGTGGGACGAGTTGTACAAGAAGGAGATCCAGGCACGCTAGTCGGGCGTTGCAGCACGCCGCTCGCCCTGCGGTGGGTGGCGTGCGCGCAGTACTCTGATTCGACACCCGACGGACCATAGGTCAACGCTGCCGACGATGCATCCAGACAGGAGCGCGATGACACTGGGAAGGCTCGCGCTGATCGTGCCTGCGCTGGCCATCCTTGGGCTGCTGGGCGTCGCCGTCGCGTCGCTGGTCGCGGCAAGCGTCAGCGGACCGGGGACATCCTGGTACGCGAGCTATCAGAAATTCCTCGGCGACGATCTCTATCGCGCCTACATCTATCGCTCGTTTCGCGTTGCCGCGTGGACTACGGCCTTTGCGATCGCCCTCGGTTATGCGATCGCCTACGTGATGACGCGGGCGTCACCGGCGACCCGGCGCCTGATCGTGATCGTGCTGGTTTTGCAGTTCTTCTCGGTCAGCATCACTCGCATCTACTCGATCATCCTGCTGCTCGGCAACAACGGGGCGGTCAACCGCGCCCTCCTGGCGCTAGGAGTGATCGACGCCCCGGTCCGGCTCCTCTACAACGAGCTGGGCGTGGTCATCGGTCTCGTCAACGCGGCCCTGCCGTTCGCCGTCTTTCCGATCTACAGCATCCTCGAGCGGATTCCAGCGTCGCTGCGCGAGGCCGCTCATACGCTGGGTGCCCAGCGCAGCCGGACTTTCTGGCAGATCATCTTTCCCCTGAGCCTGCCGGGCATCGGGGCCAGCGTGGTGATCGTCTTCTTGTACAGCCTGGGCGCCTTTGCGACGCCACTGCTGCTCGGCGGTGGATTCGTCGACCTCATTTCGGTATTTACCTATGAGCAGGCGATCAATTTCTCCAACTACGGGTTCGCCGCGGCTGGCGCCATCGTCACGTCGTTGCTTGGACTGGCACTGGTCTATGCATTCTCCTCGCTGCTCGACCGCAAGGCGGGGGCGGCATGAGCTCGGGAACGCAAGCGCAACTGCTGCCGGGGCTCGGCGCCACGCCCCGCCTGCTCGCGGTCGCGGGACTGGCGTTGCTCGTGCTGCCACAAATCATCGTTGTCATTACCTCGATAGACCCGAGCCCGGCAGCGATTTTCCCACCCAAAGGCGTGTCGTTCGAGTGGTACACCAATGCATTCACCCGCCCTGCTTTCCGCGAGGCCCTGCTGATCAGCGTAGTAGTCGCGTCCGTCACGGCGTTGCTGGCGACCACCGCCGGGACGATGGCCGCCGTGTTTTTTGTGCGCAATCGATTCCCCGGTCGCCAATTCCTGGTGGCCGCCCTGCAGCTGCCAATGCTGATTCCAGAGGTGATGCTCGGGTTGGGATTCCTCATCCTGTTCAGCCGGATGGGAATGCGGTGGAGTCTCTTCAACATTGCGGTCGCGCACATCGTGATCACGCTGCCCTACGCGGCACGAGTCGTAATGGCCAACCTGCAAACCCTGAGCGTGTCGGTTGAGGAGGCGGCGCGCGTCCTTGGCGCAGGGCCGATAACGAGCTTCGTTCGCATCACGCTGCCGATCATCCGATCGGGCATCGTGTCCGCGCTCATCTTCTGCTTCATCGTGTCGTTCGACAATTTCACCGTCGCTGCCTTCCTCGTGACGGGCCGCGGTACGCTGCCGATCGAGATCTACGCCTACATCCGGACCGAAAGCGATCCGACGATCGCCGCCATCTCCACCCTCCTGATCGCGGTGAGCATCATCGGCATCCTTGCCATCGAACGCATGCTGGGCATCGAGCGGATCTCCCAGACGGGGAGTGCACGCGCGTGAACGCGCCGGTCAAGGCCAACGCGAAACAGGGTGCGGTCCAACTGATGGACGTGATGATCTCGTACGGGAAGGACCGCGTCGTCCACGGCATCACGCTGGACGTTCGCCCTGGCGAATTCGTCTGCCTGCTCGGACCCTCAGGTTGCGGCAAGACCACGACTCTGCGCGCGATTGCGGGACTGGCCAGTGTGGAGTCCGGAACCGTGTCGATCGACGGCAAGGTAGCTAATCTGCTGCCCGCCCACCGGCGTGGCATCGGGATGGTGTTCCAGGATCTGGCCCTCTTTCCACACATGTCGGTGTATCAGAACGTCGCGTTCGGACTCGCGTTGCGGGGCGTCGATCCGGCTACAACGCGCGTGCGGGTCGCCGACATGCTGAGGCTCCTTCATCTCGCCGGGTTCGAGGACCGGCTGCCCCGCCAGCTCTCGGGCGGCCAGCAGCAACGTGTCGCACTGGCCCGCAGCCTGGTGGTCAACCCGTCTGTGCTGCTCCTCGACGAGCCATTCGCGGCACTCGACCGAAAGCTGCGCGAAGATATGCGGCGCGAGATTCGCGCATTGCAGCAGCAGCTCGGCATTACCGCAATCTTCGTGACACACGACCAGGAGGAAGCGTTGACGATGGCGGATCGCGTAGTCGTGATGAACGCCGGCGTGATCGAGCAGGTAGGAACGCCGAGCGAGGTCTACGAGACGCCCGTGAACCGCTTCGTGCTGAGCTTCGTTGGCTACTCCAATTTTCTGCGCGCGGAGGTGCTTCGCAACGCCGGTGGCTCAGTGCGCTGCGAGGTCGCCGGCACTACCTGTACGCTCGGCACGCGGACGATCGGTGGTGCCCACGGCGGCACCGTGGAGATCGCGATTCGTCCCGAGCGCATACGGCTCGCCGCGGGTCGCAGCGACGCTGATGGTGTGAATCGCATTCAGGGCACCGTTCGCGGTATAGCATACGAAGGCGCGATTCTCACCTACGACATCGTGCTGGCCGATGGCCAGCTTGTGCTTGCGCGCGAGCCCAATGCGGGCGACGCGGGTCTGGCTCCCCGTCATGTTGGGGAGCGCGTCGAGGTCGCGTGGAGCCCTGCAGATGCCGTGCTGATACGCTAGAGTCGATCCGATCCTCCGAGGCGATGGACAGGTCCGAGCTGCACGAGATTCCGGCGGAAATGGCGTTTACCCGCGCCGAATACGACGCGCGCGTTGCGCGGACGCGCTCCGCGATGCGCCATGCGGGCGTCGACCTCCTGCTGGTCCACAGCCTGCCCGACATCTGCTACCTAACCGGATTCCAGACGCCGCTGTCCGACTGGTACAGCTGTCTCGTTCTGCCGCTGGAGGGCGAACTGGCCCTACAGGTATGCGATCACGAGCTGGCCGCCATGAACACGTATGTGCAAACGCTGTTGCCCGTGCTGTGGGAAGATATGGATGCCGCAGCCGGGCAACTCGCCGATCACCTGTCCCTCATCGGCGCAGCCGGCGCCCGCATCGGACTGCAGCGCCGGCGGCCTGGACTGAATCCCTTCACCGAGGAAAGATTGCGCGACGCATTGCCTCGCGCACAGTGGATCGACACGACCGACCTCGTGTTGCGCGTTCGCGCCGTGAAGTCGCCCGCGGAGATCGCCTGTCTGCGCGAAGCGGGGCGATTGTCCACGCTCGGAATCGAGGCGGCGCTCGCCACGGTTCGCGAGGGTGCGACGGAGAACGAGATCACTGCGGCCTCCATGCAAGCGATCGTCGCGGCCGGCGGCGAATATTTCAGCATCGATCCTATTGTCCGCGCAGGCAAGCGGTCCGGCATCACTCATGCGACTGCCAAGCGGGCCGTGGTGCGCCGCGGGGACGCGGTGTTGATGGAGATCGGAGGGGTGTACCAGCGCTACTGCGCGCCACTGCTGCGCACGGCTGTCGTCGGCAAGCCGCCCGACGCGCTGCGCCGCCTGGCGGATGTATCGTTGCGCGCCATGGAGTTGCTGTTTGACAACCTGCGTCCCGGAAGGACGATGGGCGAAGTTGCGAGCGCCGCGATGAAGGCGCTCGCCGGCCTCGATTCGGACGTGCGCATGCGCGGCTATTTTGGTTATGCGGTCGGAATCTCGTTTCCTCCCTCCTGGGTCGAGCGGTCCGGAGAAATCGCCGAAGGACGCGCCGACGAGATCGTTCCCGGGATGACGTTCCACCTGCACCGCGTGCTGCGAATACCTGGCGTCATGGGCGTCGGATTCAGCGAGAGCGTGGTGATCATCGAATCCGGCTTTGAATTGCTGACCCGCCATCCCCGCCAGCTTGCAATCATCTAGGCGTTCGGCCGTCAGCAGCGTCAGTCCAGTCGGCGCGGGGCGTTCCGACGATTCGTGGCGGGTGCTCTCGGGTGCGACCCTGGGAGCACGAGCTGCGCCGAGTTCGAGCATTTGTCCTCCGCTTTAGGACAATCGCGATCATCGCGGCAGCCCACTATGACGCCGACAGGCTAATGCATGGCGACAGCCAATTTACCTCCTCGACTATGATAGAGCCCGCTATTTTCGTAGCAGCGCAATCACCCGCTGCAGCTGAATCAGCGACCATTCGCCGCCCTTCGCCGTTCGGATCTCAAGCGTATTGAGCTGCGCCACCATCGCCCGCTGAGATAGACCATCCGCCCGGAACGCGGAGAGCACGCCTGATAGCCTGGTCGCAAAGTCGCTGGCAGCGCGTTTGCGCTGCTCAATGTTCTGCCGTAGGTTCGCTGGTCCGGCAACTCCCAGTTTCACGCCACGAGCTTTAGCGGCAGCTAGTGCTGCCTTGGTGCGTGCGCTGATCTGGTCGCGTTCATACTCGGCCATGACTGCATGCATCTGCAGCATTACCTTGTTGGCTTGTGGCATATCGACGGCGACGAAATCACAGCCAACCTCGATCAGCCCCGACACGAAGTGAATGTTGCGCGCCAATCTGTCGAGCTTGGCGATCAGTAGCGTCGCCGAATGCTTCTTGCAGCTGTCCAGCGCGGCGCGCAGCATCGGGCGTCTTTCAAGGGCATTGGCGCCCTTGCCGGTTTCCACCTCAACGAAGTCCTCGACTAGCTCGTCATGACCGCCCAAGTATGTGCCGACAGCGGCTCGTTGAGCGTCAAGCCCCAACCCGCTACGACCCTGCTGCTGCGTACTGACGCGGTAGTACGCGACGAATCTCGCGTTTGCCATCGGTGTCTCCATAGTGACTACGCCATTGGTCCAGCGACCAATGTGTAGTCAGACTACGCGACCACCTGGTGGTAGCAAGCTCGGCAGGCTGAGCGCTGCGCTCCCCCGAGTCCCAAACGCGCGGGAAACGCTGCTAAAACAGCTCAGGTTGAGCCCGGCGCGATCGGACGTGCGGAGGGAAGGTCAGGTCGCACGATTAGTGCGAAGGTTACAAAGGCCCTCGCTCAGAGGCCGCAATGTCTCGAAACGGCCAACAGCGCCCGTACCGCGAAGTCTACGACAGCGGTCGTTCGATGGCGCTTCCGACCCTGAGCGGAGGTTCGCCTTCCCAACCATGCGGAGGGCGTATTTGGATGTGGGCTAGACTCCGCCATGGCAGGCGTAGAGCTCATCGCCACGGCAAGGTGCTGCAACTCCATGGCAAACCCGATCGATCCGTATGATCCAGATCATGGCTACCGAAGACGTTAATCGCTAAGCTTCGCATTCTGCGAGTAGGCAGGGCACCCAATGCCGGAAGAGCGGCCGTCGATCGTGTCTTGCCGAAGAGAATCCCCGCTTGATCACCCTTCACTACGCCATCCAGGAGCTCGCGTTCCGCCGCAGCCGGTCGCTGATCACCATCGCGAGCGTTGCCGTGGCCGTGCTTGCAGCCGTGCTCCTCACCGCGCTGGCGACCTCCTATGGTCGCGCCGTCCATGCGCCTGTTGAGACCGTCGGGGCCGACATGGTGGTGCAGATCACCGGGGACATCCCGCCGAAGCTCGAAGGGCTCGTGTTTCCCCATCCCAACGCTCTCATCCCGGCCAACGCTGTCGAGAACATCCGTGGCATGGATGGCGTGCTCTCGGTTACCCGCGCGGTCTACTTGTGGGAACTCGCACCGGACCACTATCAATCGGTGTTGGGGATTGAGGATGGCGA
The DNA here is from genome assembly GCA_003153475.1 of Betaproteobacteria bacterium. GTDB lineage: Bacteria > Pseudomonadota > Gammaproteobacteria > Burkholderiales > Casimicrobiaceae > PALSA-1003. The sequence goes on along the minus strand of PLYT01000107.1, from coordinate 6,919 downwards.
GGCGGGACTGCAGTCGCTATCCGAGCGCCTGATCGAGGGCAGGCCACTCAAAACAGGCGATAGCGCCGTTCTCATCGACAGCGACTTCGCCGCCAAACGGAGCCTCAAGGTAGGCACTATGCTCGACGTGGGCGGCACTGAATTTCCAGTGGTCGGTATCGTCGACGCCGCGCGTGGCGGAAAGGTTGTACGCGCCGATGTCTACATGCCAATCGCCCCAGCGCAACGATTGGCTACCGCGGCACCTCAGGTGCGGGCGCTGTATCCGTTCGGCCCGGACGACGCCAACCTCCTCCTGGTCAAGGTCGACCGCCAATCCCTGGAGGGCGTAGTACAGAAGGTCAACGCTCTCCTTGGCAAGAAAGGCATCGTGTCGAGCGAGTTGTCGTTCCGCGAGGCGCTCAGCGGAGTCCTATTCCTGTCGCAACGGATGGGACTGATCGTCGCCGCGGTGATCGCGCTCTTCGCGGCGGCGTTTGTGTTGCGTGCGACCGCCTCGGCAGTCACGGAACGACGGCGCGAATTGGCGGTCCTGCAGGCGATTGGATGGCCCTGGCAACGGATTCGGCAGGAAGTACTCATCGAGAACGGTGTCCTTGCCCTTGCCGGAGTATTGCTCGGCGTCGTGGTCGCGGTTCTGCTCACCTTCGTTCTCGGCAGCGTATCGGTGACCATCGATCTGCCATGGGATCTGAGCTCGACACCTCATTTCATTCCCGAGGCGACGCTTGACCGTACCCAGACGATCACAGTGCCCATTGCGATTCCATGGCTGGCAGCAGCCGCCGCCGGCATAGGCGGTCTTGTCGTGGCACTGGCGGTCGCCGCCATGCTGGTCGCTTCCCCGCCGCAGCAGCCGTGGTCGTTACTGCGCAGCGAGTAGCAGATGAACAACGAGACTGGCATTCAAGTCGATGGGGTCACCAAGCGTTATGGTGCTCTTGAGGTGTTGCGGGGCGTCGATCTCTCGGTGCCGGCCGGCAAGTTTGCCGCCGTCATCGGCAAATCCGGCTCCGGCAAGAGCACGCTGATCGGCGTCGTGTCCGGGCTGGAAAAGCCAGACTCGGGTCGGGTGCTCGTTCAAGGCCATGACCTCTCACACCTGGACCAACGGCAAATGGCCGAGTTGCGCCGTCTATCCATCGGCATCGTGTTCCAGAACTTCAGTTTGATTCCTTCGCTCTCCGCGCTCGACAATGTCTTGTTGCCGACATTCTTCGACGAGCGAACTTCCGTCCGCGAGCGACGTGCACGGGCCACAGAGCTCCTCGACCAAGTGGGCCTGCACGACCGGATGCAGCATCGACCCTCCGAGCTGAGTGGCGGCGAACAGCAGCGGGTCGCCATCGCGCGTGCCCTGGTCAACGGGCCGTCGATCCTCCTCGCGGACGAACCGACCGGCAATCTCGACACGGAGACCGGCACCGCTGTGCTCGAACTGCTATTTGCGATGGGCCGGGCACGGGCGACGACGCTTCTGGTCGTAACCCACGATCTCGACATCGCGGCGAAGGCTGACATGATCATCGAAATGAAAGACGGGAGAATCCAGCATGCGAACACGTAGGCAGTTCATCCTTGTACTCGGGGTCGCTGCCGTCAGCCTGTTCGGCACTGCTGCCCTCGCGGCCCAGCCTTCCGTGGAGGTGATCGCGCTGGCGCACTCGCCCGTGCAGAACGCTTTGAAGCCGGTGCGCGAAGTGCTGGCGAAATACGCTGGCAAGGTTCGCGTCGTTGAAGTGGATGCCGAAAGCCCAGACGGCAACAAGCGTCTGAAGGCGGTCGGACTCAAGGGACACATCCCGATCGCCATACTCATCGACGGTAGGAAGACCTTCAAACGGGCGGATGGCACGACAATCGAGTTCGTCAACTTCCCAGTAGCCGCAGGCAATCCGTTGGGGCTCAATGGCACCTGGACCGTCGGCGACTTTGAGACTGCCCTGCGCGTGGCGCTCGGCGAAAAATAGGTCGCGTCGTGTCCCGGCTCGTGCACTGGCGGTATCTCGCGAGCGAGCTCGGCTATAGGTGGAAGCGGACCGTCCTTCTTGTCGGCGGCATCGCGCTCGCGGTGACGTTGGTGGCCATGCTCGACATTCTCGGTCGTGGCTTTGCCGACGTGGCGACCGTTCCGTTTCGCAACCTTGGTGCAGATCTGATCGTCCAGCGCGGGACTATCGAGAACGCAGTTCCCAAGGCGATGGGCATCATGCTGCCGTACTCGGCGCAGCCCATCTTGCCCAATGAGTTGGCGCGGCTCGCCTCCGAACCCGGCGTTTCCCGCGCGGAAGGCTTCGTGCTCCTTTGGAATTTCGGAGTCGGTCGTTTCTATTCGATAAGTGGCATTCCGCTCGGGTCGAATGCACCTGCGCTAGGGCCGGGGCGGGTGCGCGAGTGGCTCATCAAGGGCCGCGTGCCGACACCTGGCAGCGCCGAGATCCTGGTGGAACGTCACTACGGCGCTTTCTATCAACTCGATCCCGGGAGCACCGTCGAATTCGGCGGCAACCCTTTCACGGTGGTGGGGGTCGTCGACATCAAGGAAGGCAGCCAGATCGCAGCCAGCAACTTCTACATGGACATCGATCAAGCACGCTCGCTTGGGGCTCTGCCCGCGGACGCGGTCAACCAGGTGTTCCTTAAAGTTGCCGACATGGCCGAAACCGAAAATGTGAAACGGCAAATTGCCGGCTGGATGCCGCGTGCCTCCGTCGCTTCGCCGGGAACGATGCTCCAGTTGTTTGGTGGCGTGTCGCAGGCGATTGGTCGCTTCGGGCCACTTGCCGTCGGCGTCGGTGCGCTAGTTGCGTTGGCTTTGAGCGCTGCGCTGGTCCTCGGCGTCGTATCCGAGCGGCGACGGGATCTGGCCTTGCTTAGTGTGCTCGGCTGGGAACGGAAGCAGGTGCGCCGTCAGGTGACCGTCGAAATGATTGTTCAGGGGTTCCTCGCCGGCCTCATCGCCGTGGCACTGATCGCGCTTGGACTCAAGTTGATTAGCCAGATCCCGATTGCCCTTCCTGGCAGCTTACCGGGTGAAAATCCGGTCGACTTCGCGAACGGCGGATTCCGCGTGGCCAGCAGCAGCGTGCTCCTGCCCGCGGTTGGCACACTGTGGGACTGGGCCGTGCCGCCGATTGCGGCGGCCATCGCGTGTGGCGCGTGGGGTTGGATATGGTCACGCGCGGCAATCGACCGCGAGTTGTGGGCCGCGATCAAGTCCTCCTAGACAACTCAGGAGTGCGAGGAACCCTGGCAGCTCGCATTGCCACGAATGTCCGAAGTTGGCCGTTTAGCGAAGTCCGCGAACGTCCGCTTTTCTAGCGCACGACGGGCAGAAACTGGTCGAGAGCATCCCGCCGACGGTGTCCCTTCGCTCAGTACCACAGGCCGCGCTGCTAATCCTTCGCTAGACCATGACCACCGCAATCAAGTCGCGGGCGTCCGCCACGATCGCCTCCCCGCCCGTGCCATCAGTGTGCCGGCGCAAAGCATCAATCAGGCGCCGTTCGCTCGGGCTAAGACCTGGTTTATTGATCAGCTCCTCAATCAACTCGTTCAGTCCGGGGTAATACGACGCGAGTACCAAGCGAAGCAGATGCGCGGGGTCAACGCCCAGCGCCGCCGCCACCGGCTTGATCTTGGTCAGTGCCCTTCAAGGTGTCCTCTATCCACGCCATGCCTTCAGGTTCGATCATCATTGCCTCCCTTGTGTCAGGTCAAAAAAAGCGGCCAGGCATCGCGCAAATGCGGATGTCTGGCCGGCGAAGATTCACCGCGCGTTCGATTTGATTATAGACAGAGGGAGCCTTAGCTCTTCCCCTTGCGAAAAAGCGTGACGTTTATAGCCGCCACCGAGAGATGGTGCGGTTCAACGGCTGCATCGCCATGGCGCAAGGGCGCTGGAGTGCCTTTGGGGTTGCCTCTGCCACCCAGCGTTAAAGAGATCTGTGTTGCGATAGAAATCACCTGAGGAAATTAGCACTCAGTCGTCATTCGGAGTACGGCATACAAAATATTTCGTACGACGGCTCAGTGCGAAGTGCTGAGAATCACTACGCGGGGGTTGGAATCCCCTATCGGATTACGAAGCGCGATTCCGAAGTGGTGGGGGGCCTACCGCGAAGTCTGGGTGAGGATCTGTCGCGCGTCTGTGCAACACGAATTGGGGGCCGGTTCTCAAAAAAATTTGCGGCAGAATTCCGAGGAAATTCCAAGTGCAATGAGTAGCGTGGACTCGCGCCATGTACGACTGTCGGACCTCATTTAATGCGCGGATGACCTAACCCTGAGTGCAGCAAACGGCGAGTCGGCGCTGGTGATCGGCGAGCGGTCCTCCCGAATGCCGATACCGCCGAAGGCGCCGCCGACGATCCACGCGCCGAGCACGGCGTGAAACCCATCGTGTGACGGCAGTCTCAGATGATCTTGGAAGATCGATGGCCGCTTGTGAAACTCCCCGCCGGTCTCGTGGGTGGGCACCCCGTCCGTGCCGTGGATAGAGATGTTTCTGCCGCACCGTCCCACGATGGGCTTGCGCACGTAGCCGCTGCGGCGAAGTGCCTCAGTGGGCGACCATTCGGCACACAGCAGGTTGGGATGATCGGGGAAGAGCTCCCACAGCACGGGCAGGATGCCTTTGTTGCTTGGGATAACCTTCCAGAGGGGCTCGAAGACGGTGACGGCTTCGTGAGTTCGCAGAAGGTCCGCGAGCCTCGCCTTTCCGCATCTGCGGGGGGCCATGACTCGCTCTCCCTCTTCCGCAAGACCCCTTCGATGGTCCGCAAATGCGGTCTCCCACATCCACGTCTTCCAGATCGTTTGGACGGGTGCGCCGTCAACATCCACGAGGGCACCGTCGTGCCAAACCAGATCGTCGAATCCCACGCACAGCCTTGTGCGCAGCCCCGCCTTCCGGGCACAGCCCATGACGTAGAGCGCCGTGTAGCGCTCCTCGAGGTCATCGTCCACGAGGAAGTGAACCAGCCCTGATACGCCGGCCTTCCGCCAGGCCCCCACCAGGAGCGGCTCCAGAATTGACCCGGCGGACTCTGTGGTCGCCGAAATGCCGTAGGACTCCGCCCATTTCTGCTGGATGACGGCGCACTCGATAAGTGTCGCCGCGCTGTCCGCGTTGTACTCGAACAGTTTGAACGAGCTACCGGCCTCGCCAAGGTCGAAGCGGCCGGTGAGCGACGGGTGATTCGCGGCGAAGGACCGCCGGATGCGCTCCCAGTGAACCGGTTCGATGTCGAAGCGCTCGAGCAGGTCGTTGCGCCGTAGGACCTCTGCCGTCGCGGCCATGCACATCCCGTGAAGTTCGGTCGCGGCCCGCGCGCATTCCCGCGCGCTCTCGCCGTCCATGAGATAGAAGCTTGCAGGCGTTTGCCCGAAACGGGCGTGAACCAGCCCTCGATGAAGGCACTCACCGAACAGCTTCTGCGCGGGATCGTTAAGATCAAGCCAGCCGGGTGCCAGCTCGCGGGGATCGAAGGTGATTCGCTTCACGACGACAACCTCGGGCAAACTTAATCACAACGAGAGATGACCTAAGTCTCCTCACCCTGGCAGCGCGTTGATTGCTCCCACAAGACCATTATTTGCGCCCTTGGGGCGGGATGCCAACATCAGCTCACACGGTCTAGCATGGCAGGGACTTGGAAAGCTGCTGGATGCCGTACCGGAGACCGGCCGTGCCACGACGGCGGTTGCCCTGCGATACAGGCAACAAGACGATTGCCCTTTCTTCTCATGATGGTGCCAGCCTTCGAGAGTTTGGAAGGACCCTTGTCGAAGGTGAGAAATGTCCGGAACGGGTCCTCCCCACTCAAGGCAAGCCTAGCGCTGCGGCGACTGCGAAAGGTCAGGGGATTTCGGGGCGTGCTGCCAGCAGTTTACCGGGACGGCGGACTAGCGGCGGATAAACCAAATGACAAGCGACAGAACGATTGAGATGACGACGCAGGTCGTGATCGGAAAGTAGAAAACGCCGCTCTCAGTTTCGATGCGAATGTCTCCCGGCAAGCGCCCGAGACCGAGTCTGGACAGCCATGGCCATACCAGTCCAACCATCAGGAGAACCGCCCCGATGGCGATCAGAATCCGTTGCATGTTAGACATCGTACTGCAGGTCGAGTGCCCAAGGAACGCGATCGTCGAAATGCAATGTGATCGGCCAATGGTTGTCCGATCGAGTCCAGGTCTTATCTTTTCTTTTTGAGAAGCTGATCCAGGCTCTCGACACCTTCGCGCTTGAGTACCGTGCCTAGCTGCACGTTACCGCGATACCCCTTTGCGAAATTCGGCCCATACTCCTTTCGCAGAGTATCGACCTGGGTATCGCTACGCTTCTTTCGAATCTCACCGTCGCGATCGCGCTGGCGTCCATCAAGGCCTTTGGGAAAGTGTTTCATCGCCATGTCAAATCTCCTCAAAGTTCTTCCACGGGCTCTTGCCCGTAACAAACAGACTATCCGCAATGGCGGGCGCGTTCAACGACGTCGCTGGATTCCCCGCCTTTAGCTCCATGACGCGACTCGCTGAAGTCCGCATTTCTTCGCATTGAGCGTGGTATGGGGAGCGCAGAAGTCAGTACTAAGAACGAAAAGATGCGTGCAGTGTGCGTCGTCTTTGGTACCCCCACGGCGCCGGATTCGGTGCAGCAAATTGTGAATTGCGAAGCTAAACCCCAGTGGGCTGAGCGCCAGATACTACGCCGCGGCTAAGCGCGAACGCGGTAAGCATCAGAGCGGTCCATGCCACGTAATTGTGGTTCTACTCGGCGTCGCGTCCGCTGCGACGCGCTACTTCCACGACGAAGCTGCCCTTCGTTCTAACTCTAGCCGGTAGAGACTGTCCACGCATCGTGAATGGACGTCTGTTCCGGGAGTCAGGCCCGCAGACGTGCAGACCGGGCCGAGAT
>PLYT01000068.1 GCA_003153475.1 Betaproteobacteria bacterium | reverse complement strand
GCAGATCCTGCGGCCAGCAATGGCATCGGGTAGGAAGCGTTCGCGCTGCTCTTGCGTGCTCTCGGCATTGATGCGGGTAATGGTCACCTCATGCGACAGCAACGAGATTGCGACCACCGGTGGCAGCTGCTCGTAGACCATGCCGTAATCGAGCATCTTCATGCCGGAGCCGCCGGCCTCGACCGGCAGTCGCGGCGCGGTCAGGCCTTCGCGCGCAAATACCGCAAAGATATTGAGCATCTCCGCCTTGCTGAGCGGGCGGTCGGGCGGGTTGCGGTCGAGGATCGGCCGGATCTCGCTCATGACCATCCGCCGCGCGGATTCGACCAGGAGCGTTTGATCTTCAGTCGGTTCAAAGTCCATCGCCGATCACAGCATCACAAAGCCACCGTTGACGCTGATGACCTGCCCGGTCACCCACGACGCCTGGTCGCTCAAGAGGAAGGTGATCATCGCGGCAGCGTCTTCCGGCTCGCCCAACCGGCCAGTCGGATACATGCGCAAAACAGTCTTCACGCGCTGCTGATATTTCTCGTCGCCCATTTTCTTGCGCATCAACTCTTCGCGCTCTTGGCGGAGCTCGGTGTTGGTTGCACCGGGCGAGACCACGTTCATGGTGATCCCGCTGCGGCCAACTTCCTGCGCTACCGACTTGACCAGAGACATCACACCACCTTTGGCTGCAGCATAATAGGACAGCCGCGCTTGCCCGAGCCGACCTGAATCGGAGGCCATGCACACGACGCGTCCGTGCTTGCGCTCAACCATGCCAGGAAGGATTGCGCGCAGGCAAAGCATCGGCCCAAACAGGCAGACTTTGAGCATTCGCTCCCACTCGGCCGGTGTCGATTCGAGGAACAGATTGTCGGCGAGAATCGCCGCGCTGTTGAGGAACAGGTCGATGCGGCCGAACTTGGCATTCGCCTCGGCGACCATTGCCGCGACCTCGCTTTCGGAAGAGATGTCGGTGCGTATGCCGATCGCCGGCGTGCCGGTCTCTTCAGTGAGCTTGCGCGCCGATTCTTTGACGCGGTCACCGTTGATGTCGACCAGCGCAACTTTGACGCCCTCGCGCGCCAGATTGCGGGCGCAGGCGAAGCCCATGCCGCGTGCACCGCCGGTAATGAGCGCGACGCGCTCTGCTTTGAACAGATCCATGTTTCCTCTCCAGAATTAATTCTGAGACCACGGGAGAAACCGCCGTAATTTCATTCAGCCTACATGCCCTACGCTAGGCTCGACGCCTGATTTCGCTAGACGAACCCGGTTCCATTACGTAGACTAAGCTAGTCGCTGTATCGCCGTCAATTGCACCCATTTGCTTACAGGGGGGGCCGTGGCAGGCGAGCGCGGATCAGAGCCAACCTGCTGCGGGAACCCAAGAGCAGGAGCGATAGTTCGTGGGTCGCCGGCATTCGCTGAAATTTAGGGAGTGACGCCGTGAAAGCCTTCAAAACAATCCGCGTGGACAAAGATGGCCCGGCCTGCGTGCTGACTATGAACCGCCCGGATCGCCGCAATGCCGTCAGCCTGGAAATGATGGACGAAATCATCACGGCCATGCGCGAGCTCGACGGCGATGGCGAGGTGCGCGGCGTGATCATCACCGGCGCGAGCGACTATTTCTCCGCCGGGGCCGACCTCACCGAAGCGCAGAAGGTCAAGACCGCGGAGCAAGGCATCGACTACTTCCGAAATTGGCATCGCCTCTGCGACGCGCTTGAAATGTCGAAGAAGCCGGTTATTGCCGCGATCGAAGGCTTCTGCATGACTGGCGGTTGCGAGTTGGTGCTCGCCTGCGACTTGCGTGTGGGCGCGCGCGGCTCGACCTACGCCATCACCAGTTCGCGCATCGGGACTGTCGCCGGAGCCGGCGGCACGCAGCGCCTACCCCGTATCGTCGGTACTGCCTATGCGCTTGAGATTTTGTTCGCGGCCGAACCGTTCTCCGCTGAGGATGCCCACCGCATGGGCTTGATCAACCGTCTGGCCGAGAAAGGCGGCGCTTTGACCGAGGCCAAAAAATTGGTCCAACTCTACGCAACGCGAGCGCCGCTCAGTCTCGCACTGGTCAAGCGCGCCGTGCATCGTGGCATGCAGATGGACCTTGCTTCCGGTTTAGAATTCGAGACCTTTTTGGTAACCACGATCTACGGCACCGAGGATAAGCAGGAGGGTATCGCTGCGTTTCTCGAAAAGCGCAAGGCCGACTTCAAGGGCCGCTGAACTCTTGCGCGGATTAAGTCATGTCAAAAATCGACGATGACAAGCTGCCGCTCACCGGCATCCGCGTGCTGGATTGGACGCGGATGCTGCCGGGCCCCTGGTGCTCGCAGATGCTGAGCGATCTCGGCGCCGAAGTGATCAAGGTCGAGCATCGCGGCGTCGGCGATCCGAGCCGCCACAATCCGCCCACCTACCGCAAAGGCAGCGTTTACTTCCACAGCGTCAATGGCGGTAAAGAAAGCCTCACAATCGACCTGAATGCGCCGGACGCTCGCACGCTGACTGATCGTCTGATTGAAGGCAGCGACGTGATGCTTGAATCGTTTGGCGTGTCGGTTGCGGCCAAGCACGGTATCGACGCGGCGAGCGCGCTACGCATCAATCCAAAGCTGATCTATGCCTCGATCTCCGGTTATGGCCAGACCGGTCCGCTATCATCTATTCCGGGCCATGACCTGGTAGTGCAGGCCGCGACTGGTCTGCTCTCGCCCGGCAACCATGCCCCCGCAATGCCTGGATTCCAAACGGCCGATTACGCGGCCGGTATGATGGCCTGTATTGCGGTGCTCGCCGCCTTACGCCGGCGCGATCGCCATGGGTTGGGCGCGGCGCTGGATATCTCGATGTTCGACAGCATGTGGCAGCTCGGCCAGATGGGGCTCGGCAGCGCCATGGCGCGCGCCGCCGGCGCCAACGGCGAGCCGTCCTTGGAAGCCTGGGGAGGCAATCCGCGGTACGCACTGTACCGCACCCGCGACGACAAGACGGTCGCCGTATCGCTATTGGAGACGCGCTATTGGCGGAAATTCTGCGTCGCAATCGGCCGTCCGGAGTTGGCGGCGGAGCGTGAGGACCCCTCCGCCCGGCTGAGCAGCCACGGCGAAATGACTGAGCAATATCGCCGCGCAATCGCCGACTACTGCGCCGCGCACGATCGCGACGATATCGCTCGCGCGATGGCCAAAGAGGACATCCCAGTCATTCCTGTGCTGACCCCGGACGAAGCCATAACCTCTGAGCACGTCAAGGCGCGTGGCTTGCTGCGCCGTGTCGCGCATGCGGACGAAGGTGACATCATCGAACTGCGAAACCCGCTGCATTCTTCCGGGCTGGTCCGCAACGAGCGCAAACCTGCGCCCGTGCTCGGCGCAGACAACGCGTCGGTGTTGCAGCGCATGGGGTTCATTGGCGCCGAGATCGCCAAGTTCGCCAAGTCCGGGACGATATAGATGGCGGCCGAGCGTACCCCCATTCTTGACAGCGTTGTCCGCTTCGTGACAGAGGCGCGCACCCGCGACAATCCGCCCGAGGTAATTGAGGCCGCGCGGAAGTGCCTGGTCGATTGGACGGGGGTCGCTCTCGGAGCTGCGCGTGAAACGCTCGGCATTATCGCGCGCCAGGCGCTGGCGGACAACGGGCCGAGCCTCGTGCTGTCCGGCGGCACCGCCAACCCGACGACCGCGGCGCTAATCAACGGCACGCTAGCGCATTCGCTAGACTTCGACGACACGCACGTCGCCTCGCTCACACACATCAGTGGCCCAACCTGGGCGACGGTTCTGGCGCTTGCGCCATCGGCTGACGGCGGTGATGCGGACCTGCTCGGCGCCTTTATCACCGGTTTCGAGGCCGGCGCCCGCTTGGGCAGTAAAGTCGGCCCAGCTCTGCTCGAACGCGGGGTGCACGCCACCGCAGTGATCGGCGGACTTGCAGCAACAGCCGCCGGCTGCGCGCTGCTGGCGCTGGACCGAGCACAGACGGCCAACGCTTTCGGACTTGCGGCAACGCAAGCCGGCGGCCTCACTGCGTCGTTTGGCACGATGGCCAAGCCGTTTCACGCCGGGCGCGCCGCCATGAATGGCGTCATCGCCGTACAGCTCGCGCGCGCCGGCTTTACGGCTTCGCACGAGATCTTCGACAGCCCGAAGGGCCTCGCGGGCGCGCTCATCCAGGATCGCTCCGTCGCATTCAAGCCTGTCGCCAGCAACAACTGGCAGATCCTGCAAAATACCTTCAAGCCGTACGCCTCCTGTCTACTCACACATCCCTCCATCGATTGCGCGCGCAAGCTCTCAGGAGCCTGCAACACTGGGACGGTTGAGCGCGTGGTCGCGGAGGTGCACCCGCTTGCCATCGAGCTTGCCGGTAAACGCGATCCGCGCACGCCTCTCGAAGGCAAGTTCAGCCTCGCCTTCTGCATTGCGCTCGCGCTGCAAGGTCACACGGCGTCGGCCCGCGATTTCAGCGATGCGCGTTTGCACGACACCGGCGTGCGAGAGGTCGCCGATCGCGTCGAGCTTCAACCCAATTCCGGTTTGCGCGAGACGGCGGCGCGCCTGTCCGTGACGTTGGTCGGCGGCCACCGGCACAAGGCCGACATCGCGTTCGCGCTCGGCAACCCGGAAAACCCGATGCTATGGCCGCACATGGCCGATAAATTCCTGGCGCTGACCGAGCCGCAGCTCGGATCGAACGCGAAAATCTTGTTCGACCATTTGCGCACCGTCGAAACGATCGCCGATATCGCCGCCATCGCCCCGCTTTTTGCTGCCGGTTGCGAGACGGCAAAAGTAGCAACAAGACCATGACGTGAATATACCGGTGAAACAAAATGCCGATAACGGCGCAGCACTGTCTCAGGTCGTTTTTGCACCACGGTCGATCGCCTTGATCGGCGCTTCTGCCGACGCCAGCAAGCATTCGTCGCTGCTGGTCGTCACTGGCCCTCGTGCCCGGCAGCCGTATCGCGGAAGCCAAGCTCAACCCGCTCCTCGTCGGCGGCGAAGGCCGGGGTGTCGTCGCAGTCGACGCCCTCATCGTCCGGCAATAACCGCATCAGGTCTCCGCGCGCGGTTTGAGGAAGTCACCCGCGCGCATCTTGGGGTGCGAGCGTTCATATTGCGGCGGGTAGTAGACCGGCTCGCCCAACTCCATTGCCGCGTGCCAAGGCCAGCGCGGGTTGAAGAGCATCCCGCGCCCGAGCGCAACCAGATCGGCTTGGCCGCTGGCGATAATCTGCTCCGCCTGGCGCGGCTCGGTAATCAGCCCGACCGCCATCGTCGCAATGCCGGCCTCACGCCTGATCCGCTCCGCGAACGGCACCTGATAGCCGGGCCCGACCTTGAGCTCCTGCTCCGGCACCGAACCGCCGCTTGAGGCCGTGATGTAGTCGCAGCCGCGCTTCTTCAGCGCGGCCGCCAACACCACGCTGTCATCGAGCGTCCAGCCGCCCTCCACCCAATCGGTGGCCGAGATGCGCATGCCGAGCGGCTTTCGCTCTGGCCAGATCTTGCGAATGGCTTCGAACACCTCGATGGCGAAGCGCATGCGGCCTTGCAGCGAGCCACCATAAGCGTCGGTCCGCTTGTTGGCGAAGGGTGAAAGGAAATTGTGAATCAGATAACCGTGCGCGCCGTGGATTTCGATTACGTCGAAGCCGATACGGTCAGCCCGCCGGGCAGCCGCCGCGAAATCTGCGATCGCGTCCTTGATGCCGGCTTCATCCAGCATCTCTGGCATATTTCGACCAGGATAAGGCTCTTTGGATGGACTATGCGGAGTCCAGCCGCCCTCCTCGATCGGCACGGGCTTCTGACCCTCCCAAGCGGTGGTAATCGAACTCTTGCGGCCACCGTGGTAGAGTTGGCTGCCGAGTTTGGCGCCGCCGTGCTTGCGGCAGAAGGCGACGACGCGGCCGAGTGCCTCCTCGTTTTCGTCCGACCACAGGCCGAGATCGCTGGTGCTCAGCCGCCCCGGCAGATTGACCGCCGTCGCCTCGGTGAACAGCAGCGCGGCGCCGGACACGGCCAGGTGTCCCAGATGCATCATGTGCCAGTCGGTGGCACAGCCGTTCTCGGCCGAGTACTGGCCCATCGGCGACACCACGATCCGGTTGGAGAGATCGAGATCGCGCATCTTGTATTTGGAAAACAGAGCGGACGACATGACACCTCTGACTTGAGAAAACGCCTCAGACTTTTTCGAGCGGTTGCCCGAGATACGATTCGATCACCTGCGAATCGGCGATAGCCTCGTCCGGCGAGCCCTGGAACAACTCGCGGCCGAAATTGAGCACCAGCACGCGGTCGCACAGCGCGACGATGACGCCGACGAGATGCTCGATCATCAGGATGGTCATGCCGGAGTCGGCGACGCGTTCCACCACGTCCATGACGGCTTCGATTTCCGATCCGGTGAGGCCAGACATCACCTCATCGAGCAGCAGGATCTTCGATTTGGTGGCGAGCGCGCGGGCAAGCTCGAGCTTCTTCTTCTCGCCAATGGTCAGCTCGGTCGCCATGGCGTGGCGTTTGGCAAATAGCCCGACCAGATCAAGGGCTTCTTCCGCGCGTCGTTCGGCTTCCTGCGTGGACAACCATTTGTTGGATGCGAACAGAGCGCCCGTCATTACGTTTTCGGTGACCGACATTTCGCCGAACGGTCGCACTACC
>PLYT01000090.1 GCA_003153475.1 Betaproteobacteria bacterium | reverse complement strand
TCAGGCGACGATGCCGATGATGTCGTCTTCGCGCATGTGCAGCAGATCCTGCCCGTTCAGCTTGAATTCCTGGCCCGAGTATTTGCCGAAGAGGATCTTGTCGCCGGTCTTGACGCCCATCGGCACCAGCTTGCCGTTGTCGTCGGTCTTGCCGGGTCCCGCAAAGACGACTTCGCCCTGCGAGGGTTTCTCTGCCGCGGTGTCGGGGATGACGATGCCGCCGGCAGTCTTGCGCTCTTCTTCCAGCCGCTTAACGATCACGCGATCGTGCAAAGGACTAATTTTCATGTTAGCACTCACTCCTAAAGACATAAATTACGCAGAATCAAAGGTTTGATCCTGCACCAGAGTTCGGTATTACTCGAAGGCTGCCTCGTGTCGCATGCGGCACGACCTTGTTAGCACTCGCCTCAAGCGAGTGCTGATGATAGGCGCTTGGCGGGGCGAAATCAAGCCTCGGCGACAAATTTTCGCCGTGCGGCGGCTGTCGACGGCCAGGCTCGCCGCCGATATTATGACAATGGCATAGACGCCATGCGCTATGCTTGAGTCTCTCGTCGCCGCCTGGGCGACCAAGGAGCCCGCAATGTCCAATCAACCGATCGCCGGGGCGGGGCGGCCCCTAATGCCGACGCCGCGAACCGTCGGCGCCGACCGCGGGCTCGCCTGGTGGACCGAAGCGTGGCGTCTGTTCACGCCGGCTGCGGGGGTCTGGCTGCTGATCATCATCCTGCTGATCGTCCTGAACATCGTGCTGACGGTCATCCCGCTGGCGGGTCATGTGATCGGGCAATTGCTGTTTCCGATGTTCGCCGGCGGCCTGATGCTGGGCTGCCGCGCCATCGATCGCGGCGAGCCGCTGACGGTCGGGCACCTGTTCGCCGGGTTCAGCACGCGCACCGGACCGCTTTTCCTCGTCGGCCTGATCTATACCGCCCTCGCCGTCGCGATCGCGCTGGTCGTGTTCGGCCTGTTGCTGGTGTTTTTCGGCGGGGCAATCGTGAGCCAGCTCTGGCACCTGCAGGATCTGCAGGACCCATGGGCGTTGGCGGGCATGTTCGGCAGCTTGCTGCTCGCGATATGCATCGGTCTCCTGGTTTTCCTGCTGCTCTATCTGCCGCTCGTGATGGCGGTCTGGTTTGCGCCGGCGCTGGTCGTCCTGCGCGGCATCGAGCCGTTCGACGCGATGCGCTTGTCGTTCAACGGATGCCTGCGCAATTTCGTGCCGTTCCTGGTCTATAGCCTGATCGGCGTCTTGCTCGCCATCGTCGCGACGATTCCACTTATGCTGGGCTGGCTGGTGCTTGGTCCGGTGACGATCGCGTCGCTGTATACGAGCTATTGCGACATCTACGAAGACCAGCTTCCGGCGCCACGGGCGGTCGCACCGACGTAGGCCTGAGCTTCGCGCAGGACGCTATCTTTGCGAAGAACGTAGCCCCGCTTCGTGCAGGCTGCCGGATACGTGAACAATCGCCGCTGGCAACGAAGTCATCAGGGTTGCGCCAGCACGCTGTTCGGCAGGACGCTTCCATGACTGCGCGTGTCGCTCGTATTCACGGCGCCAAGCACCGCGCCGGAATATTCACTGCCCCCTACGGCGAATTAGCGTGATGTCATTCCTCAAGTTCAACGACGAAAGGCGATGGTTAGCGACGCTGAGACGTTCAAGCGCGTCCAGCCGCTGGCTGGTAGCCATTCCGTTGGTCTTGATGTCGGCGATGTACGCGCGATTTTTTCATGGGTTCTGGCTCGGCGACGATTTTGGTTTTCTGCATCAAGCGTGGCTCGCCTCGGCCGACGGCAAGCTTTGGGCTCGAACCTGGCCACAATTTTTCGCCGTGGCGCCCGATGGGGTGGTGTTCTACCGCCCGATGATGATCGCGAGTGTCGCGCTCAACGAGTGGGTCGCGGGCGACAACTTCGCGGGCTGGTTCGCGCTTAATTACCTGGCCCACGCGGGGAATACGATCATCATCGCGATGCTGATTGCGCGCCTCGCCGCCGTTTGTGGCCGAGACGGGCGGGTTGCCGGGGTCATTGCCGCAACGTTCTTCGCGCTATGCCCGATACTTGCGGAAGGTGTTTTTTGGGTTGCCGCGCGCGCGGACGCGTACGTCACGCTGCTAACGCTGGCGGGTGTGTATGTCTGGGCGTCGTCGCCCACTTCGGCGATTCGGGCCGCGGCCCTCCCTGTCTTTTTCACGCTCGCACTTGGATTCAAGGAATCGGCCGCCGTGTTCGCGCTGCAAATGACGCTCGTCGCGCTAGCTTGGCCGATCCGCTTGTCCCGCGCGCAGATATTCGCAGTGGCCGCATGCTTTCTTCTCGTCGCACTCTTTCTCGTTCTCAGAGCGCATTTCTTCGGTGATTTCTGGCGGGTATACACGAGACCCGACACGGCGCCACGTGTCGATGCGCTGTGGCTGGACGCAGGCTCAATCGAAGATTGGTGGGAAAGCCTCACACAAAGCACGTCTCGAGGCGCGATCGCCTATCTCGGCCTCCTGGGTTCCGCGTGTGTGCTGATCGCGGCACATGCCCACGGCGCCCAAAGGCGCGTAGCGGCCGCACTTCTTTGCGCTTCGGGGGGAATTGTTGTCGCCACGCTGCTCGCCACCGGCGGTATGGCCGCGTCAGGCGAGGGTGGACGTCTCGCCTATACACCCGTCGCTTGGCTCTCGCTTGCGATCGGCGTCGCAGGTGCAGAACCAGCCTCCGACATTGACCCTGGCGAAGACCATCCATGGTATCGCCGCGCAGGGTTCGCGTTGTTTGCTTGCGCAACTTTTGCGGGCACATGGGTGCTTCAGGGAGAGCTTCGCACAGCCCGTTCGGCGCAGAACCAGGTGCGGGACATCGTGAACGCATCGCGCGAGTGGTCGGCTACGCATTCCGGTCTGACGCTTCTTGTGATCGAGCAGAATTACGGGCCGATTGTCACAACACGCAATGCGCAAGCCTGGCTTGTGCTGCCACCCGTACAGCCGACGCCGCTATTGCATCGCGTGCTGCCGACGCTGCCAGCGGAACTGGGGGCGCGCCATGATCAGCTGCTTGCCGGCTTGGCAACTCGGCTCGACAAGGTTCGGCCGTCGCGATTGGATGGCAACGAGTTAAGTCGGCTATTCGAGCACGATGTAGCGCGTTGGCCCGAACACTACGCGTGCTGGTCGCGGCACAAGCATCGATTCGTCGAGCTTGCAGCGCCGGATCCTTCCGATCGCACGAGATGGGCCGCGGCATTGCTCGACGGATTTGGTCGGTGCGCCTCTGGCGTGTAGTAACGCGCATCGGCTCGCGATCCTCGGGCTTTCCGCGATCGAATTTCGCCGCGAACTCCGCATCAACACCCTCCGACTAATCGCGCGGCGGATTGCCGTTGACGGCGCGATGGACCTTCACCGCCAAAGCCGCCGGGGCGTCGCTGCGCAGAAACCAGCGCAGCCGTGTCGTGTCTCCGACGCGATCGAACGAGTGCGTGCGCAGCAGGTGCTCGACCGTCGCTCGATAACGTGAATCACGCGGTATGCGCACGATCCAGGTCTTCCTTCCGGGTGGCGTTGCGAGCAGCGCGTCGAGCATCGTGCGGCCGTGGCCGCCACCGCGCCGTGCGAATTCCAGCGCGGCGAGCCAGAGCTCGAATCCGCCGGCGATGGCACGGAACAATCCGAACCCCGCGGGCGGATTCCCGCTGTGGCGATCGTCGGGCCAGAACACGTACCCCGGCACCGCAATCGACTCGAGGCGTCCGGTCTTCAGGTCTTCCTCGATGAAATAGCCGTGCACCAGCGCGCGCTTGAGCTTGTCGAAGAACTCGACCGATTGCGTGGAATCCGCGGCAAGCCCGGAATCGAAGCTGCCTTCGGCGGCGTTCTGCCGGATAAGCGACCGAAGCATGGCCAGATGACCGACATGGGCGGGTGCAAGCATGTTTGCAAACCACGCGACGGGAGCAGGCGCTGTTTATAGCCGTTGCCATGTCGCTCCGCTGCCCCAGCTTACAAACGGATAGCGCAGCGGCACTAACGGTTGTGCCGTCTCGAGTTGCATGCGATGTGTACGACAACAGCGCCGCATGCGAAGGCTGCACGCTAGTGCGCCCGCTCCCAGTTCGGCCCGCTGCCGACATCGACGACCAGCGGCACGCGCAGCTGCGCGACGCCACTCATCAGCGGAGGCAGCTCGCGCTTGACCCGATCGAGCTCGACATCCGGCACCTCGAGCACCAGCTCGTCATGCACCTGCAGGACCAGGCGGGTGCCAAGACCCTCGCGGTCGAGACACCGCTGCAGGGCGATCATCGCCAGCTTGATCAGATCGGCCGCCGTGCCCTGCATCGGCGCGTTGATCGCCGCACGCTCGGCGCCCTGGCGGCGCGGACCGCCGCCGGCATTGATGTCGGGCAGCCATAGCCGCCGCCCGAACACGGTTTCGACGTACCCCTGCTTTCGCGCGAGCTCGCGCGTACGGCGCATGTACTCGGCAACGCCGGGATAGCGCGTGAAGTATTGGTCGATGAACATCTGCGCCGCGCTGCGCTCGATCGCGAGCTGTGCGGCAAGCCCGAAGGCGCTCATCCCGTAGATCAGGCCGAAGTTGACGGCCTTGATGTAGCGGCGCTGGTCGCTGGTGACATCGGCAAGCGGCACGCCGAATATCTCGGCCGCCGTCGCCCTGTGGATGTCCGCGCCCTCGGCGAATGCCTTGAGCAGCGATTCGTCGCCGGACAGATGCGC
>PLYT01000042.1:2572-3328 GCA_003153475.1 Betaproteobacteria bacterium | reverse complement strand
CGGGAAACTGGGGACAGGTCATTCATTCGTTCCGGAGAGATGCGGATGAGGCTAGCCTTTAAGTCGACATCATCAGCCTTTAGCTGGCTCAGTTCGGCGATCCGCAGCGCCAAGTGCGGCAGCAGCTTGATCGCATATAGGACTGACGGCGTCAATGAGTGAACGTCAGCACGCAAAAAAGCGGTAAGTTGCGTTTCATTGAGGTGCGGGTGAGGCTTCGCCGGCGGCTTGGGAATTGCCCGGCGCAACGCAGTCGCAACGTTGTAGCGAGCGGCGCCGCGTGCGATAGCGTGATCCAGGATCATCGTAACTAGCCCACGCAAATCGTTAGCATGCCTCGCACTGACCCTACGGTCCCCTGCCTCTAGGATCGCTAGCACCTCGACAGCCTCGATCTCGGCTACTGCTCTGTCGCCGATTATTGGCAACAGGTCACGGTCGAGCCAACGGCGGCAGTTCTGCTTCCAGGAAACTGATCGCTGTGCGGCATATCGTCGAAACCAGTCCTCTGCTATGCCGCCAAATGTCGTCCCTGCCGCAAGCGTGGCCTTGGTCTTGGCGACCTTGCGTTGCTGAACCGGATCCTTTCCCGACGCCACTTGAGCGTGAATGTCGCGTGCGGCCGCCTTCGCGGCCTCCAAGTCCAACTCCGCGAAACTACCAACGACGATCTGTCGGCGCTTGCCGTGCATGCGGTACGCAACGCGCCAAGTGCGGGAACCGGCCGGTGTGACGAATAACCGCAGATTCTCGGCC
>PLYT01000042.1:0-2516 GCA_003153475.1 Betaproteobacteria bacterium | reverse complement strand
GTGTTGACGGTGAGGCTGACGCCGTCGACGGCGATCGAGCCCTTGCTGGCGATAAAGCGCGCGAGCTCCGCCGGCGCCTCGATCTCGAGCTCGACATTGGCGCCGTCGCCCGCCGCGCGCTCGAATCGCGTCACCACGCTGACTCCATCGACATGGCCCGCCACCAGATGACCGCCGAGGCGGTCGGAAAGTTGCAGCGCCTTTTCCAGATTGACCGGGCCCGGACGATCGAGCCCGGCGGTGCAGCGCAGCGTCTCGCCCGACACATCGAAGCGGAGCGTCGCCCCATCGATGGCGACGATCGTCAGGCAGCAGCCGCCGACGGCGAGGCTGTCGCCGACGCGCAGGTCCGACACGTCGAGCGGGCCGGCGACGAGCGTCAGCGCGAGTCCATCGGCCGCGGGTTTCGCCGTCGCGATGCGGCCGACCGCCTGCACGATGCCGGTGAACATCAGCGCACGACCCTGGCGAGGATGCGCCAGTCGGTGCCGACCGGATCGACGCCGACGATGCGCAACGGCGTGCGATAGGCCAGACGCTCAAGCGGCGCCGGCAACGCGAACATGCCGCGCGCGCCGTCGCCCAGCAGACAGGGCGCCAGATAGACCAGCAGCTCGTCGACCAGGCCCGCCGCGAGCAGGGCGCCGTTAAGCCTGGCGCCGGCCTCGACATGGAGCTCGTTGATCTCTTCGGCGGCGAGCGCCGACATCATCGCCGCCAGGTCGATCCGGCCGTCGCGATCGGGCAGGATAAGCGTGCGCACGTGGCCCGGCCACGCCGTTTTCGGTGTCGATGCGGTCACGACGATGACGTCGCCATCGGCCAGCAGCCGCGCGTTTGTCGACAGTTCGCCATGGCGATCGACGACGACTTTGACCGGCTGGCGCGGGGTCTCGATCGCGCGCACCGTGAGCTGCGGGTCGTCGTGCTGCACGGTGCCGATGCCAGTCAGGATCGCACACGCCCTCGCCCGCCAGCGATGGCCGTCGGCTCGCGCTTCTTCGCCGGTAATCCATTGGCTCGCGCCATTCTCCAGCGCAGTGCGGCCGTCGAGGCTGGCCGCAATCTTCACCCGAACCCACGGGCGTCCGTGCTCGACATGCATCAGCCAGCCCAAATTGATCTCGCGCGCACGATCCTCGAAGAGACCCACGCGGACTTCGACGCCCGCTGCGCGCAACCGATCCGCCCCATGCGCTGCCGGCGGATACGGATCGGACATTGCAGCGACGACCCGCGCGACACCGGTGGCGAGCAAGGCCTCGGTGCAGGGAGGCGTCCTGCCCTCGTGATTGCACGGCTCCAGCGTGACGTAGGCGGTGGCGCCGCGCGCGTCGCCGCCGCGGGCGAGTGCGTCGGCGATTGCCGCGACCTCGGCATGCGGGCCGCCGGCGCGCTGATGCCAGCCTTCGCCAACGATGCGTCCGTCGCGGACGAGGACACAGCCGACCCGCGGATTGGGCGTCGTCGTATAAAGGCCGCGTTCGGCCAATTCCAACGCGCGCGCCATGAACGCGCGGTCGTCGTCGTCGAAACGGGTCATGCTCGGGATCGAAATCCTGGCGAGGCGCCGCGCTTGCGGCGGCGTCCTCAGCGCGGCTTGCGCCGCACCGGCGCGGGCTCGACTTCCTGCAACGCGTCCCGGAAATCGGCAACGTCCTGGAAGCTCCGGTAGACCGAAGCGAAGCGGATGTAGCCGACCTTGTCCAGCTTGTAGAGCTCCTGCATCACCATCTCGCCGACCTGGCGGGATGGAATCTCGCGCTCGCCCAGCGCCAGCACCTGCTGGACGATGCGCTCGACTGCCTGGTCGACGTATTCGGTTGGCACCGGACGCTTGTGCAGCGCGCGCTGGAAGCCGCTGCGGATGCGATGCACGTCGAAGTCCGACCGCGTGCCGTTCTGCTTGACGATCTGCGGCAGCCGCAGTTCCGCCGTCTCGTAGGTCGTGAAGCGCTTCTGGCACGCGGGGCAGCGGCGGCGGCGGCGGATCGAATCGCCGGCTTCCGAAACGCGCGAATCGACGACCTGCGTATCTTCGCTGCCGCAGAACGGGCACTTCATGCCGGCCGGTAAACCGGAAGTCTCGCCGTCGTCGCGGCGAGCGCATGGACAACGCGATCGCGCGTGACGGTGTCGGTCGGCGCATCGAGCACGTCGGCGATCAGGTGCGCGAGGTGCTCGCAGTCGATTTCGGTGAAGCCCCGCGTGGTGATCGCCGGGCTGCCGATGCGAATGCCGCTGGTGACGAACGGTTTTTCGGGATCGTTCGGGATCGCGTTTTTGTTGACGGTGATGTGCGCGGCCGACAGCGCAGCCTCGGCGTCCTTGCCGGTGATCTTCTTCGCCCGGAGGTCGACCAGGAACATATGCGAGTCGGTGCCGCCGGAGACGATGCGTAAGCCGCGCTCCTGCAGAACGTTCGCCAGCACGCGTGCGTTTTCGATCACGCGCTCCTGGTAGACCTTGAACTCGTGCGACAGCGCCTCCTTGAACGCGACCGCCTTGGCGGCGAT
>PLYT01000067.1 GCA_003153475.1 Betaproteobacteria bacterium | reverse complement strand
GGCAAGACGACGCTGCTGCGCATGATCGCAGGATTCGACCTGCCTGACGGCGGGCGCATCGTCCTCAACGGGCAGGACCTGGCCGAACAGCCGCCCGAGGGGCGCCCGGTACGCACCGTCTTCCAGAGCTACGCGCTGTTTCCGCACATGACGGTGGAAGGCAACATCGCGTTTCCGCTGCAGATGGCGAAGACGCCGGCGGCGGCGATCCCCGGCAAGATCCAGGAGGCGCTCGAGGACGTGCGCCTGACAGGTTTCGGCAAGCGCTATCCGCACGAGCTTTCCGGCGGCCAGAAGCAGCGGGTCGCCATCGGCCGCGCGCTGGTCACCCATCCGACGGTGCTGTTGCTCGACGAGCCGCTCGCCGCGCTCGACGCCAAATTGCGCGAGGAAATGCAGATCGAGCTGATCAATCTACAAAAGGAAGTCGGCATCACCTTCGTCTACGTGACGCACGATCAGACCGAGGCGCTCGCGCTGTCGCACCGGATCGCGGTGATGAACAAGGGCCGCGTCGAGCAGATCGACGAGCCCTCGCGCATCTACAGCTTTCCGACGTCGCGTTTCGTCGCCGACTTCATCGGGACCTGCAACCTGCTCGAGGGATCGATCGCGTCGAGCTCGGACGGCATCGTCGCGATCGAGGTCGAAGGGCTGGGCACCGTGCGCGTGGCGGGCGCGGCAACGTCCGCGACCGTTCCAGGCACGATAGCCTTGCGGCCGGAAAAGATCCGCGTGCAGCCAGCCGCGGCAGCGACGACGGACGCCGGTCGCCTGGACAATCGCTTTCGCGGCACGGTCACCGAATACCTCTACCTGGGCGATGTGACCGTCTATATCGTCGCCACGCCGAGCGGCCGCAAGCTCGAAACCCTGCTCGCCAATTCGGGCGCGGGGCGCACGAAGTTCTTCGAGGTCGGCGATGCAGTCGAAGTGAGCTGGCCTGTCGAAGCCGGCCACTTCATCGGGCAGTGAAAGGTCGCTTGACGCACCTTCTTCAATGATCAAGACCGCCCTTTCGATGCAGGCACGATCGCGGCTGGGCCGATGGCTGGTCAGCGGACCGCCAGTCCTCTATCTGCTGATCTTTTTTGCGGCGCCGGCGCTGATCATGGTGCTCGCCTCGTTTCGCACACCGGGAGATTTCGGCGGCCTCGCGCCGCTGCTCGAGAATGGCAAGCTTGATCTCAACCTGGAGAGCTACGCGCGGTTTTTCACCGAATCGGTCTACGCGCAGATTTTCGTCAAGTCGGTCTGGTACGCGCTATTGACGACGCTGTTCTGCCTGCTGCTCGCGTATCCGCTGGCCGCGCTGATCGCCCGCAGCGGGAAAAAGCACCGCGACCTGCTGCTGCTGCTGGTGATCCTGCCGTTCTGGAGCAATTTCCTGATCCGCATCTACGCCTGGATGATCATCCTGGGCCCCAATGCTGCGCTGGCCAGGACCGTCAACGGCGTGCTGGGCTGGTTCGGGCACGAGCCGGTGCCTTTGCTGTTCAGCTCGTTCGCGGTGCTCGTCTGCCTGGTCTACGTTCATTTGCCGTTCATGGTGCTGCCGCTGTACGCCAACCTGGAAAAGCACGACCGGGCGCTGCTCGACGCCGCGCAGGATCTGGGCGCCGGCGCATGGCAGCGGTTCTGGCGCATCACCTTTCCGTTGTCGCTGCCGGGCGTCTATGCCGGCGCGGCGCTGGTGTTCATTCCGGCACTGGGCATCTTCGCGATTCCGGACATACTCGGCGGTCCCGAAGACAGCCTGATCGGCAACGTCATCAAGCAGCAGTTCCTCGAGACGCGCGACTGGCCTTTCGGCAGCGTGTTGTCTATCGTGCTGACCATCGCCGCACTGGTGCTCGCCGGCACCGCGGCGTGGGTCGGGCGCCGCAGCCTCGGGACGCCTTCCAGCGCGGAGCCGGCCCGTGCGTAGGCGTCCGGTCGGCCTCTGGGCGGCGGCGCTGCTCGGCTACGCGTTCCTGTACGTGCCGCTCTTCATCGTCGTCGTGTACTCGTTCAACGATTCGCGGCTGAACGCCGAGTGGGTAGGTTTCACCTTCGACTGGTACGACAAGCTGTTTCACAACCAGGACATGCTGCTCGCCGCCGGCAATTCGCTGCTGATCGGATTGACCGCGAGCGCCGTTTCGACGGTTCTCGGGACGATGGCGGGACTGGCGATGTACCGCTACCGGCCCCGCCTGTTGTCGATCCTGGTGCTCGCGCCCATCGCGATTCCCGAGATCCTCATGGGCGTCTCGCTGCTGATCTTTTTCGTGCTGCTCAACCTCACGCTGGGACTGGTTTCGGTGGCGCTGGCCCACATCGCGTTCTGCATCGGCTTCGTCGCCATCGTCGTGCGCTCGCGACTTGCCGGAATGGACGAGAGCCTGACCGAGGCGGCGCGCGACTGCGGCGCCTCGCCGCTGAACGCCTTTCGCTATGTCACGCTCCCGCTTATCATGCCGGGCGTGATCGCCGGAGCGCTGATGGCGTTCACGCTCTCGATTGACGACTTCGTCATCACTTTTTTCACCGCCGGCGCCGGAACCGTGACCTTGCCCTTGCAGATCTACTCGATGATCAAGATCGCCGTCACACCCGAAGTCAATGCAGTGTCGACGCTGTTGATGCTGCTGACATTGGCGCTCATCATCGTCGTGTCGAAACTGTCGCCGAGCCTGCTCGGCACGGAAGAGGAGAACGCATGAAAAAGCTCATATCGATGCTTGCCGCGACGATGATCGCCCTGCCGGCGGCCGCCGCTGGCGATCAGTTCCACCTGTACAACTGGAACAACTACATCGCTCCGGAGACGATCAAGCGCTTCGAGGCTTCGTGCAAGTGCGAAGTCGTGCAGACCTACTATTCGGACAACGAGGAGCTGCTGGCCAAGCTCGCCGCTGGCGCCAAGGGCTACGACCTGCTGGTGCCGACCAGCAATGCGGTGCAGGCGCTGATCAAGGGCGCGCAGTTGAAGCCGCTCGACAAGTCGCAGCTGCCGAACCTGAAGAACATCAATCCGATTTATCTGAACACGCCGTTCGACCCGGGCAACAAGTATTCGGTGCCGTATGCGATGTCGACGACGATCATCGGCTATAACGACGTCAAGATGAAGGAGCTGGGTCTGCCGACCGATACCTGGGCCGTCATCTTCGAGCCGAAACTCCTCGAAAAGATCAAGGGTCGCGTCACCGTGCTCGACAGCTCCAGCGAGCTCTTCGCCGCGGCGTTCAAGTATCTTGGCTACTCGGCCAACGACGTCGACCCGAAGCACTGGGACGAGGCGGCCGCGCTGATCAAGAAGGCCAAGCCTTACTGGGCGGCGTTCAACGCCTCGTCGTACATCAAGGAGCTGACGGTCGGCAATATCTGGCTGGTCCACGGATACTCGAACGACATCTTCCAGGCGAATCTGGATGCGCAGGCGGCCAAGCGGCCGTTCCATATCCTGCAAGGCATGCCGAAGGAAGGCGCGGTGCTCGCGGTCGACAACATGGTCATCCACAAGAGCGCGCCGCGGCCCGACCTGGCGCTTAAATTCATCAACTTCATGCTCGATGGCAAGAATTCCTCGGAGCTGACCAACCTCATCGGCTCCGGCAATCCAAACCTCGACGCAGTCAAGTACATCAAGCCGGAGATCCTGAAGAACCCGGCGATCTTTCCGGACAAGGCGGTCGAGGACAAGCTCGAGCAATTGAACGATCTGACCTCGGCCCAGCGACGCCTGCGAAACCGGCTGTGGACCGAAATCAAGGCCGGACGCTGAGCGACCCGGGCAGCGATGCGCTTACGCTGCGACCGCTCACCGGCCGCGCAGCGGAAATGGCGGCGCTGCAGAACGTATTGGAGGCGGCTCCGGCGTATTTTCAGATCGTCGGCGGAGTCCCACCGGGTCCCGCCGAAGCGCAGAGCCTATTTACCGGCTTGCCGCTGGGCAAGGGCTACGACGATAAATTCGTCTGGGGTTTCTATTCGGGCGCCGCAATGATCGGTTGCGCCGACGTGATCCGCGGTTATCCCACGCCGGACAAGGCGGTCATCGGATTGCTGCTGCTGGCCGAACCGTGGCAGCGGCGCGGGCTGGGCCGCGCCTTCGCGACGCTGGTCGAGCAGGCGATTGCCGGATGGAGCACGATCGCGCAACTTCGCATCGGCGTCGCGCTGGCCAATTCGCGCGCGCTCGGCTTCTGGCAACGCATGGGCTACGTCGAAACCGGGGAAGTGAAACTGGCCGAGCCCGGACAGGTGCCGGCGGCGGTGCTGGAAAAACCGCTGCAGCGGACGCTGCGCGCGTGAGCGGCGTCGTCGTCAAGCCGCTGGGCCCGTCGCTCGCGGGCGATTTTCTGCGCTTTTTCGATCACGAGCGGGGACCGGCGTTCGCTGACAACGCCGAATGGGCGAAATGCTACTGCCACTTCTACGAGGTGCCGGTCGCGATCGAATGGCCATCGTTGTCGGCGGCGCAGAACCGCGTCGCGATGCAGGCTCGAATCGAAGTCGGGGAAATGGAAGGCTTCCTGGCCTTTGCCGGCAGCGAGCCCATCGGATGGCTGAACGCCCAGCCGCGCCATAAGCTGCCGCATTGCTTCGACCGCATGCGCGTGCCTGCAACGCCGCTGCCGTGCGCGGCGTACGAAGCCGCCGTCGTCGTCTGCTTTATTATCGCGCCGGCGTGGCGGCGGCGAGGGGCCTCGCGCATCTTGCTGGCCGAGGCCTTGTCCTCGCTTGCCGCACGCGGCTTCAGGCTGGTCGACGCGTTTCCGTTCAAGTCGGGCGACAGCGAGCGCGCCGCCGACCATTACCACGGCATGCTGTCGACGTTTACTGCCGCCGGTTTCGCGCCGCTGGGCGAAACCGACTCGGTCACCGTCGTACGCAAGTTTCTGCGCTGACCGGGGCCTGCGTGCTATCCGTTTCGCGCCCCTCCCGGCTGCCCGATTATCTTGCGGCGCTGTATGCGCTGCTGATCGTTTACGCGAGCCTCGAATCGTTCTCGGGCTGGATGGCGCCGATACCGGGCACGCCCTTTTTTCTGTTCGCGCCGTGGCCGCCCCGGTTCACCCGCTTCGACATCGTGGTCAACGTCATCGCCTATGCGCCGCTCGGATTTTTCGTCGCACTTTCGGGCCGCCGTGCGGCGCTCGTGCGTCTGGCGGCAGCGACCGGCGCCGGCCTATTGCTTTCGTTCGCGATGGAGACGCTGCAGATGTTCATTCCGACCCGCGACGCCAGCGCGATGGACCTGATCTGCAACACCGCAGGCGCGAGTCTCGGCGGCCTGTCGGCGATCGCCTTCGATCGCACGCCCGGACTGCGCACGAGCGTGTCTGCCTGGCGCCGCCGCGTGTTTGTCGACGGGCGCGGCGCCGACCTCGGTCTCGCCCTGCTGGCGATCTGGCTGCTTGCACAATTGAACCCCGGCATCCCGCTGTTTGCGGCGACGTTCGATCCCTCGCTTGAGCTCACCCGCGACCTGGCGGGCACGCTACTGCAGGCGGCCGAGAGCGCGTTCAATGTGATCGGCGTCGGACTGTTTCTCGCGCTGCTGCTGCGCCAGCGGCGGTTTGTCGGCGGCGCGGTGCTGCTGCTGATCGGCGGCGCGCTGATGCTCAAGGGCGCGGCCGCCAGCGTGCTGATGCGACAATCGGTGCTGGAAACATGGATCAAGCCGGGCGTGTCGCTGGGTGTGGCGGTCGGGGCGCTGGTGCTGCTGCTGGCGGTCTGGTTGCCGCGGCCGGCGCGGACGACGCTATGCGCGGTCGCGCTGCTCGCCTCGCTGGTCGCGCCGCTGCTGGCACCCGACATGTGGCGAGCGCGCGCGCCGCTCGCTCTGTTCGACTGGCCCTATGGGCAACTGCTCAATTTCAACGGACTGACGCATGCGGTGCTCGTCGCCTGGCCCATCCTGGCGAGCATCTACGTGCTGTCGGTCGCGGCGCGACGCGCGCACGCCGACGCAGGCGACCAGTGACGCCGCGTATAATTTTTAGCTTCTCCCTACCAGGTTGACTTTTCCGATGGCGCGCGGCGAACAGCGCATGTCGATCGCCGGCCCCGCCGGCGCGCTCGAGCTTGCGCTCAATCTACCTGAGCAGGCGCCTCGCGGCATTGCACTGGTCGCGCATCCGCATCCGTTGCAGGGCGGGACGATGGACAACAAGGTCGCGCAGACGCTCGCCAAGACCTTTGCGGGCCTGGGGTACGTCAGCGTGCGCTTCAACTTTCGCGGCGTGGCGGGGAGCGCCGGCGCATTCGACGACGGCGCCGGAGAAACCGACGACGCGCTGGCGGCGCTGGCGCACGCCCGCGCCGAGTACGGCGACCTTCCGGTCGTTCTCGCCGGATTCTCGTTCGGAACCTTCGTCCAGACGCGCGTCGCGCAGCAAGTGGCCGCGGAGCGCATCGTGCTGATCGCGCCGGCGGTCGCGCGATTCGCCGCAAGCGCAGTCCCGGCCGACACGATCGTCATCCACGGTGAGGAGGACGACGTGGTGACCCTCGCCGACGTGTTCGACTGGGCGCGCCCGCAGCAGCTGCCCGTCGTCGTCTTTCCGGGCTGCGGCCATTTCTTCCACGGCCGGCTGCCGCAGCTGACACGGGTCATCGGCGGCATGTGGCGGTGATTGCGGCATCTCCGATCCGCGCAAGCGGCATGCAAGGGCAAGGCGGCGACGATGTCGTGCTCGCCGTGGCGGGGTTGCGCAAATCGTACGGCGACAACGAGGTCCTGCGCGGCCTTGATTTCGCGATTCGTCGCGGGGAATGCTTTGGCCTTCTCGGGCCCAACGGCGCCGGCAAGACGACGACCTTGCGCTGCTGCCTGGGTCTCACCGATCCCAACGCCGGCACGATCACGCTGGTCGGCGAGCCGGTACCCAAGGCGGCGCGTGAGGCGCGCGTCCGCGTCGGCGTCGTGCCGCAGATGGACAACCTCGATCCCGACTTCACGGTGGTCGAGAATCTTCGGATCTACGGCCGCTATTTCAGCATTCCCGCAGCGATCTTGTCCGAACGCATACCGCGGCTGCTCGACTTCGCCGGTCTCGCGAACAAGGGGAATGCAAGCATCCGCACGCTGTCCGGCGGCATGAAGCGGCGCCTGACGCTCGGCCGCGCGCTGATCAACGACCCCGAGCTCCTGATCCTCGACGAGCCAACCACCGGACTCGATCCACAGGCGCGGCACCTGATCTGGGACGGCCTGCGCCAGCTGCTTTCGCAGGGCAAAACGATCCTGCTGACCACGCATTTCATGGACGAGGCCGAGCGGCTGTGCTCGCGGCTGGCGGTCATCGACCACGGCCGCATGATCGCTAGCGACGCGCCACGCGCATTGATCGCCGCGCACGTCGAGCCGGAGGTGGTCGAGGTGTACGGCGACGAGGCGCGCCAGTGGGCCGATGCGCGCGGCCGCACGCTGGCTGATCGCATGGAGCTCGCCGGCGAGACCGCGTTCTGCTATGCGAAGGACGCCGCCCCGCTGCTTAACGACCTCAGTCGACAGAATGGCGTGCGCTACCTGCATCGCTCGGCAAATCTGGAGGACTTGTTCATCAAGCTCACCGGCCGCGAGCTGCGCGACTAAAGACGGTTCGTCCCGTTTCGCCGGGTGCCGACGGATGCCGTCCGGCGCGCCGCATTCCGAGCGCGCGCGCTATACTCGACGCCGCCCAACCCGCCCGAGTTTCGATGATCTCCGCTTCGCTGATCCGCGCACCCGAGCTTTCGCTGCGCTGGATACCTGTCTGGCGCCGCAATCTCCTGGTCTGGCGCAAGCTGGCGATCGCCGCGGTGCTGGGGAACATCGCCGATCCGCTGCTCTACATGCTCGCGCTGGGCTACGGCATCGGCAGCTTCGTGCCCGAGGTCGGCGGCATGAAGTACATCGCCTTCATCGGCACCGGCATGGTCTGCCAGAGTGCGATGTTCACCTCGTCATTCGAGGCAATGTATTCGGCGTTTTCGCGCATGCACGTGCAACGGACCTGGGAAGCGATCATCAACGCGCCATTGTCGCTCGACGACGTCATGCTCGCCGAGTGGATCTGGGCCGCCACCAAGAGCGTGATCTCGGTGATGGCGATACTGGCGGTCGTGCTGCTGCTGGGATTCGGCCACTCGTGGCTCGCGATCTGGGTGTTGCCGCTCGGCTTCATCGTCGGCCTTACCTTCGGTGCGTTCGGTCTGGTGATGAATTCGCTCGCGCCGGGGTACGACTTCTTCACCTATTTTTTCACCCTTGTCCTGACGCCGATGCTGCTGCTTTCCGGCGTTTTCTTCCCGGTCGAGCAGATGCCGGCGGCGCTCCGCGGCGTCGCGCAGGTGTTGCCGCTCTCGCACGCGATCGACATCGCGCGTCCGCTGCTCTCGGGTCGTGTTCCCGACGGCATTCCGCTGCACATCGCGGTGCTGCTCGGCTACGCGTTCGCCGCATACTATGTCGCACTGGTGCTGACACGGCGCCGGCTGCTCAAATAGGCGCTGTCATGCTCTGGGTCAAGTCGCTGCACATCATCGCCATGATCACCTGGTTCGCCGGCCTGTTCTATCTGCCGCGCCTGTTCGTCTACCACGCGCTGACCCGCGACGCGACCGGCAGCGAGCGGTTCAAGGTGATGGAGCGCAAGCTCTACGTCGGCATCATGACGCCCGGCGCGGTGCTGACGATAGCGTCGGGGCTGTGGCTTTGGCTGGGTTACGGCATCGGCGGCGGCTGGCTCTACGCCAAGCTCGCGCTGGTTCTGATATTGATCGCGCATCATGCGTGGCTCGGCAAGCTGATGGTCGACTTCCGGCACGACCGCAACCGCCACGGGGATGTCTTCTATCGCTGGATCAACGAAATTCCCGCATTGCCGGCGCTGATCGGCATCGTGCTGCTGGTCGTGCTGAAGCCGTTTTGATCAGCGCTGGATTGCTTTTGTGACCGAGCATTTTTTCGCGCCGTGTCCGCGCGGACTCGAGGCCGCGCTCGCGGCCGAACTGGACGTGCTGGGTGCGGCAGAAATCACGACCACCGACGGCGGCGCCGCATTCACCGGTCCGATCCAGCTCGCCTACCGGGCGAATCTCGAGAGTCGACTCGCCAGCCGCATTCTGTGGCGTGTCGGGCACGGCGCCTATCGCGACGAAAACGACGTCTACGATCTGGCCAGGGCGCTGGACTGGCCGCGCTGGTTCAGGGTCGACCGGACCATTCGCGTCGACGTTGCCGCGTCGCGATCGCCGCTGACCAGTCTCGAATTCGCCACGCTGCGCATCAAGGACGCCGTCTGCGACCGGCACCGCGCCGTGGGCGGCGTTCGGCCCAGCATCAGCAAGGACCGCCCCGACGTGCGCGTGCACGCCTATCTGACCGCGACCGACGCGAGCTTTTACCTCGATACGTCGGGCGAGCCGCTGTTCAAGCGCGGCTATCGGCGCGAGACCGCCGAGGCGCCGCTGCGCGAGAACCTGGCCGCCGGCCTGTTGCGCCTGGCCGGGTGGCAGCCCGGAACGCCGCTGCTCGATCCTATGTGCGGCAGCGGAACCATCGCCATCGAAGCCGCGATGATCGCGCTGGACATGGCGCCCGGACTCAAGCGGACGTTCGGCTTTCAGAAGCTCGCCTGGTACGACGGTCCGGCCTGGCAGCGCATCAAGCAGGCGGCGCAGCGTCGCGCCAGGCCGCCGGCGCCGCTCGCGATCTGGGCGAGCGACGACGACGCGACGGCCATTCACCAATGCAGCGAGAACATCGCTGCGGCCGGTATCGAGGGCACGATCACCGTCGAGCGCGCCGACGCGCTGACGCGAGCGTCTCCCGCGCCGACCGGCATCATCGTCACCAATCCGCCTTACGGCGTGCGCGTCGCCGAGTCGGGCGCGCTGGCCGCGTTCTATCCGCAACTCGGCGACGTGCTCAAGCAACGCTACGCGGGCTGGACCGCGTACCTGATGAGTGGCGACACCCGCCTGCCGAAATTGATCGGACTCAAGGCGAGCCGCCGCACGCCGCTGTTCAACGGCGCGATCGAATGCAGGCTCTACGAGTACCGCTTGATCGCCGGATCGATGCGCTCGCCCGCGCAGGCCGAAAGCGGTCGGTGATAGAATGGCTTTCATGTCGCATGCCTTGCGACACAGGAAATCGCCATGATGCTCCCCAGCCGCCACTACGAATCCGAGCACACCAAATTCATGCGCGAGCTGCTGCAGCGACGGCCCGATCTGATCGAAAAGCAGCGCGAGGGCCGCGCGATCTGGTGGGACAAGCGCCCGAAGGAATTGGCCGAAGAGCGAGTCATGGACACGAGCCGCGTCGCTCAGTCTCCCTACGTCTACGACGCGGATTCCTGACGCAAGGTCGCACCTGCGTGCACCTGCCTTGACGCGGACCGAGTCAGTCTGCGGCTCGCGTGACTTCCCCATAGATGAAGTAGCGCGGCGTCTGCGCAAGGTTGGATTTCCACCCCAGCGGTCCGAGCTTCGCGGCCAGTGCCGCCGGCTCGTAGAAAACCTTGACGATCCTGAACTCTCGCCCGTCGTTGAGCTTGCGCGTGACGATCCCGGCCTCGCGCCCGGGGAGCACGTGATCTTTGGCCGTCGATGTCGGATCGAACGCCGAGTCGATCAGATAAACGGCCCCACCCGGCGCGAGCGCCGCGGCGACGACTCCCCAGAATGCGGCGAAACGCTCGTCCGGCACATGCGATAACCAGAAGCTGAAGAACACCGCGTCGTAGCGCCGCGCCGGCTGCCACGCGAAAAGATCGGCTTCGTGGTACTCGACATTGTCGGCGCCGACTCGCGCCCGATTGATCGCGATGACCTCGGGTGAAGCGTCTACCGCGGTGAGACGCTCGACGCGTGGCGCGAGCAGTCTCGTGAAAAGGCCGGTGCCGCAGGCGAGCTCGAGCACATGCATCGGCCGCCTCGCCGCCAGCCACGACCCGAGTGCCTCCTCGACGGCGGCCGTTTCGGCGTGCCATTGCGCATTGAACTCCGCACCCCGATCGTAGCGTCCGGTGCGAAACCACCACTGGTCGTACTCGCCGGCGCGTGCGCGGTAGTAGGCGATCTGGTCGGCGAGAACCTCGGATTGCGTCACAAGGCGGATGATACGCGCCGATCCGGGTCGGATCGTCCGCGTCCTTTACAATCCGTCGCGATTGAGCGACCTTCGTCGAATGCGATCCCTTCGTCCCTGGAAAGAACGCGTTGCCGCGGCCCTGTTGATCGCGTCAGGCCTCGCGATCGCCGGGGCATTCGCCTGGCAGGAACGCCACGCGTTGCTGCGGGTGCCGGCTCCGCCGGCAAGTATTCAAGCACCGACACCGCTGGCGACGCAGCCAGCGGCGAGCGTCGATGTCATCGGCTCGGTCGACACGCCCGTGGACGAAGCCGTCGTCGATACCAGCTTGCGCGTCAGCGGCTGGGCCCTCGGCGCTGCGGGCATCGACCACGTCGAGATCCGCATCGACGGACGTCCCTATGCGGCGCACTACGGCGTCGCCCGTCCGGATGTTGCGGCGGTCAAGCCCGGCTATCCCGATTCGGCGTCGGCGGGGTTCGAGTTCAGCGGCGAGTTCCCGCAGCTCGACCCGGTGCGGCATGCGATTACCGTCGTCGCGATCGATCGCGCCGGACATGAAACCGTATTGGCGAACAGGAGCCTGATTCCGCCGCAGGCGATGACGCTGTGGCAGGGCCTACTCCAAAAACATCCGACGCTGGCGACGCGCCCATTCCGTTTCCTGATGATGACCTCGGGTGTCGCAGCGGGTGGCGCCGCGGAAGCAGAAACGGCCTATCGAGCGTACCTGTCCCGAACGACGGGCGTCGGCATCGCGGTGCCGATCCTGTATCTGCGCACGACCAAGGGCGCCGCAGGCGATTGGGAATTCGATTCCGATTTCGATCTCACCCATCAATGCAAGGACCGTCCTGTCGCCGAGGACAATCTGCACGGCTTGATCCAATACGCGATCGACAAGCGGCTGCCGGTGCAATTCATTCTCAACGGCGGCATCTGGGCCGACGCGAGCTGCGACACGCCGGAATGGGACGTTAACGATCACCTGGAACAGGACGTCGACAATTGCCAGTGGACGCAGGAGAACAAGGTCTTCCCGGACGATTACCTGAAGAATCTGCCGGGCTCGACCAACTCGCCCGAGCTTGCGCGCACGCTGACCTACAACGTCTATGCGACGAAGGTTCGCGCCTACAAGCGCCGCAACCTGCAGGCCGCTGCCCGCATCATTGCGACCTTCGCCCGCGAGCATCCGGATCTTTTCGTGGGCGCCAGCCTCGACGCCGACACTTACATGAACCCCTTTTTCATCCAGAACCGGGTGCTCGAAATCTTCGACTACAACCCGGGAATGCTGAAACAGTTTCGCCACTGGCTGGCGGGCACCGGCCCTTACGCCGGCAAACCGGAGGCGGGCGCGCCCGACCTCTCCCGCTATCGCCGGCCACGGACGCTGACCCTGGCCGATGTGAACCGGATCGCACGCAAGCACTGGACCTCGTGGGCCCAGGTCGATCCGCCGCGATCGTTTCCGGGGTCGCCGTATCAACCGGCGGCGCCCGGGCAGGTATTGATCTGGGACGACCCGTGGTACCAGGAATGGCAGGTGTTCCGGCAGCACATCATCGCGCTGCATTACGACGAGTTGTCGGAGTGGGTCCACGAGGCAGGCATCCCGCGCGACAGGATTTTTTCCGCGGAAGGGTTCATCGCGCCTGATCCGGGCCAATCCCCGTTCGCCGTCCGGATCACCAGCCACGGCCAGAATTATGATACGTCCGGCGTTTCGATCGAAGGATCGATTCCGCGCGCGGGTCATCTCGGCGTGGTGCTCTATGGCGAAACCGCCGAAAACCAGGCGCCGATGGAAGTGCCGCACAGCCTGTTTGCGACGTTTGCGCGCATGGACCCGGGGTGGGCCGTCGTTGAAACCAACGCGACGAATCTCAAAAAACCGCTGCAGCAACCGCACTACGCGCAGTCCTATCACGCGTTTCGAGACATGTTCAATTTCGATGCGCAGGAAGTGTCGGTCATGGCATGGAACGGGTCGAACGGGCTGTATTCGACCGATCCCCGCTATCTGCCGTACACGGCCTGGCGCAATACGCCGGCAGAAGCCGCGATGCGCGACTTCATGGTCACGCATGCGAACCTGCCCCGCGGCGCGCGACTCTGGACATTCGGCGCACCGGGCTATCCCGACGATGACGGCTGGCGGCTCGAACAGGGGAAGGTCTATGCACGCGGCGGGTATCTGGACCTCGAATTCGATGGGGCGACGGCGACCCTGCTGTCTCCTACCGATCAGGTTATTCGGACGACAATGATCGACACGCTCGTGCTTGGCTTACGCGACCCGGCGCCGGTTGCTGCGATGCAGCTATTTGGGCGCGTCGATGCCAAGTCCCCGTGGGTCGCATTCGGTATGCCCATACCTGCAGCAAAATTTCAACACGGCGACTCGGGCCTACGGGTACGATTAACATGGCCTGCCGCTTGGCACGCGAGGGGTACGATTATCGAACAATTGAAGATCGTGCTCGCGTTTGAGGAAGGAGTTACTAGCGCCCGACTGCAGCGAGTGGCGCTATACCCTAAGATTATTGAAGGCCGTGGCGACAGGTAGGAGCATTGGCAATCATTTCTAAGGTTGAGGCACGCAGGCGAATGCTTTGGTCGTCCTGTTGCCCTCAAAAGCCCATGCAGACGCAATGTTAACCATTGCGGTTCAGTTTGTGACGACTGCAATCACCGCAGCCAGAATCATCAGGCCTCCGCCCCATAGGGTCAGTAATTTAATGCCATCAATGCGCATCGCCCCAATGCGGATTTCAGAGAAAGCGCCACTCCCCTGAGCTGCATTATGAAACGGTCGCTCAATAATGTAGTAAGAGACGGCGCTGATCGCTAAAGCAAGTGCAAGGCCGATCGTCAGCAGGCTGGTAAACATTGAGTCAAAGGTGACGCCCGCCTGCCGCACGAGCGTTGTGCTAGCGAGCCACGAGAGTACCGGGAAGTGCCAGAGATATATGCTGTAACTAATCGTACCGAGCCAGACCATGATACGGCTGGCGAACAATCGCGAACCAAAGTGCACATCGCCGGACAGTCCAACTAAGATGGCGACTACGGCTGCTTCGACCCAAAATGAGCGAATAAACGGCGTCCAATCCCAAGTCCACCACAGGGGCGCCACGGTAGCGTAATAAGCAACAGCGCCGAGGAGGACGAGCACTCCGATCCAAAAAGTGACCGCCCGCAAAGACGCCCGCCGCGGCATGGCACCCGCGACTTTTACGCCGACCATCCCAACGACGAATTCGTCGATTCTGAACGGCAATTGTGCGAGAAGAACATGCGTCCAAGCCTCGGCTCCGCCCACAACGATGGCTAGATTCGTCAATGCTGCGATCCCCACCCCAAGGCCAAGCAAAAGAAACGGGCGCTGACGTATGAGGGCTAAGACAAGAAAGGGGAAAACCAAGTAGAACTGCCACTCAAATGGCATTGACCAAAAAACGGGGTTAATCGAAGACACATATTTATCGATCAAGTTATGAAACATCACCAGGTGTAGTGCTACGTCCGTCACTCTTGGCGGCTCTGGATGAATCCCCCAAAGAGACAGAAACAGCAAGACTGTGAGGCACGCGTAATACGCCGGATAAACGCGCAGGATTCGACGCCGCAAGAATTTGGCGTATGGCACTGTATGACTGGTAACAGTACTTTCCTGCTGCTTCGACGGCGCCGGCTGCAGAACCTGCCAAGCTAAAACAAAGCCGGAGAGGACGAAGAAGACGTTCACTCCGAGGTAGCCCATCGCTAGTAGTGGCGATAGATCAACCGCTAATCCGAAAAAGACCAGCGAGATTCTGGCGCTGCCGGATAGCAGCCACGCGTGATAAACGAGAACCCAAATAGCGGCAAACGCACGTACGCCAGTTAGCGCGTCTAGATGGTGTGTTGTGTGGGGGCGAGATAGCATTTCTTAACCGGCAAAGGACTCAGATCAGAGGGCCCCGGGTGAGCCGATGCCGATCTGGACCGCGATATCGTCATTGCGCGTCAACGTCGGCTTGCCACAAATCTAGGCGGGTCCGCGGACCGAGACTACGCCAAGCGGCTCATCGACGATATGCCCGGTCAGCGGATGGCAATGCGAAAATAACACCATCGACGCCCCGACGAAGCGGAGCAAATTGAGGTTATTGTCTCGCCCCCGCGAGATCGCCCAGCGTCGGGCCGAACACGTGGTCCCTCGGATGTTCAGTGACGAGCACACCCGGGGTGGCTACTGCATCGCGGGCGTGGCCCTTCACTGCGGCGCTTGACGCCGCTCGGCCGGGGGATCGACGCTAAGCATCCTTTGCGCAGCGTCCACCGCAAGCGACTGCGCCGCCCGTCCATGGAAGCCACAATTACGATGGCAGTTGGCTAGATGCGGTAGAACACCGCATAGGGGAAGCGGCTGCCGGCATGGCCCGCGCGGAGTGCTGGTAACGAACCAAGCTGCGAGCGCCGGAAGTCTAGTCCGGCTGTCACGATTATTTCGCGCCGCAGCGCTCGCCGCGCACAACAAGCTCGACTGCGATTACTACTTGTCGTCCAACCGTATCTCGACAAACGCCTTGTCGCGGATCTGACGCACCCAATCCTGAAACGCTTCGTCGGCTTTGCGCTGGCGGATCGCGGTCTGCGCTTCCGAGCGCTCACGGTCGACGCTCACGTCCTGCTTGCGCCGCTCGATCACCTGGATCAGGTGCCAGCC
This sequence comes from Betaproteobacteria bacterium, assembly GCA_003153475.1. Lineage (GTDB taxonomy): Bacteria > Pseudomonadota > Gammaproteobacteria > Burkholderiales > Casimicrobiaceae > PALSA-1003. Next base: position 30,038 of record PLYT01000067.1, on the reverse strand, counting down.
GAACGAGGTGCGAATCGGCGGCGAAATCTGTTTCGGCGCAAGCTTGGCCATCGCTTCGTCGAACTCCGCTACGGTGTCCCCCGGGCTCAACCATCCGAGATCGCCGCCCTTGGCCGCCGAGGCGTCCTCCGAATTGAGCTTGGCCAGCTCGGCAAAGTCTGCGCCCGCGTCCAGCCGATCCTTCAGGCGTTCTATTTTCGCCTTGGCGTCGGCTTCGGACGTCAGCTCGTTGACCCGGACCAGGATATGGCGCGCGTGTGTCTGGTCGACGACCATCGCCTCGCCGTGGGTGCGTTTCTCGAGCAGCTTGACGATGTGAAACCCCGCGGCGCTGCGCAGTACGCCGGAAATCGCGCCGGGTTTCATGTCGCGCACGATGTCGGCAAACACCGTCGGCAAGCGCGCACCGGGGCGCCACCCGAGACTGCCGCCCTGGAGCGCGTCGTTCGCGTCGGAAAATGCCGCAGCGATCTGGGCAAAATCGGCGCCGCTCTTGACCGCGCGCAGCGCTTCCTCGGCCCGCTGGCGCCGGTTTTCGATCTGATCCGAGCTCGCCTGCTCCGGCACCAGGACGAGAATGTGCGCCAGGCGGTACTCGGTCTCGCCTGCGTTCTGGGCCTTCAGCGTCGCCAGGTACTGGTCGACCTCGGCGTCGGTGACCTGGACCTTGCTGTCGACTTCACGCTCGCGCAGGCGCTGCACGATCATCTCGTTGCGGATATCGTCGCGATACTTGGCATACGGGATGTTCTCCTGTGCCAGCAGCTTGCGGAAGTCGTCCGCCGAAAGCTTGTTCTCCTGCGCGATGCGCTGGATCGCACGCTCGACCTGGGTATCGTCGATCTTGACACCCTCTTCCTTGGCCTGCTGGAGCAGGGCGCGCTGGGTGATCAGACGCTCGAGCACCTGCTTGTCGAGCACATCGGGCGCGGGGGGCTCGACCTTCTGCTGCTTCAATTGCTGCTGCACGACCCGTCGCGCGTCGTCGACCTCGTACTGCGTCAGCGCCTCGTCGTTGACGACGGCCACGACGCGATCGACGGTGACGACCTTGGACGGTGCGCTGCTCGGTTGCGCGCAGACGCCGGCGGCCAGAAGCGCCAGCGCGATACAGATGAGGAAGCGAACGTACATGGTCAAGCCTTCAGAATTCGGGGAAATAATCGGTAACTGCGCCACCGGGCGGTCGCATCGACGGCTCGTTGCCGGTCAGATAGCCGGGCACGCTGCGCTTGAGGACGTCGATCGGATTGGTACCCAGTCGCGCAAGTCCGTTCAGTTCGAACTGCACGAATACCGACTTGCTGGCCTGCTCCGTCGTCGTGGTCAGCCGCTGCCCGACGATGCGAAGAGCCCAGCAGTCGGCATTGTACTCGAAGCCCAGAACGCCCTCCAGCGTCTTGCCGTCGACCAGCGAGTAGTTCCAGCGGCCGATGAACGACCATTGGTTGGACAGCGGCCACTGGCCGGAGAAATCGACCTGCTTCAACTGCGAGATGGCTCCGGTCGGATCGATGTTCTGCCGAATGTAGCGGTAGCTCGCATTGAGCACCTTTCCGGCCGCCGGCTGCCAGCGCACGCCGATGTCGAATTCCTGGGTCTGCGGATGATTGAGGGTGTACTGCAGCGTGCCCGACGCGGACCAGTAATCGGAAATCCTTCCCTCGCCCGCCAGCAGCAGGTCGGACGTGTTTGCGCTGCGCGGTGCCTCGTTCAGGGTCACCCGCTGGCTCTGAAAATAATAGCGCTGGCCGATCGCGAAGCGGCCCCGCTCGTCGCCGGACGTCGGATCGAGCAGGCGCGAGGTCACCGCAAAAGTAACCTGGTTGGCGTCGCCGATCCGGTCGCTGCCGAGATACCGGTTCTCGGTAAAGAGCTGGGAAAAATTGAAGTCGTCGATCGCCGTGTCGAACGGCGGAATCTGATCCTGGCGCCGATAAGGTATGTAGACGTAAAACGCACGCGGCTCGAGCGTCTGCGTGTAATCGTGCCCGAACATGTGTGCGTCGCGCTCGAAGACCAGTCCGCCGTCGAGGCTGCTGATCGGCACCGACCGATTCAGGTGCTGCTCCTCGAGTCCGCTGTCGTCGGCGAAATCGTAGTGGCTCAGGTGCAGGCCGATGCGGGCGGTGACGAACCACGCGTTGCCGCGCGTCGTCCAGGTCGCCGTCGGATAGAGCACCGAGCGCTCGGCGTTGAGCAGCGCCGGTTGGCGGAAGCGCACGTACTCCGCGTTGGCCGCGAAATCGATATCGCGCCACTCGACCGGGTTCATCGTCAGCAGCAGCTGCGGCTCGCGGAAGTACGGCGGGGTGATCGGATTGTTCGGGTCCTGCAGCGTCTGGAATTCCTGCACGCGCGCCAGCACCGAGAACGGCCCGTGCGAGTACGACAGTCCCGCCTCGCGCGGCAGCGTCTGCTGCGACGTGACGATCAGCCGGTCGGACAGATCGGTGAAATACGCGTCGTCCGAGACCTTCTGCACGTTGACGTAGGTGGCGAGCCCGGGAATCTGGCTGATTGCCTGGGTGTGCTTCCAGGTCAGGCCGTAGCGGTTGGTGCCGGTGATGCGATCGGGCAGGATTTCGGCATCGGCCTCGCCGGTGACGTCGGGAAACAGGTAGCGGAACTGGGTGTTGAGCTGCAGGCCGCGCCGCGTCATGAACCGCGGTGTAAACGTCGCGTCGTAGTTTGGCGCGAGGTTGAGGTAGTACGGCAGCGACATCTCGATGCCGCGGCTACTGGTCGAACCGAACAGCGGCGCCAGGAATCCGGACTTGCGCTCGTTGGAAAGCGGAAAATCGATGTAAGGCGAGTACAGGATCGGCACGTCCTTGAACAGAATCGTTGCGTTGTGCGCGGTTCCGACCAGGCGGGTGCGGTCGACGTCGACGGTAGATGAAGTCAGGTACCAGTCGTTGTTGCCGGCAACGCAGGTCGTATAGCGCACGTCCTTGAGCTCGTACTGATTGGGGCCGACGAAAGTCAGTTCCTTGGCGTCGCCGCGCGAGGCGTTCTCGCCGATGTTGAACTCGGGCGAGGTGAAGAAGCCCGTTTCGTCGCTGCGCTTGAATTTCGCTTCCGGACCCGCAATCCGGTCGATGCCGCGCCGCAGGACGACGTTTCCCTTGGCCCAGAATTGGTCGGACGGAATGTCGTAGCGCAGCCAGTCGGCCAGCACTGTCTGGCGGCGCGAACGAAGTTCCGCATGCCCCGATGCTTCGACCCATTGCTGGTTATCACCTTCGAGCTTGTCCGCCCGCAGGAAGATCGGCTCGCGCTCGGGCGCCATCGGGTTCGCACCTGGCGTCAATCGCAGCGCCTTCGGCGGCGGTGGCTCGAGCACCGGCGACGATTTGAGTTGCGCGGGCGGATCGGTCGCAGCGCCGCTCGCAGTTTGCGCTATCGCCTGGCACGCCAACGCAAGCGACAACAGGGCAACCCCGGCGACTGCAACGCGGTGACGCATTCGAATCGGCAATGTTCGGATGCTAAAATGGGGCATTCTACCCGCCTCCCCGCCGGATTCCTCCCGCATGAGTTCCGATGCCCGCCTGGACGCGCTCAACGCGTGGCTCGCGCGGGTCTTGCCTCTCCCAATGAGCGCGATCGCGCCGGCAACGTCCGACGCGAGCTTTCGCCGCTACTTCCGGATCACGCTCGACGCCGAGATCGCGATGCCCCCGGGCGGGGCACCCGTGCGCACGCTGATCGCAATGGATGCGCCGCCGGCGCAGGAGGATTGCGCGGCGTACGTCGCCGTCGCGGCCTTGCTTGCGGCCGCGGGCGTGCACGCACCGGCGATCCACGCGCAGGACCTGTCGGCGGGTTTCCTGCTGCTCTCCGATCTGGGCACGCGGACCTATCGTGATCTGCTCGACGATGCAACCGCGCCGACGCTCTACCGCGATGCCTGCGGCGCACTGATCGCCTGGCAGCTCGCCAGTCGCGAGTCGGTCTTGCCCCGCTACGACGAAGCGATGCTGGCGCGCGAGCTGGCACTCTTCTCCGACTGGTATGTGGCGAAGCATCTCGGCCTGACGCTGACGCCTTCGCAGCGGGCGACGCTCGATACCGCCTTCCGGCAGATTCTCGACAGTGCGCTTGCGCAGCCGCAGGTCTACGTGCATCGCGACTTTCACTCGCGCAATCTGATGGTGTCGCAACCGAATCCGGGCGTGCTCGATTTCCAGGGCGCAGTGTACGGTCCGATCAGCTACGACCTGGTCTCACTGTTGCGCGATGCGTACATCGAGTGGAGCGAGGAGCAGGAGCTCGACTGGGCCGTGCGCTACTGGGAGCGCGCGCGAGAAGCTGGGCTGCCCGTTGCCGAGGATTTTGGCGACTTCTGGCGCGACTTCGAGTGGATGGGCGTGCAACGTCATCTGAAAATCCTGGGGATTTTCGCCCGGCTCGCGCATCGCGACGGCAAGCATGCTTACCTCGCCGACATGCCGCGCGTCATGGGGTACCTGCGCCGCGCCTGCGACCGCTACCGCGCGCTTGGCCCGCTGTTGCAATTGCTCGACGAGCTCGAAGCCAGGCAGCCGGTGGTCGGCTACACGTTCTGATGGACACCGCGATCGATCGGCATCGCGGCGCGCCCGCGCCGACGGCAATGATTCTGGCTGCCGGGCGCGGTGAGCGCATGCGACCGCTTTCCGACGCGACGCCCAAGCCGCTGCTGCGGGTCGGCGGCAAGCCGCTGATCGTCTGGCAGATCGAGCGTCTGGTCGCCGCGAGCTTCACCAATCTGGTGATCAACATGGCTCATCTGGGCGCCGCGATCGAGGCGACCTGCGGCGACGGCCGCGCGTTCGGCGCGACGATTCGCTATTCTCGCGAGCGCGAGCCGCTCGAAGTCGCCGGCGGCATCGCGACTGCGATCGCACTGCTCGATCGCGACGTGACGCTGGTCGTCAGCGGCGACATCTACACCGCCTACGACTACGCGTCGCTGCTGCCGCGTTTGGCCGCGATGAAGGCCGCGCCGGAGCCGCCGCATGCGCACATGGTGATGGTGCCCAATCCCGACTATCATCGCGCCGGCGATTTCGCGCTGGTCGATGGCCGGCTGTCGCTCGCCGCGCGCCCGCAACTCACGTTCGGCAACATCGCGCTATATCGAAGCACGCTGTTCGAAGCGCTGCCGCGCGGCCAAAAGATCAAGATGCTCCCGTTGTATCGCGACTGGATCGCCCGCGGCTGGGTCAGCGGCGAACGCTATGACGGCGCGTGGGCCAACGTCGGCACGCCCGCCGAGCTCCAGCAACTCGATGGTCAACTGGCGACACCGCCAAGCGAGAAAGCCCTGCGATGAATACGCGTGACCCGATCACCGACATCAATCCACTGCTCGATTTTTCCGACTTGCCGCGCTTTGCCGAGATCCGTCCCGAGCACGTTGCGCCTGCGCTCGATGCCTTGCTCGGCGAAGCCCGCGCGACGATAGCGCGCGTCGCGACCGTTTCCGGACCGCCGAGCTGGGACTCGTTCGTGCAGCCGCTGTCCGAGACGCTCGACCGTCTCGACCGCGCCTGGGCACAGGTCGGCCATCTGAACGCGGTCGTCAACACACCACAACTGCGCGCCGCGTACAACGAAAACCTGCCCAGGGTGACTGCGTTCTACACCAAGCTCGCCCAGGACGAGCGCCTGTTCGCGCACTACCGTGCGCTTGCGGCGTCGCCCGAGTTCATCGCCGCCGATCCGGCCCGGCGCCGCGTGGTCGAGAATGCGCTGCGCGACTTCCGGCTTTCCGGCGCCGAGCTCGCCACCGCGCCGAAGGCACGCTTCAAGGCGATCGAGGAAGAGCTCGCCACCCTTTCTTCGCGCTTTGCCGACAACCTGCTCGATGCCACCAACGACTACGCGCTGTACGTCGACGACGCATCGCGCCTGGCCGGCATGCCGGGCGACATCGTCACCGCGGCGCGCGCCGCGGCGCAAATCGAGGGCAAGCCGGGTTGGAAGCTCACGCTGCATATGCCGTCCTACCAGCCGGTAATGCAGTACGCCGACGATCGGAGCTTGCGCGAGACGCTCTACCGCGCGTATTCGACGCGAGCCAGCGAATTTGGCAATCCGGCATGGGACAACGGCCCGCTGGTCGACAGGATAATGGCGCTGCGCGCCGAGGCTGCGGCGCTTCTCGGCTACAAAAGCTACGCCGAAGTCTCGCTGGTACCGAAAATGGCGCGCTCGCCGGAAGAGGTCATCGACTTCCTGCGCGACCTCGCAACGCGCGCCAAGCCCCACGCCGAGCGGGACATGGCCGAGCTCACCGATTTCGCGCGCGAAACGCTGGGGTTGGCGAAGCTCGCTGCCTGGGACTTGGCCTATGCGTCGGAAAAACTGCGGCAGGCGCGTTACAGCTACTCCGACGACGAGGTGAAGCAGTATTTTCCCGAGGATCGCGTGCTTTCGGGCATGTTTCGCGTGGTCGAGACCCTCTACGGGGTCAAAGTTCACACTGCGTCCGCGCCGGTATGGGACCCCACCGTGCGCTTTTTCGAGCTCACCGACCGAAGCGGGACGCCGGTCGGGCGGTTCTATCTCGATCTGTACGCGCGGCCGGGAAAGCGGGGCGGCGCCTGGATGGACGTCGCGATCAAGCATCGCCGCCGCAACGGGGAAGCTCAGCATCCGGTCGCCTTCCTGGTCTGCAATTTTGCAGCACCCGTCGCCGGCAGGCCGGCATTGTTCACGCACCGCGAAGTCACCACCTTGTTCCACGAATTCGGCCACGGGCTGCATCTGTTGCTCACCCGCGTCGACGTGCCAGGTGTGTCCGGCCTCGAGGGCGTCGAGTGGGATGCGGTCGAGTTGCCCAGCCAGTTCATGGAAAACTTCTGCTGGGAGTGGGACGTCATCGCGCACATGAGCGAGCATGTCGAGACTGGGAAGCCGCTGCCGAAGCCGCTGTTCGACTGCTTGCTTGCGGCAAGGAATTTCCAAAGCGGCGTGCAGATGGTTCGCCAGCTCGAATTCGCGCTGTTCGACATGCATCTGCACCACGACGCCGACCGGTCGGTTTCGCCGCTGGCCCTGGCGTGGTCGGTGCGCCACGAGGTTGCGGTCGTGCCGTATCCCGACTACGACCGCAGCCTGCCTCATGGTTTCAGCCACGTCTTCGCCGGCGCCTATGCGGCGGGCTATTACAGCTATAAGTGGGCCGAAGTGCTGTCGGCCGACGCCTACGAGCTGTTCAAGGAGCAGGGTGTGCTTTCCGAAGCTGCCGGAGCCCGGTTCCGCGACGAGGTTCTGGCCCGGGGCGGCAGCCGCCCGGCTCTGGACTCATTCGTGGCCTTTCGGGGCCGCAATCCCGAAATCAGTGCATTATTGCGGCATAATGGTATGCTGGCGTCATAGCGTCAGAGTAACGGGAGGCAAGATGAACAGGACATCCATGCCGGTACGCTGCGCCGCGAACCTGGTCGGCTTGCTGCTGCTGGCCAGTACGTGTGCGATCGCGCAGACGCAGCAGGTCTATCGCTACCTCGACACCGACGGTCGCGTCGTCTATTCCGACAAGCCGCCGCCGGCCGATGCCAGGAATGCGCAGGCCAAGCGCATCGGCCGCAACAGCATCGAGACAAGCGAATTGTCGTTTGCCACGCAGCAGGCGCAGGAGCGCTTCCCGGTCACTTTGTACACGTTTTCCTGCGGCGTGGTTTGCGACACCGCGCAAGGCCTGTTGAACAAGCGCGGCGTTCCGCACACCGTCGTCGACGTCGCGCAAGGCGACGGCGCCGATCGGCTGAAGCGACTGACCAACGGGCTTGAAGCGCCCGCGCTCCAGGTCGGCGAGCAGGTAGCGACCGGCTTCAACGAGAACAAGTGGCAGGCGATGCTCTCCGATGCCGGCTACCCGAAAACCCCGCCACCGCGAACGGCGGCGGTCGGACGCGCGTCGGCCCCGACGACGACCGACACCAACACCACGCAGGTCGTCGCGCCGGACGCGGCGCCGAAGGGCTCGTACCCGCAGTGACCTTGCGGGTCGCGACCTGGAACGTCAATTCGCTTAACGTCCGGCTGCCGCGGCTGCTGGACTGGCTTGCCGCCAACGTGCCTGACATCGTCGGCTTGCAGGAAACCAAGCTCGAAGACGGCAAATTCCCGGTAGCCGAGCTCGCCGCCGCCGGCTATGCGCTGCAATTCTGCGGCCAGCGCACTTACAACGGCGTCGCGCTCTTGTCCCGCACGACCGGCACCGAGGTGGTCGCCGCGATTCCGGACATCGACGATGCGCAAAAGCGCGTGCTGGCGGCGACGATAGACGGCGTACGCGTTGTCTGTCTCTACGTGCCCAACGGACAGGCGGTCGGTTCGGAAAAATATCGCTACAAGCTCGATTGGCTCGCCGCCGCGACCCGCTTTCTGCGCCGTGAGTTCGAGCAGCATCCGCAGCTCGCCGTGATCGGCGACTTCAATATCGCGCCCGACGACCGCGACGTGCACGATCCTGATTTGTGGCGTGACCAGATCATGTGCTCCGGGCCGGAGCGCGCAGCGTTCAGCGCCTGGCTGGAGCTTGGCCTGATCGACTCGTTTCGTCTGTTCGACCAGCCGCCGAAAACCTTCAGCTGGTGGGACTATCGCCAGCTCGCGTTTCCGAAGAACCATGGCCTGCGCATCGATCACGTGCTGCTGTCGCCGGCGCTGGCCAAGGTGTGCACCGGATGCCGGATCGACCGCCAGGCGCGCAAAGGCGAGAGGCCGTCCGATCACGCGCCGGTCGTCGCCGACCTGAGCTTCACCTAAAGCCGACAGGCATGAGCCCAAGCCGCGCCGCGCCGGCGCTGGTTGCAGCGCTGCTGGGCCCATTGCTGTTTTTCCTGCTGTACGACGCGCGCCTGCTCGATCCGTCTTATTTCCGCTGGCTCTTCTGGCAGCCCGATCCGGCGACTCAATTCCTCGGCTGGCATTCCTTCCGCCTGGAACCCTGGCATCTGCCTCCGGGTGCAGCGACGAACTACGGCATGGACATGGGCAGCTCGATCGTGTTCACCGATTCGATTCCGTTGCTCGCGCTGCTATTCAAGGTATTGCGCGCCGCGCTGCCCGATCATTTCCAGTATTTCGGCCTGTGGATGCTCGCCTGCTACACGTTGCAGGCGGTCTTTGCGTGGCTGCTCTCGGGTCAGGCGACGCGCCTCGTCGCGCCGCGGCTCATCATTACCGCACTATTCGTTCTCAGCCCGCTGTTGCCGGACCGCGCGATCGGCCATTACGCGCTGATGGCCCACTGGCTGGTGCTGGCAGCGCTCTACCTGTACCTGCGCGCGCCGCAGCGCCTCGCCACGACGTCGTGGTGCCTGTTGCTCTGCGGCGCGGCGCTGATCCACGCCTACCTGCTGTATATGGTGCTCGCGGTGGCGTTCGCGGCTGCCGCGCGGCGGCGCTGGATCGATCGCACGGCGACAACCCGCGATACGATGCGATCGACGCTGCTGATCGGCGCCGCACTGCTGGCGACGATGTGGCTCGCCGGCTATTTCACGATCCCGACCGCGGCGTTTTCCGGCGGCAGCGAGTACTACGGCCGCTACGCGGCCAACCTGAACTCGCTGTGGAACCCGCAGTGGGGCTCGCGCTTCCTGCCGGGGCTGCCGCTCATCGCCGGGTCCGAGTTCGAAGGCTATGGCTACCTCGGCGCGGGGGTGCTTGCCATGCTGCCGATCGCCGCATTCGCGTTGTGGCGGAAGCCTCCGGGACGTGCGGTGCGGCGCTACCTGCCGCTCGCGGCCGTGGCATTGCTGCTCTGGGCGATCGCGCTGTCGAATCAGGTTGGCTGGAATGATCGCGTCCTGTTCTCCGTGCCACTGCCGGACAGGGTCCTCGAACTGGTCGCCATGGTCCGCGCCTCAGGGCGCCTGCTGTGGGTCGGATACTACGCACTGCTGCTGGCCATCCCAACGATCATCGTGCGAAACTTGCCCGCGCCGGCCGCGACCGGGGTGCTGGCGCTCGGCATCGGGTTGCAGATCGCCGATCTGTCGCCACGCTATGTCGCGCTCAATGATTATTTCCGGCAGCATTTCATCGTCGAGCCGGCGCTGCGGTCCGATCCGCTGCCATCTCATTTCTGGGCGGTCGCAGCACAACACTACAAGTCGATCCTTTTCGTTCCATCGCTGCCCGTGCCGCCCGATTTCAGCGCGATAGCTTTGCTTGCCGTTGATCACGGCATGCGGATCAATGTCGGCTCGTTCGCCCGCCTCGCGCTCGCACGTGTCGCCAGCGCGACGGCCAAGCGGGAGCAGGCGCTCACCGCCGGGCGGCTCGATCCCGAGGCGTTGTATGTACTGCGGCCGCCCGATGTCGTACCGTTTCGCGCTGGGCCGGACGATAGCATCGGCAGCGTCGACGGGTTTCTGGTGCTCGCCCCGCGCTGGTTCGCCTTCGACGATTGTTGCGGCGTCACGATGCCGGCGCTCGCACGCGCAGCAGCCGCATCGCCGACGCGGCCATGAGCAGACGACTGCTGCGCGGCATCGGCAGGCGACTGCTGACCTGGAGCGGTGCGGTCGCGTCGGCATTCCCACCGGGACATTTCTATTCGCCTATCGTCGATCCCAGGCACCGTTCAGCGAACACGTGTGTGGCCGAGGCGGATCATCGAGGTGGGTTCCGGCTTTTCAAGTTTGCTGATGGCAGACGTCAACGCCCGCTTCCTGGGGCACGAGGTCACGATCACCTGCGTTGATCCGTATCCCCCGCCGTTCCTGCGGCAGCGCGTCGACGGCATCGCACGCATGGTCGAGCGCCGCGTGCAGGACTTGCCTCTGAAGCATTTCACCGACTTGCAGGCGGGTGACTTGCTGTTCGTCGATTCGTCGCACGTCGCCAAGACCGACAGCGACGTCAATTTTCTTTTTTTCGAGGTTTTCCCCCGGCTGGCGTCGGGCGTGCTGATCCACCTGCACGACATCTTCCTGCCGCACGACTACCCGCCCGATTGAGTGCTAGGCGAGAATCGAAGCTGGAACGAGCAATACCTGCTGCGCGCGCTGTTAATGCACAGCAGTGGATTCGAAGTGCTGTTCGGCTGCTCGTACGCGTTCTGGCGTTATCCCGAGGTCGTCGTCGCCGCGCTGGCAAATGCCGACGGAGCCGCTTATGGCGGCGGCAGCTTCTGGCTGCGACGTTTGTAAGGGTCGCCGATTCGCTTTGCTCGCCCGCCTGACTCGAACCTCGTCAGTGCTTGTCCGGATCGAGCTTCAGCTCCTGAATCTTGCGTGTCAGCGTATTGCGTCCCCAGCCCAGCCACTGCGCCGCCTCTGAGCGGCGCCCGCCGGTATGGGCGAGCGCGCGCACGATCAAGGTGCGCTCGAATTCCTTTTCCAGCCTGTCGGCGACCGCACGCTCGCCGCGCGCGAGCGCGTGCGCGAGCTCGCGATCCAGCGCCTGCTGCCAATTGCCTTCACTCCCGTGCGCGGTTGCGCTCGACGCGATGCGCACCTCCGGCGGCAGATCGGCGGCATCGATGCGTTGCCCAGGCGCCATCACCGTCAGCCAGTGGCAGACATTCTCGAGCTGGCGAACGTTGCCGGGGAATTCGAAGGAGGCCAGAAGCTTCAGCGCCGCATCGGTGAGCTGCTTCGGCTCGACGGCGAGCTCGCGAGCGCTCTTGCGCAGAAAATGTCTCGCCAGCGGCGCGATATCCTCGCCGCGCTCGCGCAATGGCGGCAAGCGCAGGCGCACGACGTTGAGCCGGTGCATCAGGTCCTCGCGAAACAGGCCCCGCCGCACGCGCTCGTCCAGATCCTGATGCGTGGCCGCGATGATGCGCACGTTGGCCTTCAGCGGAGCGTGGCCGCCGACCCGGTAATATTCGCCGTCGGACAGCACGCGAAGCAAGCGCACCTGCAGATCCGGCGGCATGTCGCCGATCTCGTCGAGGAAGAGCGTCCCGCCCTCGGCCTGCTCGAAGCGGCCTCGGCGGGCGCTTTGCGCGCCGGTGAAGGCGCCGCGTTCGTGGCCGAACAATTCGGATTCCAGCAGGTCCTTCGGGATCGCTGCCGTGTTGATCGCGACGAACGGCCCTGAGGCGCGCGGACTGTGCCGGTGCAGCGCGCGCGCCACCAGCTCCTTGCCGGTGCCCGACTCCCCGGTGACCAGCACCGTCGCATGCGAATGCGACAAACGCCCGATCGCGCGGAATACTTCCTGCATTGCCGGGGCCTGTCCGAGCATCTCGGCGGCGTCGGCCACGGAGCTCGCCGGGGCCGTCGTCGCCGGGACGTCGGCGCTCGCGCGACGGATCAGCGCGACCGCGTGATCGACGTCGAACGGCTTGGGCAGATATTCGAACGCACCGCCGCGAAACGCCGAGACCGCGCTGTCGAGATCCGAATACGCGGTCATGATGATCACCGGAAGCCGGGGATGCCGCTCCTTGATGCCCGCGAGCAGCTCCAGGCCGGTTTCGCCGGGCATCCGGATATCGGACACCAGCACCTGCGGCTGGTCGTGCTGGAGCGCCAGCGCTGCTTCCTGCGCCGAGGCGAAGGACCGAAATGGAATGCCCTCGCGCGCAAGCGCCTTCTCGAGTACCCAGCGAATCGAGCGATCGTCATCGACGATCCATACCGCCGCCGGCTCGCTGCGTGTCATCGCATGTTCATACGCAAGCATCGCATCTTTCGCAATCTACGCGCTACCGCGGCTGAATTCCAGCGGCAGCAATATCGTGAAGACCGTGTGTCCCGGAACGCTTTCGCATTCGATCGCGCCGTTGTGCTGCGTGACGAAGGTTTGCGCGATCGTGAGCCCCAAGCCGCTGCCGCCCTCGCGGCCGGATACCAGGGGAAAGAAAATGCGATCGCGGATCGATTCGGGAACGCCCGGACCGTTGTCCTCCACCAGCAGCGCTAGCGCCAGGCGGTAGCGCCGCTTGGCAAGCGTTACGCCGCGCGCAACGCGCGTCGTCAGGCGGATCTGCGGCACGCCGAGCACGCCCTCCAGCGCCTGCGCTGCGTTGCGCACGACGTTGAATATCGCCTGCGTCAGCTGCTCGGGATCGCCTTCGAATTCGGGCAGGCTGATATCGAAATCGGAAAGAATCGCGACCCGCGGAAACTCTGCCTGCACCACCGTGCCCACGCGCGCAAGAATCTCGTGGATGTTGACGCGCTGGTATTTTGGCATCCGATGCGGCGTCAGCAACCGGTCGACCAGCGCCTGCAGACGGTCGGCCTCGCCGATGATCACCTGCGTGTATTCGCGCAGCGGCCGGCGGTCAAGCTCACGCTCCAGCAATTGCGCCGCGCCGCGGATGCCGCCAAGCGGATTCTTGATCTCGTGCGCCAGGCTGCGGATCAGGTCGCGGTTGGCCTGCTGCTGCTCGAGCAGGCGTTCTTCGCGGGCGATTTTGAGCTGCTGATCGATATGGCGAAATTCCAGCAGCAGTATCGCGCCCGGAACATCGACCGTCGACACGGTGCACGAAAGGTGCAGGCGCGCCTTGCCGCCGATGCCGAGCTCGAGCTCCTGCTCGGTGTACGACGCGCCGCTGGCCAAAGCCTTGTCGATCGCCTGAAACAGTGCCGGCGCGTCGCCGAAGACCGACTTCGCCGGATGGCCGAACAGCTGCCGCTTCGACAACTCGAACAGATTCTCCGCTGCCGGATTGGCGTAGCGGATGCCGAGATCGCCCGCGAGCAGCACGACCGCGGTGGCCAGCAGCTCCAACCCGGAGCAGAAAGGCGGCGTTTCGTCAGCAGTGGAGAATGGCAACGGGCCGGACATCGCAAACCTGTGCAACTGGTACGCGATAGTAGCAAGTTCCGCGCCGGCGCTGATCAGGTCGTTTGCGCTTGCGACAAAACCCGCGTCATCGCGACGCGGCCAACTCCCTTTTCAACGCCTCGATGTTCTTTTCGTGGAGCGCGACCGCCTGGCGCAGGCGCGCAAGGCGGTCGGCGTACTTTTGCGCATTGGCCTTTTCATCGGGCAGCGGCGGCGGCGTGCCATCGCCATACGCGGTGCGCGCTTCGGCCAGCAGCTTTTCCTCGGTAGCGAGCTCGTCGGTCAGGACCTTGTTGCGCAGGGTGTCGCGGCCCTTCTGCGTTCCGGCGTCGACCTTGGGGAATCCTGCCGGCGTGGGCGTTCTTGCCGTCGAGGCGACCGCGCCCGGAACGTTGAAATACGCCATGTTGCCCGAGCGGGTCGTGCACTTGTACATGCTGCCCTCGACCTGCGTCGGCTTGGACGAACAGCCGGCGTCGCTCGCCCGATCGGAAAGCGCGGCTCGCGCGGCCGAGCCTGCGCACGCAAACGCGCAACAGCAGCCGATGGCGGCAAGGCGTGCGAGCGCAGAGCGGAACGAGCACCGGGTCATCGGCGCAGTGTAACAAAAAGCGGGGGCGGGCTGCCGCCACGCCCCCCGCCCGGCCGGTCTAGTCCGCTTTCAGGAGCTGTAATACATGTCGAATTCGACCGGATGGGTCGTCATGCGGAAACGCGTGACCTCTTCCATCTTGAGCGCGATATAAGCGTCGATCATGTCATTAGAAAACACGCCACCGCGCGTCAGGTACTCACGGTCGTTATCGAGGTTGTCGAGCGCCTCGTCGAGCGAGGCGCACGGGTGCGGGACCTTGGCGGCGACTTCAGGTGGCAGATCGTAGAGGTTCTTGTCGATCGGGTCGCCCGGATGGATCTTGTTCTGCACGCCGTCGAGTCCGGCCATCAGCAGCGCCGCGAAGCACAGGTACGGATTCGCCGTCGGATCGGGGAAGCGCACTTCGACCCGCCGTCCCTTCGGATTGCTGACGTACGGAATCCGGCACGCGGCCGAGCGGTTGCGCGCCGAGTAGGCGAGATTGATCGGCGCCTCGAACCCCGGCACCAGCCGCTTGTACGAATTCGTGCCCGGGTTGGTTATTGCATTGAGCGACTTCGCGTGCTTGATCACGCCGCCGATATAGAACAGCGCGAACTCGGACAAGTCCGGCGTAGCCGTTGCCGGCGAAACAGGTTCTGGCCGCCTTTCCACACCGACTGGTGCACGTGCATGCCCGAGCCGTTGTCGCCGACGATAGGCTTCGGCATGAACGTCGCCGTCTTGCCGTAGGTATGGGCGACCATGTGCACCGTGTACTTGAGGATTTGCATCCAGTCGGCGCGCTTGACGAGGCTATTGAACCTGGTGCCGATTTCGCACTGGCCCGCGGCGGCGACTTCGTGATGGAACACCTCGACCTCGACACCCTGCTCCTCGAGCGACAGCGAGATGGCGTTGCGGATGTCCTGCAGCGAATCGACCGGCGGCACCGGGAAATAGCCGCCCTTGACCGGCGCGCGGTGCGCCGAGTTTCCGCCCTCGAAATCGGTCCTGCCGGTCGACCAAGGCGCCTCTTCCGATTCGATCTTGACCGCGCACCCCGACATGTCGACGTGCCATGTCACCGAATCGAAAATGAAGAACTCGGGCTCGGGACCGAAGTAGGCGGTGTCGCCGAGACCGGTCGACTTCAGATAGGCCTCGGCGCGCTTGGCCAGCGAGCGCGGGTCGCGATCGTAGCCCTTGCCATCCGAAGGCTCGACGACATCGCACGTGACATTGAGCGTGATTTCCTCGGTGAACGGATCGATCCGCGCCGTGTCGGCGTCGGGCATCAGCAGCATGTCCGACGCTTCGATGCCTTTCCAGCCGGCGATCGAGGAGCCGTCGAAGGCGTGTCCGCTGTCGAACTTGTCCTGCGTGAATTGCTTCGACGGGACCTGAACATGCTGCTCCTTGCCGCGCGTGTCGGTGAAGCGGAGATCAACGAACTTGACGTCCTTGTCCTTGATCATTTTCAGTACGTCGGCGGATGATGCAGCCATGATTTCTCCTGTTGGAATGGGCGAAGCGGTTGAATTTGCTGCGCTGAAGCGTGGTGTTTCGCAATGCATCAAAAAGCAGAAACTATGCCATAAGCCGGCGCGGCTCGCACCGGGCCGAACAAGGGTTTGCGGCGCTGCCCACACGATGGGCGGGGCCGATTGCACCAAATTGATTCCGGCCGAGGCTCGCCTGCCACGATATGGTGCGACACCGGCCGCGGGATGCCGTCGGCCCCTGGCAGCGCGCTATACTTTTGCCGTGGTCCAGATCACGCCAGAGCGAGTCCGAGCCAGTCCGTGCGGGTGCCTGCCGACGCGCGGGGCCGCACCCGGCGAGCGCTCGCCATGAGCGAGACCGAATCGCTGCTGGCCGCCGGGCGACGCCGTGCGGCGGACGCCTCGCTGCCCTATTTCGGCGCCGTCACGCCGGCCGAAGCTTCAGCTCTGCTCAAGGCCGATCCCGCCGCGCGGCTGATCGACGTGCGCACGCGCGCCGAATGGGATTATGTCGGCCGCGTGCCCGGCAGCGTGCTGATCGAATGGAACATCTATCCCGACGGGACGCGCAATCCCGGATTTCTCGACGAGCTGCGCCGCGCGGACGTCGCGACCGATGCACCGGTCCTGTTCCTTTGCCGCAGCGGTCATCGTTCGGACAGCGCGGCGCGAGCGGCGACCGCGGCCGGCTACACGCGCGCGTTCAACGTGCTGCAAGGGTTCGAAGGCGACAAGGATGCCGCGGGGCACCGCGGGAATCTGGGCGGCTGGCGCAAGGCCGGGCTGCCCTGGGTTCAGGGATAGAACAGGTAGACCTGATATCCGGCCTGCGAGGTCGTACTCGCGTCGATGAAAAGCTTCACCGCCAGCTCGGCATTGCCGGCGATGCCGGTGTCGAGGTCGGCGGCACCGCTCAAGTATTCGCCGGGTGCAAACGCGCGACGAACGACGATCTGGTCCTGCGCGTTGGACAGCGTGAGCTCCAGATACGGATAGCCCAGCGGATGCGCGGCGCGGTTGCGTATCGTTGCCGACAGAATCAGCAGCCCCTTGTGCGCAGGATCGGCCTGGAGGTCGGAGGCCTCGATCGACAGACCACCGATGTCCTGCATCGGTTTCAGCTGGCAGTCGGCGAGCGCGCAAAGACGGATCAGCGCGGGCTTGGTCTGCGGCCAGTGGGCCGCGATCGCATCGCGAAAATGGAACAGCGCCTGCACGCCGAGGGCGATCACCAGCACCGGAATCAGCAGGCCATAGGCCCAGCCCGGCAGGCGCACGCGCTTCTTGGCTTCCGACGCAGAAAAGCGCGAGGCGTAGGCTAGCTCCGGATCGATCGACGGGGAGGAGTCCAGGTCGTCGCCGGGGCCAACGCCGGGCTCGTGGCGATCGCCGGTTTCCTCGTCCAGCGGTGCGAGCGCTTGCGCGTCGCGCAAGGTCACCGTCGGCGGCCCGAGCTCGGCTTCGGAGAGCTGCGGCTCGCCCTCCGGCCGGCGCGGGCGCGGCGCCAGCGACACCAGCGCGAGCTCGCCGTCGAACACCGTGCGGCAGTGCCCGCAGCGCACTTGCCCTTCGCGCATCGCGAGCTGCTGCGAGCTCACCCGGAAAACGGTCTTGCAGCCGGGGCAGCGCGTATATTTTTCTTCAGCCACGATCAGGCCTGCGCCAACCGGCTAATGCCACCCATCCGTCCTCGGTCCCCCATGCGTCGAGTTTAAACCATCGGCGATAGGCGCCGTGGACCGAAGCGGCCTGCGCCTCGAGTATGCCCGACAGCACGATCGCCCCGCCGTGCCTGACGCGCGCGGCGAGCGCCGGTGCGAGCAACCGCAAGGGATTCGCCAGGATGTTGGCGACGACGACGTCGACCTGGCCGGGCGCAAGCGCATCGGCAAGCGCGAACTCACCGATGACGCCGTTACGCGCGGCGTTGGCGCGACTCGCTTCGATCGCCTGCGGATCGACGTCGGTCCCGGTCACCCTGCCTGCGCCGAGCTTGGCGGCGGCGATGGCGAGAATGCCCGAGCCGCAGCCGTAGTCGAGCACCGACTGGCCCGGCGCAAGGTGCGCGGCGAGCCAGCGCAGGCAAAGCCTCGTCGTCGGATGGCTGCCGGTGCCGAACGCCAGGCCGGGATCGAGCTCGAGATTGATCGCCCGCGGATCGACCGGCTCGCACCACGAGGGCACGACCCACAGCCTGTCGGTGATTCGCATCGGGCGGAATTGCGCCTGCGTGAGGCGCACCCAATCCTGCTCGGCCACCGCTTCCAGTGTGTAGCCAGGCGCCGCGAGGCCCAGTGCCGCGGCCGCGTCCCGGACGCTGCGTTCGACGTCGGCGTCCGCCGCGAAGAGAACCGTCAGGCGGCAGAGCGCCCAGATGTCGCCGCCGGGATGATCGGGCTCGCCGTAGCGTGGCGTCTCCCGGTCGGTGCCCGCGTTCGCATCGGCGGCGTCGACCGACGCGGCACCAGCGGCGAGCAGCGCGTCGGACCAGGCTTCGGCCGTTGCGGCCGGCGCATCGAAGCGCAATGCGACGAACGGCATCGACGAATCGGCTACGCAGTCTGCTTGCGCTTCGCCATCCGCTGCTCGAGATAATGAATCGTCGTACCGCCGCGCAGGAACGAATCGTCGAGGAGCAACTCCTGATGGAGCGGAATGTTGGTCTTGATGCCTTCGACGACCATTTCCGACAGTGCGACGCGCATGCGGGCAATCGCCTGCTCGCGCGTGTCACCGTAGGCGATCACCTTGCCTATCATCGAGTCGTAGTTCGGCGGCACGAAATAGTTGTGGTAGACGTGCGAATCGACGCGTATGCCCGGTCCGCCCGGCGCGTGATACGACGTGATCCTGCCCGGCGAAGGCGCGAACGTGTCCGGATCCTCGGCGTTGATGCGGCATTCGATCGCATGGCCGCGCCGAACGATGTCGCGTTGCCGGATCGTGAGCCGCTGGCCCGCGGCGACACGGATCTGCTGCTGGACGATGTCGATGCCCGTGATCATCTCCGTTACCGGGTGTTCGACCTGGATGCGCGTATTCATTTCGATGAAAAAGAATTCATCGTCCTGATACAGGAACTCGAACGTGCCTGCGCCGCGATAGCCGATCTTGCGGCAGGCCTCGACGCAGCGCTCGCCGATGCGCGTCAGCAAGCGCAGCGCAATCCCGGGCGCGGGCGCCTCCTCGATGATCTTCTGATGCCGGCGCTGCATCGAGCAATCGCGCTCGAACAGATAGACGGTGTTCTTGTGCTCGTCGGCCAGCATCTGGATCTCGATGTGGCGCGGCTTGTCGAGGTACTTTTCCAGATACACGGTCGGGTTACCGAACGCCGCACCCGCCTCCGATCGGGTAAGGCTGACCGCGGGCAGCAGCGCCGCCTCGGTGTGCACGACCCGCATGCCGCGTCCGCCTCCGCCGCCGGCGGCCTTGATGATCACCGGGTACTTGACCGCGCGGGCAATCTTGACGATTTCCTTCGGATCGTCAGGCAGCGCGCCTTCGGAGCCGGGAACACAGGGGATGCCGGACTTGCCCATGGCGATTTTGGCGTTGACCTTGTCGCCCATCAGCCGGATGGTGTCCGGCCGCGGGCCGATGAACACGAAGCCGCTCTTTTCCACCTTCTCGGCAAAGTCGGCGTTCTCCGAAAGGAAGCCGTAGCCAGGATGAATCGCCTGCGCGTCGGTGACCTCGGCCGCGCTGATGATGGCAGGGATATTGAGATAGCTCTGGGCCGAGGGCGGCGGCCCGATGCATACCGACTCGTCGGCCAGCCGCACGTATTTGGCGTCCGCGTCGGCTTCCGAGTGTACGACGACCGTCTTGATGGCCAGCTCGCGGCATGCGCGCTGGATGCGCAAGGCGATTTCGCCGCGGTTGGCGATCAACACCTTGTCGAACAGCTGTCCGGCGGATTTGGTTGCCACGGGCGGGAATGGGCAGGCACGACGCGGGCCGCACGATTCGCCCGGGAGCGAAATCGGGCGCCGGGCGTGTCGATGTCAGCCGATGATCACCAAAGGCTGGCCGTATTCCACGGCCTGCCCGTTCTCGGCCAGGATCGCCTTGACGACGCCGGCCCGATCGGCCTCGATTTCGTTCATCAGCTTCATCGCCTCGATAATGCAAAGCGGATCGCCGACCTGCACAGTGTGACCGATTTCGACAAAGGCCTTGGCGCCCGGCGAGGCCGAGCGATAAAAAGTCCCGACCATCGGGGACTTGATCGTATGGCCCTCGGGCTCCGGCGCCGGGACGGGCGCGGACGCGTGGGCGACAGGCGTCGGCCCGGCGTGCATCGGCGGCGGCGCATGCTGATGCGCCGGCGCCAGCGCGCGCGTGATCCGGACCCGTTCCTCGCCTTCGGCGATTTCAAGCTCGGCGATGCCTGAGCTTTCGACCAGCTCGATCAGTGTCTTGAGTTTTCGCAGATCCATCGCGTTCCGTCCGGCGCCCCTTACGGTTTGCTTGTCGTGATCTGGCGAAGCGCGAATTGGAGTGCCAGTTCGTACCCTAACGGACCCAGGCCGACGATCGTGCCCACCGCCTTGTCCGAGAAATACAAGTGATGACGGAAGGGTTCGCCAGCGTGAACGTCGGACAAGTGGACCTCAATGTAGGGAATCGCCACGGCGGCCAAAGCATCGCGCAGCGCCACGCTCGTATGGGTGAATGCCGCCGGGTTGATCAACGCGTAGCGCACGCTCTGGTCGCGGGCGGCCTGGATGCGATCGACCAGCGCCCCCTCGTGATTGCTCTGGAAAGTGAGCAGGCGCACACCCGCCGCGCGACGCTTGCGCGTCGAGCCGGGCGTCGATGGTGCGGAGCGTCTCGTGACCATAGACTGCCGGCTCGCGGGTGCCCAGCAGATTCAGGTTGGGCCCATGCAGCACCAGCACCGCGACGTCATCGCCGGCATGGCGGGCGATACCGGCTCCCGCTGCGCTTTTGCGCCTTCCTCCAGCCATTATGTTGCGCCCCTTGGCCTCTTGACGACGAGTTTGCAGGAGATAGGCTCATGTTGTCCAGTGTTTGGCAGGTTTTGGACAACCCTCAAGCGAGCGCTGCAGCGCATCGCGCAGGCGGTCAGAGGCGCCCGCGAGGGGTGCGGAGGAACGGAATGCCGGGTCAGGCCGCGCTCAGAGCAGTTTCGTGATCACTTCTCGAAACTTGTCGGCCTTCACGGGGCCGAGATGGGTGTAGGCAACCTTGCCCTGCCGGTCGAGGACCAGCGTAAAAGGCAGCGCCACGAGGCTATTACCCAATTCTTTGGACAGATCCATCGCGCCATACCCGCCGATCAGCGCTGGGTAGTTGAGTTTGATCTCTTCGGCGAATTGCTGGACTTTGTCGGCATTATCGGCGGCGATACCGACAATTTGCAGCCCTTTGGCACCATATTCCTGCTGGGCGCGGACGAAATCCGGCATCTCCTCGCGACAGGGCGCACACCAGGTCGCCCAAAAATTGACGACCAGCACCTTGCCGCGCCATTGGGCCATCGATTGAAGCTTGCCCGCTGAGTCGGGCAGCGAGAGGGCCAGGAGCGAGGTGGTATCGGCCGGGGTGCGATCGAACATAGCCAAGCCGATGCCCGCCGCCAAGGCGAGGGCCGCGGCGACGCCGAAGGCGAAATAGTTGCGAAGGCGCGGCGGCATGTCGGAGGAAAGTCAGCGCTCGCTGACTAAATTGAACCACGTCTTTTTGGGCGTTTCCGGCGCGCTTGGCGCGACGCTGCCCGCCGGCAGCGCGACCGTCGCGGTCTGCGTGGTCGGCGGATAGCAGATGCCGATGTCGGCACATCCTTGCGATTCGGCGCGGATCAGCAGCGGCTTGCCCGGGGTGAAATTCCGGATGGCGAGGTTGACCGTGACGCTCCCGCGGTAGGTTTCGACCCGGCCGAAAAATTCATCCTGCTTGACCTTGCCGGCCGGAAGGGCCGGCGTCAGCAGCGCGCCGCTCGCGGGATCGAGCGCGAAATGGATCTTGTCGCGGTACAGGTAGTAGCCGTCGGCGATGGTGAAGCGTGCTTCGACTGTCTCGGCGTCGACCGCCCTGGCCGAAAAAAGAAAGGCCTTGTCCGGCGACAGCGGCCGAGCTTGGCCGACGGCGGCCAATGCAAACGTCAGCGCGGCAGCGAAGACCAGAAGTCGTGCCAGACGCTCAGTCATCCGCAGTTGCGGTTTCGGCGGCGATCCACTGCAGGTAAGCGGGCAATCCATGGCTGATCGGGACAACGATGATCTCCGGAAGTTCGTACGGATGGCGCGCCAGAATCGCGGCCTCCAGCGGCGCATAAAGCGTCGCGCGCGTTTTGATCGTAAGTGACGTTTCCTCGGCCGTTTCGATTTCTCCGCGCCAGTGGTAAAGTGAGCGCAACGTCGCGCCGACGTGAATGCAGGCCGCCAACCGCGCTTCAAGCAGTTGGCGTGCCAATGCTTCCGCCGCGAATCGTTCCGGCAGCGTGGTCAGCACCAGGATCAACGCCCCGGGCCCCAGTGCGGGGCTCTCCGGAGCCGCGGCCGGCGACAAGGAGTCTCCATGCGTTTTGTCGTACTGTTCATTTTACTGTCTTTCCCGGTCATCGACGTGATGGTTACGTTGCGCTTCGCGCGCTGGACGGGGATCCCCGCCTTGATCTGGATTCTGGTGTCGGCCGCCGTCGGAACTTTGCTGCTGCGCCACGAGCGCGGGGGCTTCCGTGCGCGCACGCTCGGAGCGCTCCGCGGCGATCAGCCGCTGATGCGCGGGTTGGTCGATAGCGGGCGCAAGGTGCTGGCGGCGATGCTGTTCATTCTTCCGGGAATCCTGTCCGACTTGCTGGCTATCGCGCTGCTGTTGCTGCCGATCAATCTCGGCCGCCAGCTCGCCGCGCAGGCCGCCGGGGGCGGTTTCGGCGATTCCCTGGACGGCGACTACCGGCGCATCGACTAGCAGGCGCATTGCGGCGCCCGTCTAACCGATGATCGTCTGCTCCACGCGCCGGGCGCGGGCATAAGCCCAGACCATCAGCGCAATGCCGGCGACGATCATCGGCAGTGACAGCCACTGTCCCATCGACAAGCCGAACGCCAATAGACCCAGGAAGTTGTCGGGCTCGCGCGCAAACTCGACGATAAGACGGAACGTGCCGTAGCCGATCAGGAAAAGACCTGACACCGCGCCCATCGGCCGCCTGCGCCGGGCGAAAATCCAGAGCAGCACGAAAAGCGCGACTCCTTCGAGGCCGACCTCGTAGAGCTGCGAGGGATGGCGCGGCAGCATGCCGGTGCGCTCGTACACGTCGGCCAGACCAGGTGTGAGCGCTTGCTGCGTATGTGAGGCCATCCAGGCCTTATCCTCGTCTGCCGCCTGTGGGAACAACACCGCCCACGGCGCCCCCGCAGCGGTAACTCGTCCCCAGAGCTCGCCGTTGATGAAGTTGCCCAACCGCCCGAATGCGAGCCCCAGCGGAATCAACGGCGCGACAAAGTCGGTGACGTCGAGCCAGCGCTTGTTGCGGATCCGGGCGTAGACCAGGAGCGCGATCAATACGCCCAGGAAGCCGCCATGAAAGCTCATTCCCCCCTGCCAGAGCGCGAGCGTCTCCGCCGGATGCGCCAGGTAGTACATCGGCTTGTAGAACAGGATGTAGCCGAGGCGACCGCCCAGGATCACGCCGAA
Source organism: Betaproteobacteria bacterium (assembly GCA_003153475.1). Lineage (GTDB taxonomy): Bacteria > Pseudomonadota > Gammaproteobacteria > Burkholderiales > Casimicrobiaceae > PALSA-1003. The sequence goes on along the minus strand of PLYT01000067.1, from coordinate 6,536 downwards.
TACGCCGTAGAAAAGCATGTCGTCGACGTCGCGCGGATGCCAGCCGGTGAGGAGGTTTTGCCGCGCGCGTACTTTGCCCAGGACGACGAACAGCACGAAGCCGACCAGATACATCAGGCCGTACCAGCGCACGGCAAGCGGTCCCAAATGGACGGCGACCGGATCGAACTGCGGGTGGACCAGCATCGGACGATTATGACATTGCCGACGCTGCCGCGGCCCGGCGGCCTGCCGCGGTCCTGCGGACTGACGAGCGCGCCGTGGCCACGAATTGGGCGAGACAAGCGCTGCGGTTCGCCGCGCGCCAGGCGAGCAGCACCGTCAGCAGCGGCGAATCCTCGCGCAGGCTGCGGTAGACGACGCCGCGGCGACGCATGTCGCGCAGCGACGCCGGTACCAGGGCGACGCCCAGTCCTGCCGACACGAGACTCACGATGGTCTGCATCTGAATCGCCTCCTGCGCGATGCGCGGCGCAAAGCCGCCGTTCCGGCAGAATTCGATAATCGCGTCGTACAGACCAGCGGCGGCCGAGCGAGGGAAAATGACGAACGGACGTCCCGCCAGCGCCGAAAGCGACAACGCCGTGCGCGACCGCGCCAGAGCGTCGTCCTCCGGCAAGGCGGCGACCAGCCGTTCACGCAGCAGCGGCAACGTCGCCAGCGCGGTATCGTCGACCGGCGAGAGCAGCATGCCGGCGTCAATGCGTCCCTCATGGAGCTCGCGCAACTGGATGTCGCTGGTCAGCTCGCGCAACTCGAGGGTGACGCCCGGGTGCGCGGCGCGATAGGCGCTGAGCAGTCCCGGCAGGATGCTGTAGTCGACGGCGCTGATGAATCCGAGCGTCAGTCGTCCCGTTTCGCCCGATTCCACCCGCCGCGTCCGCACCGCCAGCGTCTCGGCGTCGGCCAGCATCCGGCGCGCCTCATCGAGCAGGTAGGCGCCGGCGTCGGTCAACTCGACGCGGCGCTTGCTGCGGCGAAAGAGCACCGCGCCGATCTCGCGCTCCAGCTGCTGGATCTGGCGCGATAACGGCGGCTGCGACATGTGCAGGCGCGCGGCCGCGCGTCCGAAATGCAGCAACTCGGCGACGGCCACGAAATAGCGCAGGCGGCGAAGATCGATCATAAATACCTTTATTGCATGAATAATAGCGAGAAAGTGTATTGGACAGTATCAGAGTGCTCGCGCTATAAAACGCTTGCCACGCCACCTCGACCCGATGCGCCCTTCGATCCTCGACCGCACCTCTCCGGCAACCCTGCTGGCGCTGACCTCGCTATTCTGGGCAGGCAACATGGTCATCGGCCGCGCGGTCGCCGGCGCGATGTCTCCGATAGCCCTGGCGTACTGGCGCTGGGTGATCGTGATCGCGATGCTGGCGCCGTTCTGCTGGCGCGAGGTCGTCGCCCGGCGTGCGCTGCTGCTGCGTTCCTGGCGGATCGTCCTGCTGCTCAGTGTAATGAGTACCGGGCTTTACAACGCGCTGACCTATTGGTCACTGCACTACACGACGGCGACCAACACGACGCTGCTGAACTCGACGATCCCGATCTGGGTGATGGTCGCGTCGTGGATCCTGCTCAGGCACTTGCCACCGGCGCGGGCATTGCTGGGCTTCCTGATTTCGCTGGTCGGCGTGCTGTTCATCGTCGCACGCGGGCATCCGAGCGCGCTGTTCACGCTGGCGCCGAACGTCGGTGACCTGATCATGCTGATCGCCCTGTTCCTCTGGGGCTTCTACGCAGTGCTGCTCCGCTATCGCCCGGGTGAGCTCTCGCCGCTCGGCTACGTGTTCGTCACCGGCGTGGTCGGCACGTTGATTGCGACACCGTTTTTCTTTCTCGATCGCGCCTTATCGGCGGCGCCCGACCTGTCGTGGCAAGCGCTGACGGCAATCGGCTACTTCGCGCTTTTTTCCAGTCTCGCTGCAACGCTTTGCTACAACAACGCCATCGACCGGATCGGCCCCGTCCATGCCAGCCTGTTCATTCATCTGGTACCGCTGTTCGGCAGCCTCCTCGCAATCGCCTTTCTCGATGAGCGTCCCGGCTGGCAGCACCTCCTGGGCATCGCGCTGATACTGTCCGGGATCCTGCTGGCCCGCCGCGCCGCGTTCGTCGTGCCCAGGCGCTAAAACCTCGTGCACGGCGCTCGCCTGAAGCGACGGTGACGCCGTATCATCGACCACCCATTCACGAGCTTCGACACGCCATGCCCAACAACCGACGCAGCAGAATCATCACCCAGGGCGTTGCCCGCTCGCCGAACCGCGCGATGCTGCGCGCCGTCGGCTTTGGCGATGGCGACTTCGACAAGCCGATCGTAGGTGTGGCCAACGGCCATAGCACGATGAACCCATGCAACGCCGGCATCCAGCCGCTGGTCGACCGCGCGATGGCGGCGCTGACCAGCGCGGGCGCCAAGCCGCAGGTCTTCGGTTTTCCGACGGTGACCGATGGCATCGGCATGGGCACCGAGGGGATGAAATACTCGCTGGTGTCGCGCGAGGTCATCGCCGACGCGATCGAGGTCGCGGTGATGGGACAGTGCATGGACGGCGTCCTCTGCGTCGGCGGCTGCGACAAGAACATGCCCGGCTCGATGATGGCGATGGCGCGGATGAACGTGCCGGGCATATTCGTCTATGCCGGTACGATCAAGCCCGGTTTCTGGAAGGGCGAGAAGCTGACCATCGTGAGTCCGTTCGAGGCGGTCGGCGCGTACACCGCCGGCAAGATGTCGAAGGAGGACCTAGACGGCATCGAGAAAAACGCCTGCCCGACCGTCGGCGCCTGTGGCGGGCAATACACGGCCAACACGATGTCCTCGTCGTTCGAAGCGCTGGGGATGAGCCTTCTGGGCAGCTCGCAAATGGCGTCGCCGGATCCGGAAAAGGCCGACAGCGCTGCGGCGTCGGCAAGCGCGCTGGCTCGTGCCATCGAGCAGGATTTGAAGCCGCGCGACATCATCACGCGACGCTCGATCGAAAACGCGGTGGCGCTGGTGATGGCGACCGGCGGCTCGACCAACGCGGTGCTGCACTATCTTGCGATCGCCGCGGCGGCGGAAGTCGAGTGGACAATCGACGACTTCGAGCGCGTCCGCCAGCGCGTGCCCGTGCTTTGCGAGCTCAAACCTTCCGGACGCTTTGTCGCCACCGATTTCCATGCGGCAGGCGGCGTGCCGCAGGTGCTCAAGATGCTGCTCGCTCACGGCCTTCTGCACGGCGACTGCGTGACGATCACCGGAAAAACGATCGGCGAGGAGCTCGCCGGCGTCGCCGACGCGCCGCGTCCCGATCAGGAAGTCATTCGCCCGTGGGACCGGCCGATGTACGCGCAGGGCCATCTGGCGATCCTCAAGGGCAATCTGGCGCCCGAGGGCTGCGTGGCCAAGATCACCGGCTTGAAAAGCCCGGCGATCACCGGACCCGCGCGGGTTTTCGATTCGGAGCCCGCAGCGCTGGACGCGATCATCGCGAAAAACATCAAGGCGGGCGACGTGATGGTGATCCGCTACGAAGGCCCGAAAGGCGGCCCTGGCATGCAGGAAATGCTGGCGCCGACATCGGCGCTGATCGGGCAAGGCCTGGGCGAGAGCGTCGGACTGATCACCGACGGCCGCTTTTCCGGAGGCACCTGGGGCATGGTCGTCGGCCACGTCGCTCCCGAAGCGTATGTCGGCGGCACGATCGCGCTGGTCGAGGAGGGCGACTCGATCACGATCGATGCGCACCGGCGACTGATCCAGCTCAACGTCGACGAGGCGGAGATTGCCGCGCGCCGCGCCAGGTGGTCGCCGCCGCCGCCGCGCTATACGCGCGGCGTGCTGGCCAAGTACATGAAACTCGTGTCGACGGCGAGCCGAGGCGCACTGACCGACGCCGGCTAGCGCCTGTTCAGAGTCGTTGCGGGTTGGTTCGAGGAACCATTGACGACGTTGAAGATCGTATGCGTTGTGCTCATCGTCGTCGGCGTGTTCGGGCTGAACGCAAGCGTGCGCGCCGGCTGAATCGCGCCGGCCGTCAACGCGTCCTCTTCAGCGCCGGGGCGGCGCACAGGAGATGCCGATGCGCCTGTCTTCCCGGGTTCTTGTCCTGCTCACTGCGTTGGCGCTGGTCGCGGCCTGCGCGACGGCGCCCGTCGGGCCGCCGGTCGCCTCGCCGCGATTCGCGGTCGGCGATCGGTGGCAGTACCGGGTCGTCGACCACATGCGGCGCGGCGCCATCTCGCAAATCGATGCCGAAGTCGTGGCGCTGGCCGGCGGCGTCGCGACGTTGCACGTCGTGCAGCTCGACGATGGCCGGCGCTCCGAATGGACCGATGAGCTCGATGCAGCCGGGGGCTTGCACGCCGGAATGCTGGGTGGGCCCACGCTTCGGCGCTTCGCGCCCGCCGCCAAGCTGTTCGAGTTTCCGCTCGAGCAAGGCAAGGTCTGGCGCCAGACCGTGCCGACGTTCCGCTCCGACATCGAACTTCGCGACGAGATCCTGATCTACGGCGACGTGCAGGGCCGCGCGCCGGTGGCCGTGCCTGCCGGCAGCTTCGACGCCGTGCAGATCTACCGCGTAGTGCAGCTCGACGACGCGCAGCCCTGGCGCACGCGAACGATCCGCCGCGATCAGGTCTGGTACGCGCCCGAAGTCAGGGGCGTCGTTCGTGAAGACCACGACGCCGAGTATTTCGAGCACGGCGACAACGATTCGACGGCGGTCTACACCGAACGGACGACGACCGAGCTCGTATCGTTTCATCCCGGTCGTGCGTAGCGCGAACTCGGCCCGGCCTACAGGCCGAGCCGCTGCCAGATGATCGTCGTCAGGCTCGCCTGGTTCAGCGTGTAGAAATGCAGGCCGGGCGCGCCGTGCGAGAGCAGGCCGTCGCACAGGTCGGTGACGACGTCGAGGCCGAAGGCGCGAATCGCCGCGCTGTCGTCGCCGAAGCTTTCGAGCTTGTTGCGGATCCAGCGCGGGATCTCCGCGCCGCAGGCATCCGAAAAACGCGCCAGCTTGGTGAAGCTCGCGATCGGCATCACGCCCGGCACGATCGGGACGTCGATGCCGAGCGCTGCGGCCTCGTCGACAAAATGATAGTAGCTGTCGGCGTTGAAAAAATACTGGGTGATCGCCGAGTTGGCGCCTGCATCGAGCTTGCGCTTGAAGTTCACCATGTCGTCGCGCGGGCTCCTGGCCTGCGGGTGGTACTCCGGATAGCAGGCGACGTCGATGTGGAACCAGTCGCCGGTCGTCTCGCGGATGAATGCGACCAGCTCGTTCGCGTAACGAAATTCGCCGACGTCGGCGCTGCCGGACGGAAGATCGCCGCGCAGCGCGACCAGATGTCCGATGCCGTGCTCGCGATAGGTGGCGAGCGTCGCGCGGACCGTGTCGCGGGTCGACCCGATGCATGAAACGTGCGGCGCGGCGCGCTGGCCGCTCGCCTGGATGTCGAGCACGGCCGCCAGCGTCCGGTCGCGCGTCGAGCCGCCGGCTCCGTAGGTCACCGAAAAGAATTTCGGTCCGAGCTGCGCGAGCTGCGCTCGCGTCGCGGAAAGCTTCGCCGCGCCTTCCGGCGTCGCCGGCGGAAAGAATTCGAAGCTGAAAATGCGGTCGCTGCCTCCGCTCATCACGCGGCGTCCGCTACGCTTTTTTCGGCAGCAGCATCGCCGACAGCGCCCAGGAGATGATGCTGTACAGGATCGCGCCAGCGACCGCCGACCAGAAGCCCGCGACGTGGAAACCTTCGATAAAGGAGCCGACGAACCAGAACAGCAGGCCGTTGATGACGAAAATGAACAGGCCCAGCGTCAGCAGCGTCGCCGGCAACGTCAGCAGCACGAGCACCGGGCGGATGAAGGTGTTGACCAGACCCAGCACCAGCGCTGCGATCAGCGCCGAGACAATGGAGTCGACCTTGATCGACGACATCAGGTATGGCAGCGCGAAGAGCGCGGCAGCATTAATCAGCCAGACGAGCAGTAGCCGCATGTTTGGTTCTCCGAGGAAGTCGATTTATCGGACGCGATGCCCGGCGTGTTGACCGCGAGCGAAGCTTACGGTCCAACACGCCGGCACGGCATGACCGTTGCGTGAGAGCGCGACGGTCGATGCCGCCCGTGGCGACGTGCTCAATATCGATAAATCTCCGGTTTGTAGGGCCCTTGGACATCGACGCCGATATACCGCGCCTGCTTGTCCGACAACTCAGTCAGCATCGCACCCAACTTCTTGAGCTGCAGCCGCGCCACTTTTTCGTCCAGATGCTTGGGGAGCACATAAACGCCGACGGGATATTTGCCGCCCCTGCTCCTGGCGTCGGTCCACAATTCGATCTGCGCCATCACCTGATTGGCAAACGAGCTCGACATCACGTAGCTCGGATGCCCGGTCCCGCAACCCAGGTTCACCAGCCTCCCTTCCGCGAGCAGGATGATGCGCTTGCCGTCGGGAAAGATGACGTGGTCGACCTGCGGCTTGATGTTGTCCCACGTATATTGCTTGAGGCCCGCGACGTCGATTTCGTTGTCGAAGTGGCCG
>PLYT01000096.1:21706-85956 GCA_003153475.1 Betaproteobacteria bacterium | reverse complement strand
CTCGGCCCTGGCCTCATCACCGGCGCCGCGGACGACGATCCCAGCGGCATCGCGACCTATTCGCAGGCGGGCGCGCAGTTCGGCTTCAACATGCTGTGGACAATGCTGCTGACCTATCCGCTGATGACGAGCATCCAGATGATCAGCGCGCGCCTGGGCTGCCTGACCGGGCGTGGCCTCGCCGCCAACATCAAGGGCGAGTTCCCGGCATGGGTGCTCTACAGCATCGTGAGCCTGCTGATGGTCGCCAACACGATCAACATCGCCGCCGACATCGCCGCGATGGGCGAGGCGCTGCAGCTGGTCGTCGGGGGGCCGCCGCACGCGCACGCAGTCGTCATCAGCATTGCTTGCCTGCTGCTGCAGGTCTTCCTTTCCTACCAGCGCTATGTCCGGTATCTGAAGTGGCTGACGCTGGCGCTGCTTTCGTACGTCGTCCTGGTGCTGACGATACACATCCCCTGGCGCGACGTGGCCGAGCACGCGGTGCGGCCTCATTTCGCGCTGACGGCGCAATACCTGACGGTGATCGTCGCCGTCTTCGGCACGACGATCAGTCCGTATCTGTTCTTCTGGCAGGCCTCCCAGGAGGTCGAGGAGCTCAACGCCGATCCGGCTGCCGGTGCACTGGCGCACGCGCCCGAGGGCGCCGCCGAGCATCTGCACCGCATCAAGATCGATACCTACCTCGGGATGGCATTCTCCAACATCGTGGCGTTCTGCATCATCCTCGGCACGGCCGCGACCCTGAATGTTGCGGGCATCACCGACATCCAGACCTCCGCGCAGGCCGCCAGCGCATTGCGGCCGCTCGCCGGCGACCTGAGCTTTGCGCTATTCTCGCTGGGTATCATCGGCACGGGAATGATCGCCGTCCCGGTGCTCGCCGGATCGGCCGCCTACGCGGTCGCCGAGACGTTCGAATGGAAGCGCGGCCTCGATCTGAAACTGCTCGAGGCGCGCGAGTTCTACACGATCATCGCGCTGGCAACGCTGGGCGGCGTCGCGCTGGACTTTTCGCCGATCGATCCGATCCGAGCGCTGTTCTGGGCGGCGGTGGTCAACGGCGTCATCGCCGTGCCGATCATGGTCGTGATGATGCTGCTGGCCGACGATCCCAAAGTCATGGGCGCGTTCACCGTGACCCGGCCGCTGAAAGCACTGGGGTGGTTGGCGACCGGCACGATGGCGGCCGCCGTTGTCGCGATGATCGCGACTTGGTAAGCGCCGGCCGATCCCGCTACGCGGGCCCTCGGCCAGTGGCTCGCGCCTCGGCCTCAAACGTCGACTCGCAATTCCCCGTCGATCCCCATGCTCCGCATGGGGCCCCTCGCCGGGTCGCTCGCGCCGCTAATTCACGATCTGGCGCAGCTCGCCGCTCTTATAGCGGGCAGCCATCTTCTGCAGCGGCACCGGCCTGATAAGCGAAGCTTTGCCGGCGCAGCCGAACTGCTGGTAGCGCGCGACGCAGATCGCCTTCGCGGCCAGCATCGCCGGCTTCAGGTACTCGCGAGGGTCGAACTTCGACGGGTTCTCGTGGAGGAACTTGCGGACCGCGCCGGTCATCGCCAGCCGGATGTCGGTGTCGATGTTGACCTTGCGTACGCCATGCCGGATGCCTTCCTGGATCTCCTCGACCGGAACGCCGTAAGTCTCCTTCATCTGTCCGCCGTTTTCGCGGATCAGCTGCAATAGTTCCTGGGGCACCGACGACGAGCCGTGCATCACCAGGTGCGTGTTCGGAATGCGGGCGTGGATTTCCTTGATGCGATCGATCGCCAGGATGTCGCCAGTGGGCTTGCGCGAAAACTTGTATGCGCCATGGCTGGTGCCGATCGCGATCGCCAGCGCGTCGAGCTGCGTTGACTTGACGAAATCCGCCGCCTGGTTGGGATCGGTAAGCAGCATTTCGCGCGTCATCGTGCCTTCGGCGCCGTGGCCGTCCTCCTTGTCGCCCTTCATCGTTTCGAGCGACCCCAGGCATCCGAGCTCGCCTTCGACGGTGACGCCCAGCGCATGGGCTTCCTCGACGACCTTGCGCGTGACGTTAAGGTTGTAGTCGTAGTCGGCGATCGACTTGCCGTCTTCCTTGAGCGAGCCGTCCATCATCACGCTGGAAAAGCCGAGCCGCATCGCCGATTCGCACACCGCCGGCGACTGGCCGTGGTCCTGGTGCATGACAACAGGGATGTTCGGATAGCTCTCGACGGCGGCTTCGATCAGGTGACGCAGAAAAATCTCGCCCGCATATTTGCGCGCGCCGGCAGACGCCTGCATGATCACCGGGCTGTCGGTTTCGGCCGCGGCGGACATGATTGCCTGCACCTGCTCCAGATTGTTGACATTGAACGCAGGCAGGCCGTAATCGTGCTCGGCAGCGTGGTCGAGCAGCTGTCGCATAGAGACGAGGGGCATGGTGGACTCCTGAAGTAACTGTCTTTTCGGACCGATTATTTTACCGCGGATTCCGTCGTGCCGGAGCCCGCGCCGTCCAGCGCGTCAGCAAACGGTACACGCACCCCATCGCGGTCAACCGGGGACGGGCAGGAGCCGAGCCGGACCGCGCGCCGCGTCAGCGATGCTCGCCGACCCGGATGATCTTGATCGCGTTGGTGCCGCCCGATTTGCCCATCGGCTCGCCGATCGTCAGCACGATCAGATCGCCGCGCTGGACCAGTCCGCGAGCGACCAGAAGATCCTCCGCGGCGCGCAGCACCGCGTCGTGATCCTCGCCCTGCTCAAGATACAGCGGCTGGACGTTGCGGTACAACGCCATCCGGCGCTGCGAGGACACTTCCGGCGTCAGCGCGAAGATCGGGCAGCCGCAGTTGTGCCTCGACATCCACAACGCAGTCGAGCCGGATTGCGTCAGTGACGCGATGGCCTTGACTTTGAGATGGTAGGCGATGAACAGGGCAGCCATTGCGATCGACTGGTCGATGCGCGTGAACGTGCGATCCAGAAAGTCGCGATCGAGCTCGCCGGACTCCGTTTTCTCCGCCTCGGCGCAGATCTGGCTCATCGATTCGATCGTCTCGACCGGGAACCGTCCGGCCGCGGTCTCGGCCGAAAGCATCACCGCATCGGTTCCGTCGAGCACCGCGTTGGCGACGTCGGACACTTCGGCGCGCGTCGGCACCGGATTCTCGATCATCGACTCCATCATCTGCGTCGCGGTGATCGTCAGCTTGTTGCGCTCGCGCGCGAGCTTGATCATCCGCTTCTGCAGGCCGGGCACCGTCGCGTTGCCCACTTCGACGGCCAGATCGCCGCGGGCGACCATGATGCCGTCGGACGCATCGATGATTTCCTCGAGCGCGCCGATCGCCTCGGCTCGTTCGATCTTGGCGATCAGGAACGCCCTGCCTCCAGCGGCGCGCAGCAGCTGCCGCGCCATGTACATGTCTTCCTTGTTCTTCGGAAACGACACGGCCAGGTACTCGGCGTCGATGGCGACGACGGTTTTCATGTCGTCCATGTCCTTCGCGGTCAGCGCGGACGCCGTCAAGCCTCCGCCCAGGCGGTTGATACCCTTGTTGTTCGACAGGGTACCGCCCAGCTCGACGCGCGTAACGATCGCGCTGCCGCGAACCGACTCGACGCGGAGGCGAATCAGCCCGTCGTTGAGCAGCAGAATGACGCCGGGCGCGACGTCGTTGGGGAGCTCCTTGTAGTCGAGCCCGACGCCTTCCTCGTCACCCAGCTCCCGCGCCGCGTCCAGCGTGAAGTGGTGGCCCGGCTTGAGCACGATCTTGCCGCCGGCGAATTTGCCGATGCGGATCTTCGGGCCCTGCAAATCGGCCATGATTGCGACTTCCCGGCCCAGCGATCGCGCCGCCTCGCGCACCATGCGCGCGCGTTCCTCGTGGTCGGCGGCGGTGCCATGCGAAAAATTCAGGCGCATGACATCGACGCCGGCAGCGAGCATCCGCGTCAGCACGTCTGCGGAGCTGCTGGCCGGACCGAGCGTGGCCACAATTTTGGTCGAGCGCTGCATCAGGAGTCTCGCTTGGGAAAGGGGCTCGGCCAAGTCGATGCGGGTCACTGCGCGGCGCGCTGCTCGAGGATCGCCACCGCGGGCAGCGTCTTGCCTTCGAGAAATTCGAGAAACGCGCCGCCGCCGGTCGAGATGTAGCCGATGCGGTCGGCGACGCCGTACTTCGCGATCGCGGCCAGCGTGTCGCCTCCGCCGGCGATCGAGAATGCCTTCGAATCGGCGATCGCGTGTGCGATCTCGCGCGTACCTTCGCCGAACGCATCGAACTCGAATACGCCGACCGGTCCGTTCCAGACGATAGTGCCCGCCTTGGCGATGATCGCTTTCAGCTCCAGCACCGTCTGCGGCCCGATATCGAGGATCATGTCATCGTCGGCGATGTCGGCGATGGCTTTCAAGGTGGGCGCCGCAGTCGCCGAAAACTCCTTGGCAACGACGGCATCGACCGGGATCGGAACCTTGCCCGGAAAGGCGTCGAGTATTGCCTTGGCCTCGCCGACGAGATCGGCTTCCGCCAGCGACTTGCCGATTTTGCCGCCGACCGCAAGGATGAACGTGTTGGCGATGCCGCCACCGACGATCAAGCGGTCGACCCGCGCCGCCAGCGACTTCAATATTGTCAGCTTGGTCGATACCTTGGATCCGGCGACGATCGCGACCAGCGGCCGCGCGGGATGCGCGAGTACGCGCCCCAGCGTGTCGATTTCGGCAGCCAGCAGCGGGCCGGCGCAGGCGATCGGCGCGAACCTGGCGATGCCGTGCGTCGTCGCCTCAGCGCGATGCGCGGTGCCGAAGGCGTCGTTGACATAGACATCGCAAAGGCTCGCCATCTTGCGGGCGAGCGCCTCGTCGTCCTTCTTTTCGCCGACGTTGAAACGGCAGTTCTCGAGCAGCACCAGCTCGCCCGGCTTGAGCGCCTGGTGCCAGGCGCCGCCGTCGACCCAGTCGGCGATCAACGGCACCGGCCTGCCGAGAAGTTCGGCCAGCCGGTGCGCAATCGGCGCGAGCGAATCGGCCGCGGTGAACCGTCCCTCGGTCGGTCGGCCCAAGTGCGAGGTGACCATCGTCGCGCCGCCGCGCGAGAGCGCATCGCGAATTGCCGGCACCGAGGCGCGGATGCGCGTGTCGTCGCTGATCGCGCCGTGCCCGTCGAGCGGGACGTTGAGGTCGGCGCGTATGAAGACGCGCTTGCCGGCGACGTCGATGTCGGCCAGGCGCAGGAATGTGTCAGTCATGTCGTTGGATGTGCGCCCTCATCAGTCGCCGTCGCGATCGTGAAAGCCGGTGGGGATGTTATTTAGCGGTCATGAATGCAACTGTCGCGTCGAGCATCCGGTTGCTGAAGCCCCATTCGTTGTCGTACCAGGACGAGACCTTGACCAGGCGACCGGAGACCTTGGTCAGCGTCGCATCGAAAATCGACGAGCGCGGGTCGTGGTTGAAGTCGACCGACACCAGCGGCGCGGTGTTGTAGCCGAGCAATCCGGCCAGCGGTCCTGACTCGGATGCGGCCTTCATCACGGCATTGACCTCCTCGACCGTCGTATCGCGCGCGGCGATGAACGACAGGTCGACGATCGAGACGTTGATCGTCGGCACCCGGATCGCGTAACCATCGAGCTTGCCGTTGAGCTCCGGCAGCACCAGCCCGACGGCGGCAGCGGCGCCGGTCTTGGTCGGGATCATGCTCATCGTGGCCGAGCGGGCCCGGCGCAGGTCCTCGTGGTAGACGTCGGTCAGCACCTGATCGTTGGTGTACGAATGCACGGTGGTCATCAGGCCGTTGACGACGCCGATCTGATCGTGCAGCGGCTTGACCAGCGGAGCGAGGCAATTGGTCGTGCACGAAGCATTCGAGATCACCGTGTGTGATGCTTTGAGTGTCTCATGATTGACGCCGTACACGATCGTCGCGTCGACATCCTTGCCGCCCGGTGCCGAGATGATCACTTTTTTCGCGCCGCCCTTGACGTGCGCCGAGGCTTTTTCCTTGGTCGTGAAAAGCCCCGTGCATTCGAGGACGACGTCGACTCCCAGCGCGTTCCATGGCAGCTCGGCCGGGTTGCGCTGTGCGAAAACCTTGATGCGGTCGCCGTTGACGACCATCGCGTCGCCGTCGACTTCGACCTTGCCCGGAAACTTGCCGTGCACGGTGTCGTGCCGGGTCAGATGGGCGTTGGTCTCGGGGCTTCCCAGATCGTTGATCGCGACGATGACCAGCGGATGCTTGCGTCCGGTCTCATAGTGCGCGCGAAGAATGTTGCGGCCGATGCGTCCGTAGCCGTTGATGGCAACCTTGATCATCATCCTGCTCTCCTGTCTTCTCTTGTCGATTCGGTTTCGGGCAACACCTGTCCGGCGCGGCAGGCCGCCGCCAGCGCGTCCAGATCGCGCCAGCCGTAGCCGGCTTCCAGCAAATCCATCCCGTCCCATTGGAACGTTTGCTCGACCAAAAGCTCCGCACCCAGCGCTTCGTAGAACGCCCGCGCCGGCTTGTTGCCGGCGATCGTCCAGACGATCATGCCGGTGGCGCCGTGTGCGCGCTGCGCATCGATGACGGCCGCAATCAGGCGCCGTCCGAGTCCGACGCGTTGAAATTCGCGGCGCAGATACACGGCGGTCAGCTCGGCGTTGAGTCCGAATTTGGGCTCGGCGAGCATGCTGCCAGCGGCGAAGCCCACGACCTCGTCGGCGTGGGTCGCGACAAAGACGCTGGCCGGGCTCGGTCCCGCGGTCAGTATCTTGTCCCACAACGCCGTGCTGGCATCGACCTGCATGCCGTCCAGGTATACAGCGGGAATCAAACCGCGATAGGTCGTTCGCCAAGCGTCGATGCGCACGCGCGCGATCGCCTCCGCGTCGCGCGGTGTAGCGCGACGAATGACGATGCCGGGCGCCTCAGTCAAGGACGCGGCGGACTGCAGCGACCACATGATCGACGGTAAAGCCGAAATGCTTGAACAGGACCGGCCCCGGCGCCGATTCGCCGAACCGGTCGATGCCGACGACGGCGGCGGCGGGGTCGTCGACGGCGCCGACGTATTTGCGCCAGTAATCGGTGACACCGGCCTCGACGGCGACACGCGGCATGCCGCGCGGCAGCACGGCTTCGCGATAGGCGGCATCCTGGCGATCGAACACGCTGCAGCACGGCATCGAGACGACCCGCACCGGTACGCCGACCTCGGCCAGCGCTTTTTGCGCGCCGACGGCGAGGGCAACTTCGGAGCCGGTGGCGATGATCGTCGCGCGCGCGCCGGCCGCGTCGACGAGGACGTAGGCGCCGCGACGGATAGCGGCGATCTGGTCGGCGCGGCGCGGATTGAACGCGACGTTTTGCCGTGTCAGCAGCAGGCAGCTTGCGCCGTGCCGGTGCTCGAGCACCGCCGTCCACGCCACCGCCGTCTCGACGGTATCGCAGGGCCGCCAGACGTCGAGCTGGGGGATCAGCCGCAGCGCGGCCGCGTGCTCGATCGACTGGTGCGTCGGCCCGTCCTCGCCCAGCCCGATCGAGTCGTGCGTGTAGACCAGGATCGTGCGGATCCGCATCAGCGCGGCCATACGAACAGCGTTTCGCGCATAGTCGGAGAAAGTGAGGAAAGTGCCGACGTAGGGGATGAATCCGCCGTGCAAGGTGAGCCCGCTGGCGATCGCGGTCATCGCAAATTCGCGCACGCCGAAATTGATGTAGTTGCCGGCAGCGTGCGCGCTCACTGGCTTGCTGCCCGACCAGTTGGTGAACACGGAGCCGGTCAAGTCGGCCGCGCCGCCGATCATTTCCGGCAACAGCGGCGCGAAGGCCTCGATCGCCTGCTGCGACGCCTTGCGCGTCGCGATCGATTCGGCCTTGTCGTTTTGACGCGCCGCGAACGCGGCGGCGTGCGCGGCGAAATCCGGCGGGAGGTCACCGGAGATTCGGCGCCGGAATTCGGCCGCCAACGCAGGATGCGCCGACTCGTAGGCGGCAAAGCGCGTGTTCCAGTCCGCTTCGAGCAATTCGCCGCACTCGCGTGCGTTCCAGCCGTCGTAGGCGGCCTGCGGGATCTCGAATGGCGGATAGCTCCAGCCGATCGCCTCCCGCGTCAGCGCGACTTCCTTTTCACCCAGCGCCTGCCCGTGCGCGAGTTCGGTTCCGGCTCGATTCGGCGAGCCGCGGCCGATGATCGTCTTGCAGCAGATCAGCGTCGGGCGGTCGGTCGTTGCGTGAGCGGAGCGTATCGCCGCATCGACGGCGTCGACGTCGTGGCCGTCGACGTCGGGAACGACATGCCAGCCGTACGCGGCGAAGCGTGCCGGGGTGTCGTCGGTAAACCACCCGGCGACCCTGCCATCGATCGAGATGCCGTTGTCGTCGTAAAAGCAGCAGAGCTTGGCCAGGCCCAGCGTGCCGGCCAGCGAGCAGGCTTCGTGCGAGATGCCCTCCATCAGGCAGCCGTCGCCGGCGAATACATAGGTCCGGTGGTCGACGATCGCGTGGCCGGGACGGTTGAACTCGACCGCGAGAAGCCTTTCGGCAAGCGCCATGCCCACCGCGTTGGCAAGGCCCTGGCCGAGCGGTCCGGTCGTCGTTTCGACGCCGGGGGTGACGCCCAGCTCGGGGTGGCCGGGCGTGGCCGAGCCCAGCTGGCGGAAATGCCTAAGCTCGTCGAGTGGAAGCGCGTACCCGGTCAGATGCAGCAGCGCGTATTGCAGCATCGAGCCGTGGCCGTTGGACAGCACGAAGCGGTCACGATCGGGCCAGTGCGGATTGGCAGGATTATGGCGAAGGTGGCGATTCCATAGCGCGACGGCGATCTCCGCCATGCCCATCGGCATCCCGGGATGGCCGGAGTTGGCGGCTTGCACGGCGTCCATCGCCAGTGTACGAATCGCGTTGGCGAGCAGACGCGTGTCGGGGGGCGGCTTGCGCGGCGCGGAAGCCGGAGGCGGCACGGAAAGCGATGCGGTCATTGCCTTGGGAGCGGGATCGGAGCGCCAGCCGGCAAACGCACCGGGTGTGGAACGTTGCGGCAAAGCGGTAAAATTATCGCCTAAGCGCTGGTTTTGGGCAATAATAGAAAGTTTAGCGTCTTCGCAACCGTTTTTTAGCGAAGCGGCGCCTGGAGAAATACGATGGAAGGCATTCACCTGCTCGGAGAATGGTACGACTGCGCGGCTGATACGCCCGAAATGACGCACTCCGCCTCGCTGCGTGCGCTGTGCGTGCGCCTCGCGCAAGCCTCCTCGATGACGGTTGTCGGCGACAGTTTCCACCAGTTCGAGCCGCAGGGCGTGACCGGGACCGTGCTTCTGGCCGAATCGCACCTGGCGATCCACACCTGGCCCGAACACGGCTTCGTTACGATCGACGTCTACGTCTGCAACTACACGACCGACAACACGGCCAAGGCCGAACGATTGTTTCGCGCGATGCAGGACGCGATGCGACCGCAGCGAATGAAGTTCCAGGCCATACATCGCGGCGGGGGCGATGCCTGAAGAGAAGCACGCGGACCTGCAGCCCGGCTTACTGACCGAGTACCTGACCGACGATACGGGCTTTTTCGTCCGCTCGACCCGCGAGTTCGAGCGCTTTCAGTCGCCGTTCCAGGCGGTCGAGGTTCACGACACCGCGGCCTTCGGCACGCTGTTCCGGCTCGACGGCCACTTCATGACGTCGGAAAAGGACGAGTTCTATTACCACGAGAATCTCGTCCACGTGGCGGCGATCGCACATCCGGCGCCGACGACCGCCTTGATCATCGGCGGCGGCGACGGTGGCTCCGCCGAGGAGCTGCTCAAGTACTCGACGATCAGGTCGGTGACGCTGGTCGAGATCGATCTTGCCGTGGTCGACATCGCGCGCAAGTACCTGGGCAAGGTGCACCGCGGCGCACTGTCCGATCCGCGGCTTGCGATCCGGGTCGAAGACGGGCTGGCTTTTGTTCGCGCTTCCACCGAGACCTACGACCTCATCGTCCTCGATCTGACAGATCCAGGCGGGCCTTCGGCGCCGTTATACGACGCCGACTTCTATCGCGCGTGCGCGGCACGTCTGAATCCGTCCGGCGCGATGAGCCTGCATCTGGCTTCGCCGGTCTCGCATCCGGAGCGCATCCGGGCGGGCATGGCTGAGCTGCGGGCCGCTTTCGCCATTGTCGTGCCGTATCTGGTGCCTATTCCGCTCTACGGCGGGCTGTGGATGATGGCGTGTGTCTCGGCGACGCTGAATCCCTCTTACCTGACTCCGCTCGAGGCCGACCGCCGCATTTCGCAGCGCGGCATACGCGATTTGCAGTATTACAATGGGGATGTCCACCGGGCCACGATGGCGCTGCCCAACTTCATTCGGGAGCTGGTCCAGATCGTCGCCTGACTCGTTCGTTCGTCGGATTGCTTGAACCTCCCCGGCGCGCCCGCATCTTATATCGTGATGCCCCGAAAAAAGGGGCCCGGAGCATGGGGGCTGAGAACAACCGATGAGGTCATCCGATATGACACTGACCGAAGCGATGCACGGAGCCGATTTCGTGCAGCTCAACGGGGTCGTGTTCGTGACCGAGTACCTTCGCGTCCCGGACGAGTCGACCGTCGCCGACGATGTCGTGATGGAACTGAGATTGGGCAGCACCGAGCTCGAGTTCACCTGCGGCGAGCTCGACGGGGCCGACTACGTTGGTGAGGGAACCTATCGCCTGAAGTCGGGCGTGTTGCTGCGTTTCCTGACGTCGGCGACGATCCACTAGCAGCGCAGGGCTGCCGTCCCATCTCGATTGCGGTAGCAACGCCAAAGCGCGACGACGCTGCGGAAGGGTATGCGCCAGCGCGGTTGTCGTTCGGCAGATTCTCCCCCGGCGATTGCGTAAACAAGTACGGCAGGAAACTGCGCCGCGGATTAAAATCGCGCATCGAAGGGCGAGCTTACCGGAGGGAAGGGATGGATCGCAAGCGCAGGCAGGTGTTGAAGTCGGGCGGCGGCGTCACCTTGCTCACGCTTGTCGCCGCCGCGGGTTGGCTCAGGCCGGGCGATGCGGCGGCGCAGTCGTGGAACAAGGCGGCGTTCGACACCAAGAGCATGGCCGACACGATGAAGGCGCTGGGCGGCGGCGAGCCCGTGCAGAGCAAGGACATCGTCTTCTTCCAGACGCCTGACATCGCTGAAAACGGCGCGGTCGTCCCCGTCGGGATCATCAGCAACATCCCGAACACCGAGTCGATCGCCGTACTGATCGAAAAAAACCCGAACATGCTGGCGGCGGTATTCGACATTCCGCCGGGCACCGAGCCTTCGCTTTCCACTCGCGTGAAAATGGGGCAGAGCTCGAACATCTATGCGCTGGTCAAGGCCGACGGCAAGTACTTCGTCGCGGCCAAGGACGTCAAGGTCACGCTCGGCGGCTGCGGAGGTTGAGATGGCAGATCCGATGAAAATCCGCGCCAGCCTCGTCGGCGACACGACCGAGGTCAAGGTGCTTATGAGCCACGAGATGGAGACCGGTCAGCGCAAGGATGCGCAGGGCGTCGTCATACCCGCCTGGTTCATCCAGACTGTTACCGTCACGCACGGCGGCAAGACCGTCCTCGCCGCGCAATGGGGCCCCGCGGTATCGAAGAACCCTTTCGTCTCGTTCAAGTTCAAGGGCGGGGCGAAAGGCGACAAGGTAACGATAGCCTGGGCCGACAATCGCGGCGACAAACGCACCGATGAGGCCACGATAGCGTGATGCACATTGATCGCGGACTGGGGGCCGGACGACGTGCGGCGGCGCTTGCCATCGCCGTTGCTCTCGTCGCGGCACCGACCGCACTGGCGCAGAGCTCGGCCGCTGAGGGAATAGCCAAGTACCGCGAAGCGCTGCAGGACGGCAATCCCGCCGAATTGTGGGAGGCCCGTGGCGAGGGCCTGTGGAAAGAGCCCCGGGGCCCGGCGAAAGCTTCGCTCGAGCAGTGCGACCTGGGACTCGGCGCGGGTGTCGTCAAGGGGGCGTACGCGCAGCTGCCGAAGTATTTTGCCGATGCTGACCGTGTGATGGACCTGGAGACGCGACTGGTGTGGTGCATGGTCAAGCTGCAAGGCACCAGTGACGCGGACGCCAGGAAGAATCCGTTCGGCAACGGAACCGACAGGAAATCGAACATCGAGGCGCTGGTCGCGTACATCACCAGCGAGTCGCGCGGCGTCAAGATGAACGTGTCGCTCGCGCATCCGAAGGAAGCGCAGATGTACAAGGTCGGCGATAAGATATTCTACTTTCGCGGCGGCCCGCACGATTTCGGCTGCGTGACCTGCCACGGCGCCGACAACCAGCGCATTCGCCTGCAGGACCTGCCGAACCTGACCAAGGTCGAGGGCGCGCAAAAAGCCTATACGACCTGGCCCGCGTATCGAGTCTCGCAGGGCGAGTTGCGTACGTTCCAGTGGCGCCTCAACGACTGCTTCCGGCAGCAGCGGTTTCCGGAGCTAGAATTCGGTTCGGATGCGTCGATCGCGCTGACGATGTTCCTCGCGAAAAACGCCAATGGCGCCGCATTCGATGCGCCGGCGATCAAACGCTGAGGCGAGTGCGAATGACGGCCCGAAGGATCCTTTTCGCGGCGCTGTTCGCCGCGATACTCGTCGGCTGTGCCACGTCGCCCTCTGACGATCGCATCTCGGTCGACGCGAGCACAATGCTCAAGTCGTCGTTCAAGGCCCGGGGCCAGGCCGGCCTCGATCGGCTGGACCAGGACGATACCCAGCGGCTGTGCAGCGAGGCCGCCGGCAAGACGCCGCCCAGGGAAGTCGCCGAGCGAATCGAAAAGCAGAATCTGGCGACGATCCAATATCCCGCCGACGGCAAGCTCGTCGGCGACTGGAAAAACGGGGAAAAGATCGCGCAGGAAGGCCGCGGCAAGCAGTATTCGGACGATCCCGCGGGACCGGTCGGCGGCAATTGCTACGCCTGCCATCAACTCGCGCCGCAGGAAGTCGCCTACGGCACCATCGGCCCGAGCCTGTACCGCTTCGGCAAGCTCAGGGGCTACGGCATCGAGATGCAGCGCTACGCCTACGGGAAGATCTTCAACTCCGAGGCATTCGCGGCGTGCTCGACGATGCCGCGCTTCGGCCACAACGGCATCCTCTCGGAGCAGCAGATCAAGGACGTCACCGCGCTGTTGATGGATCCTGCCTCGCCGGTCAACCAGTGAGCCCGATGCGGCCCCGCGGACCGTCGCAGCGGGTCGCGGGCGCCCGATGATGAGGCGGCGTGAATTCCTGCAGGGCCTCGTCGCCGCGGCAGTCGCCGGATTGCCGATCGATGCGACACGCGCGGCCGGCGACGGGCGCTTGTACGATCCGCTGCGGCCTTTCGGCAACGTCGGCCTGCTGCACATCACCGACTGCCATGCGCAGTTGAATCCGTCGCGGTTCCGCGAGCCCAGTGTCAACCTGGGCGTCGGTCCCGCGCGCGGCAAGCCGCCGCATCTGGTCGGCGAAGCGCTGCTCAAGCACTTCGGCATCGCGCCCGGAACGCGCACCGCCCATGCTTTCACCCATCTGGATTTCGAGCGCGCGGCGCGCGTCTACGGCGCGATGGGCGGATTCGCGCATTTATCGACGCTGGTCAAGCGCCTGCGCAGCCAGCGTCCCGGCGCGCTGCTGCTCGACGGCGGCGATAGCTGGCAGGGCTCGGCCACCTCGCTGTGGACCCGGGGCCAGGACATGGTCGACGCCGCCAAGCTCCTCGGCGTCGACGTGATGACAGGACACTGGGAATTCACCTACGGCGCGCGGCGAGTAAAGGAGGTCGTCGACGGCGACTTCTCCGGACGCATCGATTTCATCGCGCAGAACGTACGCACCGCCGACTTCAGCGATCCGGTGTTCGAGCCCTACGTGATCAAGACGATCAACGGCATCCCGGTCGCGATCGTCGGGCAGGCCTTTCCCTATACGCCAATCGCCAATCCGCGCTACTTCGTTCGCGACTGGACGTTCGGCATCCAGGAAGAGAGTCTGCAAAAGGCGGTCGACGCGGCGCGCGGCAAGGGCGCGCAGGCCGTGGTGCTGCTGTCGCACAACGGCATGGACGTCGACCTGAAGCTCGCATCGCGGGTGACCGGCATCGACGTGATCCTCGGCGGCCACACGCACGACGGCGTGCCGCAGCCGTCGATCGTGGCCAACCGCGCGGGCAGCACAGTCGTGACCAATGCCGGATGCAACGGCAAATTCATCGGCGTGCTCGACCTCGAGGTCGGCAACGGCAGGGTGACCGATTTCCGATACCAGCTGCTGCCGGTGTTCGCCGATCTCCTGTCCGAAGACGCCGGGATGGCCGCGCTGATCGCGAGAGTACGCGCGCCATATGCGACCAGGCTCGCCGAGCCGCTGGCCGTCACCGACGGTCTTCTCTATCGCCGCGGCAATTTCAACGGTACGTTCGATCAGCTGATACTCGACGGCCTGATGCGGGAAAAAAACGCCGAGATCGCGTTCTCGCCCGGATTCCGCTGGGGCACGACCTTGCTGCCGGGCCAGACGATCACGCGTGAACATCTGATGGAGCAGACGGCGATCACCTATCCGTATGTGACGGCCAGCGAGCTGACGGGGCAGACGATCAAGACGATACTCGAGGACGTCGCCGACAACCTGTTCAATCCCGACCCTTACTACCAGCAGGGCGGCGACATGGTCCGCGTCGGCGGCATGCGCTACGCGATCGATCCCACGGCTTCGATCGGGCGGCGCATCAGCCGCATGGAGCTCGGCGGCAAGGCGATCGATGCGGACAAGAAGTACAAGGTCGCAGGATGGGCGCCCGTGTCCGACGATGCGAAGGCCGCGGGCGGCGAAGCGATCTGGGACGTGATCGAGCGCTATTTGCGCGACCAGAAGACAATCAAACCGCCAAGGCTGAACCTGCCGAAGCTCGCCGGCGTTTCGGGCGATCCAGGGATAGCGGCCGCGAGCCCCTGATCGCGCCGCGAACCCGGATCTGCATACGGATGGAATGAACGATGCGTCTTTTCGGCGTGGCGATGGTCCGCAACGAAGCCGACGTGATCGAGGCGTTCGTGCGGCACAACCTGAGCGTGCTCGATGGCCTCGCAATCGTCGACCACGGCTCACTCGATGCGACCGGCGACATCCTGGCGAAGCTGCAGGCTGAAAATCTGCCGTTGCATGTCGAGCGCGACGAGCGGCCGGAATATTTTCAATCGGCGCGCATGACGGCGCTGGTGCGCGAAACGCTGCGCCACGAGCGGGCCGATTTCGTATTCGCACTCGATGCCGACGAGTTCCTGAAATGTGCATCGCGCGAGACGCTGGAACAGGCGCTGCGCGAGGTGCAGTCGGGAATGCATGCGGTAGCGCATTGGCTGACGTATGTGCCCGACACCTTCGACGCCGGCGCGGCGTTCGGCCAGGGTCACCTCCGGCGACGCCTTCGTATCGAGCGAAGGACGCTGTACAAGGCCGTCGTCGGCCGCAACTTTGTCGAGCGGGCCGCCGACGTGCTGGTCATGGGAAACCACCTCGTATCCGACCCGGCGCATCCCGAGCCGCCGCCGCACGCGCGTCTTCGCGCGGACGTCGTCGCCGTCGCGCATTGCCCGGTGCGAAGCCGCGGGCAGTTGGAAAGCAAGATCGTCATCGGGTATCTTGCGCACCTCGCCTCGGGTCCGACGCGTAGGGACCTGGCATTTCACTGGCGTAGACTCTATGAGGAGCTGCGCTCCGGAGGTATTTTGACGCCGGCTCGATTGCGGGACATTGCCTGCAACTACGGCGTTCAGCCCCGTCTTTGGGAGCCGGCTGACACCGTTGAGCTGATCGAAGACCCCGTGCGGCTCGCGTTCGACGCGCGGTACCCGCCGCCACCGAGCATCGAGACGCTGCAGCTTCTGATGCGTTTCACCGAGACCCTTGCGCGCGGCCGCGTCAACGCGCCGCCGGAGACCGATAACGGGCGACCTAGGTGATCGTCACCCGCGCGAACTTGCGCTTGCCTGCCTGGACGACGAAGGTGCCGCCGGCGGGAACGACCAGCGACTTGTCGACGACCACGGCGCCATCGATTTTCAGTCCGCGCTGCTCGATCAGGCGCATCGCCTCGGACGTGCTGGCCGTCAGCCCTGCCTGCTTGCAGAGTTGCGGCAGCGCGAGACCCTGGCCGCCGTTGTGCAGCGTGATTTCCGGCATGTTTTCTGGCGTCACATGGTCGCGAAACTGCGCCTCGAATCCGGACAGCGCGTCTTCCGCAGCCTGGCGCGAGTGGAAGCGCGCCACGATCTCCTGCGCGAGCTGGACCTTCGCGTCGCGCGGATTGCGCCCGTCGTCGCATTCACGCTTGAGCTGCGCAATTTCGTCGAGCGGACGAAACGACAGGAGCTCGTAATAGCGCCACATCAGCGGGTCGGAGATCGACATCAGCTTGCCGAACATCTCCCCCGGCGCCTCGGTGATGCCGACGTAGTTGTCGAGTGACTTCGACATCTTGCTGACGCCGTCGAGCCCCTCGAGCAGCGGCAGGGTCAGGATGCATTGCGGCTCCTGGCCGTAGTGGCGCTGCAATTCGCGCCCGACCAGCAGGTTGAATTTCTGATCGGTGCCGCCGAGCTCGACGTCGGCTCGAAGGGCGACGGAGTCGTAGCCTTGCGCCAGCGGGTAGAGGAACTCGTGCACGGCGATCGGCTGCCCGCTCGCGTAGCGCTTGGCGAAGTCGTCGCGCTCCAGCATCCGCGCCACCGTGTACCGGGCCGCAAGCCGGATCATGCCGTCGGCGCCGAGCGCCGAAAGCCATTGGGCGTTGAATGCGACCTCGGTGCGGTCGCGGTCGAGGATCAGGAACGCCTGGTCAGTGTAGGTCTTCGCGTTGGCTTCGAGCTCTTCGCGCGACAGCGGCGGCCGCGTGACGTTGCGGCCCGTCGGATCGCCGATCATGCCGGTGAAATCGCCGATGAGGAAAATGACGTGGTGGCCGAGGTCCTGCAATTGCCTCAACTTGTTGAACTGAACCGTATGGCCCAGATGCAAATCGGGCCGGGTCGGATCGAACCCCTCCTTGATGCGCAGCGGTTTGCCGCGCTGGAGCTTCGCGACGAGCTCGGCCTCGACGATCAGCTCGTCGGCGCCGCGCTTGAAGACGGCCAGTTGCTGGGGAATGTCGATCGGCATGGAGGCGGTGTCTGCTACAATCCGCCGGTCCGCGCACAGGCAGAGAGGCGATTCGAGCGTGAGCAAGCTCGCGATTCTAGCGCAAAGGGCGGGTGCGGGCCGCGTCGCGGCCGTGTTTGCCATGATGGTCATCGGCGTCGTCGCCGCGTTCGGGTTCGCCCCGGGGACGACGACGGAACCGGACATGACCACGCGACTGGTCGTTCGGGATCTGGCCCTGCCGGCGCTGACGCAGGCGCAAACCGGCGCAGCGTATTGGCGCGAAGCGCGGATCGAGCGGGGGGATACGCTCGGCAGCGTGCTTGCCCGCCTGGAGGTCAGCGACGCCGCCGCACAGCAGTTCCTGCGCACCGACCAGGGTGCCCGCCCGCTCTATCAATTGATGCCCGGCAAATCGGTTCGCGTCGAGACCGACGACGACGGGCGACTGTTGTCGCTGCGCTATCTGGCGCAGGGCGGCACGATGCTGAGCGTCGAGCGCCGTGCCGACGGCTTCGTCGCCGCGAGTGCTCCGCCCGGTTACGGCGTGCGCACCGAAGTTCGCGCAGGCGAAATCCGCTCGTCGATGTTCGGCGCCGCCGATGCCGTAGGTTTGCCCGATGCGGTGACGATGCAGCTGGTCGAAGTCTTTTCCGGCGACATCGATTTCTATCATGATCTGCGCCGCGGCGATCGCTTTGCCGTCGTCTACGAAATGCGCGACGTCGACGGTTCGCCCGCCGGCGCGGGGAAACTCATCGCCGCGGAGTTCGTCAACAAGAGCGTCGTCTACCGCGCCTTCCTCTGGCGTGGCGCCGATGGCAGCGAGGCGTACTACAGCCAGGACGGCAAGAATCTGCGCAAGGCGTTCCTGCGCTCGCCGGTCGAATTCACGCGCATCACGTCGGGCTTTTCGCTGGCGAGATTTCATCCGTTTCTGAAGACATGGCGCGCGCACAAGGGAGTCGACTTCGCCGCACCGACGGGTACGCCGGTGCGGGCCGCCGCGGACGGCAAGGTCGTCGTCGCCGGCAAGCAGAACGGCTACGGTAACGTCGTCATCCTCCAGCACACGGGTGCCAACTCGACCGTGTACGCGCATCTGTCGCGATTCGCGGCGGGGACGAAGCCCGGCGCGCGCGTCGCCCAAGGCACGGTGATCGGCTACGTCGGGCAGACAGGGTGGGCGACCGGTCCCCATCTGCACTACGAGTTCCGCATCAACAACGTGCAGCGCAACCCGATGACGATCGCGCTGCCGGACGCGCCTCCGCTCGCCGCCGCCGACCGGCCGGCGTACCTCGCCGGCATTGCGCCGCTCGCCGAAGCGCTTGCGCTCGGCCAGGTCGTCACCATCGCCGCCGGCGAGTAGCTGTCGACAAGCCGCGGTTGGCCAGCGAGCTCTACATCGGTCTGATGTCGGGTACCAGCGTCGACGGGGTTGACGCGGTGCTGGTCGACTTCGGTACCGCGCCGTGGCGAGCCCGCGCTCGCTGCCATGTCGCGTTCGATCCCGCCCTTCGCGCCGAGCTCGATGCGCTGCAGAAAACCGGTCCCGACGAACTGCACCGCGCGTCGCTTGCCGCGAATGCGCTGATGGATTGCTGTGCGGTGGCGGTGTCGGGCGTCCTTGCCGACGCGCGGCTGCATTCGTCGGATATCGCCGCGATCGGCCTGCACGGCCAGACGGTGCGGCACCGGCCCGACCTCCAGTTCACCACGCAGCTTGCCAACCCGGCGCGGCTCGCCGAAGCCTGCCGCATCGCCGTCGTCGCCGATTTTCGCAGTCGCGACGTCGCCGCGGGCGGGCAGGGCGCGCCGCTGGCGCCAGCCCTTCACGCCGCGCTGTTTGGCGACGCGGCGCGGCACCGCGTCGTGCTCAATATCGGCGGCATCGCCAACGTCACCGACCTGCCGCCGGGCGCGACGGTACGCGGCTTCGACACCGGCCCGGGCAATACGCTGCTCGATGCCTGGTGCAAGCGGCACCGGCATAAGGCCTTCGACCGCGACGGCGCATGGGCGGCGACCGGACGGCCGATCGAGGCACTCGTCGAAGCCCTCTTTGCCGATCCGTATTTTGCTCTGCCGCCGCCGAAGAGCACCGGGCGCGATCACTTCAACCTGCGTTGGCTGGAGGCACGGCTGCAATCGACCTACGATCCGGCCGACGTGCAGCGCTCGCTGCTCGCACTGACGGCAGTGACGATCGCCGACGCGATCGCGGCCCACTGCACCGGCGCGTCCGAAGTGGTCGTATGCGGCGGCGGCGCGCACAACGGCACGCTGTTGCGCGAGCTCGCTCGCCATCTGGGCACGCGCACGCTCGCAACGACGGCTGCCTATGGCGTCCCGGTCGGCGACATCGAGGCGCTCGCATTCGCCTGGCTCGCGCGCGAATCGCTTGCCGGTCGGCCGGGCAATCTGCCGGCGGTCACCGGAGCTCGCGGCCCACGTGTGCTCGGCGCCGTCTATCCGGCCTAGTCAAGGCGACGGCGCATAAAAAAACGGGCGCCGCTAAAGACGGCGCCCGTCGATGGAATCGAAGCCTGGCTTTAAGTCGTCGAGAACGACGAGCCGCAACCGCAGGTCGTCGTCGCGTTCGGATTCTTGATCACGAACTGCGCGCCCTCGAGTCCTTCCTGGTAGTCGATCTCGGCGCCGATCAGATACTGATAGCTCATCGGGTCGATCAGCAGCATCACGCCGTCCTTTTCCATCGACGTGTCGTCTTCGTTGACGGTCTCGTCGAAAGTGAACCCGTACTGGAAACCCGAGCAGCCGCCGCCGGTGACGAACACCCGCAATTTGAGGTCGGGATTGCCCTCCTCATCGATCAGCGTCTTGACCTTCGCCGCCGCGGCGTCGGTAAACACAAATGGGGCGGGCATTTCGGTCATTGCATTCATCATCTGCTCCGGTTCATCGTATTGCTGTTAACGCTGTCCCATTATCGGCCGCGCCGCAGGTGCGGTCAATTCGCGGCTGCGGCTTCATTCGACCGCTGCGCGCTTCAGTTCCAGCACGTCGGCAGTCTCCTGTCCAGCATGCATCAGCTTGCCCTGGACGATGGCGCCGACATGCATCTCCAGCGTGCGATAGACCACGTCTCCATGGACCTGCGCCTTGGCCTGCAGTTCCAGGTGATCGCTGGCTGAAACCGGCCCGGTCACGGCCCCATTAATGACCACGTGCGAGACCCGGACTTCGCCTTCGATCTTCGCATGCTCGCTGATTACCAGCGTCCCGGGCTGATTGTCGACCGTCGAGACCTTGCCGTGCACGATACCGTCGACGCGAAGCCCGCCGGAAAAGACGATATCGCCATCGACCCGCGTACCGGCGCCGATCAGGCTATCCAGCCGCTTCTGGGTCGGACGGGTCTTCTTCTGTTCAAACATGGGGTCTCCTAGGAAAGGTTCAAGCTACGCGTCGCCCTCGGACCTGCCTGCCCCTGCTCGAGGACCGTTGCCTGCAGGCTCTTGAGCTGACTGCCGGGCGGTACGCTGATCGTTCCTTCAACTCTCTGATAATACTTGAATTTCAGCTGCAGCGCCAAACCGCCGTCCGGCTGCCCTGCGGGCAGATCGATCGTCTGGGGTCCGTTCTTGTCCATCAAGTTCGCCTGCATCGTCAGACGGCCGGAGAATTCATCGGTCGGCTTCCCGCCGCGCACGATCAGGAGGCTGTACCGGTAGGCGCGTTCGCTCGTGCGCTCGGCCGACAGACGCTGTATCGAAATCGCGCCCTGCTTGCCACTGTCGCTGAACAACTGCTGCAGGACGGCCAGCTCTTCCTTGATCTGGGCGTTTTCGTTCTGCAGCTCCAGCGTCTGCTGGGACAGCGTGCTTTGCGCGCCGCGGGCCACGCCCAGATCGCTTTCGAGCTCGGTCGTCCTGGCGCGGAGCCGCGCATTGTCCTCTTTCAACTGGTCCCGGTCGGCCTCGAGTCTCGCGCGCGCTTCCGCGACTTCGCTGCGGTTGAATCCGCTCAAGAATTGTCCGAAGTCGAACCCCCACCACCACATCCCACCGATCAGCGCGAGAAGGATCAGCACCAGCGGAATCTTCAGGCGCCAGCTGTGCTCGATGCGCACGGCCATCTTGGCTGCGCTGATGCCGAAGGTCTGGCGGAGCTTGCGCCCGACGGCGCGTGTGGTCACCATCGACGCTAGGGTACAACCGGGGGCGCGGTGAGGCCCGTTGTCTCGGGCAGACCGAACATCAGATTCATATTCTGGATGGCCTGGCCGGCGGCGCCCTTGACCAGGTTGTCCTCGACGGCCAGCACGACCGCGAGGTCGCCGTTCTGCGGGCGGTGCACGGCGATGCGGCAAACGTTGGACGCGCGCACCGATCGCGTCTCCGGATGGCTGCCCGCCGGCATGACGTCGACGAACGGCTCGCCCGCATAGCGCTTTTCGTACAGCGCCTGCAGATCGACGCTGCGATCGGTCAGACGGGCATAGAGCGTGGCCAGGATGCCGCGAACCATCGGCACCAGATGCGGCGTGAACACGACCGTCACCGGAGACTTGCTGCGACCATTGAGGCCGTGCACGACTTCGGGATGGTGGCGATGGCCGCCGACATTGTAGGCCTTGAAGTTGTCGGAGGCCTCGCTGAACAACAGGCCCAGCTCCGCCTTGCGGCCGGCGCCCGAGACACCGGACTTGGCATCGGCGATCAGATGCTCGACGTCGACCACACCTGCCTCGATCAGAGGCAGAAAGCCCAGCAGGATCGCCGTCGGATAGCAACCCGGATTGCCGACGATGCGGGCCTTGCGGATGGCATCGCGATACATCTCGGGAAGGCCGTACACCGATTCGGCAAGAAGGTCCGGGCAGGCATGCGGCATCTTGTACCAGCGCTCGAATTCGGCCGTGTCCTTGAGCCGGAAATCGGCGGCCAGGTCGATGATCTTGACCCCGGCGCCGACGAGCTCGCGCGCCTCTCCCATTGCCACGCCATGCGGTGTCGCAAAAAAGACCACGTCGCAACGCGAAAGACCGGCGCCGGCCGGATCGCTGAATTGCAGCTCGGACAGCAGCCCCAGGCCGCGAAGGCTCGGAAACATCGTTCCAACCGGGACTCCGGCCTCGGAGCGCGACGTAATGGCCTGCACGCGCGCTTCCGGATGCATGGCCAGGAGCCGGAGCAATTCGATGCCGGTGTAGCCCGTCCCGCCGACAATGCCTACATTGATCATGCCTGCCTCATCGAACCGGCGATGATTCTATCACCACGATCCCATTGTATGACATTGGAATAACACGGCGGCGTCGAGTCCCAAATGCAAAGGCCGCCTTGCGGCGGCCCTGGGCAATCGTGGGGCAGCGCGCGGCCGCGCTAGCGCTTGGAAAACTGCTTGCGGCGTCGCGCCTTGTGCAGGCCGACCTTCTTGCGCTCGACCTCGCGCGCGTCGCGCGTGACCAGTCCGGCCTTGGACAGCGGCGGCTTCAGCTGCGCGTCGTAGTCGATCAGCGCGCGGGTGATGCCATGGCGCACCGCGCCGGCCTGGCCCGATTCGCCGCCGCCGATGACGTTGACCATGATGTCGAACGTCGCCTCGTGATTGACCAGCTTCAATGGTTGGCGGACGACCATGCGGCCTGTTTCGCGCGTGAAAAATTCATCGACCGGCTTGTCGTTGACGATGAACTTTCCCGAGCCCTGCTTGATGAAGACCCGGGCCACGGCGCTTTTGCGCCGGCCGGTGCCGTAATAGTAGGTGCCGATCATTGTGAGCGAGCCTTTAGAGGTCCAGCGTCTTCGGTTGTTGGGCCACATGCGGATGCGCGGTGCCGGCGTAGCATTTGAGCTTTTTCAGCATCGCGTAGCCCAGCGGACCTTTGGGCAGCATGCCCTTGACCGCCTTTTCCAACACTCGCCCGGGGAAACGCTGCTGCATCTTGCTGAACGACGTGGTCCGGATGCCGCCGGGGTAGCCGCTATGGCGGTGGTAGAGCTTGTCGTCGGCTTTGTTGCCGGTGACCTTGATCTTTTCGACATTGGTGACGACGATGAAGTCGCCGGTGTCGACGTGGGGCGTGTAAATCGGCTTGTGCTTGCCGCGCAGCCGGTGCGCGATGGCGCTGGCGAGGCGGCCGAGCACCTTGTCGCTGGCATCGACGAGGTACCAGTCGCGCTTGACGTCTTCGGGCTTGGCGGAATAGGTTTTCATGGCTAAATTCGCGTTCGGTTCGACTTTACAGAGCCTTACATCATAATGCGCGGCTGATACCCTTGTCAAACCAGCGGCTCGCTTTGCCTGGCGGGTTTGCGTTGTCCAGGACGGCGAGGTAGTGAGACCTTGCCCGATTCTCACGGAAAGGCTCGATTGAAAGCCACGGTTAAATGGATCGATGACGTAAGTTTCGTTGCCGAAACCGGCAGCGGGCACGCCGTCGTCGTGGACGGACCGCCCGACGCCGGCGGACGCAACATCGGACCGCGACCGATGGAACTCGTGCTTGCCGGCACTGCAGCATGCACCGCCTTCGATGTCGTCTGGATCCTGAAAAAGGCCCGGCAGCCAATCAGCGGCTGCGTCGTCGATGCCGATGCCGAGCGCGCGTCGACCGATCCCAAGGTGTTTACACGCGTCCACTTCAGCTACCGCCTGCGCGGCGAGGGCCTCAATGCGACGCAGGTGGAGCGTGCAGTCAAGCTATCGAAGGAAAAGTACTGCTCGGCCACGCTGATGCTGGCCAAGGCCGCGGCGATCAGCTATGAGATCAGCATCAACGGCGTGAGCCTGCCGATTCCAGTCGAAAAGTAGCGTGGCCGCGATTTACAGCAAGCGGATCAGGCTCGACGTGTCCCAGCGTCTGCCGCCGAGCGCCTGGATGCGCGCGTAGAACTGATCGACCAACGCCGTCACCGGCAAGCCTGCGCCGTTGTCCCTCGCCTCGGCCATGCAGATCGCCAGATCCTTGCGCATCCAGTCGACGGCAAAGCCAAAGTCGAACTTGTCGGCGGCCATCGTCTTGCCGCGATTGTCCATCTGCCAGGATTGCGCCGCGCCTTTGCCGATGACGTCGAGCACGCGCTCGACGTCGAGCCCCGCCTTGCGGGCGAAGTTGATGCCTTCGGACAGCGCCTGCACCAGTCCGGCGATGCAGATCTGATTGACCATCTTGGTCAGCTGCCCCGACCCCGGACCGCCCATCAAGGTCACGGCGCGGGCGTATTTTGCGAGCACGCCTTCCGCGCGCGCGAAGACGTCGGCATCGCCGCCGACCATGATCGTCAGCTTGCCGTTCTCGGCGCCAGCCTGGCCGCCCGACACGGGCGCGTCGAGGAAGCCGACGCCGCGCGCCTTCGCGGCCGCATACACTTCGCGCGCGACGGTGGCCGACGCCGTCGTGTGGTCGACGAGGATGCTGCCCTTGCGCATCGCCGCGACCGCCCCGCCGTCGCCGAGCGCGACGGCGCGGACGTCGTCATCGTTGCCGACGCACATCATCACCAGACCCGCGTCGGCCACCGCGGCCGCCGGCGTCGGCGCCGACGTTCCGCCGTACTTTTCGACCCACCGCGTCGCCTTGGCTGGCGTCCGGTTATAGACGACGACCGAATGTCCGGCGCGGGCCAGGTGTCCGGCCATCGGAAAGCCCATCACGCCCAGCCCGAGAAACGCCAATTTGTCACTGCCCATCGCTGCTCCTTGATTCGTGGTGAGTCGGGCCTTTGCGGGCCGAAGGCTTTGCCGCTAGCGTGCCCCGGCCGGTGCGAGCGAGGCGCGCGCGGCACGGATCGCCGCGCGAACCTGCGCCGGCGCGGTACCCCCCGGATGATTGCGGCTCGCAATCGATCCTTCGAGCGTGAGCACCGCATAGACATCGTCCTCGATCAGCGGCGAGTAGCGCTGCAACGAGGCAAGCGACAGCGTGGCCAGGTCGCACCGCTCGGACTCGGCGTGGCGCACCGCTTGCGCGACCGCCTCGTGCGCGTCGCGGAACGGCACTCCCTTCTTGACCAGGTAATCGGCCAGGTCGGTCGCGGTCGCATAGCCTTCGCTCGCCGCGGCGCGCATGCGCTCGGCGTCGACCTCGAGGCCGTCGGACACGAGCGCGGTGATGACGGCCAGTGTCGGCAGCAGCGTATCGACGACGTCGAACACTGGCGCCTTGTCCTCCTGGTTGTCCTTGTTGTAGGCGAGCGGCTGCGCTTTCATTACCGTCAGCAGCGCAACCAGGTCGCCGTAGACTCGTCCGGTCTTGCCGCGCACCAGCTCGGGCACGTCGGGATTTTTTTTCTGCGGCATGATCGAGCTGCCGGTGCAGAATCGATCGGCGAGACGCACGAAACCGAAGCGCGGGCTCGACCACAGCACGAGCTCCTCGGCGAAGCGTGAGAGATGCATCATCAGCAGCGCGCCGTCGGCGGCGAATTCGATCGCGAAGTCGCGATCCGACACCGCATCGAGCGAATTGGTGCAAAGGCCTTCGAAGCCGAGCTCCCGCGCCACCTGGTCACGGTCGATCGGAAAGCTGGTGCCGGCCAGCGCGGCGCTGCCGAGCGGAAGACGGTTGACGCGCCGCCGGCAGTCAACCAGGCGCTCGGAGTCGCGCGCGAGCATCGCCTCGTAGGCGAGCAGGTGATGGCCGAAGGTCACCGGCTGCGCAACCTGGAGGTGCGTGAAACCCGGCATGATCGTCGCGGCGTGCGGCTCGGCGAGATCGAGCAGCGCGCCGCGCAACGCGACGACCGCCGCACCGATGTCGTCGATCGCCGCGCGCACGTACAGCCGCAGATCGGTGGCGACCTGATCGTTGCGCGAGCGGCCGGTGTGCAGGCGCTTGCCGGCGTCGCCGATCAGCGCGGTCAGGCGCCTTTCGATGTTCAGGTGCACGTCCTCGAAATCGGACGACCAGGGAAATGCGCCACGCCGAATCTCGTCGGCGATCTCCGTCAGGCCGCGCTCTATCGCGGCAAGGTCGGCCGAGGGCAGGACTCCGATCGCGGTCAGCATCCGGGCGTGCGCGAGCGAGCCCGCGATGTCGGCGTCGGCGAGTCTCGAATCGAAGTCGACCGAAGCGGTATAGCGCTTGACCAGGTCGGCCACGGGCTCGCTGAAGCGTCCGGACCAGCCGGAAGCCGCCGCGATGGCCGGATCGGATTTGCGCGTGGACATGGCTTGCCTCACCCGGACGTCTTCCGCACAATAGCCGGGCGCCGACATTCTGCACCTCGGTCCCGCGACCGGTGCCGGTCGATTTTCGCTCGCGCCGGGCCGGAAGCAACAAACAATGCGACCTAGTATAAATCAAAACGCGGTCCGCCTCTCGCTGCCGGAACTGCGCAACCTCGGCACGATTCTGCGCATACTTCTCGCGGTCAACGCGCTGGTGCTGGTCGCCGCACTGGTGCGCGAATCGCACTGGCGGGCGCTGTGGGCGACCTGGCTCGAGATGATATCGATCGTCGAGCCGCAATTGATGCTGCAGCTTCTGGTGCTCTATGCGGTGGCTCCTCAGCTCGTCCGCTTGGCGTATCGCAGCGGAGCGATCGTCGTGCTGCTGCTTACACTTGCCGTTGCGCTCGCGTTCAACACCGCCGTCGCCGCGCTGGTCGAGGATGTCACCGTCAGCGAGATGGGGCGCGACGTCGTATTCTCGCTGCTGATCGCCGCGGCGTTGCTCGTCTATTTTCAACTCCGCGCCAAGGCCCTGTCGCCGGCGATCACCGAGGCCCGGCTCCAGGCGCTGCAGGCGCGAATCCGCCCGCACTTCCTGTTCAACAGCATCAATGCCGTGCTGTCGCAGATGCGGACCGACCCGCGCCGCGCCGAAACGGCGCTCGAAGACCTGGCGGACCTGTTCCGGGTGCTGATGCGCGACAACCGGCAGCTTGCGCCGCTGGAAAATGAAGTCGAGCTCTGCCGGCATTATCTCGATCTGGAGAAGCTGCGGCTCGGCGACCGATTGACGATCGACTGGCACGTCGACAACATGCCGAAAGACGCGATGGTGCCGCCATTGGTGCTGCAGCCGCTGCTCGAGAATGCCGTCTACCATGGCATCGAGCCGTCTAGCGCGCCGGGGGTGATCGCGATTAATATCTTCTTAAGCCGTGGCGAGGTTCATGCGATCCTGCGCAATCCCTACCAGGAAGGTCCGGGCCGCGGCGGCGGCAACAAGATGGCGCTGGCCAATATTCGCGAGCGCCTGGCGCTGCATTTCGATGCCGAGGCGAGTCTCGAGAATCGCCTGACCAGGGATTGTTACGAGGTGCATATACGCATGCCCTACCGCAAGCAGTCGCAAACGGAAAAATCGCGTGGCTGATGCTCCGCTCAAGGTGCTGATCGTCGACGACGAGGCACCGGCGCGCCGGCGGCTGCGTGAGTTGCTCGACGATTGCACGGCGGCGCTGCCGCTGGTCGTCGTCGGCGAGGCCGCCAGCGGGCGCGAAGCGCTGACCCTGCTCGGCACGACACCGACCGACCTGGTCCTCTCCGACATCCACATGCCCGACATGGACGGCATAGAGCTGGCCCGTCACCTGCTCAAGCTTCCGGTCCCGCCGATCCTGATTTTCACCACCGCGTATCACGAACATGCGATCGCGGCGTTCGAGGTTCACGCCATCGACTACCTGGTCAAGCCGGTCCGCGTGCAGCGCCTGCTCGCCGCGCTGCAGCAGGTGCCCCGGCTGCGGCCGCTGTCCGAGGGCAAGCTCGACCGCCTGCCCGCCGCCGCGCGGCGGTTCCTGTCGGTGACCGAACGATCGAGAGTCGTGCTGGTGGCGATCGAGGAAGTCATTTATCTGAAGGCCGAGCTCAAGTACATCACGATCCGCACCGCGGACCGCGAGTTCCTGCTCGAGGAGTCGCTGACCCGACTCGAGGAAGAGTTCGGGCAGCGTTTCGTCCGCGTCCATCGCAATTGCCTGGTCGCGCGCGAGGCGATCCGTGGCTTCGAGCGCCGCGTCAGCGCCGACGGCGATGCGCACTGGGAGGTCTTGCTTCGCGGCGTCACGGAGGCATTACCGGTGTCGCGCCGGCAGCAATTCATCGTGCGCGAAATCGGCCGCGAGTCGTCGGCTTGAGCCGGCGGGTTCGCGGACGAAGCCCGCGACCGATTCGCAACGCCCGGCCTGTCGTGGTTTAGACTGCCGGGCCCGCAACCACTTCCGACGACTCTCAAGATGGCTCCACGCACGCTGATTTGCGGGTCGCTCGCCCGCGATACGATCATGGTGTTCCCCGATCGTTTTTCGCGGCACATCCTGCCCGACCAGACACGCGTGCTTTCGGTCTCGTTCCAGATCGGCGAAATGCGCCAGGAATGGGGCGGATGCGCGGGCAACATCGCCTACAACCTGAAGGCGATCGGCGGTGAGCCGGTGGTGATGGCGACGGTCGGCGACGATGGCGGCGCGTATGAAGAGCGGCTCGCCGCACTCGGCATCGCGAGCGACGGCCTGCGCACCGTGGCCGGCACGTTCACCGCGCAGGCCTTCATCATCACCGATCTCGACGACAACCAGATCACCGCGTTTCACCCCGGCGCGATGAATCGCTCGGAACTCAACAACGTCGGCGATGTCGACGGCATCGCGCTGGGCATCGTCGCTCCCGACGGCAAGGAAGGGATGCAATCACACGTCCGCGGCTTCGCGGCCGCCGGGATTCCATTCATCTTCGATCCCGGCCAGGGACTTCCGCTGTTCACCGGCGACGAGCTGAAGTCGATGATCGAAGCCGCCGATTACGTCGCCGTGAACGACTACGAGGGGCGCTTGCTCTGCGAGCGCACCGGCCTTGCGCTGCCCGACATCGCGGCGCGCGTGAAGGCGCTGATCGTCACGCTCGGCGCGGACGGCTCGAGCATCTACAGCGGCGGTGAAGTGATCTCCGTCCCGGCGATCCCTCCGACGGCATTGGTCGATCCGACCGGCTGCGGAGATGCCTACCGTGCCGGACTCCTCTACGGCATTGCGCACGGCTGGGAGTGGCTGCGCACCGGGCGACTCGCGGCGCTCCTCGGCGCCGTCAAGATCGCCTCGCGCGGGGGGCAGAATCATTCGCTCGACCGCGACCGGCTGGCGGCGCTCTACGCCGCGCACTTCGGCGGCTCGCTCTGGTAAGACCGCGCGCCGCGAGGGCTGCGATTGCACCGACCCCGCTGCCGCGACGCTGCTATCGCCTGCTGCGCTTGAGCGTGCACCTGCTGCAGGGCGTGGCGACGACTGCGCTGATCTTTCCGCTGGTCGGAGCGACGCGCCGCAAGGCGCTGGTGCGCCACTGGAGCGCCGCGCTGCTGGCGATCCTCTGCGCCGAGCTGCGGGTCAACGGCTGGCCGGTGGGCGGCCTCGCGGGCAATGTGCTGATCGTCGCCAACCACACTTCCTGGCTCGACATATTCGTGCTCAATGCCGTCCAGCCCTCGCGCTTCGTCGCCAAGGCCGATCTCGCGCGCTGGCCGCTGGTGGGCAGGCTGATCGCCGGGGTCGGGACGCTGTTCATCGAGCGTGGCCGCGGGCGCGACGCACATCGAGTCAATCATCGCGCCCGGGCGGCGCTCGCGTCGGGCGACGTCATCGCGATCTTTCCCGAGGGCACGACCACCGACGGTAGCGTGCTGCTGCCTTTTCACGGCTCGCTTTTGCAACCGGTGATCGACGCGCAAGGTCGGGTGCAGCCGATGGCGATTCGCTACCGCGACGGCGGTGGCAGGCACAGCGACTCGCCCGACTACGTCGGCGACACCCGGTTTCTGACCTCGCTGTGGCGCGTGCTGGGCGAGCGGCGAATGATCGTGCTGCTCGACCTCTCACCGCCGCTGTCCGCATACGGCCGGCACCGACGCCATCTGGCGCGCGAGGCGGAAGATGCTATTCGGCAGGTCTTGGCGTCGACGGCGAGCGACCCGGCACCTGGAACAAGCGCCGGTCGCCCAGCCTGAGTGCGGTCAGGCAGCCGCCCCACACGCAGCCGGAATCGAGCATCAGCACGTTCGGCGTCAGCATCAACTCGAGCGTCGACCAATGGCCGCAAAGCACGGTGACGCCCGCGGACTTTCGTTCCGGATGTGTGAACCAGGGTGCGAATCCCGCGGGCGCGTGATCGGCCCCACGCTTTTCACCGAGCTCCATCGTGTCGTCGGCGGCGCAAAAGCGCAGCCGCGTGCAGGCATTGACGACAACGCGCAGACGATCGTAGCCGCGCAGCGTTTCGGCCCAGCGCGCCGGCCGATCGCCGTACAAATGACGCAGGAAATCGTCGTGGCGGTCGGAGGCCAGCATCGCCTCGACTTCGCGCGAGAGCATCAGCGCGGTCGCCGGTGTCCACGACGGCAACAGACCGGCGTGCGCCAGCAACCACTCGTCCTCGAGCACGACCAGCGGCCGCGTGCGCAACCACGCGAGCAATTCGTCCCGGTCGGGCGCCTCGAGAATCTCGTCCAGCGTGTCGTCACGGTGGGCTCGGCGATGCCCCGCCGCGACCGTGAGCAGATGGAAGTCGTGGTTGCCCAGCACCGTGACGGCGCTGTCGCCGAGCTCGCGCACCGCACGCAGCACCGCGAGCGATTCCGGTCCGCGGTTGACCAGGTCGCCGACCAGCCAGAGGCGGTCGCGTGCGGGGTCGAAGGCGATCAGGTCGAGCAGCTGGCGGAACTCGGCGTAGCAGCCCTGGATGTCGCCGACGGCGTAGGTGCTCATCGCCGCCTGACGAGATCGCGTCGAGACGCCAAGGCGACGCGCACGTGTACCGATTCGATGTCAGGCCGCACTGTCAGGTGAATCGCCGATGCTAGAATCCGTCGCCATTCTAACATTCGCGTCTCGATGAAATTTCCGCTGAACGACCCGCAGCGTGCCGCGGTGCGCTACACCGACGGACCGCTGCTGGTCCTCGCCGGCGCGGGCAGCGGCAAGACGCGGGTGATCACTGCCAAGATAGCGCATCTGATCGAGCAGGGCGCGAATCCGGCCGGCATCGCCGCGATCACCTTCACCAACAAGGCCGCGCGCGAGATGCGCGAGCGTATCGGCGCGCCGCTGCGCCGGCGCGATGGCGCCGCTGCAGCACCGACGATCTGTACCTTTCACGCGCTCGGGCTCAAGATCCTGCGCCGCGAGGCCGCGTCCATGCATCTGACGCCGCGTTTTTCGATTCTCGATCCCGGCGACATCGAGCCGATCGTCGCCGAGCTGCTGGCCACCGGCGATCGTGCGCGGGTGCGCGCGGCGCAGTGGCAGATGAGCGCGTGGAAGAACGCGCTGATCTCGCCCGATCAGGCATTGGCGCGGGCGGCGACCGAGACCGAAGCCGCCGTGGCGCGAATCTACGGCGGGTACGGTGCGGCGTTGTCTGTCTACCAGGCGGTCGACTTCGACGACCTGATCGCCTTGCCGGTGGCCGCACTCGAAAAGGACGCCGGCACCGCCGCGCATTGGCAGGGGCGCCTCGATTACTTGCTGATCGACGAGTACCAGGACACCAATCCCGTGCAGTACCGGTTGCTGCGGCTCTTGACCGGATCCCGCGCAGCCTTCACCGCGGTCGGCGATGACGATCAGGCGATCTATGGCTGGCGCGGCGCGACGCTGGCCAATCTCGAGCAGCTGCCGCGCGACTATCCGTCGTTGAAGGTCATCAAGCTCGAGCAGAACTATCGCTCGTCGATCCGGATATTGCGCTCGGCCAACGCGCTGATCGGCCACAATGCCAAGCTCTTCGAGAAGGCACTGTGGAGCGAGCTGGGCCTGGGCGAGCCGATCCAGGTCGCCCCGGCCGCCGACGACCAGGCCGAGGCCGAGAGCGTGGCACGCGCGATCGCCGCGCTGAAATTCGAGCATCGCGGCCGCTTCGACGATTTCGC
Organism: Betaproteobacteria bacterium; assembly: GCA_003153475.1. Lineage (GTDB taxonomy): Bacteria > Pseudomonadota > Gammaproteobacteria > Burkholderiales > Casimicrobiaceae > PALSA-1003. The sequence goes on along the minus strand of PLYT01000096.1, from coordinate 54,000 downwards.
GGTGCTGTATCGCGGCAATCACCAGGCGCGCGCCTTCGAGCAGGCGCTGCGCGCCCAGAACATCCCCTATGCCGTCAGCGGCGGCCAGTCCTGGTTCGACCGCACCGAGATTCGCGACCTCGTCGCCTATCTGCGATTGATCGCCAACGACGATGACGATCCCGCTTTCGTGCGGGCGGTAACGACGCCGCGGCGCGGCGTCGGGGCGCAGACGCTCGAGCACCTCGGCCGCGGCCTGTTCGCGGCCGCTTGCGACGGTGCCCTCATCGGCACGCTGCCGGCGCGGCAACGGGAGGCGCTTAGCGAATTCTGCAAAATGATCAACAGCCTTCGCTACCGCGCCGAACGTGAGCCCGCAGGGCGGCTGATCGACGAGCTCGTCAAGACGATAGGCTACGAGGACTATCTATTCTCGAGCTGCGACAAGCGCGAGGCGCAAACGCGCTGGGAAAGCATTACCGATTTCGTTCGCTGGCTTTCCCGCAAGGGCGAGGCGGACGAGCGCAATCTGCTCGAGCTCACGCAATCGATCGCGCTGTTGACGCTGCTCGAAGGCGAGGAAGGCCAGGACGCCGATGCCGTCCGGCTGTCGACGCTGCACGCGGCCAAGGGCCTGGAATTCGCGCATGTCTTCCTGGTCGGCCTGGAGGAGGGTGTGCTGCCGCACCGCGAGGCGATTGCTGCCGGCAATGTCGACGAGGAGCGCCGGCTCATGTACGTCGGCCTGACGCGCGCACAGCGGAGCTTGCGCCTTTCGTGGTGCAAGCGGCGCAAGCGCGCCGGAGAATGGCAAAGCGGCGCGCCTTCGCGTTTCATCGGTGAGCTCGCGCAGGAGGATTTGCGGCACGCCGAAACGGCGCTCGAGGCGGGCGACGCGGCGCGCGACAAGGAAGCCGGCAACGCGCGCTTGCGGCAAATGCGCGCGATGCTCGCGCGCTGATCGCCGCCGCTTACCTTACTTCAGCGACAGGATCCAGCTGACCAGCGCCTTGATGTCGGCATCGCGGACGGCGGTATTCGGCGGCATCGGCACAGGGCCCCAGACGCCCGAGCCGCCGGCTTTGACTTTCTGCTCGAGTTTCGCCGCCGCAGTCTTGTCGCCGCGATATTTCGCCGCGACTTGGCTGTAAGGCGGCCCGACGACGGCCTTATCAACCGCGTGGCACGCGGCACAGCCGTCTTTTTGCATCATTGCCTGGCCGGATTGCAGATCGAGCGGCGCGCCGGCCTTCGCCGCGGGCGCCGCCGTGGCCACGGGTGGCGAAGCCGCCGGTGCTGCCGTGCCAGGTCCGGTCGCGGCATTCGTTGCGGTCGCGTCGGTGCCGCTGGCGAGCGTGACTTCGCCGACCGGCTTGATGCGCGAGAGCACGCGCGCCTCGGTCTCGCCCGTATCCTCGCGCTTGACGCCGGTGATCAGCTGCGACAGCAGCAGGAAAAGCGTGATCGGGATCAGGAAGGCGAGCAGCAGCACGATCAACAACTGTTTGGGCGTCTTTATCGGTGAGGTGTGCTCATCGCTCATCGCGCAGTTCCCGAAAGCTGGATAAACATCGTCGAACGCGGCGGCATCGGTTCGGAATCCGGCGCGCGCTGCCGCAGCACAAGGCGCGCATTATAGCGTGGGTGCAATGCACGACGAAATTCGAAGCCGCGGTCGCGTCTTGAGTCGTCGGTCACGCCATGGACGCTCCGATGCGCTGCGCGTAGAATCCGACCTGCGTGCGCCCGTAGCTCAGTTGGATAGAGTGTTGGTTTCCGAAGCCAAAGGTCACAGGTTCGACTCCTGTCGGGCGCGCCACGCACTCCTTCCAGCAGGCCTTGCGAGAGACCCTCCGCCATGGCGGAGCATTCGACGCGACAGTGTCGAGGCGATCGTTGCCTGACCCGCGTGCGGGACGTCAGCAGTCATCGCAGCGCTTCTTCTGCCTCCGCGGTTTTCCGGCCCTTAATCGTACGAGCGGCTGTAGTAGACGCCGATGCCGCTGACGAGGCCGGCTTCGGCGCGCACCGTCACCGCGTGCGAAAGCGAATATTCGAGCTTGAGCGCGTTGTTCGCCACCGAGCGGCCCTGTTCGTACACCAGCGTCAGCTTGTCGCTCAAGCGCTTGCTGAATGCGACGACCTGGCCGGCGGTGCCCGTCTGCTGCGGGTCGGCCGCCGAATGGACGCTGATTTCGTCGACGCCTATGGTTTTCGCGATGCGCTGTCCGAACGGCGTCGCGTTCGGGCCGCCGAGGGCCGCAAGCGCCGCCTGAAGCAGCGCGGCATCGGCGCTGCTGGTGCTGTCGAGCCCGTGCCCGAGTACCAGCCATGCGAGCTTCTCGTTGTCGGGCACCGGCGGGTTCGAGATCAATTGCACCCGCGGCACGCGCACAGTGCCGGTGACCTCGACGCCGGCTTCGACCGGAAGATTCTTGCGCAGCGCGAGCACGTCGAGACCCGGATTGTCGGGCGGGCCATCGAAGAAAAGCCGGCCGCGCTGGATCGTCAGCCGTTGCCCGAACGTCGTGTACGTGCCGCGGATGATGTTGATCGTGCCGGTGGCGACCAGATCGTGCTCGCCGGTGGTCTTGACGTGAAGCTTGCCGCCCAGGCCGGTGTCGAAGCCTTCGCCGACGAACCGGAGCTTGTCGCCGAAATCGAGATCGAGGTCGACGTTGAACGGCACGCGCTGCGCGACGTCCCGCGGCGGCCGCTTTTCGCGCCCGCGCACGATGACGTCGTCGCCGGGAACGTCGGCTCCGGCCGAGAGAAACTCGAAGTAGCCTTCGTCCGCCTTCAAACCGCCGGCAAGCGTCACGCTGCCGTGCCGGAATGCCAGCGTGCCCGCACCGCTCAACGTGAGCTTGGTGTCGGGGCGGTTGAACAGCGCGAGCTTGTCGGCTTTCCAGGCAAGCTGCGCCCCTTCGACGTCGCGCGAAGCCGGCAGCGTACCGCTGGCGACGAAGCGACCCTCTCCCGCCGCAAAAGAGAATTCGCTGACGCTGACGGCTTGCTCGGACAATCGCGCGCGCAGGCGACCGTCTTTCAACGCGACGCCGTATTGCGGTGCTTCGAGCTTCAGCGCATCGCCTTCGATGGTGCCGGCAAGCCGCACGCTGTCCAGCGTGCCCTGGCCGGCCAGGTCGAGCTTCAGGCGTCCGTCGACGACCGCTGTCGTGCCGGCGATCCCCTGCAGCGCGCGCAGTGACGTCGCGTTCACTCGCGCCGACAAGCTGAGCGGCGCGCCGGCGCCGAAGCGACCTCCGGCTTGCGGTGACGGCGCCAGATCGGCGCTTACGTCGGCGTCGGCCAGGCGCGAACGCGCAACGAGCGTCGCGTGCACGCGGTCGTCCACGAATTCCGCGGTAAGTTCGGCGCGCGTGAGGCCGAGCGCCAGGTCCGGCGCATCGACCGGCGCCAGATCGCCGCCGTCGCGCGCGAGCGACAGGGTCCCGGTGATGCGAGGCGCTGCGGCGAACGACCATCGTCCGGCCAGCGTCAGCGTCGACGACATGCGAGGCGCGGCGCCGGTGAATGCGAACAGCGGCGCCGCCGGCAGCGAGGAGAATTCGCCGCGGCTGGACAGGCGTCCCTCCTGCCAGCGCAGCTCGTCGACGACGAAGCGGCCGCCGGAGAGCGTGCCGCGCAGGCCTGCCAGATGGATCCGGTGCGCTCCCGCTTCGAGCTCGGCGGGTTGCGCGAGCGTCAGCGGAAACTTGCCCCGGCTTTCCAGTGCGACGATGCGCCCGGTCCACTCACCGGTCGCTGCATCGCCCGACCAGCCGCCCTCGAGTCGTGTGGCGAGCTCGACATCCGTATCGGCGGCATTGCCTTCGGCGTCGATCCTCGCCTGGTGGTGCGCGAGCGTGCCTTCGACGTCGGCGCGAAGGCTTCGCGCGGTGAGCGTGTCTTCGCGCAACGCGGTCACCGTCAACGAAAGCCGCAGCGGACGATCGGCCGCCCCGCCGATCTCGCCTTCGGCAGCCAGTGTGGCCGCAGCAAAAGCGGTGCCGGCGCGAAGGCTGTCGCCGTTGGCGGTGAACGCGAGTGTCGGTCGGTCCCACGTGCCGGCGATCCTGCCGGTTGCGCGGAGGTGCCCAGCGAGCCGTGTATCGAGCGCCGCTGGATCGCGCGCATCCAGCGCGAAGCCTAGCGTGTCGCCGGTGCGGCCGAAATCGCCGTTGAGGCTCAGCTGATTCGCGCCGGCGCTCAACTCCACATGCACATCGCGGACGCTGCCGGGGGCGAGCGCGAGTTTGCCCGCTCCGGCGAGCGGACGGCCGCGCAGGCTGCTGTTGCGGTCGAGCTCGAATGAAAGCGCGGCCGACCACGCGGGCTTGAGCGCGCCCTGCGCACTGGCCTTGCCCGAAAGGGATGCCACCGGATAGTTGCCGAAACTCGCAGGATTGAGCGCCGTCGCCGTTGCGCTCAGCTTGAAATCCCGGTTGCCGGCAAGGGCGAAGCTCGCCGTGCCTTGCAGTGTGCCGCCGCGCGCTTGCGCGCGAAACGTCCTGACGTCGATGACATCGTGCGCGATCGCCGCGCGGAAGGCGAGGGCGATGTCCGCTTGCTTGAGATCGCAGCTCAACTCGCCCTCGGCTTCGCCCGCGTCCACGCGGATCCTGCCGGCGAACGCGCCCGCGAGTCGCGTCGATCTCAAATCGGCAACGATGCGATGGAGGTCCAGGTCGCGCACCGCAAGCTGCCAGGTCGCGACACCGCGATCGACGCCCGCGGCGCCGGCGATGCGGCCCGCGTCGCCCAGCCGGGCATCGAGTCCGTCGAGCGCGACGCGCTCGCCATCGGCGGCGAATCCCGAGGTGAGGTTCACCAGCGGCAGCCGTCCGGCCGACCACGGGCCAGGGGCATTATTACGCGCCGTCAATGTGCCGCGCACGCCCCCGTCGTCGCGGCCCGTTCCCGCGAGGGTCGCCTGCAATTCGGTGTGCGGCAGCGTTGCGTCGAAACGCGCGAGATCGACGTTTTCGACGCGGATCTCGAACTCGCGCAGCTGGCGCGCTTCGAACGGCGCGACGCGCGCGGTACCCGATGCGCGCGCATCGTCGACGGTTCCTTCGCCCGACAGCGCGAGCGTGGTCAGGTCGCCGCCGACCACCACCGTGGCGATCGCGCGCCGCGCCGCCTCGCTGCCGGCGAAGCGGATGCTCCCTTCGGCGGCGAACGGCGGCGTTGCGGCGATCCCGAGCCTGCCGCGCACCGACCCCCATGCGCTGTCGAGCGCCAGCGCGTCGACCGCGTGGCGCTCGCCCGCGCCGGTGTAGTGGAAGCCGAGTTGCGTCACACGCCAGTGGTTGGGGCCGCTCCCAACCATCAGCGACGCGATGTCCGCGCGCCGCACGTCGATCGGCCACGGCAGTGCGAGCGACGCCGGCGGCGCGCTCGGTCCGGCGCTGGGCTTGAAATCCAGTGTCACCGTTGCGGCCGACAAGGCATCGACGACGACGCTGCGGGAAAAAAGCGCGCGCGGCGACCAGCTGAACGCGACGTCGTCGGCAACGAGGCTCAGGTTTTCGTCTGCGTAGCTCAAGCGCGCGATGCGCACGGTGCCGCCGAGCGATCCGGTCGCGCCCTCTATCTTGACCCGGCCGCCGCTGCGCAAAGTCGCTTGCTCGCCCGCCCAGCGCAGTCCGGCTTCGCTCGCCGCGAACCACCACGCGCCGGCGAAAAGCGCCACCGCCAGCAGCGCCACAATCAGCACCGCGATGGCGACGCGCGTTGCGGCGACGGCGGCGCGCATCAGAATGACAAACCCACCGAAAGATGCAGGCGCAGCGAGCGCACCTCTTCGCCGTAGGCGACGTCGAGCCGCATCGGGCCGATCGGGGTGCGCAAACGGGCGCCGACGCCGTAGCCATAGACCGGCTTCAGGTCGGCGGTGCGATCGGCGGCATTGCCGGCATCGACGAATGCGGCGATGCCCCACGCGGGTGCCACCCAGCGCACGATTTCGGCGCTGCCGATCGCGTAATAGCGGCCGCCGACGGTCGCATCGCCGATGCGCGGCCCGAGGCTGTCGAATGCGTAGCCGCGCACCGTCGTATCACCGCCGGTGCGGAAGAGCAGCGCGATCGGAACATCGCGCGCGCTGCGGGCGGCTACCGCGCCGCCTTCGGCCCGGAACGTCAGCGCCGTCCTGGTATCGATCGGCAGCCACGCGGCGAATTGGACGATGCCGCGTCCCAGCGCAGCGGTCGAAACGCCGGGCGGCGCGGCGCCGATCTGCGCATTCACCGCGTAGCCGCGCGTGGGCGACAGGAGATCGTCGACGTTGCGCCAGGTGCGGGTGTATTCAAAGAACAGCGCGTGTGCGTTGGCCGATTCGGCGTTGGTCGGCAATTGTTGCGAGGCGTAGAACGCCACGCCGTAGCTCACCTGGTCGCGCTCCGCCGCCGTCTTGCGCTTCCAGCCGGTGGTGAATTCATTGGTCCGCAATCCGGAAATGTCGGTGTGCGCGACATTGGCCGAGTAAGTGTCGCTGTATTGAGGCACGCGCGGCGGCAGCGTCCAACGCAGCGTCGCACTCTGGATCTTGGCCTCGGCATCGATATCGGCGTGGAAGCGAAGGCCCTCGTGATCGGCATTGAAATTATCGTAGCTCAGCTGGGCGCGGTAGAGCGTGTCGGTGGAAAAGCCTGCGCCGGCGCTGACTTTTTTCTCCGGCGCCTCGATCAGGCGCAGATGCACGGGCGCCGCGTCGGCTTGCGTCGGTTCCGCGCCGACCGTCGCCTGCGCGCTGGCGAAGTAGCCGGACCCGTTGAGCCGGCGCAGAAAAATCTGCAGCGCCTCGGCCGTGTACGGGTCGCCCGGCGCGAAAGTCACGAGGTTCCTGACCAGTGACTCGCTGTATTTCTGCACGCCGGTTATATCGAGGGCGCCGAAGCGGAACGGCGGCCCGCTGTCGATCGTCACGCTCAGCGCGGCACTGTGTGTTTCCGGATCGACATCGGCGCGGCTTTCGGTCAATTTGGCCGCCGCGTAGCGGTCCGCCGCGAGCACCTGCACGGCGCTGGTCTTGGCGCCGGCCCAGTCGGCCTGGCGGAAGACGGCGCCTTTGGGCAGCGACCAGTCCTTCTGTAAGCGCGCGATAAGTCCCCCTCCGACGGCATCGCCCTGCGCGGCGGCCCCGGCGACGGTCACGTTAACCGAGGCGACCGTCGTCGGCTCGCCCGGCTCGATCCGCAAGCGTACGGTGGCGGGCGTTGTCGAGCGGTCGATGTCGCTTTCGACCTTCGCCGAAAAATAGCCCTGCGCCTCCGCGGCATCGCGCGCCTGCGATCGCGCGTCGGCGACGAGCAGGTCGAAGAACTCGGGGGTGATCTCCGCATACGACTGCCAGCGGACGAGGTCGAGACTGCGCTCGACCGCCGCCTTCACCGGATCGGGGGCGCTGATCTCGACCTTGTAGGCCTGCGCAGCCACGTCGGCAACGGACGGACCGCAGCGCGATGTCAGGGCCAGTCCCAGCACGATCACGACAACGGGCGTGATGGCGCGCGCCGCGCGCGGATGCTGGGCGCGAGGCGAAACGGGATTGCCTGGTTGACGCGGTGAGCTCACTCGTTCGGAGGGAATGCGGCACGCAAGCGCCGCGAGAACGCGAACGCCCGTGACGGGAAGCGCAGGACGCGTCGAGCGTAGCGGCAGCCCGGCAGGAACGTCAAGCCGGCGCAATCTGCAGCGCCGGGCGCCGGATCAGCCCATAAAGCCCAGGTCGGTGCTGGGAAACATCGCGAGGTTGGGGAAGACCGTGCCGAGGTCCGCGGGAGCGACGCCGAACCAGCGGGCCAGCGTCGCGCCGTACTGGTCGACCGCGCAATAAGGCAGCCAGCGTCCTTCTTTTTCGGCATCATCCGGGCCGCCGAGAACGAGCTCGGGATAGCGGCCGTAGATTTGTCCGCCCTGCACGGCGCCGCCGATGATGAAATGATGGCTGCCCCAGGCGTGGTCGGTGCCGCCGCCCGAGGCCGGCTGCAGCGTACGGCCGAAGTCCGACAGCGTGAACGTCGTGACTTGCGAGGCGACACCCAGCGAGACTGTCGCATCGTAAAACGCTTTCAATGCGGGCGAGAGCTCGTCGAACAGGTTTTGTTGCCGATTCAACTGATCGCCGTGGGTGTCGAAGCTGCCGAGCTGAACGAAGAATATCTGCCGCATTGCACCCGTCGCGGCCCGAGCCTCGATCAGCTTGGCGACCTGGTAGAGCTGATTGGCGGTGCCGGTTTTGAGATTGGTGAACAGCGGCGCGATCGTCGAGTTCGCATTGGCGAGAATCGGGTTGACGATCGCCGACAAATCGAGCGCCTGGGCGCCGATGTCGGCCCCACCGTCCACCAGTGCGTTGCCCGAAGCCTGCGCCAGCACCTGCCGGACCGCGTCGAGCCGCGCGGCGGCCGCCGCGCCGCCGTTGTAGCCCGACAGCGCGAACGAACCGGTCGCCGGTATCGACAGCGGAATCGCCGCCGTGCCGGTGGTGAAAAGAACTGCACCGTCGAGCGAGGTAACGACCGGAAAGTCCGACGCTGCATTCAGCGGTGCGACCTTGTCGGCTATGCGGCCTCCCCAGCCGGTGCCCGATGCCGCCGCGGAAACCGCGCTTTGCCATTGCCCCTGCTGGTCGGCGTGTGAATACAGCGACAATGGGCGCAATCCGGCGGCGTATTGCGACTGCGTCGTCGGCTGCAGCAAGGTCCCGACATTGGCGAGCACCGCCATGCGGTTCTGGTTGAACAGCGTCTGCAGATCGGTGAGCGATGGATGCAGTCCGAACGGCGACCCCAGATTCGTCGGCTGTATCGGGAGCAGCGATGCCTGCGGCAGGTTGATGCCTGATGACGCCGGACGCACGCCGGCGTATTGCCCGTACCCCGCAGTGTCGATCGGAATGACCGTGTTGTTGCCGTCGTTGCCGCCGAACAGGAATACGCAGACCAGCGCCTTGTAATCAGGCTGCGTCTGCGCCTGCGCTTCGGCGGCAAAGCGGACGAGGTCCAGACGGGAAGCGAGCCCGAATGCGGACAGCGCGCCCAGCTGGCGCAGAAATGCGCGGCGCGGGATGCCGATGGTTTTCATCTCAACGCTCCACCTGGTATTGCGGCGACGTCGCGACGAGATAGACCGCCGTCTTCGCGCGCGTCAGCGGGTCGGTTGCGGGAACTGCGGCGAGTGCCGTCAGGATCGCGGTGCGCATCGCCGATGGCATCGTGCCGTGCAGCAGTTGCGCATCGAGATGGTCGAGCAGTGCCGCTGGATCGCCAGCCAGCGCGGAGAGCGCAGCCAGCGCGGGTGTCGTGCCGATCGCTCCCGGCAAGGTCGGCAGCGGCGCGATCGTGCCGAATAGCAGCGTGTTGGCGAAATTGTAGCGATTGATCGCCGTGCTCGAATTGGCGAGCGCGAACTCGGGTGCGACGATGGCAGTGTCGGGCAGCAGATAGGTCGGCGGGTAGTAATTGAACACCGATGGCGGATAGAACAGATTCTGGCCGAGCGCCTTGCTCTGTTGTCCGAAATACACGCCGTCGCTTTGGGTGCCGAGCGCGCGCGCCGCGCCGGTCATGAACAGCACGGGCTCGCGCAGCTTGCCGTAACCGGGATCGAGCTTGACTGCGCCGCGCGCCTCCGGATCGGTCAGCATCGCCCGGACGACTGCCTTGATGTCGCCACGTACGCCGAGGCCATTGTTATTGAATACCGCAGCAATGCGCGCGACGTATTGCGGCGTCGGGTTGCCGGTCACCAGCTTCTGGATCAGCTGCCTGCCGACGAACGGCCCCACGTTCGGATGCATGAATACGTTGTGGATCGCCTGCGCGAGGTCGTCCTGGATCGTCTGCCCGGCGGGCAGCACCACGCCGGCCAGCAGGGCCTTCGGTCCCTTGTCGTGGTTGGTGTCGACGGGCGTCATGTCGGCAAGATAATTCTTCGAGTTGTGCGTGCGCGGCACGGCTCCGGCGAGCGGCGGATAGGTCCAGCCGGTCAGCACGTGTGCGAAACCCTCGATCGTGTCCTGATCGTAGCTCGGTACCGACGCACCCGACCCGTCGCGCATTTGCGTCCCGTCCGCATTCAACATCCAGACGCCGATCGAAAACAGCTGCAGCAGCTCGCGCGCGTAGTTTTCGTTGGGCTGCACCGTGGCGCTGGGCTTGTCGTTGTTGACCATGTTCAGGTAGTCGCCCATCACCGGCGACAGCGTCACGCGACTCAAGATGGTTTCGTAGTTGCCGAACGCATTGTCGCGGAACAGCTGCTGGTAGCCGCCCATGCCGTAGGACAGGTTTACGCCGAGCCCCGAGGTCACGAGGATCTGCGACAACGCGAATGCGACACGCTGCCGCAACTGATCATTCGCCGAAAGCGCCTGCTGGAAAAACGCGTTCTGCAGCAGGAACAGCGAGTAATAATCGCGACCGCACTGCGGATCGGGATCGGTCGCGCAGAACGTCGCCTGCTGGCCGGCGGGAACGTACGGCAGGGCCGGATAGATGCTCGCGGGCGCGGCGAACTGCTCGTCGAGAAATGCTTGGCTGCCGATCGCGAGAACATGCGCAACGAGCGCATCGTCCGGACCGAATGTCGCCTGCTCGAGCAGGCGCACCGCGTCGGCCTGTTTCTGCGCCGAGGACAGCGGAGAACACATGACGACGCCTTCGAGAATCGATGAAGGCGCCATGTGTTCGTACATCGTCATGTCGACCAGGTAACGATGGTTCATCGTCGACAAGCCGGTGCCGGGGGCGAAGCTGCGATACACCGGCGTCGTGTCGGCGCCGCAGTTGCCGTTCTGCGGCGCCTCGATGTAGAAGGCGATCGCTTCGAAGCGCCATGCCGCGTCCTGCTTCACCTGCGTGCATTCTGCGGGGTCGGCGGTGTAGAAATGCGAGTTGGGGCCGGTCGGCGAGCCATAGAAGCGGCAAACCGGCAGCGCGTTGGGGTCGTCCCCCGCATTGGCCCATGCCTGCCAGGTCACGCCGGTTCGCGTCCACCCCGGCACGATAGCGCCCTGATCCAGCATCGCCGCTTCTTCAGGAAAAGCGGTGATGAAATAGTGATTGAGCGAGGCGTTGTAGAACTCGATCACCGTTGCCGTCGGCTCGACCGCGGACACGTTGAACGCTGCAAGAATTGACGCGAACGCAGTTACGACATGGACGGCGCGGCGTCCGGCGGATCTCGGATCGTGCATGCCCGACCTCCCTGGGTGTGTCTTGCATGCCGCGATACCCGCCCGCATGCCTCGCGCTAGGAGCCGCGCGTCCCTCTGTCGATCGAACAACGGTCGCCCTGGATGTCCGTTGACGACCCGACTGTAACTCTTTGTGAACTGAACCGAGCGTACAGCGGGTTGCGGGATTCATGCTCCCGTCATGAAGCCTCTGCGCGGCCATCGCCAGCCCAAGGCTGCGGCTCTTACGGGCGAAGTTACGGCGTAATGCTATTGCAATACATTTGAAAAATAAGCTAAGTACTTATTTCGTAAGTAATTTGAACATACATACAACATTTGCGCTAAGTCATTGTTCGGAAACTGAATTTGTATTGACCGGTCCCTTTCCTTTCCTTATAGTGGTGCAGGTGGTAAAAAGTGGGTGAAAGTGGGTACCCACGGCGGCCGGACGTGAGGCAAGGGAGGGCGGGTGTTTCGAGGTCTCACACAACTGGCACTGGATAACAAGGGCCGTCTGGCAATTCCTGCCAAACATCGTGAACCCTTGGCTGCGCGCGATGCCGGCCATCTGGTGCTGACCGCCGATCCCGGACACTGCTTGCTGCTCTATCCGCTGTCGGAGTGGGAGCCGATTCAGCAGCGGCTGATGGCGCTGTCGAGCTTCAGCGACAAGCTCCGCAGCCTGCAGCGATTGCTGGTCGGACATGCCGACGACGTGGTGCTCGACGCGGCCGGCCGCATTCTGGTGCCGCCCGCACTGCGCCAATACGCGGCGCTCGACAAGCGCGTAATTCTCGTCGGCCAAGGCAACAAGTTCGAGCTTTGGGACGAAGCCAAGTGGCTCGAACGAACGAGCTCCGCAGTGGCATTCCCGTCCGGCGACCTGCCGCCCGAGCTCGACGGTTTCTCGCTCTGATGCCGGATGGCGACCACGCACCGGCACTGCTCGAGGAAGCCGTGGCAGCCCTTCGCATCAAGCCCGATGGCGTCTATGTCGACGCCACGTTCGGCCGCGGCGGGCACGCGCGCCGCATCCTCTCGCTTCTGGGACCTCGCGGCAGGCTCCTCGCGCTCGATCGCGATCCGGCGGCCGAGGCGGCTGCACACACATGGACCGACCCGCGCCTTGTCTTTCGGCGCGCATGGTTTTCCGAACTTGGCTCAGCGCTCGATGCCTGCGGCATCGAGCTCGCCGACGGCGTGCTGCTCGACCTCGGCATTTCCTCGCCACAGATCGACGACCCCGAGCGCGGATTTTCGCTGCGCGCGGATGGACCGCTCGACATGCGCATGGATCCGACGCGCGGTATCGGCGCGGCGGAATGGATCGCGCATGCATCCGAACGTGAACTCAGGGGAGTGATCGCGGACTATGGTGAAGAACGGTTTGCTCAACAGATTGCAAGAGCGATTGTTGCGGCTCGCACGGAGCGGCCAATCATCCGGACGAAGCAGCTGGCCGCACTCGTGGCAAAAGCCCTCGGCGCGCGGGCGCGGGGTGATTGGAGTCAGGATCCGGCCACGCGGACCTTCCAGGCTATACGGATTTTCATCAATCAGGAGCTTCAGGAATTGTCGCTAGCGCTCGAACGGGTCCCGGCGCGGCTGGCGGTCGGCGGCCGGTTTGCCGTCATCAGCTTTCATTCGCTCGAGGACCGGCTGGTGAAGCAGGCTTTCCGCAGGGCGAGCCTGCCCTATGGCGGCGATGCGCGACTCGCCCGCCTGGCGATCGCTAGCGCGGCGCTGCCGACACCGCCGCTCAAGACCGTCGGCCGGGCGATTCGTCCGGGCGAGGCGGAGCTCGCGACGAACCCGCGCGCGCGGAGCGCGACCTTGCGCGTGGCCGAGCGCACCGAAGGGCCGCTTAGCTGATGGCGCGCCTCAATCTCGCACTGCTGGCGTTGCTGGTTGTCTGTGCGTTGTCGCTGGTCACCTCGCGCTACCAGGCACGCAAGCTTTTCGTCGACCTCGAGCGCGAGCAGGCGCAAAGCCGTGCCTACGACGTCGAGTACGGACAGCTGCAGATCGAGCAATCGACCTGGGCGATGCCGGCGCGCGTGGAAAAGATCGCGCGCGAGCAGTTGCACATGCAATTGCCAATACCAGCGCGCCTACGCGTCGTCGAGGCGGGGTCGCGATGAGATCGGCGCACACCTTCACGACGAATGCGGCACCGGCACCGAGGCTGCCTCGATTGCGCGCGCCGCTGGTGTTCGGGGGCATGCTTGTGCTGCTCGCGGGACTGCTCGGTCGCTCGCTCTATCTGCAGCGGATCGACAGNNCCGGCGCATCGCGGCCGCATCGTCGATCGTTTCGGCGATCCGCTGGCGATCAGCACGCCGGTCAAAGCGGTCTGGGCCTGGCCCGATCAGGTCGATGCGACGCCTGACCAGCTGAAGGCGCTCGCCGCGGCGCTGGATCTGCCGACCAGCGCGCTCAAGCAGAAGCTCGCCCAGGGCGGCGAGTTCGTTTACCTGAAAAAGCCCGTTGCGCCGCAAGCCGCCGCGCACATCGCGGCCCTGAAGATCGACGGCATCCACGATGAAAACGAATACTGGCGCTACTACCCGGGCGGCGAAGTGATGAGCCAGATCGTCGGCTTCACCGGCGATCGCGACGTCGGCCAGGAAGGCATCGAGCTCGCGCAACAAAGCTGGCTCGGCGGGCGCGCCGGCAGCCGGCGCGTGATCATCAATCGCCGCGGCGAGATCATCGAGGACGTGGCAAGCATACGCGCGCCGCAGGAAGGGCGCGACCTGGCGCTGTCGATCGACAGCAGGCTGCAATACCTGGCTTTTCGCGAGCTCAAGGCCGCGGTCGACGTCAACAAGGCCCGGGCCGGGGCGCTGGTCATGCTCGACGCCAAGACCGGCGAGATTCTGGCCTTGGCGAACTGGCCGGCGTTCAACCCGAACAATCGCCAGCGCGCCGCGCGCGACCACATGCGCAACCGCGCGCTGATCGACACGTTCGAGCCCGGTTCGACCTTGAAGCCGTTCACCGTCGCCGCAGCGCTCGATGCGGGCAAGGTGAATCCGCAAACGATCATCGACACCGCGCCGGGCACACTGACCATAGGCGGCGCGACGATTCACGATGCGCATCGCGAAGGCGCACTCACGGTCGAGCAGGTGATCCAGAAATCCTCGAACGTCGGTGCGGCCAAGATCGCGCTGTCGCTGCCGGCAGAAACGATGTGGCAGATGCTTTCCGGCGCCGGCTTCGGCGCGCAGCCGCGGACCGGATTCCCCGGCGAAGTGTCGGGCCGGCTGCGCGCGGCGAAGACCTGGCGGCCGATCGAGCAGGCGACGATGGCGTACGGCCACGGCATCTCGGTCAATCTCGTGCAGCTCGCGCGCGCTTACACCTTGTTCGCCAGCGACGGCGAGCTCAAGCCGGTATCGCTGCTCAAGGTTGACGCTCCGGTCGCCGGCCGGCCCGTGATCACGCCGCAGACCGCGCGGGCGGTACGCCACATGCTCGAGATGGTTGTCCAGCCAGGCGGCACCGCGCCCCAGGCGCAGATCTCCGGCTATCGTGTTGCCGGCAAGACCGGTACTGCGCACAAGCTCGAGGGCGGCGTGTACGTCGACAAGTACATTTCGTCTTTCGTCGGCTTCGCGCCGGCGTCGAACCCGCGCCTGGTCGTTGCCGTGATGCTGGACGAGCCGGGCGCCGGCCAGTATTACGGCGGCGCCGTCGCGGCGCCGGTGTTCGCCGACGTGATGGGTGCGGCACTGCGGCTGCTCGGCGTGGCTCCGGACGCGCCGGCCAACAACGTGGTCCTGCCGTCGAACGCGCCCGCGGTGCGCGAGGAAACGTGAACGTAGCCACCGCTACCGACTTCGATCCCGCCGAGCTGCTGGGCCGGCTGGACGCGCCGATCTCGCGAATCAGCTCGGACAGTCGCCGGGTGGGCCCCGGCGATGCGTTTGCTGCCTATCCCGGCGCGCACCACGACGGCCGCGCGTACATTCCCGACGCTATCCGTCGCGGCGCCGGCGCGATCCTCTGGGAAACGCAGGGCTTCCACTGGAATCGCGAGTGGAAGCTGCCGCATCTGCCGATCGAAGAGCTGAAAACGAAGCTCGGATTTATCGCCGATGCCGTGTACGGGCATCCGTCGCGGGATCTCTGGATGGTCGGCGTCACCGGCACCAACGGCAAGACCTCCTGCGCGCAGTGGATCGCCGCGGGCCTCGATGCCGCCGGGCGGCGCGCCGCGGTGCTGGGCACGCTGGGCAACGGACTCATCGGCGCGCTGGAGCCGGCGGCGAACACCACGCCCGACGCGGCGCTGCTGCAGCACCTGCTTGCCGACTACCGCGCGGCGGGCGCGCAAGCCGCCGCGATGGAAGTCTCGTCGCATGGCATCGACCAGGGACGCGTCAACGGCGTCGCGTTCGACGTCGCCTTGTTCACCAACCTGTCGCGCGATCACCTCGACTATCACACGACGATGGCGGCGTACGGTGCGGCGAAGGCGAAGCTGTTCGCGTGGCCGGGACTGCGCGTCGGCGTGATCAATGCCGACGATGCGTTCGGCAGGAGCCTTCTGGACAGCGCCCGCAGGCATGGGCGAAAAGTGCTGAGCTACGGCTTCGGCGCCGCCGACATCGTCGGTGCGGATCTTTCGTCGCTGTCCGCCGGCGGGCTGACGTTCAGCGTCGAAACACCGTGGGGCAAAGGCCGGGTCACGACGCCGCTGGTCGGCGCGTTCAATGCGGCGAACCTGCTCGGCGTGCTCGGCGTGCTGCTGGTCAGCGGTGTCGCCTTCGACTCGGCGCTGACCATCGTCGCCGCCGTCGAGGCGCCGCCCGGGCGGATGCAACGCCTCGGCGGCGGCGATCGGCCGCTGGTCGTGATCGATTACGCGCATACGCCCGACGCGCTGGACAAGGTGCTGACGGCGCTGCGCCCGGCGGTCAGCGAAGGCAGCGAGCTCATCGGCCTGTTCGGCTGCGGCGGCGAGCGCGATCGCGGCAAGCGACCCGAAATGGGTCGGATTGCAGGCAGGCTTGCCGATCGCATGCTGGTAACCAGCGACAACCCGCGCGGCGAAGACCCCGAGGCGATCGCCAGCGAAATCGTGCATGGCATTCGGGAGACGGGGAATCGGCGCTATTCAGTCGAGCTCGACCGCGCGATTGCCATCGCCAGCGCGATCGGCGAGGCCAGGCGCGGCGACGTCGTGCTGCTCGCGGGCAAAGGCCACGAAACCTATCAGGAGTGCAACGGCGCGCGGCAGCCCTTCAGCGACGCCGAGCACGCGGCGAGAGCGCTTATGGCATGGAGCGGCAAATGATGGATGCAGCGACGGCGGCGCAGGCGATATCCGCGCGGCTCGAAGGGGGCAATGCGTGGTTCGACGGCGTCAGCACCGATTCGCGCGCCGTTCGTCCGGGCGAGCTCTTTGTCGCGCTCAAAGGCGAGCGCTTCGATGGACACGAATTCGTCGCGCAGGCATTCGAGCGCGGCGCCGCCGCCGCCATCGTCGCAGCCGAGCACGCGGCGCAACTCGCCGCGAGTTTAGGCGCCGGCGGTGCGAAGAGTCTCCTCGCGGTCGACGATCCGCTGCAATCGCTCGGCAGCCTCGCCGCGTTCTGGCGCCGCCGCTTTGCGCTGCCGGTCATCAGCGTGGTCGGCAGCAACGGCAAGACGACGGTCAAGGAAATGGCGGCGGCGATTCTGCGCGCCGATCGGGGTTCCGATCGCGTCCTCGCGACCGTCGGCAATCTGAACAATCAGATCGGCTTGCCGCTGATGGTGCTGCGCCTGCGCACCACCCACGCGGTCGCGGTATTCGAGATCGGCATGAACCACGCCGGCGAGACGGCGCATCTGGGCGAGATCGCGCAGCCGACGATCGCGGTACTCAACAATGCGCAGCGCGAGCACCAGGAGTTCATGCAAAGCGTCGCCGACGTCGCAGCCGAGCACGCGACGATCCTCGGCACGCTGCAGCAACACGGCATCGCCGTCATCAATGCCGACGACGATTACGCCGCGTTCTGGAACGATGTGATCGAGCGGCGCAACGCCGAAGGCGCGGCGCTCAAGGTGCGCGACTTCGGCTTGCGTGCGCCAGCTACCGTCGTCGGACGGGTGCGCGCGCAATCCTGGGGCAGCGTGGTCGACGTCGCCACACCCGAGGGCACGACCAGCTTCGATCTGAGAATGCCGGGCCGGCACAACGTGGCCAATGCGCTGGGCGCGATCGCTTCCGCGACGGCGGCGGGCGCGAGCCTCGACGCCGTGGCGCACGGCCTGGCCGAGTTCCGGCCGATCGCCGGAAGACTCGAGACCAAGCGCGGGCGCAACGGAGCGACGCTGATCGACGACAGCTACAACGCGAATCCGGACTCGGTTCGCGCCGCCATTGCGGTGCTGGTCCATGCCGCGGGGTCGAAGTGGATGGTGCTCGGCGATATGGGCGAGGTCGGAGCGCAGGGAGCCGCGTTTCATCGCGAGATCGGCGAATGCGCGCGCGCGGCGGGTGTCGACCGCCTGCTGACGCTGGGCGAGCTCACGCAGCACGCCGTCGATGCCTTCGGGTTGGGCGGCGAGCATTTCGCCCGAGGGGAGGACCTGGTCGCCGCAATCGAGAGTGACCTCGGCCCCGAGGTTACCGTGTTGGTCAAGGGCTCGCGCTTCATGCACATGGAGCGCGTCGTCGCCGCGCTCGGCGGCGCGACCGCGGCGGTCCACTGATGCTACTGGCACTGGCCAACTGGATCGCTGCCGACGTTCGCGCGTTCAACGTATTCAGCTACATCACGCTGCGCTCGGTCCTCGCGACGATGACCGCGCTGATGATCTCGTTCGTCATCGGGCCGCGGATGATACGCAAGCTGACCGAGTACAAGATCGGACAATCGGTACGCGAGGACGGACCGCAGACGCATCTGATCAAGGCCGGCACGCCGACGATGGGCGGTGCGCTGATCCTGGTGTCGATCGTGGTCACGACCTTGCTGTGGGCCGATCTTCGCAATCGTTTTGTCTGGGTCGTGCTTCTGGTGACGCTCGGTTTCGGCGTCGTCGGGTGGATCGACGATTACCGCAAGGTCGTGCAGCGCAATCCCAAAGGGCTGTCCGCGGGGAAAAAGCTGCTGCTGCAATCGCTGATCGGGCTGGTCGCGGCGATCTATCTGGCGTTCTCGGTGTCGGCGCCGTCGACGTCGCAATTCCTGCAGCTGTTCCAAGCCTGGCTCGCCAGCGGCCTGAGCGTCGAGTTGTCGCCGAAAGCCGACCTGATCGTGCCCTTCGTCAAGACGGTGTCGTATCCGCTCGGCGTCTGGGGTTTCATGATCCTGTCGTACTGCGTCATCGTCGGCAGCAGCAACGCGGTCAATCTGACCGACGGGCTCGACGGCCTGGCGATCATGCCGACGGTGATGGTGGGCGCCGCGCTGGGCATATTCGCCTACGTCGCCGGCCGCGCCGATTTCTCGACCTACCTGTTCGTGCCGCACATTCCCGGCGCTGGCGAGCTGACAGTCGTCTGCGCTGCCATCGCCGGGGCGGGGCTGGGCTTCCTCTGGTTCAACGCCTATCCTGCCGAAGTGTTCATGGGCGACGTCGGTGCGCTGGCGCTCGGCGCCGCGCTGGGCGCGATCGCGATCATCGTGAGACAGGAGATCGTCCTGTTCATCATGGGCGGCGTGTTCGTCGTCGAGACGCTGTCGGTGGTGATCCAGGTGGCCTCGTTCAAGCTGACCGGCAAGCNNATGGCGCCGATCCATCATCACTACGAGTTGAAAGGCTGGAAAGAAAATCAGGTCGTGGTTCGCTTCTGGATTATCACGATGCTGCTGGTGCTGTTCGGCCTTTCGACCCTGAAGCTGCGCTAGTGGCGACGATCCAGAACCGCAACGTCGTCGTGCTGGGCCTGGGCCTGACAGGAATGTCGGCCGTACGCTGGGCGGCGCGGCACGGCGCGCGCGTCAAGGTCGCCGACACCCGCGCCGAGCCGCCGTTCGCCGCGCAGCTCGCTACCGAGCTGCCGCACGTTCCGCTGTCTCGCGGGCCGATCACCGACGCCACGCTGGCGGATGCCGCGATGATCGTGATCAGCCCGGGGCTGGCGAAAGACCAGCCGCCGATCGCAGCCGCCGTGGCGCGCGGTGTCGGGCTCGTCGGCGACGTCGAGCTTTTCGCGCGCGCGCTGCGACCTGCGCAGCGCGTGCTGGCGATCACGGGCTCGAACGGCAAGACGACCGTCGCAACGCTCACCGGCGAGCTCGCGCGCGCCGCGGGACTGTCCGCCGCCGTCATCGGCAACATCGGTGAGCCGGTGCTCGACGTGCTTGCCGAACACGAGCGCGGCGCGCCCTGGCCCGACGTGTTCGTCATCGAATTATCGAGCTTCCAGCTGGAAACGACGGCGAGCCTCAAGACGACCGCCGCGACAGTGCTCAACGTCAGCGCCAATCATCTCGACCGCTACGCTGGGATCGACGCCTATGGGCAAGCGAAGGCGTGGATATTCGCCGGCGGCGGCGAGCAGATACTCAATCGCGACGATCCGCGCTCGCTTGCGATGCGGCTTCCCGGTCACGTCGTGCAGACCTTCGGTGCGGGCGTTCCCGAGGCCGAGCTCGACTGGGGCCTGGTCCGGCGAAGCGGCGCGCCCTGGCTCGCGCGCGGCGGCGCGCTGCTGCTCGCGGCGAGCGATCTAGCGCTGGTCGGACGACACAACGCGCTCAACGCGCTCGCGGCGCTGGCGCTGACCTCGTCGGTGGCCAAGATCGACGCCCGGGTGATCGCGGCGCTTGCCACGTTTCGCGGCCTGCCGCATCGCATGGAGCGCGTCGCCGAGATCGGCGGCGTGCTGTTCGTCAACGATTCCAAGGGAACGACGGTCGCCGCGACGCAGGCCGCGCTCGAGGGCCTGGGCCGGCCGGCGGTGCTGATCGCCGGCGGCGACGGCAAGGGCCAGGATTTCGCTGCGCTCAAAGCCGACGTCGTCAAATATTGCCGCGCGGTGATCCTGCTCGGACGCGACGCGCCGGCGATCGCCGCGGCGCTGTCGGGCATCGAGGCGGCGGTCGAGTTCGCGCCCGCGCTCGAAGTCGCCGTCGCGCGGGCGATCGCGCTGGCCCGGCCGGGGGACGCGGTGCTGCTGTCGCCGGCGTGCGCGAGCCTCGACATGTTCCGCGATTACGTCGAGCGCGGCGATCGCTTCAAGGCCGCCGTGGCCGCACACCAGCGCGAGGTCGCGCATGCCTAGGGACCCGGGATTCCTCGGTGCGCTGCCGCGGCTGTCGTCGATCGCCGCGGCGCCGCGCGAGAGCCGCGCGATGCCCGCTTACGACGCAACGCTCGCCTGGGCGGCGGTGATGCTGCTGGCCCTCGGCCTGGTCATGGTCTATTCGGCGTCGATCGCCACCGCTGAAGCGCTGGCCTACACCGGCTATCGGCCCTGGTATTTCCTGGTGCGCCATGCGGCGTTCGTCGCCATCGGCCTTCTTGCTGCGCTGTTTGCATTCCAGATACCGCTCAAGATCTGGCAGAAGCTCGCGCCATATCTGTTCATCGCCGGCGCCGTGCTGCTGATCGCGGTACTGATTCCGGGCATCGGCAAGAGCGTCAATGGCAGCAAGCGATGGCTCTCGCTGTACGTCGTCAACCTGCAGCCCTCCGAGCTGATGAAGCTCGCTGTTGTGCTCTATGCGGCGAGTTACGCGGTGCGCAAGGCAGCATTCCTGCACGCCGAGCAACCGCTGAAGCAAACGCTGCTGCGCGGTTTTCTCCCGCTGCTCGCCGTAATGGTATTGGTGAGCGCGCTGTTGCTGCACGAGCCCGACTTCGGTGCCTGCGTCGTGATCGTCGCGATCGCGTTCGGCATACTTTTCCTGGGCGGCCTCGACTGGCGGCTGTTGATCGGTCTCGGATTCCTGCTGCCGGTCACATTGTGGATCCTGATCTGGATCGCACCGTACCGGCTGCAGCGCTTCACCGGCTTTCTCGATCCGTGGTCGGACCCCCTGGGCAAGGGCTACCAGCTGTCGCATTCGCTGATCGCCTTCGGGCGCGGCGAATGGTTCGGCGTCGGGCTCGGCGCCAGCGTGGAAAAGCTCCTCTACCTGCCCGAAGCGCATACCGATTTCCTGCTGGCGGTCATCGCCGAGGAGCTGGGTTTCATCGGCGTCGCGTTGGTCATCGGCCTGTTCGCGTGGCTCCTGATACGCGCGTACGCGATTGGCAGGCAGGCGGCGCGGCTCGAGCGGCCGTTCACTGCCCTGGTCGCGCATGGCATCGGCCTGTGGCTCGGCGTGCAGACGTTCATCAACGTCGGCGTCAACATGGGTGTGCTGCCGACCAAGGGCCTGACGTTGCCTTTGCTGTCGTTCGGCGGCAGCGGCATCGTCGCCAACTGCGTCGCGCTGGCGATCCTGCTGCGAGTCGATTATGAAAATCGGCGGCTGCTCCGAGGATTCACCGTATGACCGGCACCGTGATGATCACCACCGGCGGCAGCGGAGGGCATGCATTTCCCGGGCTTGCGGTCGCGGCGCGCCTGCTTGCCAAAGGCTGGCATGTTTTCTGGCTGGGCACGACTGACGGCATCGAGTCGAGACTGGTCCCGCAGCACGGCATCGATTACGAGCCGATCCGCTTCGCCGGCGTACGCGGGAAGGGATTGAAACGCCTGCTGCTCGGGCCCTTTGCACTGCTGTCGGCATTCTGGCAAAGCCTCGCCATCATCCGGCGGCGAGCGCCCGACGTGGTGCTGGGCCTCGGCGGCTTCGTTTCGTTTCCGGGTGCACTGATGGCGGTCGCGAGCAACCGGCCGCTGCTGATTCACGACGCGAACGCAGTCGCGGGACTCGCCAACCGCATCCTCGCCTACGGCGCCGATCGCATCCTGCTCGGATTTCCCGGTGCCCTCGGCAACAGACACGCGGGCAAGGTCGAATGGGTAGGCAATCCGCTGCGCGCGGAGATCGTCGCCGTTCCGCCGCCGGAGCAACGCTTTGCCGGAAGGCACGGCACGATGAGCCTGCTGGTCGTCGGCGGCAGCCTGGGTGCCACCGCGCTGAACGAGCGCGTGCCGGCCGCGCTGGCACTGCTCGATCGCGAATCGCGGCCGCACGTCGTGCATCAGGCAGGCGAGCGCCATATCGACGCGCTGCGGCGCGCCTACGAGGCGGCCGGCGTCGAGGCGGTTTGCCTGCCTTTTATCGACGATATCGCGCGTCAGTATGCCGATGCGGATCTCGTCATCTGCCGCGGCGGCGCACTGACGATATCGGAGCTCGCAGCAGTCGGTATCGGCAGCGTGATCGTGCCGCTGCCCGGCGCATTCGCCAACGAGCAATCGCACAACGGCCAATTCCTCGTCGACGCCGGCGCGGCGATCATGGTGAAGCAGTCGGAGATGACGGCGCAGGGTCTGGCCGACCTGCTGCTGGCGATGAATCGCGGCCGATTGCTGGCGATGGCGATCGCGGCACGTCGGGTGGGGCGCACCGACGCCAGCGAGCGCGTCGCCGATGCCTGCATCGCGCTGGCGAGAAAGTCGGCAGCATGAAGTTCAAGGTCAAGCGCGTCCACTTCGTCGGCATCGGCGGCGCCGGCATGAGCGGCNNTGAGCGGCATCGCCGAGGTGCTGCTGACGCAGGGATACGAAGTCAGCGGCTCCGACATCGCGCTTTCCGCGACGACGCGACGCTTGAGCGGGCTCGGCGCGCACATCGCGGCCGGGCACGACGCGCGCAACGTCGCCGGAGCCGACGTGGTCGTCGTATCGACCGCGGTCGCCCCCGACAATCCCGAAGTCGTCGCGGCGCGCGAGCGCGGCGTGCCCGTCGTTCCGCGCGCACTGATGCTGGCCGAGCTGATGCGCCTGAAGCAGGGTATCGCCGTCGCCGGCACGCACGGCAAGACGACGACGACGAGCCTGATCGCCAGCGTGCTGGCCGAGGGCGGGCTCGATCCGACCTTCGTCATCGGCGGCCGACTGCTCTCGGCGGGCGTCAACGCGCGGCTGGGCAAGGGCGACTTCCTCGTCGCCGAGGCCGACGAATCCGATGCCTCGTTCCTGGTGCTGCAGCCGGTCGTCGCCGTCGTGACCAATATCGACGCCGATCACATGGACACCTACGGCCATGACTTCGCGCGGCTCAAGGAAGCGTTCGTCAATTTCGTGCAGCGACTGCCGTTCTACGGTGTTGCGGTGCTGTGCATCGACGACGCCAATGTGCGCGACATCCTGCCCGCGATCGCCAAGCCGACCGTCACCTACGGGCTCAATCCCGAGGCGCAGCTGCGCGCGGTCGACGTCGCCCATGCTGCAGGACGCATGCGCTTCGTCGCCACCGGCGGCGGGGCCGACCTGCCGGTCGAGCTCAATCTCGCGGGCGTGCACAACGTGCAGAACGCGCTCTCCGCCATCGCCGTCGGCCGCCAGACAGGTGTCGCCGACGCGGCGATCGCGAAGGCGCTCGCCGAATTCAAAGGCGTCGATCGGCGCTTCCAGCGTTACGGCGACGTAGCCCTGGCCGGCGGCGGATCGTTCATGCTGATCGACGACTACGGCCATCATCCGGCCGAAATGGCGGCAACGATCGCCGCTGTGCGCGGCAGCTTTCCCGGGCGCCGTGTCGTGCTCGCGTTTCAGCCGCATCGTTACTCGCGCACGCGCGATCTGTTCGAGGACTTCGTTGCCGTGCTGGCGACCGCCGACGTGCTGGTGCTGGGCGAGGTATACCCGGCCGGCGAGCCGCCGATCGTCGCGGCGGATGGGCGCGCGCTGGCGCGGGCGCTGCGCGTCGCGGGCCGCATCGAGCCCGTGTTCGTCGACGACATCGCCGACATGGCGGCGGCGATTCGCGCCGTTGCTTTGGCCGACGACGTCGTGCTGACGATGGGCGCCGGGTCGATCGGCAGCGTGGCTGCCCAACTGGTGGCTGCATGATGATGCTCGAGCCGCTGCGCTTCACCGGCCTGCGCGGCGAACTCCGCCGCGACGAGCCGATGGCCCGGCACACGAGCTGGCGCTGCGGCGGCGCCGCCGACTTCGCGTTCCTCCCGGCCGATCGCGAGGACCTCGCGGCCTTCGTGCGGCAACTACCTGCCGGCGAGCCGGTGACGGTCATCGGTCTGGGCAGCAACTTGCTGGTGCGCGACGGCGGCGTGCGCGGCACCGTCCTGTTGCTGCATGCAGCGCTCAACGAGCTCGGCCTCGATGGAACGCGCATTCGCGCCGAGGCGGGGGTCGCGAGTCCCAAGGTCTCGCGTTACGCCGCCATGCACGACCGGGTCGACGCGGAATTCCTGTCCGGCATTCCGGGCACCGTCGGCGGTGCGCTGGCGATGAACGCCGGCTGCTATGGCGGTGAGACCTGGCGTCACGTCGTCGAGGTCGAAGTGCTGACCCGGCAGGGCGCGTTCGAGCGCCGGACGCCGGACGACTACGTCATCGGCTATCGCAGCGTCGTCAGCCGTCGCCCGCCGGGAGACGTTGCGTTCACCGCGGGCTGGTTCGATTTTCCGCAGGGCAATGGCGCCTACGCGCGCGGGCGCATCAAGGCGCTGTTGACGCAGCGGATCGCGACCCAGCCGCTGGCGCTCCCGAACGCAGGATCGGTGTTCCGCAACCCGGAAGGCGATCACGCAGCGCGCCTGATCGAAAGCTGCGGTCTGAAAGGATATGCGAGCGGCGGCGCTCGCGTTTCGGAAAAACACGCCAACTTCATCGTCAACGCTGATGGGCACGCGACCGCGGCCGACATCGAGGCGCTGATCGGGCACGTACGGACGGTCGTGCGGCGCGAAACCGGCGTCGATCTGGAGCCGGAAGTGCGCATCATCGGGGAGGCCCGATGAGCGAGTTCGGCAAGGTGGCCGTATTGATGGGCGGGCCGAGTTCCGAGCGCGAGATCTCGCTTTTGTCCGGCAACGCGGTCCTGGCCGCGCTCAAGGAGCGCGGCGTCGACGCGCACGCATTCGATCCGGCCGAGCGCTCGCTGTTCGAGCTCGAGCGCGACGGATTCGCGCGCGCCTTTATCGCGCTGCACGGCCGCTTCGGCGAAGACGGCACCGTCCAGGGTGCGCTCGAAGTGCTGGGCATTCCGTATACCGGCAGCGGCGTGATGGCTTCCGCGCTGGCGATGGACAAGTGGCGCACTAAGCTGGTGTGGACGGCCAGTGCGATTCCGACGCCGCGTTATCGCATCGTCGACGCCGGCGCCGACTGGTGGGCGATCGTCGCCGAGCTGGGCTTGCCGCTGATCGTCAAGCCGGCGCGCGAGGGCTCGACGATAGGCATAAGCAAGGTCGCCAGGGTCGACCACGACGAAATGGCGATCGCATATCGCGCCGCGGCGGAGCACGACGATCTGGTCATCGTCGAGGAGTTCATCGCCGGCGTCGAGCTGACGGTGGGTGTCCTCGGCGAGCGCGCTCTGCCGTTGATACGCATCGAGGCGCCGCAGGGCAACTACGACTACCACAACAAGTATTTCTCCGACGAGACCAAGTACTACTGTCCCTGCGGCATCGACGCCGAGGTCGAAAGCGCGATCCAGGCGCAATCGCTGGCCGCGTTTCGCATCGTCGGCTGCACTGGCTGGGGGCGGCTCGACCTGATCCTCAAGCCCGGTGGCGACTGGACATATCTCGAAGTGAATACGTCCCCCGGCATGACCGGTCACAGCCTGGTGCCGATGGCAGCCCGGCAGGCCGGCATGGACTTCGCCGAGCTTTGTGTCGAGATCCTGCGAGGCGCGCATGTGGGATAACCCGCGCCAGTTGAACGCCATCGCGCTGGTCGTCGCGTTTGCGGCGGCAACGATGCTGGCCTGGGGCGCGGTTGCCTGGGCCGTGCGCCAGCCGGTGTTCGCGTTTCACAAAGTCGTCATCGACGGGCCGCTGACGCGCGCCAATCCGGCGCACCTGGAAGCGGTGCTTCGCGAGGAAATCAAGGGAACGTTCTTCACGATGCACCTTGCCGACGCGCGCTCGTCGCTGCAGCGTGTGCCCTGGGTACGGCGCATCGCGCTGCGCCGTCAATGGCCCGATCGGCTCGAGGTCGAGGTGAGCGAGCACCAGCCGCTCGCGCGCTGGAACGACGCGGCGCTGATCGACACCGAAGGCGATGTCTTCAACGCAGACTTCGATGGCGATCTGCCGCAGTTCACCGGACCCGAAGGCACCGCGGCGGAGGTCACCGCGCAATACCGCGCCTTTGGCGCGGCGCTCGAGCCGACGGGGCGCGCGATCAATGCGATCCGGCGCTCGCCTCGCGGCGGCTGGCAGCTGGTCGCGGCCGGCAGTCCGCCGCTGACGATCGAGCTGGGACGCACCGATCCGGACGAGCGCCTGGCGCGCTTCGTCGCGCACTACCGTCAGACGCTGGATGCACTCTCGCGCGGCGGAGCGCGCGTCGACTACGCCGACCTTCGTTATCGCAACGGATTCGCCGCGCGCGTATCCGGCGGCAACGATCGATCGTCCAGAAAAGCGTCTCGGGGATAGAACAACATGGTCAAGGACAGCAAGAACCTCATCGTCGCCCTCGACATCGGCACTTCGAAGATCGTCGCGATCGTCGCCGAGATCACCGCCGACAAGCGCCTGAACATCATCGGCCTGGGGACGCAGCCGGCGCGGGGGCTGAAGAAGGGCGTCGTCGTCAACATCGAGGCGACGATGGCTTCGATCCAGCGCGTGCTCGAAGAAGCCGAGCTGATGGCCGATTGCGCGATCACCGAGGTGTACACCGGCATCGCCGGCAGCCACATCAGGAGTCTCAACTCCAGCGGCATGGTCGCGATCAAGGAAAAGGAAGTCACGCAGGCCGACATCGACCGCGTCATCGAGACGGCGAAGGCGATCGCTATACCGAACGACCAGCAGGTGCTGCACATCCTGCCGCAGGAATTCATCGTCGACGGCCAGGAAGACGTGCGCGAGCCGCTGGGCATGAGTGGCGTGCGCCTCGAGGTGAAAGTGCACATCGTCACCGGCGCGGTGTCGGCAGTCGAGAACATCACCAAGTGCGTCCGGCGCTGCGGGCTGCAGGTCAAGGACGTAATGCTGCAACCGCTCGCCTCCGCGCTGGCGGTGCTGAACGAGGACGAAAAGGACCTGGGCGTCTGTGTGATGGACATCGGCGGCGGCACGACCGACCTCGCGGTGTTCACCGGCGGCGCGATCCGTCATACGGCGGTCATACCGATCGCCGGCGACCAGGTGACCAACGACATCGCAATGACCTTGCGCACGCCGACCAAGGAAGCCGAAGAGCTGAAGCTTCGCCACGGCTGCGCGCTGCGCCAGCTGGCCGACCCGAACGACATCATCGAAGTCCCCGGCGTCGGCGAGCGCGGTCCGCGCAAGCTGTCGCGGCAGACGCTGGCCGAGGTGATCGAGCCGCGCATCGAGGAGCTCTACACGCTCGCGCAATCGGAGCTGCGGCGAAGTGGCCTCGAGGAAATGCTTTCGTCGGGCATCGTTCTGACCGGCGGCTCGGCGCTGTTGCAGGGGATGGTCGAGCTGGGCGAGGAAGTCTTTCACCTGCCGGTGCGCGTCGGCGTGCCGGCGTACGTCGGCGGCCTGGCCGACGTGATCAGAAGCCCGCGCTACGCGACGGCCGTCGGCCTCTTGCTCGACGGGCGCGAACATTTTCTGCGCGCGGAAATCGCGCGCGGCCAGACCAAGGGATTGGGGAACGTCGGAGAACGGATGAAGCAATGGTTCAAGGCGAATTTTTGAGTAATGCAACAGCACGTCAATCGATAGAAGCACTTCGACAGCAGAGAGGAGCACATCATGTTTGAAATCATCGACCAGAACCCGCAGGAAGCCGTCATCAAGGTGATTGGCGTCGGCGGCTGCGGCGGCAACGCCATCGAGCATATGATCGAACGCGACTTGCAGGGCGTCGAGTTCATCGCGGCCAATACCGATGCGCAGGCGCTGAAACGCTCGACCGCGCGCGTCCAGCTTCAGCTTGGCAGCAATCTGACGCGGGGACTTGGCGCCGGAGCGCGTCCGGAGATCGGGCGCGACGCGGCGATGGAGGACAAGGACCGGATCGGCGAAATGATCGACGGCGCCGACATGCTGTTCATCACCGCCGGCATGGGCGGCGGGACCGGCACCGGCGCGGCGCCGATCGTCGCGCAGGTGGCGAAGGACCGCGGCATCCTGACCGTCGCGATCGTGACGCGGCCATTCCAGTTCGAAGGCAAGCGTCAGCGGGTCGCCGAAGCCGGCATCGAGGAGCTCAAGAAGACCGTCGATTCGCTGATCATCATCCCGAACGACAAGCTGATGCAGGTGCTCGGCGAAGACGTCTCGGTGCTCGATGCCTATGCGGCGGCCAACGACGTGCTGCACAGCGCGGTCGCCGGGATCGCCGAAGTGATCAACAATCCTGGGCTGGTCAACGTCGACTTCGCCGACGTGCGCACGGTGATGTCGGAGGTCGGCATGGCGATGATGGGCTCGGCCAAGGTGAGCGGCCCCGATCGCGCGCGGCTGGCCGCCGAGCGTGCCGTCGCGAGTCCCTTGCTGGAGGAAGTCAACCTTGCGGGCGCCCGCGGCGTGCTGGTGAACATCACCGCGTCGGCCGGCCTCAAGATGAAGGAATATCACGAGGTCATGAACACGATCAAATCGTTTACCGCGGACGATGCGATGGTGATCGTCGGCACGGTAATCGACGAGGCGATGAAGGACGAGCTTCGTGTGACGATGATCGCGACCGGCCTGGGCGGCATCGCCGCGCGCGGCCGGCAGCCGCGGCTCGAAGTCGTCGAGCATGTGGTCGAGCGCACCGGCACCGACGGGATCGGCATGTCGATCGAGACCGTCGATTACGATTCGCTGGACAAGACGCCGGCGGTGATCCGGCGCGGGCGTACGCCGTCGCCGGCTGCGGGCGCATCGGCGTTCGACGCCTCCGACATTCCGGCCTTCCTGCGCAAGCAGGCGGACTAGACGCGCCTGGCTCGCCGGTGGCCGCATTGGCCGTGAATGCGACGGCGCTTTCCGGGCGGGACAGGCGCGCGCAGGCGGGGTGAGATCGTGCTATAATCAATTGCTAACTCCTTGAGTCGGCAAGGAATTGCCGACCGCCGCAAAGGGGACATCGATGCTCAAACAACGCACGCTCAAGTCCAAGATCAAGACGACCGGCGTCGGCTTGCACACCGGCGCGCGCGTTGAATTGACGTTGCGTCCGGCGCTGCCCGAAACCGGCATCGTGTTCCATCGCATCGATTTGCCTGCCTCGGCAGCGATCCCGGGCGTTGCCCGAAACGTCGGCGACACGCGACTTTCGTCGTCGCTGTCGGTCGATGGCGCCAGCGTCTCCACCGTCGAACACTTGATGTCGGCACTGGCCGGACTCGGCATCGACAATGTCCACGTCGACGTCGCGGGTCCCGAGTTGCCGATCATGGACGGCAGCGCCGGCCCGTTCGTCTTCCTGCTGCAGTCGGCGGGCATCGTCGAGCAGAAGGCGGACAAGCGCTACCTGCGCATCAAGATGCCGGTCGAAGTGCGCGACGGCGACAAATGGGCGCGCTTCGAGCCGCACCACGGTTTCGTGCTCGACTTCACGATCGATTTCCCGCACCCGGTGTTCGGCTCGGAGAACCGGCACGTGACGATCGATTTCGCCGAGCATTCGTACACCAAGGAGGTCAGCCGCGCCCGCACCTTTGGTTTCATGCAGGACGTCGAAGCGTTGCGCGAGGCCGGCCTTGCGCTCGGCGGCAGCCTGCAGAACGCCATCGTGCTCGACGAGACGCGTGTGCTGAACAGCGAGGGGCTGCGCTACGACAACGAGTTCGTCAAGCACAAGGTACTCGACGCGATCGGCGATCTTTACCTGCTCGGCCACCCGATGATCGGCCGCTATACGGCGTTCAAGTCGGGCCACGCGCTGAACAACGCGCTGTCCCGCGCGCTGCTGGACAGGCCCGATGCCTGGGAGCTCGTAAGCTTCGACGTGCAAGCCGACGTGCCGCGCGCGTTTCAGGACTGGCAGCTACAGCCGGCCTGACGGCCGGGTGGC
This sequence comes from Betaproteobacteria bacterium, assembly GCA_003153475.1. Taxonomy (GTDB): domain Bacteria; phylum Pseudomonadota; class Gammaproteobacteria; order Burkholderiales; family Casimicrobiaceae; genus PALSA-1003. The sequence continues at coordinate 23,800 of PLYT01000096.1, read as the reverse complement.
CGCCAGCCTGACCTAGCCGCGAGCCGGGATCCCTTGGTTCTGGTGCGCCTGCTGCTGTTCCTGGCTCTGGCGGTGATCGCCGGGGCCGGCGTCGCCTATCTGTTCAAGCGCGACCCGCGCTACCTGCGCTTCATCGGCCGCGTCGTCAAATACACGATCCTGTTACTGCTCGGCGTCCTGGTCTTTTACGCCTTCGAGCGCCTGGTCGCCGTCGTCTGATCCGGTCCGACGCCCGGCGTGGCGGGCGAGCCGGCGCAGCGCTTTCGCCAGAGGCGCGTCGCCCAAGCGGGACGCAAGGGCGTCGAGCGTCGTGGCCGCCGCTTCATCCAATTGTTTCATTGGGTCTTTTGCGGCCTCGGCTGGCGCCGGTCGGGCTTGCACCCGCACCTTTATTACAGTAAATTCCCACCCCTCCCCGGCAAGTTTGTGCAGAACATCGGGCGCTCGCTGGCGTAACAGCGCCGCCGCTGCACCGCTTGCCGCGACGAGTTCCAGCTCCTGGGAACGGGCATCGGCGACACTGACATGGGCGGCAAGCGCGGGCGGCAGCGCCCGCTGCAATCGTAGTTGCAAGCGGAGCTCGCGCTCCCTACGGCGCTGGAGATCGGCCAGCGTGGCTTCGGTTTGGAGTACTTGCCCTAGGAGCCGCATGACGTTAGCATATTTACCAGAAGCCGGACGCCAGGTCGTGCGCCGACGATTGCAGGGGGATCCTGTTTGAACATTATCCTGGTTTCCGGCGCCAAGGCACGCGCACGCACCTTGAGCGTGGACTGGCGTCACTGGACGGCCGGCGGATTCGGACTGCTCGCCCTTTTTCTCTCGTTCACACTGCTGTTCAACTACGTGACGCTGCGCTACGCCGCGTCGATCAATCATCCGCTGTTGCAGGCGATCCTGCTGGCGGACCAGCGCGAAGAGGCGCAGAAAACGCAGGAAGTCATCCAAGGCCACCTGAATGCCATGGCGCTGACGCTCGGCGACCTGCAGGCCAAGATGATGCGCCTCGATGGACTGGGCGAGCGGCTGGCGAAGCTCGCGGGGCTCAAGCCGCAGGACCTGCCCGGCGTGCTTCAGCCGGGATCCACCCCGGGTCGCGGCGGTCCGGCGCCGACCTTGCACCGCAATCTCTCCCTCGACGAATTCAATGCGATGCTGGCGCAGCTCGCGCAGCAGGTCGACCAGCGCTCCGACCAGCTGGGGGTGCTCGAGGCCCTGCTGGTGACCGATTCGGCCACCAAGAAATTCCTGCCGACGCTGAAGCCGATCGAGGATGCGTGGTACTCGTCCAACTTTGGCTGGCGCATCGATCCGTTCACCGGGCAGCAGGCTTTCCATGAAGGCATCGATTTTCCGGCCGACGTGGGCACCCCGGTCGAGGCCGCCGCGAGCGGGAAGGTCGTCTTCGCGGAGGTGCATCCGGCCTATGGTAAAATGATCGAAATCGACCATGGCAACGGACTGGTCAGCCGGTACGCGCATTGTTCGGCCCTGCTGGTCAACGAAGGCGACTTCGTCATGCGCGGCCAGCTGATTGCGCGGGTCGGCACGACCGGGCGGTCGACCGGCCCGCATTTGCATTTCGAGGTGCGCTTGAACGGCGTGCCGCAGAACCCGGCGCGTTTTCTGCAGGCCAGCGGCTAAGGGTTGCGCTAACCGCCGGCACTCGCCGGCCGACGTTGAGTCGGGCGAGCGGAGGATGGAAGGGGTGAGGAAGTCCTCACCCCTTGTTTTTTGGGCGCGCCGAGCCCAAATGGACAAGGTGCCGCGTCATTAGAACCCTATGATCTCCAACATCCTCACCAAGATCTTCGGCAGCCGCAACGAGCGCCTGCTCAAGCAGTACAGCCAGGCGCTGCAGAAGATCAATGCGTTCGAGTCGGCGATGGCGGCGAAGTCCGACGCCGAGCTCAAGGCGATGACCGCGACCTTGAAGGAGCGCGTGGCCAACGGCGAGGAGCTCGATTCGGTACTGCCCGAGGCATTCGCCGTCGTGCGCGAGGCGGGAAAGCGGACGCTGCAGATGCGTCACTTCGACGTGCAGATGCTCGGCGGGATGGCGCTGTACTACGGCAAGATCGCCGAAATGCGCAC
>PLYT01000096.1:0-21619 GCA_003153475.1 Betaproteobacteria bacterium | reverse complement strand
GAGGCGCGCACGCCGCTGATCATCTCGGGCCAGTCGGACGACAACGTCGAGATCTATTACCGCTTGAACGAGCTCGCGCCCAAGCTGACGCGGCAGGCCGACGAGAAAGGCCCCGGCGACTACTGGGTCGACGAAAAGGCGAACCAGGTCCTGCTGTCGGAGGAAGGTCACGAGCACGCCGAGGGAATACTGGCCAAGGCCGGATTGCTGCCGGCGGGGACCAGCCTCTACGACGCGCACAACATCGCGCTGATGCACCACCTCTATGCGGCGCTGCGCGCGCACGGGATCTACCATCGCGACCAGCATTACGTCGTCCAGGACGGCGAAGTGATCATCGTCGACGAATTCACCGGNNACCGGCCGCCTGATGCCGGGCCGCCGCTGGTCGGACGGCCTGCACCAAGCGGTCGAGGCGAAGGAGGGCGTGCCGATCCAGCGCGAGAACCAGACGTTGGCGTCGATCACGTTCCAGAATTACTTCCGGATGTACGACAAGCTCGCTGGCATGACCGGCACGGCGGACACCGAAGCCTTCGAGTTCCAGCAGATCTACCATCTCGAGACGGTCGTGATACCGACCAACGTCGCGATGATCCGCAAGGACGAGAACGACCTGGTCTTTCGCACGTTCCAGGAAAAGGTCGATGCGATCATCACCGATATCAAGGACTGTTACCAGCGCGGGCAGCCGGTGCTGGTGGGCACGACCTCGATCGAGAATTCGGAGTTGCTCGCGCAATTCCTGGTCAAGGAGAAGCTTCCGCACGAGGTGCTGAATGCGAAGCAGCACGCCCGCGAGGCGGAGATCGTCGCGCAGGCCGGGCTGCCGAAGGCGATTACGATCGCAACCAACATGGCCGGACGCGGCACCGACATCGTGCTCGGCGGCGCGATCGAGCCGCAGCTCCTTGCGATCCGCGAAGACGAGGCGCGCGCGCAGACCGACCGCGACCTGGAGATCGCCCGGCTGCGCCGCGAATGGCAGGTGTTGCACGATCGGGTGATCGCCGCGGGCGGACTGCACATCATCGGCACCGAGCGTCACGAATCGCGGCGCATCGACAACCAGTTGCGCGGCCGTTCCGGGCGCCAGGGCGATCCGGGCTCGTCGCGTTTCTACCTGGCGCTCGAGGACCCGTTGCTGCGCATTTTCGGCGGCGAGCGGCTGTCCGGGATCATGCAGCGGCTGAAGATGCCCGAGGGTGAGCCGATCGAGCACCCGATCGTCAACCGCTCGATCGCCAAGGCGCAGACCCGCGTCGAATCGCGCAACTTCGATATCCGCAAGCAATTGCTCGAATACGACGACGTCGCCAACGACCAGCGGCGCGTCATCTACCAGCAACGCAACGAGCTGCTGGAGACCGACGACATTTCTGAAACGATCCGCAACATGATCGCCGGACAGATCGAGGACACGGTGCGGCAGTACGTCCCGCCCGAGTCGGTCGAGGAGCAATGGGACGTGCCCGCGCTCGAGAGTACATTGGCGGGCGAGTATCAACTGCGCGTCCCGGTCGGCGAGTGGCTGAAAAGCGAGCCGGAGCTCACCGACGCGATGCTGCGCGAGCGCGCGCGCGAGTTCGCGACCAAGCAATACGAGTCGAAGCTGAGCCTCGTCGGGCCGGAGCTCTTCCATCAGTTCGAGCGCAACCTGATGCTGCAGACGCTCGATCAGCACTGGCGCGAGCACCTGGGCTCGCTCGACCATCTTCGCCAGGGAATCCATCTGCGCGGTTATGCGCAAAAGAATCCAAAGCAGGAATACAAGCGCGAATCGTTCGAGCTATTTTCCGACATGCTCGATCGCATCAAGCAGGACGTGGTCAAGGTCGTCCTGACGGTGCAGGTCCGCTCCGAGCAGGACGTGCAGGCGGTCGAGGAGGCGCCTGCCGTGTCCAACGTGCGCTACCAGCATACCGACTACGATACGGCACTCGCCGCGCCGCCCGCCCAGCCGCCTGCGGGTGCACCGCCGTTCACGCGCGCCGGACAGAAAGTCGGCCGCAACGATCCGTGCCCCTGCGGATCGGGAAAGAAATACAAGCACTGCCACGGCGCGATCTAGGGCCTGAACAGGCCCTAGGCGCATAGGCGCACCGGATTCCGCCACGTTGCGCGGCGGCCGGTCAACTGCGCTGCGGTAGAATCCGAACGACGCTTCCGCTCGCGCGCCGCCCATGCCGGTCAACTATATTCCGCCCACGCCCGACGAGCTCCTGCCGGTTCCCGGCGTCAGCCTGGGCACGGCGGCAGCGCGCATCAAGAACTGGTCGCGCGACGACGTCGTCCTGGTAAGGCTCGATCCCGGATCGCGCGCCGCGGGCGTGTTCACCCAGAACCGGTTTTGCGCTGCGCCGGTGATCGTCTGCCGCGAGCATCTGGCCCACGGACAGGTGACCCGCGCCTTGCTGATCAACGCCGGCAACGCCAACGCGGGGACCGGGAGCCGCGGCACCGACGATGCGCGCGCCTGCTGCGCCGCGGTGGCGCGTGCCCTGGACTGTGCCGAATACGAAGTGCTGCCGTTCTCGACCGGCGTCATCATGGAGCCGCTGCCGGTCGGCAGGATCGTCGCCGCGCTGTCGCACTGCGTGGAATCGCTCTCGCCGTCGGGATGGGATGCGGCGGTGCGCGCGATCATGACCACCGACACCGTCCCCAAGGCCGCGTCGCACCGCGTCGAAATCGACGGCACGCCGATCACGGTCACCGGCATGGCCAAGGGCTCGGGCATGATCGCGCCCGACATGGCAACGATGCTGGGCTTTGTCGCCACCGACGCGCCGGTGACCGGAGTGCTGCTCGGCGAGATCGCGGCAAGCGTTGCGGCGGCGTCGTTCAATCGCATCACCGTCGACGGCGACACGTCGACCAACGACAGCTTCATCGTCGTCGCCACAGGCAAGGCGCCGATCGCGCCCATCGTCAGCGCCGACGATCTCCGGTTCGCGCCGCTGCTCGATGCGCTGCAACGGGTCGCGGTGCAGCTGGCGAAGGCGATCGTGCGCGACGGCGAGGGAGCGACCAAGTTCATCACCATCGCCGTCGAAGGCGGGCGCGACGACGGCGAATGCGATCGCGTCGCGCGCGCGATCGCCGACTCGCCGCTGGTTAAGACCGCGTTTTTCGCCTCCGACCCCAATCTCGGACGCATCGTCTGCGCGATCGGCAACGCGGCAATCGAGGATCTCGATCCGGCCTGCGTGTCCTTTTGGCTGGACGACGTGCTGGTCGTCGCCGACGGCGGCCGTGCCGCGAGCTATCGCGAGGAAGACGGCAAGCGCGTCATGGCGCAAGCCGAGATCGGCGTTCGCGTCGCGCTCGGTCGCGGCGGCGCAACGGCAACCGTGTGGACCTGCGACCTGTCGCACGGCTACGTCACGATCAACGCCGATTACCGGAGCTAGCCGCGCCGTGAACCAACGCGACATCGATCGCCTGCTTGCGCGCGCCGAGACGATTCTGTCGCGCCTCGAAGCGCTGCTGCCCGCCGCACCGGCCGCACTCGACTGGAAGGCGCGGGCGTATCGCTGGCGCAAGCGCGGGCAGCGCGGGTATTTGCAGGCGGTGCCTCGTCCGCACGCGATCAGCCTGGACGACCTGGTGGCGATCGACGCGCAAAAAGCGGCGATCGAGGCCAACACGCGGCAATTCGTCGCGGGTCTGCCGGCGAACAACGTGCTCCTCACCGGATCGCGCGGCACCGGCAAGTCGTCGCTGGTGAAGGCGATGCTTAGCAAGTACGCCGCCAGGGGCCTGCGCCTCATCGAGGTCGACAAGACCGATCTGGTTGACCTGCCCGACATCGTCGAGCCGATCGCCGAGCGCCCCGAGCGGTTCATCGTGTTCTGCGACGACCTGTCGTTCGACGCCAACGAGCCGGGCTACAAGGCGCTCAAAGTGATGCTCGACGGCACGATCGCGGCGGCGTCGTCGAACGTGCTGATCTACGCGACCTCGAACCGGCGGCATCTGTTGCCCGAATATTTCAGCGAAAACCTCGAGACCCGGCACGTCGGCGAAGAAGTGCATCCCGGCGAATCGGTCGAGGAAAAGATATCGCTGTCGGAGCGCTTCGGTCTGTGGATCTCGTTCTATCCGTTCACGCAGGAGGACTACTTCGCCGCCGTCGCGCAATGGCTGCGCTTCTACGGTGTGCCGGTGCCCGGCGACGGCGCCGCGCTCGAACGCCTGCATCGCGAAGCGGTTCAGTTCGCGCTGCAACGCGGATCGCGCAGCGGCCGCATCGCCTGGCAGTTCGCGCGGGCCCAGGCCGGCGCCCGCGCGCTCGACGCCGGCAAGGGCAAGGGCGGTAAAACGAGAGCCCGGTGACCGCGCGCGCGATCGTGCGCGTTGCCGCGGCGATACTGCACCGCGACGATGGCAAGGTGCTGCTGGCTCAACGGCTGCCCGGAACCCCGTACGCCGGCTTCTGGGAATTTCCCGGCGGCAAGCTCGAGCCCGGCGAATCGGCTCATGATGCGCTGTTGCGCGAGCTCGACGAGGAGCTCGGCATTGTCGTCACACGCGCCGCCCCCTGGCTTACGCAGCGCTACGACTATCCGCATGCGCATGTCGAGCTCGACTTTTTCCGGGTGTTCGACTGGCAGGGCGATCCGCACGGCCGCGACGGCCAGGCGATCGCGTGGCAGGACCGCGCCAACATCGCGGTGACGCCGCTGTTGCCGGCCAATGCGGCGGTGCTGCGGGCGCTTGCGTTGCCGGCGGTGTACGCGATCTCGATGGCCGAGGAGCTTGGCGAGACCGAGTTCCTCGCGCGCGCGCGCGTCGCGCTCGAGGCAGGGCTCGAGCTCATCCAGCTGCGCGAAAAATCGTTCGCGCCCGAGCGCCTGCGCGCGTTCGCCCAACGGCTGCTGGCGCTGGCGACGCCGCACGGCGCCCGCGTGCTGCTCAACGGCGAGGCCGACACCGCGCGCGAGCTCGGTTGCGCCGGAGTGCACTGGAACGGGCCGAGGCTGGCGGCGGCGCGCTCGCGCCCGCACGACATGCTGTGCGCGGCGTCGACGCATGATGCCGCCGAGCTCGCGCACGCCGCCGCACTCGACCTCGACTTCGTCGTCCTGGGACCGGTGCGCGAGACGCCGCTGCATCCGACCGCGCGTCCGCTGGGCTGGCCGCGTTTCGCCGAGCTCGTTGCCGGCTCGCCGCTGCCGGTCTACGCGCTCGGCGGACTCGCGCACGCCGATCTCGATCCCGCCATCGCGCACGGCGCGCACGGCATCGCGATGCGGCGGGGTGCGTGGCCCGGCTGATCGGGGCTGGCGGCGCGGCGTCCGCGTCCTCAACCCGGTCTAGGAGCGCTGCTGCTCGGTGTCTTCGTCGGGGTCGGTGGGGTCTTCGACGATCGGCACCCGGTACGACTCCGCCGCCCACGCGCCCAGGTCGATCAGCTTGCAGCGCTCCGAGCAGAAAGGTCGGAACGGATTATCCGGCGTGAGGTCGGTCGCCTTGCTGCATTGCGGGCAGCGGGCGCCGCGCCGTCGTTTGTCAGGCTTGCTCATGCCGATAATTTTGCGCGATCGGCGCGCAGGACGCCAGCCTACGTGCCCTTGTCAGGCGAGCGGCAAGTCAAGCTGATTCCAGCGCCATCGCCAGCACGCTTGCCGCGTGCATCGCATCGCGCCGCGTGCCGTCCCGGATCTGGTGCCGACAGCTGAATCCGTCGGCGACGATCAAAGTTGCCGTCGGGACCGCTCGCACCGCGGGCAGCAGCGCCTGTTCGCCCATCTGCATCGACATCGCGTGGTGCTCGGCCTGGTAACCGAACGCGCCGGCCATGCCGCAGCAGCTCGATTCGATCGTCGTGGTCGACAGGCCGGGTATCCAGCCCAACACCGTCTGCGTCGGCGTCAAGGCGGCGAACGCTTTTTGATGACAGTGCCCATGCAGCAAGGCCTCGCTTTGCGGCAGCGCCACGAGCGGCAGCGTCAGCCGTCCGGCGAGGCGCTCCCGCACCAGAAACTCCTCAAACAGCAACGCGTGACGCGAGACGAGCGCCGCGTCTTCGCCCAGGCCGTAGCTTAAGAATTCATCGCGCATGCCCAGCAGGCACGAAGGCTCGAGTCCGACGATCACCACGCCTCGACGCGCGTATGGGACCAGCGCCGCCAATGTGCGCGTTGCCTCGGCATTCGCCTCGTCGACCATGCCCGCCGCGAGAAACGTTCGTCCGCAGCACAGCGGCCGTTGGCCCGCTACGGCATTGGTGTGCACCGTATATCCGGCGGCTTCGAGCACGCGGCGCGCGTCGGCCGCGCCTTCGTGCGCAAAGTAATTGGTGAATGTATCGACGAAGAGCACGACTTCGGGTCGGCCGGCAGTCGTCGCCCCGCCGCCGGCCGGGACCGCGCGGTCGAGGAAGCTGCCGCGCCACGCCGGCAGCGCACGCTTGGCCGAAAGCCCGAACCAGGACTCCGTCAGTCGCGTCACGCCCGGAATGCGCCAGGGCAGGTTGGCGAGCCGCGAGAAGCGTGCCAGCGCGGGCGCGTAGCGGGGCAGATACGCAATCAGGCGGTCGCGAATCGCTACGCCGTTTCGCTGGTTGTACGCGGCGAGCGACTCGATTTTCATTTTCGCCATGTCGACGCCGGTCGGGCATTCGCGGCGGCAGGCCTTGCACGACACGCACAGATCGAGCGCCGCATGCACGGCGTCGCCGCCCAGGTCCTCGCCACCGAGCTGTCCCGACAGCACGAGGCGAAGCGTGTTGGCGCGCCCGCGCGTCGTATGCTGCTCGTCGCGCGTGACGCGATAGCTCGGGCACATGACGCCAGCGTCGAACTTGCGGCAATGACCGTTGTTGTTGCACATCTCGACGGCTTTGGCCAGTCCTCGCGTGACGTCGGATCCGGTCCCCGGCGCACCTTCGGCGCCCGACGCCAGATCACGCTCGACGTTCCACGCCGACCAGTCGAGCCGGGGCTCGATCGCAACCCTGTTGTATTGCGGACTGAAGCGGAAGAGCGAGCTGTCGTCCATCCTGGGCGGAGCGACGATCTTGCCGGGGTTCATGCGATTGCTCGGATCGAACAGCGCCTTCACCGCGCCGAACGCGGCGTTGAGCCGCGGCCCGAATTGCCAGGCCACCCACTCGCCGCGGCACAGGCCGTCGCCATGCTCGCCCGAGTACGCGCCCTTGTATTCGCGCACCATCGCGGACGCTTCTTCGGCGATCGCGCGCATCTTGGCCGCACCGTCGCGCCGCATGTCGAGGATCGGCCGCACGTGCAGCGTGCCGACACTGGCGTGCGCGTACCAGGTGCCGCTGGTGCCGTGCTTCTCGAAGACCTCGGTCAGCCGGTCGGTGTACTCGGCCAGATGCTCGAGCGGTACCGCGCAGTCCTCGATGAAAGACACCGGCTTGCCGTCGCCTTTCATCGACATCATGATGTTGAGCCCGGCCTTGCGCACTTCCCACAACGCCTTCTGCGCTTGCGCCGTTTCGATCTGCACGACCGCGTCGGGCAGGCCAAGGTCGCCGACCAGCTCGGCGAGCCGATCGAGCTTCGCCGCCTCTCCGGCGGCGTCGCTGCCGGAGAACTCGACCAGCAGGATCGCCGCGGGCTCACCGATCAATGCGCGCTCGATCACCGGACGGAACGCGGGATTGGCGCGCGCCAGATCGATCATCGTGCGATCGACCAGCTCGACCGCCGTCGGCTCGAGGCGAACGATGTGCTGCGCCGCGGCCATCGCCTGGTAGAACGATGGAAAGTTGACCACGCCGAGCGCCTTGTGCCGCGGCAACGGCGCCAGCTTGAGGATCAGTCGCGACGACCACGCGAGCGTGCCCTCGGAGCCCACGAGCAGGTGCGCGAGATTGACCGACCCGTCTGCCGTGTACGGGCGCACGCTTTGCGGCGCAAAGAGATCGAGGTTGTAGCCGCCGACCCGGCGCAGCACGTGCGGCACCATGCGCCCGATCTCGTGACGCTCGGCAGCGGCGATCGCCGAAACGCCGGCGACGATCTCGCCGCTGCGCCCGTCGCGGCGCATGCTGGTCACGGGGCCGAACGCGATCTCGCTTCCGTCGGCCAGGATGGCGTCGATGCCGGCGACGTTGTGCACCATGTTGCCGTATTCGATCGAGCGCGAGCCGCACGAATTGTTGCCCGCCATGCCGCCTATCGTCGCCTGCGCCGACGTGCTGACGTCGACCGGGAACCAGAGACCGTGCGGTTGCAAGAACGCATTGAGCTGGTCGAGGACGACGCCGGGCTGCACGCTGATCGTCATCGCATCGCCGTCGAAGTCCAGGATGCCGCAGAGCGACTTGCTGTGATCGATCACCAGCGCCTCGCCGACCGTCTGGCCGCACTGCGACGAGCCCGCACCGCGCGGCAGCACCGGCACGTCCAGGTCGCGAGCGGCGGCAAGGGCCGCGCGGACGTCGTCCTCGTCGCGCGGCACGACGACGCCGATCGGCTCGATCTGGTAAATCGAGGCGTCGGTCGCGTAGCGGCCGCGGGATGCCGCATCGAACAGGACCTCGCCGCGGCATGCCTCGCGCAGCCGCCGTGCGAGCAGCGACGAGTCGACCATCCGCTTGAGCCGGCCGTCGATTGCGATGGTTCGTTCCAGCGCTGAATTCATCTCGAGGATTTGGTGGAAATCGGGAGCGCAGTTGTACAATGCGACTATACCTCGCCGGCGAGGGCTTCGATCATGTCGGCGATTTCGAGTTGGTCAAGTCCGGGCAATCGATAAGCGCATGCTGAAACTAGACGACCATCCGAGCGGCCGACATTTCCTGCAGATTCCCGGGCCGACCAACGTGCCCGACCGCGTGCTGCGTGCGCTCGACCATCCGACGATCGACCATCGCGGGCCCGAGTTCGCGCGGCTGACGCTGGAAATCCTCGACGGCCTGAAGCACGTATTCCAGACGTCTTCGCCGATCGTCATCTATGCCGCTTCGGGCACCGGCGCGTGGGAAGCGGCGCTGGTGAACACGCTCTCGCCAGGCGATCGCGTGCTGATGTTCGAAACCGGACACTTCGCGACCTTGTGGCGCAAGATGGCCGACAGGCTCGGACTGTCGGTGGACTTCGTTCCCGGCGATTGGCGTAGCGGCGTCGACGCGGCGATAGTCGAGAGCAAGCTTGCCGCCGACAAGGCGCACGCGATCAAGGCGGTGCTGGTCGTGCACAATGAGACGTCGACCGGCGTGTCCAGCGACATCGCGGGGATCCGGCAGGCGATCGATCGCGCCGGCCATCCGGCGCTGCTGATGGTCGACACGATTTCGTCGCTGGGCTCGATCGATTACCGGCACGCCGACTGGGGCGTCGACGTCAGCGTCGCGGGCTCGCAAAAGGGCCTGATGCTGCCGCCGGGGCTGTCGTTCAATGCGGTCAGCGACAAGGCGCTGGTCGCAAGCAAGCAAGCGCGCCTGCCGCGAGCGTACTGGGCCTGGGACGACATCATCGCGATGAACCGGCAGGGCTATTTTCCGTACACGCCGGCAACCAATCTGCTCTACGGACTACACGAGGCGATCGACATGCTGCTCGCCGAAGGCTTGCCCAACGTGTTCGCCCGGCACGATCGTCACGCCGAAGCGACGCGGCGTGCGGTGCGCGGCTGGGGCCTGGAAATCGTGTGCCGCAATCCGGCCGAATACAGCAGCGCCTTGACTGCCATCATGCTGCCCGAGGGCCACGACGCCGATGCGTTCCGCCGCGAAACGCTCGCGCGCTACGACCTCTCGCTCGGCACCGGCCTCGGCCGCCTCGCCGGCCGCGTGTTTCGCATCGGGCACCTGGGATTCTTGAACGATTTGACGCTGTGCGGAACCCTGTGCGGTGTCGAGATGGGGCTTTCGGCGTGCGCAATCCCTCATCGCGACGGTGGGGTGCGCGACGCCCTCGAATTCCTGCGCGAGCCCGTCGGGGCGAGCGAAAAGCAGCGCGGCGCCGCAGTGCGCCGCGTCGCTTCAATTACGACATGACAAACGGTTCGAGATCTATGGAGGAAGATATGACGACATTGATCGGGTTAGCCAAGGGAGCGGGCCTTGCGGCGCTGTTCGCGGCGACGCTGTGGACGCCGGCCTGGGCGTGGGAGCCGACCAAGCCGGTCGAGATTATCGTGCCGGCCGGTGCGGGCGGTGCGTCGGATCAGATGGCGCGCGTGCTGCAGAACGTCATCGGCAAGCACAAGCTGATGAAGCAGCCGGTGATCATCCAGCTCAAGGGCGGCTCGAGCGGCGGCGAAGGCATCATGGACGCCAAGATGAGCGCCGGCGATCCGAACAAGATCCTGATCGCGCACTCCGCGATCTATACGTTGCCGCTTGCCACCGACCTCGCGTTCAGCTGGCGGGATTTGACGCCGGTCGCATTGATCGCCATGGACGAGTTCATCCTGTGGGTGAACTCGGACACGCCGTACAAGACGCCGCAGGAATACCTGGCCGCGGTCAAGGCCCAGCCCGAAGCCTTCAAGATGGGCGGCACCGGATCGAAGCGCGAGGATCACATCATTACCGCCGCGATTGAAAAAGCGCAGAACGTGAAGTTCACCTACATTCCCTACAAGAGCGGCGGCGAGATCTCGACCCAGCTCGTCGGCAAACACATCGACTCCGACGTCAATAATCCGTCGGAAAGCGTCGCGCAGTGGCGCGCCGGCCAGGTGCGCACGCTGTGCGTGTTCGACGACAAGCGCATGCCGTTCAAGACCAAGGTGACCAGCGATCAGAGCTGGGGCGACATTCCGACCTGCAAGGAGTCGGGGCTCGACGTCCAGTATCTGATGCTGCGAGGCATTTTCCTGCCGGGCGGAGCCACTGCCGACCAGATCGCGTTCTACGTCGACCTCTTCAAGAAGATCGTCGCCACGCCGGAGTGGCGAGAGTACGTCGATACGAACGCGCTCAAGGAAACGTTCCTGACGGGCGCCGCCTTTCGCAAGTTTCTCGAAGAAGACGAGAAGCGTCATCGCGAGTTGATGACCAGCGCCGGCTTCGTCGCGGTCAAGTAGCGGGGCGGTAAGGCGTGAAGGCGGAGCACGAAGCGTCGCGGGGACCGTCGACCCGAAAGGTCGGCATGATCGTCGGGCTGGTGTTCTTCGCGCTCGGCGTGCTGGTGATTGCGGACACCATCCGTCTCGGCGCCGGCTGGGCGCGCGACGGGCCGCAGGCGGGCTACTTTCCGTTGCGCATCGGCGTACTGATCGCCGTCTGCAGCATTATCGTCGTCGTCCAGGCGTATCGCCGCAAGAGCGATACCAGGGTTTTCGTCGAGTGGTCCAAGCTCGTCCCCGTCGGCAAGATCCTGCTTCCGCTGATCCTCTATATCGCCGCGATGCAATACGTCGGACTGTATGTCGCGTCGACGCTTTTCGTCGGCGGGCTGATGCGCTGGCTGGGACGGTACAGCTGGACCAAGGTCATTATCGTGCCACTCATCATGAGCGGCATCATCTTCTGGCTGTTCGAGTACCAGTTCGCTGTTCCGCTGCCCAAGGGGCCGCTCGAGCAGTGGTTCGGGTACTGAGTTGGCGTTTGTTCCCCGGCGCGCCTGCATGAGGCGCTCGGCTTCACCGGATCTCGATCTTGGATGAGCTGCGGCTTCTGCTGAACGGCTTCGGTGTCGTTCTGACCTGGTACAACGTCATGCTGATGATGATTGGCATCATCATCGGCGTCATCGTCGGCGTGCTGCCGGGCCTCGGCGGGCCGAACGGCGTCGCGATCCTGCTCCCGCTGACGTTCAGCATGGAGCCGACCTCCGCGATCATCCTGCTGTCGTGCATCTACTGGGGCGCGCTCTTCGGCGGCGCGATCACATCGATCCTGTTCAACATTCCGGGCGAAGCATGGTCGGTCGCGACGACCTTCGACGGCTATCCGATGGCGCAGCAGGGGCGCGCCGGCGCCGCACTGACCAGCGCCTTCACCGGCTCGTTCTTCGGCGCGCTGTCGGGCGTGCTGTTGATCACCTTCGTTGCGCCCATCATCGCGAACTTCGCCCTGCGCTTCGGGCCGCCGGAATTTTTCGCCGTCTACCTGCTAACCTTTTGCAGCTTCATCGGGACCGGCAAGGAGGACAAGGCGAAGATCGTCATCTCGATCTGCATCGGTCTCGCGCTTGCGGCGGTCGGCATGGACACGATTTCAGGCCAGTTGCGCTTGACCTTCGGCCAGAATCTGCTGCTGCGCGGCTTCGACTTTCTCGTGGTCGTGATCGGCCTCTTCGGCATCGGCGAGATCCTGGTCACGATGGAGGAAGGTCTCGCGTTCAAGGGCAAGAATCCGGACATGGACTTGAAGGTCGTCCTCAAGACCTGGGCCCAGCTGCCGCGCTACTGGCTGACGCTGATCCGCAGTGCGGTCGTCGGGTGCTGGCTCGGGGTCACGCCGGGTGGGGCGATCGCCGCGTCGTTCATGGGCTATGGCCTGGCCAAGAAATTTTCCAGAAATCCCGCCGGGTTCGGCAAGGGCGCGATCGAGGGCGTGATCGCGCCCGAAACAGCCGCGCACGCAGCCGGCACCAGCGCGCTTCTGCCAATGCTGACCTTGGGTATCCCAGGATCGGGCACCGCCGCCGTGCTGCTCGGCGGCCTGATGATCTGGGGCCTTCAACCCGGACCGCTGCTTTTCGTCGAGCACAAGGATTTCGTCTGGGGACTGATCGCCAGCATGTATCTGGGCAACATCGCCGGACTGATCGTAGTGCTGTCGACGGTGCCGCTCTTCGCCGCGATCCTGCGCATACCTTTTTCGATCATCGCGCCGATGATCCTGGTCGCTTGCGCCGTCGGCGCGTACACCGTGCACGGCACGATGTTCGACGTGTGGATAATGCTGCTCTTCGGCATCGTCGGCTACTTTCTGAAGAAGCTCGATTTTCCGCTTGCGCCGCTGGTGCTGGCACTCGTCCTCGGCGATCGCGCGGAGGACGCATTCCGGCAGACGATGCTGGGCTCGCGCGGAGCCCTCGGCGTGTTCTGGTCGAACGGGCTGGTCGGAACGATCACCACGCTCGCCCTGATCATCCTGGTCTGGCCGCTCGTGTCGCAGCTCGTCGCGCGCTGGCGCGGACGGCCCGATGCGGTCGGCCCTGGCGCCTGACGGCGGCACCGCTTCCGATGATCGATCCGGTGCAAGTCGAGCGTGACGGCGCGATCGCCACCGTCGTCCTGAACGCCCCAGACAAGCTCAACGCGCTGTCGCTGGCGTCGTGGACCGAGCTGGGCGCGTGCATGCGCGAGCTCTCCGCCGACGAGGCCTTGCGCTGCGTCATCGTACGCGGCGCCGGGACCCGGGCGTTCGCCGCCGGCGCCGACATCTCGGAATTCCCCGACGTGCGCGCCAACGCCGCGCAGGGACGCACATACGGCGAGACGATCCACGCCACGATGCGCTCGATCGGCGAATGCCGGCATCCGACGGTGGCGATGATCCACGGCGTCTGCGTCGGGGGCGGCCTCGAGGTCGCGCTGATGTGCGACCTGCGAATTTGCGGCACCGGCAGCCGCTTCGGCATCCCGATCAATCGCCTGGGACTTACGATGGGCTACGGCGAGCTCGCCGGACTGCTGGCGGTCGTCGGCCCCGCGGTGGCGCTGGAAATCCTGCTCGAAGGCTGCATCTTCGGCGCGCAGGAAGCGTTCGACAAGGGACTGGTGCAGCGCGTCGTCGCCGACGACCAGGTCGAAGCCGAAGCGCGCGCCGCGGCCGCGCGTATCGCCGCCGGCGCGCCGCTGGTCGCGCGCTGGCACAAGCAGTTCATTCGGCGCCTTAGCCCCGCGCCGCAGCTTTCGGACGCCGATTGGGCCGAAGGCTATGCCTGCTTCGACACGGCGGATTTTCGCGAGGGCCTCGCGGCATTCCTGGCCAAGCGCGCTCCGCGTTTCCGGGGCGAATAAAGATGGGGCCGCTCGCCGGACTCAAGGTGATCGAGGTCGCGCACATCATGTCGGGACCGACCGCGGGCATGCTGCTCGCCGACATGGGTGCCGACGTGATCAAGGTCGAGCGTGTGCCCGACGGCGACGACACCCGGCGCTTCACCCCGCCCGAAGTCAATGGCGAATCGAGCGCGTTCATGATGATGAACCGCAATAAGCGCGGGATTGCGCTCGATCTGAAGCATCCCGCGGCCAAGGCAGCGCTGCTGCGCATCATCGATCAGGCCGATGTCGTCGTCGAAAACTTCCGCGTCGGCACGATGGATCGGCTGGGATTGAGCTACGAGGTGCTGCGCCGATCGAATCCGCGCCTGATCTATTGCGCACTGTCGGGCTACGGTCTGACCGGACCCGACGCGAGCAAGGGCGGCTTCGACCTGGTCGCGCAAGGCCTTTCGGGATTGATGCGTATCACCGGCGATCCCGGCGGGCCGCCGATCAAGGTCGGCTCGCCGGTGACCGACATCAACGCCGGCATCCTCGGCGCGCTGGGGATCGTCAGCGCGTACGTGCATCTGCTGCGCACCGGCGAAGGCCAGCGGGTCGACACCTCGCTGCTCGAAGCTGGCGTGATGCAGACGTTCTGGCAGAGCGCGATCTTCATCGGCAGCGGCCGCGAGATCGGGCCGCTCGGCTCCGCGCATCCGATGACCGCGCCGTACCAGGCGTTCGAGACCGGCGACGGCTGGATCACCGTCGGTGCGTCGAACCAGGTCAACTACGTGCGGTTGACACAGGTGCTCGAGGCGCCGGAACTTCGCGACGATCCGCGCTTCGCCGACAACAAGCTGCGCATGGCGAACCTCGAGGCGCTGGTCGACGAGCTGACGTTGCGCTTCAAGCGCAAGCCCTCGGCGGTGTGGCTGGAGGCGCTCGACGCGGCAGGCGTGCCGGCCGGAGCGGTCAAGACGATCGAGCAAATGCTCGAGGATCCGCAGGTGCATGCGCGCGACATGGTCGTCGACCTCGAGCATCCGCGCGCCGGCGACACCCAGGCGATCGGCTGCCCGATCAAGTTTTCCGCCACGCCCTCGCGCGTGACCCGGCCGGCGCCGATGCTCGGACAGCACACGTCGGAGGTATTGAGCGAATTCGGTTTCGGCGCCGACGAAATCCGCGACCTGGTCGCAAGCGGGGCGGCGGTGCAGGCTTAAGGCCGCGCAGGGCGGAATCAGCACACCGGCTGATGCTGTCGAATTCGGTCTTCGGCGTCTACAATTAGCGATCGGGGCCGACCAGAGGAAGCGATGAATCCAGCCCAGGCGCAAGCGCTGGCGGCGCTCAATGCGAACCGGCGGCGCTATTTCGAGGAGTTCCCCAACCAATGGATCGCGGTGAACGGGAACGAGCGTGTGATTCCCGCGAGCACTTTCGACCTCCTCGCCGACAACCCCGACATCGACGCGGCGCGCTTTGTTTTTGCCTTCATCGCCGCCGGGCCCTGGGCATGAAAAACGTCAACTTCCCGCATTCGGCCGCGCTGGCGCCGACGTTCGCGACGCCGCGCCCCGAAGGCGACCTGCTTCTGGTCGGACCCAAAGGAAGCCACGCCTTCGGCTATGTACTGGTCGACAGCGGCGCCGACTATGTCGTGCTTCCCGAAAAAGCGGGGCTGTCCGTCGGCATTTCGCTGCCAACGAAGCCAACGACGACGCTGCGAGGCGTCGGCGGAGGCGTCGGCGCGGCGCTGGTACCCAGCGTCAGCCTCGAATTCCAGAGCGTGCAAATCAAGGCCGACGTGATGTTCGACTACTCGAACAGCGTGCGCCCCTTGTTCGGCCGCTCGGGATTTCGCGCGCTGCGCGACATCGGGATCGATCCGACCGACTGGCACTGGAATCCGTAGCAGCGCGATGAACCCGCATATCCCCGCCGAAATCGATCGCGACGAAAAGGTTCAGATCGTCTCGCGCCGGCGGAAATTCGACATCGCCGACGGCGCGCCCGCACTCGGCGTCGCGCTCTCGGGTGGCGGCATCCGCAGCGCGACGGTGAGCCTCGGCATGTTCCAGTACCTGGCCCACGAGGAAAAGCGCGGGCGCGAAGAGAACGCCGCGCGGGCTGCGCAAGCGGCATCGGAAGGCGCGCCCGCGCCGCTGCATCCGCGCCCGCTTTCGCGCATCGACTATCTGTCGTCGGTCTCCGGTGGCGGGTATTTCGCGACGTTTTTCGGCAGCCTTTTCCTGCCCAGGGACGAGCGCGCGAAGGGCGCGCAGGTCACGCCGGAAATTTTGCCTGCCGCGGTCGCGCCGGGCGAGGCGCCGCCGAAGACGAAATGGGAGCTCGCGGCCGAACGTGCCGCCGACGCGCTGGACGACACAACTTTCGGCGGCAGCCGCATGACGCCGATGCGCTGGCTGCGCGAGAACGGCCGCTACCTGGCGCCGACCGGCGGAGGCGATTATCTGTATGCTGCCGCGGTCGCGGCACGCAATTTCTTCGGATTGCACTACGTCATCGGCGTATCGCTGGTGGCGATCTTCCTGCTCGTCGCGGTGTTGCGCGTCTTCGGGTTCGCGTACTTTCCCGATTTCTGGGCGGGAACGATCGAAGCCTGGTTCATGCCGGACCCCGGCGCCAATTTCTGGCCGAGCGTGTGGTGGGTGCCGGCGATCGCGACCTTCGCGTTGATGGTCGTTCCGGTCGGCGTCGGATTCTTTCTCGCGCAAACCGAACGCCAGGGCCGCCGCATAGGCATCAATCTGCCGCTAATCACCGCGATCGGCGTCGCGGCACTGTGCTTCGTGTATGCGTTCGCCGGGGAAGCCCCCCGACTCGATTGGATAGCGGCGGGGTTCGATGGCACCGACTTGCGCGAGCTTCCGGTCGCTGTCGACTGGGGAGTCGCGCGGATAGCGGCGGCTTACGTCGGTTTGGTCGCGTCGCTGGCGGTGATCGTCTATCTGTCCACCAAACGCGCCGCGCGGAAGCTCGTCGCGGCCGGCAATTCGCAGCCCGGTCAAGCGGTGCCGGTCCCAGGCCAAGCGCAACCGCACGGCGGCGAACGCGATGTCGAGCAGACCGCGACGACAATCACCCAGACGATGCTCTCGCAAGCCGTGGTCTGGCCGCTGATGGCGACGCTGACGCTCGCGGGCTACGCGCTGGTCGACACCATCGGGCAGACGATCTATGCGCTGTGGACCGTCGGGGCGGAAGGGAAGTGGTTGGCCGGCGGCGGGACGATCGCGCTGCTGATCCCGCTGTTGAAGAAGCTGCTGCCGCTGGTCACCGGCTCGGGCGATCCCGGAACCAAGGCCTGGGTGCGGATACCGATGTCGTCGCTCGCGTTCGTCGCGGGCGTGGCCTTGTTCATCGCCGTCGCGAGCCTGTGGTCGGCGCTCACCCACGGACTCGTATGGCACGGCGAGCGTCCGGCCGGCGATCCCGGCTGCATCATGGCCATGCCGGCCGAGCCGGAGCAGGACGTGACGCTGGACACCACACGGCGGATCGTCGTCGCCAAATCCGTGCGCAGCAGCGTGCAATGCGAGCCCGGAGAAGATCCGCTCGAGCCGGCGTCATGGGCGTGGCTGTTCGCTCCGCTGCTGGTGATCTCGATCTTCACCGGGCGGCGCGTCGGCTTCATCAACCTGTCGTCGCTGCAGCGCTACTACGCTGGCCACATCATGCGATCGTATCTGCGCGCCTCGCTGTTCCCGGAGGAGGTTGCCGACGGCGGGGACGCCGAGGAAGTCGAGCGTGACGTGCGCAATCCGGCCCGCGCCGACGACATCACCGCCAGCGCCTACTATGACCCCAGCTCGCTGGCGCCGGTGCACTTCATCAACATGACCATGAACCAGACGGTGGCGAGCGGATCGCAGCTGGTCCAGCGCGACCGCAAAGGAATGAACGTCGCGATCGGGCCGATGGGATTATCGATCGGCAACCGAAGCTTCGTGAAGTGGGACATCGCAGCGATGGACTACGACCTGCAGCGATGTCCGGCGACGGTCATCGGAGACCCCGACGCGTCCGCACTGCCGCGCTACGTGAACGGCACCCAACTCATCGTCGAGCCGTTGTCGATCGGCAACTGGTGCGCGATCTCCGGTGCCGCATTCACCACCGGGCACGGCAAGGGCACGACGCTCGGACTGTCGCTTCTGCTCGCCCTGACCAACGTGCGGCTCGGCTATTGGTGGAACGCGGAAATCGAGCCGCCGCATCCAACGCGCAGCGAACCGGCCGATTCGCCGTGGTTCGAAAAGCTCTCTGGCGGCTTCGGTACGCAGCGGTTCCTGCTCAACGAAATGACGGCGCGGTATTACGGTACACGGCGATCGCACTGGTACTTGTCGGACGGCGGCCACTTCGAGAACACGGCCGCCTACGAGCTCATTCGCCGCCGCGTGGCGAACATCATTGTCCTCGACAACGGCCACGACCCCGACTACGCCTTCGACGACGTCGCCAATCTCGTGCGCAAGGCGCGAATCGATCTCGACGCTGAAATAAAGTTCCTGACCTCCGACGAGTTGTGGGAGTTCGTCGATCCGTCGGTGCGCAAGTACTTCGCGACGCCGGATGAGTTCAAAGGCAAGCCATGGGGACCCGCCTACGCGACGCTCGCGCGGGTCTGCTACAAGGAAGCGCCCGAATCGCCCGGCCTGATGCTGGTGCTCAAGCCGCGGGTCGCCGGCATCGAGCCGCTCGATATCCTCAACTACAAGCAGTCGAGCAGCGATTTCCCGCAGCAGTCGACCACCGACCAGTTCTACGACGAAGCGCAGTGGGAGAGCTATCGGAGCCTCGGCTACTGGATCGCCGAGCAGCTCTTCGGTGAGCGAGCGGAGGTTTCGGCCGACAAGTGGCTGCCGCGCAAGATGTTCGAATAGGCGGCGCGGCGCAATAGTAGAATTCCATTCTTTCGGCCCGCAACGACCGGCAGCGTCATCGCCGCGATCGCCGTGAGGGCAGCCCATCCGTCGCCGATCGCGCCGGACCCATGCAGCGGTGGAGATCTTCGTGTTCAGCTTTTTCGAACGCCTGGTCGATCCCTATCCGGAGGCGACGCCGGTCACGCCGCCGCGGGGTTTTTTCGCCTTCCTTTGGGCGTGCTCGAAGGGCCTGCGCAAGTATCTGCTGATCACGACGCTGCTGACCGCGGTGATCGGCGCGTTCGAGGCGCTGCTGTTCAGCATGATGGGCAGCATCGTCGACTGGCTCGCCACAGTGCAGCCGGCCGAGCTCTGGGCGAAGGAGGGAGGACGCCTGCTGCTGCTGGCCGGCGTGCTCGCCGGCAGCATCCTCCTGATCGTGCTGCAGTCGATGGTCAAGCAGCAGACGCTGTTCGGCAACTTCCCGATGCTGCTGCGCTGGAACTTCCACCGGCTGATGCTCGGTCAGAGCATGACGTTCTACCAGGACGAATTCGCCGGTCGCATCGCGACCAAGGTGATGCAGACCGCGCTCGCCGTGCGCGACACCTGGCTGATCGTCTGCGAGCTCCTGGTCTTCGTCATCATCTATTTCGTCACCTTGCTCGCGGTGCTGGGCCACTTCGACTCACGCCTGATCGTGCCGTTCCTGGCGTGGGTCGCGCTGTACATCCTGGCGCTGTACTACTTCGTGCCGCGACTCGGCCGTGTGGCGCGGGTGCAGGCCGACGCGCGCTCGCTGATGACCGGCCGCATGACCGACGCTTACACGAACATCGCCACGGTCAAGCTCTTTTCGCATGCGCGTCGCGAGGCGTTCTTCGCGCGCACGGCGATGCAGGAATTCTTAGTCTCCGTGCATACGCAGATGCGGCTGGTCACCGGCTTCGAGATCGTCAATCACACGCTGTCGATGATGCTGATCACCGCCAGCGCCGGCGCCACGCTCTGGCTGTGGACGCAGGGTGAGGCGAGTGTGGGCGCGGTCGCTGCCGCCACCGCGATGGCGCTGCGCCTGAACGGCATCTCGCACTGGGTGATGTGGGAGATGGCCACACTCTTCGAGCACATCGGCACCGTGCAGGACGGCATCGGCGTCATCGCGCACCGGCACACGGTGGTCGACGCGCCCGAAGCGAAGGCACTGACCGTCGCGCACGGCGACATCCGCTTCGAAAACGTGAGCTTCGCCTACGGCGGAAAGCGCGACGTGATCGAAAAACTCGACCTCCACATCCGCTCGGGCGAAAAGATCGGCCTGGTCGGCCGGTCGGGTGCCGGCAAGTCGACGATCGTCAACCTGCTGCTGCGCTTCTACGACGTCGAAGGTGGACGCATCCTGATCGACGGCCAGGACATCGCGCAGGTGACGCAGAACAGCTTGCGCGAGCAGATCGGCATGGTCACGCAGGACACTTCGCTCCTGCACCGCTCGGTGCGCGAGAACATCGTCTACGGCCGGCCCGACGCGACCGAGGAGGACATGCTCGCCGCGGCCAAGCGGGCGGAAGCCGACGAGTTCGTCGGCGGCCTCACCGATCCCAAGGGGCGTAACGGCTACGACGCACACGTCGGCGAGCGCGGCGTGAAGCTCTCCGGCGGCCAGCGCCAGCGCGTCGCGATCGCGCGGGTGATGCTGAAGGATGCGCCGATCCTGCTGCTGGACGAGGCGACCAGCGCGCTCGATTCGGAAGTCGAGGCGGCGATCCAGCGCAGCCTCTACCGGCTGATGGAGGGCAAGACCGTCGTCGCCATTGCGCACCGGCTCTCCACCATTGCGGCGATGGACCGGCTGATCGTGCTCGACCGTGGGCGCGTCGTCGAGGAGGGCGACCATCGGAGCCTGCTCGCGCGCGACGGGCTGTACGCGCGGCTGTGGGCGCACCAGAGCGGCGGTTTTCTCGGCGACGATCTCGCCGAAATCGCTGGCGACGCCGACCAGGCGATCGCGCAAGCGCGCGCCCAGGATAGCGAGAGCAACGCCGCTGCCGACGACGCGCGCGCGCGCCGGCCCGAGCCGACGCTGATCGGCCACGATCTGCCCGCCGGCTCCGAGCCTCCTGGTTGAGCGCGTTGCCCGTCGAATCGCAGCCGGGAACTCCCGATCACGCCGGCGGGCCGTGGCGTCGATGAAAGATTCGCCATGACGAGCCGCAAAGCCGTGGTCCTGCTCAGCGGCGGCCTCGATTCGACGACGGTGCTTGCCATCGCGCGGAGCGACGGGTTCGAGACCTACGCGCTGAGCTTCGATTACGGACAGCGACACGCGATCGAAATCGCTTCCGCGCGCAGCGTTGCGCAGGCGCTGGGTGCGCGAGATCACGTCGTCGTCGACTTCGACCTGCGGAAATTCGGCGGCGGCTCGGCGCTCACCAGCGACGTCGATGTCCCCAAGGGGCGGTCGACGGCCGAAATGTCGCACGGCATCCCGATCACCTACGTCCCCGCGCGGAACACCATATTCCTGAGCTTCGCACTCGCCTGGGCGGAAACGCTGGGTGCGAGCGATATCTACATCGGCGTCAACGCGCTCGACTATTCCGGCTATCCCGATTGCCGGCCGGAGTATCTTGCGGCGTACGCCAGGATGGCGGATCTCGCGACCAAAGCCGGCGTCGAAGGAACGCAGCAGCTGAAGATACACGCACCGCTGATCGAGCTCACCAAGGCGGAGATCATCCAGCGCGGCGTGGCCCTCGGCGTCGATTATTCGCTGACGACCAGCTGCTACGACCCGGCGCGCGACGGCCGGCCGTGCGAAAAATGCGATTCCTGCCTGCTGCGCGAGAAAGGTT
>PLYT01000070.1 GCA_003153475.1 Betaproteobacteria bacterium | reverse complement strand
CGCTGCATGCCGCGCTCGAACAGGTTTTTCTCCTGCTGGATGCGCTCCATCATGTGCTCGACGACGTCCTGATTCTTTCCGCGCAGGTTCTGCAGTTCGGTGAGCTGCTCGCGGATGCCGGCGATGCGGCTGTCGAGTATCGTGCGCGTGCCCGCGACCAGCTCGCGGATCTCGGTCTGCGTCGCAGAGCCGACGATGCGTCGCTTGGCCGGAATGAGCTCCCTCGACAGCGCGGATTCGAGCTGCGGCAGGCGACTCCTGGCCAGCAGGGCGTCGTCGCCGTTGACCTTGGCCAGCAGCGCCTTTTGCGCCGATACCGGAAAGACCTGTGCCGGCGGAATCATCAACAGCTGGGCGCTGGTGCGGACCTGGCGCGCGATCTCGCCCTCGATCTCATTCGCCGTGCGCAGGTCGTCCCACAATCCGTCGATCTTGTTCAGGATGACCAGGCGGCCTTCGCGGCTTGCGGGGCTGTCCCCGACGATGTGCTTGGTCCACACGTCGATGTCGGTCTTGGTCACGCCGGCGTCGGCGGCGAGGATGAACAGGACCGCGTGCGCATTGGGCAACAGATTGAGCGTGAGCTCCGGCTCGGTGCCGATGGCGTTGAGGCCTGGCGTGTCGAGGATCACCAATCCCTGCTGCAGCAACGGGTGCGGGAAGTTGATGATCGCGTGACGCCAGCAGGGTACGTCGACGGCCGCGTCGGCTGCGGACAGCGGCGCCAGCGGGTCGCCGTCGTCGTAGAGCCCGTACTTGCGCGCCAGCGGGACGGGGACGCGCTTGGTCTGCGAGACCTGCGAGAGCGCTTCGGCCATCCGGTCCGCCGACGACATGTCGAGCGTGATCGTTACCCACTCGTCGGCGTAGTTCTTGAATTCGGTGACCGAACCGTCGCGTGCGCGGGTTTCGATCGGCAGCAGGCGGATCGACGGCTCCCGCGTCGAGTCGTACAGCAGCTCGGTCGGACACATCGTCGTGCGGCCGGCGGCGGAAGGCAGCAGGCGCTGGCCGAAGTCGGCAAAGAAGATCGCGTTGATCAGCTCGGATTTGCCGCGCGAGAACTCGGCGACGAAGGCGACGACCAGCTTGTCCTGATGCAGTCGCTCGAGCAGGCGCTGCACGGTAAGGTCGGCCCGGCCGTCGGCAAGGTCCTGTTCGGACAGCCATTCGTGCAGGCGCGAGATCCCCGACGACAACCGGCGCCGCCAGTCGCTGTAGGCTTCAAATCTTGCGGCCAGATCCTTCGATTGCATCATGGTCGGCTCGTGGCGGGCTCAAGTCGCAGTGACTCTAGCATAAAGCGCGCCAAAACAAGCACCTAAGGGATCGCTAGGTCTGGCAGCGGCCGCAATAGTAGGTCGCCCGCCCGGCTTGGCGGATCGCGCGGATCGGGTCGCCGCAGACGCGGCAGGGCTCACCTTCGCGACCGTAGACGTTGTATTCGAGTTGAAAATAGCCGGGCGCGCCGTCGCTATCGACGTAATCGCGCAGTGTGCTGCCGCCTTTGGCGATCGCCGCGGCGAGGGTTTGCCTGACCGCCGCGACCAGTCGCGCCAGGCGCTCGCGCGAGACGCGGTTGGCGGCGCGCGTCGGTCGTATGCCGGCGCGAAACAGCGCCTCGTTGGCGTAGATGTTCCCCGCACCGACGACCAGCCGGTTGTCCATCAGCGCGATCTTGATCGCCGCGCGCCGCGTGCGGGTCGATGCGAACAGATAAGCGGCATCGAAACCGACCGAGAATGGCTCCGGTCCGAGCGCAGCGAGCAGCGGATGCTCGCCGGCGGCCGCGGGCGACCACAGCATGGCGCCGAAGCGGCGTGGATCGTGATAGCGAAGGACGACGCCATTGCCGAATTCCAGATCGATGTGATCGTGCGTGCGTCGCGCCGGCGCCGTGCCGTAGACGCGGAGGCTCCCGGTCATGCCGAAATGGACGATCAGGGTGTCGCGGCCCAGCCGGAAAAGCAGGTATTTGCTGCGTCGGTCGACCCGGTCGACGACGCGGCCAACGAGGCGTCGGGACAAATCGCGCGGAACCGGCCAGCGCAACCGGCGGTCGTAGACCCTGACCGCCGTCACTTTCTGCCGTTCTACGTGAGGCGCGATCCCGCGACGCGTCGTTTCAACTTCCGGAAGTTCGGGCATCTGGGAGCGTCGAGTGGCGTTTGTTGCTCGGGCAAATATACCCTAAGATGCAGCGAGGTCCGGCGATGTACCCGGCCCTTCCGTCGAAACCGATTGAGCTTGGCTTTTTATTTTGATTCCCGTCCTTCGTTTTCTGTTGTTGGCCAGCCTGGCCGCTGCCGCGATGGCGGCCGGCGACGGCCGCGCTCAAGCGCCCGCCGACCCGAAAGAGTCCCGGGCCGCGACCGCTGCGCCCGACAGCGCCGAGGCGGTCGACGAGCTCACGCCGGAAGTGCTCTATCGCATTTTGGTCGGCGACATCGCATTACAACGCGGCGACGCCGCGATGGCCGCGCGGGCGTACTTCGAGGCGGCGCGCGACGCGCGTGACCCGGTGCTCGCCCGCCGCGCGACGGAGATCGCGCTGTTTGCCCGGCAGCGCACGCTGGCGCTGGAAGCGGCCAAGCTCTGGCAGGAACTCGATCCGAAGGCCGATCGCGCGCGCCAGATGGTAGCCTCGCTCGCGATCTCGGGCGCCGGCGCCGATCTCAAGGCCGAATTGCAGCGCGTTCTGATCGAAGCGGCCGCCAACGACAAGTCGCTCGGCGAGGCCTTCCTGCAGCTCAATCAGGCCCTGGCAGTGCAAACCGACAAGGTCGCGGCGTTTCGTCTGGTGCAGGATCTGGCCAAGCCGTATCCGAAGGTTGCTGAAGCGTGGTTCGCCGTCGCGCTCGCCGGCTACAACACCAAGCTCACCGATCCCGCGATCGCCGCCGCCGCGATGGCTGCGGCAGACCAGGCACTCCAGCTCAAGCCCGACTGGGACCGTGCGGCGCTGCTGAAGGCCGATATCCTGGCCAAAGGATCGCCCGATGCGGCAACAGCGTTCCTCAAGCAGTTTCTCGCGACGACTCCCGACGCGCGCGCGGTCTCGGGCGCGCTGGCGCAACTCTACGTGGAGCAAAAGCGCTTCGGCGAGGCACGCGCGATTTTCCAGAAACTGTGGGAGGAAGAGCCCGAAGATCGCGAATTCGAATTCGCCGTCGCCGCGATATCGCTGCAGATGAAGGATTACACGACCGCGCAAAAGCTGCTCGAAGAGCTCGACAAGGTGGGCTACGGTGAAAGCGGCGTCGTGCCGTTCTATCTCGCCCAGCTGGCCGAAGAAACCAAGCAGTATGACGAAGCGATTGCCCGATACCGCGAAGTCAGCGAGGGCGATCGCGCCTGGCTCGCCAAGCTCCGCATCGGCGCGATGATGGCGAAAAAGGGTGACATCGCCGCAGCGCGCAAGTATCTGGACGAACTGCAGCCGGAATCGGCCGAGCGGCGGGTCGAGCTTGCGCAGGCGGAAGCGCAGTTGATGCGCGATGCCGGGGATTTCAAGACCGCGTATGCGATTCTAGCCGCCGCGCTGGAACGCCAGGCCGATTCGGTCGATCTGCTCTACGACGTCGCGATGGTCGCCGAAAAGCTCGACCGCCTCGACGAAGTCGAGGCGAGGCTCAAGCGGCTGATCGAGCTCAAGCCGGACAACGCCCAGGCGCTCAACGCGCTGGGCTACACGCTCGTCGACCGCACGCCGCGCACGGCGGAAGGGCTGAAGCTGATCGAGAAGGCGCTCCAGATCGCGCCGGACGACCCATTCATCCTCGACAGCATGGGCTGGGCGAATTACCGCTTGGGCAAGCTCGACGATTCGGAAAAATTCCTCCGGCGCGCGTTCGGCGATCAGGCCGATCCCGAGATCGCTGCCCATCTGGGCGAAGTGCTGTGGGCGAAAGGCGAACGGGCCCGAGCGGCCGAGGTCTGGCAATCGCAGCTCAAGGCCTCGCCGGACAATCCGGTCCTGATCGAGACGATGCGCCGCCTGGCGCACTGAACGTCGCCAAATCGATGCCGATGCTGCGCGGCATGTGCGTTCGCGCAGTCGCAGCGGCGGGTGCAGCGCTGCTCTGCGCCTGCACTCCCGCAATGATCGGGCAGCCGCCACCGGCAAGCGCGGTCGCCGCGCGCGCAAGCTTCGAACTGACCGGCCGCCTGTCGGCGCGTAACGGCGACTATGCGCTCGCTGCCGGTTTCCACTGGACGCACGAACGCGAACGCGACGAGCTTGACTTGAGCTCGCCGCTCGGCCAGACGATCGCCCGCTTGAGCGGCGATGCGAGCGGCGTGCGCCTGCAAGGCTCCGACGGACGCATCGAGACAGCGAGCGACTGGACGTCGCTGACCTCGCGTGCGCTTGGCTGGCCTTTGCCAGTCGAAGGTTTGGCCTTCTGGATCCAGGGGCTGCCGAGAGAAGGCGCGCCGGCGGCCGTCGAGCGAGGAAGCGATGGCATGCCATCGACGCTGCGCCAGGATGGCTGGAACATCGTCTACCAGGCGTTCGAGCGCGGCGGCGACGGCGTGTCGCGCCCGCAGCGCCTGACGCTCGATTATCCGGAGGTCGAGTTGCGTATCGCTGTCGATTCATGGCGATGAGCGATCCGCACGCGCTGGTGCTCCCGGCGCCGGCAAAGCTCAATCTGTTTCTGCACGTGACCGGACAGCGTCCCGACGGGTACCACACGCTGGAGTCGTTGCTGGTGCTGATCGAGCGCGGCGACGTCGTTTCGCTGTCGCTGCGCGATGACGCCGATGTCGTGCGCCTGCGCGGTGCCGCCGGCGTGCTTGCCGAGGACGATCTCGCGGTGCGCGCGGCGAGATTGCTGCAAAGGTCCTGCGGTGTCGCGAAGGGCGTCACGATCGCGGTCGACAAGCGGCTGGTCATCGGCGGCGGCATCGGCGGCGGAAGCTCCGACGCGGCGACCGTTCTGCTGGGGCTCAACCGGCTTTGGCGGCTGGGACTGTCACGACAGGAACTGATGCGCCTCGCGCTCGAGCTTGGCGCCGACGTTCCCTTTTTCGTCTTCGGCGAAACGGCGCGCGCAAACGGCATCGGCGAAATGCTCGAGGCGGTCAGCCTGCCGCAAACCTGGTTCGCCGTGTTGTCACCGCCGATCGTGGTCTCGACCAGGGCCATGTTCGAGGCACTTGAATTGACACGACACAGCCAGTCCGCGAAAATGGCCGTCTTTTCCGAGGGGTATGGCCGTAACGACCTGCAAGCCGTTGCGGTCGCGCGGTTCCCGGAGATCGCCGGCTTTCTTGCCGCGCTGTCGCGCGTCGCGCCAGCGTCGGGAGCGCGGATGACCGGATCGGGAGCGTGTGTGTTCGCCGCTTTCGCTTCCGAATACGCCGCTCAGGAAGCGCTCTCGCGGATGCCGCGCGTGACAGAAAGCACCGGTGGAAACATCGGTGGAAACGCCGGAGAAACGGCCGGATTTGTTGCTCGCGCGCTGAACCGCCACCCGCTGTGGTCGTTTGCCTCACGTTGAAGTTCCCGCGCGCGAACGGTTTCCCTTGGGGAGTCGCCAAGTGGTAAGGNNTTGATTCCGGCATTCGTAGGTTCGATCCCTACCTCCCCAGCCACCCATAGGCGGGACAGGCCGTCCGTGCGGACGCCTTGTCCACGTCTTTCATAGGCGGGGACGATGGCGTTCGAGCGAATGCGTATCTTCACCGGAAGCGCCAATCCGAAGCTCGCCGAAGCTGTCGTCCGGCACATGAACATCAGCCTCGGCCGATGCATCGTCGGGCGATTCTCCGACGGCGAGGTGATGGTCGAGCTGCTGGAGAACGTGCGCGGCCGCGACGTATTCATTCTGCAGTCGACCTCGCAGCCAACCAACGACAACCTGATGGAAATCCTGGTGATGGTCGATGCGCTCAAGCGCGCCTCCGCCGGCCGCATCACCGCCGCGATTCCCTATTTCGGCTACGCCCGGCAGGACCGCCGGCCGCGCTCGGCGCGCGTTCCGATCACCGCCAAGGTCGTCGCCGACATGCTGACGACGGTCGGGGTCAATCGGGTAATGACGATGGACCTCCACGCCGATCAGATCCAGGGCTTTTTCAACATCCCGGTCGACAACATCTACGCGACGCCGGTGCTGCTCGGCGACCTGTGGAAGCAGAACCACGACAATCTGCTGGTCGTCTCGCCCGACGTAGGCGGCGTCGTGCGGGCGCGCGCGATCGCCAAGCGGCTCGACTCCGATCTGGCGATCATCGACAAGCGCCGGCCGAAGGCCAACGTTGCCGAAGTCATGAACATCATTGGCGACGTCGCGGGCCGTGCCTGCGTGATCATGGACGATATCGTCGACACAGCCAACACGCTGTGCAAGGCGGCAACGGCGCTCAAGGCCAACGGGGCGCAAAAGGTACTCGCTTATTGCACGCATCCGGTCTTGTCAGGCGGCGCCGTGCAACGAATCGCCGAATCGGAACTGGACGAGATCGTCGTGACCGACACGATTCCGCTGTCCGATGAAGCGCGCGCCTGCAAGCGCATCCGGCAGCTTTCCTGTGCGCAACTCCTTGCCGAAACGATGACGCGGATCTCCAACGAGGAATCGGTCAGCTCGCTTTTTACCGAATAGTCGCAAGGCAACGGGCGCCGTTTGGCGCGCGCTTGGTTTGCACCGTCAGGCTAATTCAGGTTACAATTCAAAGCTTTCCCGCCGCCTGCCCCGCGGTATTGTCGCCATCGCGGACGACCGTAGCCCACGCGCACGGAAGGACGCAGACAACAGGAGCATCGCCATGCAGTTCGAATTCACCGCTTTTCCCCGCGGCACCGAAGGACGAGGCGCAAGCCGCCGTCTGCGCCGGACCGGTCGCGCGCCCGGCATCGTCTATGGCGGCACCGAGACCCCGCCGCAGCCGATCGAGCTTGACCACAATGCCTTGATCCACGCGCTCAACAAGGAAGCGTTTCACTCGTCGATACTGACGATGAAGCTTGGCGAGGCCGCTCAGCGCGTGCTGCTGCGCGACGTGCAGATGCATCCGTTCAAACACGAAGTGCTGCACATCGACTTCCAGCGGGTTGACGAGAACCGCAAGATTCGCATGAAAGTGCCGTTGCACTTTATCAATGCCGAGCTCGCGCCCGCCGTCAAGACGACCGATGCCATCATCAGCCACGTGCTCACCGAGCTCGACGTCGCGTGCCTGCCGAAGGACCTTCCCGGCTTTGTCGAAGTGGACTTGTCGCAGCTTGCGGTCGGGCAATCGATCCACGTCTCGGACCTCAAGCTCCCGGCCGGCGTGACCGCGGTAACCCGACCCGGCGCGAGCCCGGTCGTGGCGACGGCGATTGTGCCCCGCATCGTCGTCGAGGTCGAGGAAGTTGTGGCGCCGACGGCCGAAGCGGCAGCAGCCGAGGCGGCAGCGGTAGAAGGAGCCAAGCCTGGCGAAAAGACCGGCGAAAAAAGCGGCGACAAGGCCGCCGAAAAAGGTGGCGACAAGACGCCTTCCAAGAAGGACGACAAGAAATAAGCGCCTTTGCGTACGCGAAAGGCCCGCCATCGCATCTCCGGGCGGGCCTTTTTGCTGCGCCGGCGGCGCTTGAGGCGCGGGAGCTGACGCCATGGCGCATGGGTTCCGCCTGATCGTCGGCCTGGGCAATCCGGGACGCGAATACCGGGAGACGCGGCACAATGCCGGCTTCTGGTGGGTCGAGCGTCTGGCCGGGACCCTGTCGGCGAGCTTTCGCGCCGAATCGAAGTTTCATGCGCAGATCGCCGTCGCGCGCAGCGGCGATGGCGAAGACCTGCGTCTGGTGATGCCGCAGACGTTCATGAATCGCAGCGGGCTCGCAGCCGCATCGCTTGCCCGCTTCTACCGGGTGGCACCGACCGAGATCCTGGTGGCACACGACGAGCTCGACTTGAAGCCCGGCGTCGTCAAGTTGAAGCAAGGCGGTGGCAGCGCCGGACACAATGGCCTGAAGGACATCGCCGCCGCGCTGGGCAGCGGCGACTTCTGGCGGCTGCGCCTCGGCATCGGCCACCCGCGCGACGGCGCGCTGTCCGAGCAGGAGGTTGCCGACTACGTGCTGCATCCGCCACCCGGCGAGGAGCGGCGGCTGATCGATGATGCGATCGCGCGGGCGCTGGGTATATGGCCCTGGCTTGCGCGCGGCGAGACCGAACGCGCGATGCACGAGCTGCATACTTCGCCGCGTTCGCCACCCGCTTCCGAAGGGCCGGCAAAGTCATGAGCCTCAAATGCGGGATCGTCGGGCTGCCGAACGTCGGCAAGTCGACGCTGTTCAACGCGCTGACCCGCGCCGGCATTGCGGCGGAAAACTATCCGTTCTGCACGATCGAGCCCAACGTCGGGATCGTCGAAGTGCCCGATCCGCGCCTCGCGGCGCTTGCGGCGATCGCGCGTCCCGAACGGGTCGTTCCCGCCGTGGTGGAATTCGTCGACATTGCAGGGCTTGTCGCCGGGGCCTCGAAAGGCGAGGGCCTTGGCAACCAGTTTCTGGCCAACATTCGCGAAACCGACGCCATCGCGCACGTCGTGCGCTGCTTCGAGGATCCGAACGTCGTGCACGTCGCCGGGAAGATCGATCCGGTCTCGGACATCGAGACGATCAACACCGAGCTCGCCCTGGCGGACCTCGCCGCCGTCGACAAGCAGATGAACCGGTACGCCAAAGCGGCCAGGACCGGTGGCGACAAAGAGGCGAAGCGGCTGATCACGGCGCTCGAAAAGATCCTCCCCGCGCTCAACGATGCGCGCCCGGCCCACTCGGTCGAGCTCTATCCGGAAGAGCTCGCGGTGCTGAAGCCGCTCTTCCTGCTGACGATGAAGCCGACGATGTACGTGGCCAACGTGTCGGAGCACGGCTTCACCGGCAACGCGCTGCTAGACTGCGTCCAGGCCTATGCCGCGCGCGAAGGGGCGCCGGTCGTCGCCATCAGCGCCGCGCTCGAAGCGCAGATCGCCGATCTCGACGAGGCCGACAAGCAGATCTTCCTCGCCGACATGGGCCTTACCGAAGCGGGCCTCGATCGATTGATCCACGCCGGCTACAAGTTGCTCGGGCTCGAGACCTACTTCACCGCCGGCCCGAAGGAGGTGCGCGCCTGGACGATACGTCGCGGCAGCACCGCGCCGCAGGCGGCGGGCGTGATCCACACCGACTTCGAGAAAGGATTTATCCGCGCGGAGGTCATCGCCTATGATGATTTTGTCGCCTGCAAAGGCGAGCAGGGCGCGAAAGAGGGGGGCAAAATGCGGCTCGAAGGCAAGGACTACGTCGTCCGCGACGGCGACGTCATGCATTTCCGCTTCAACGTNNTCGTGAGCATGCCGGTGCTGCTCGTCGCCACGGCCACGCAGTGGTTTGGCACCGCACGCATCCCGCGATCGCTGACGCGGGCGGGTTTCGATGGGGGCCCGTCGTCCGGCGCGCGGGCAACCATCGCGAATAGAGTGCCTCCGCAGAATGCGCCGCTAGACAGTGGTCGGCCTGCTCCCGGCGGCGGCTGCGAATCCGGACTGGTTCTCGAGCTTGAGGATCGAAAGCAGGCGCCGCTCTTTGGCCAGCCATACGCCGACGCGGTGATGATCGCATGCGTGCCGATGGAGCGTTACGTCAGGCAGACCTTCGAGCCGCACCGCGCGCGCCATATCGGACGCCGATTGTGCGCAAACGTGAAGGTTGAACTTGGTCTTGCCGTTCGATTCGCGCAGTATGTTACGCAGGTCGAAATAGGCCCGGGCGCGTGCGGGAACGGCGGCTATTCTCGCGAGGGCATCCCGGAACACCTCGACGTTAGGCCCTTCCACTGCCCGGAAATGAGTCGGATCGATATTGGTATGCGGAGAGAACGCGTGGACGAAGTCTGCGCCCAGCAGATACCCGAACAGAATCGCCGCGTGGCTGCCACCCGACGAGCCGACGAAGATCGTGAATTTCGGCGCGAGACGATCGATGTTCTGTCGCAGCAGCGCAAGCAGCGCGTCGACATCGGCCGCGACAGGAGGGATTCCGTTCAGGTAGCACGTCCTGGATGTATCGCAAAGCAGGATGCGGTTGTAGTTGAGCAATTCCGCGCTGCGCATGAAGTCGAAGGTCGACATCGACAGCCTGCCGTTGAATCCGGTAAAGGCGACGACCAGCACGTTCGGGTCCTGACCGAGCTCGACGATGAACTGCGAGCTGATCGGCGAATCGGCTCGTGGCGGCGGCGGGGGTTGCTTCTGCTGGAGCACCATCGTCGCCTCGTATTCGGCGATAGGTTTCCGCGGCGTCTTGTCTTGCACGATATTCTCTCCCTGAGCGGCTTTTTGCCGATGGCTTCGCGCAAACGGCCATCGCCTGCATTCTATAGATGCGATCGCTGGGCATCAAACGGGGTCAGCGCGGGCTCTG
Organism: Betaproteobacteria bacterium; assembly: GCA_003153475.1. Taxonomy (GTDB): domain Bacteria; phylum Pseudomonadota; class Gammaproteobacteria; order Burkholderiales; family Casimicrobiaceae; genus PALSA-1003. The sequence continues at coordinate 4,466 of PLYT01000070.1, read as the reverse complement.
CCGAACATTGCGGAGCGGCGGCGTGACGATACGGCTCAAATTCACGAAGATGCAGGGGCTCGGCAACGATTTCGTGATGCTCGACGGTGTCCGCCAGCGCATCGAACTGAGTCCCGCGCAGATCGCGCGGCTTGCCGACCGCCATTTCGGCGTCGGCTGCGACCAGGTACTGCTGGTCGAGCGGCCGTCGCGCGCCGACGTCGATTTCCGCTACCGGATCTTTAACGCCGATGGTGCCGAGGTGGAGCAATGCGGCAACGGCGCCCGCTGCTTCGTCCATTTCGTCCGCGACCGTGGGCTGACGGCCAAGCGGACGATCCGCGTCGAAACCTTGGGTGGCGTCATCGAGCCCACGCTGGAAGCCGACGGGCAGGTTCGGGTCGACATGGGCGTGCCGCGCTTCGAGTCCGACGCGATTCCTTTCGTCGGCGACAGCGCAACGGCGACACAGTCGCTCGACGTCGCCGGCGAGTCGGTGACGATCAGCGCACTGTCGATGGGCAACCCGCACGCGGTGCAGCTCGTGCCCGACGTCGAGGCGGCGCCGGTCGCCGCCCAGGGCCCGCTGCTCGAGCGTCATCCGCATTTTCCGCGCGGGGTCAATGCCAGCTACATGCAGGTCGTCGATCGCGCTAACATTCGCTTGCGCGTGTGGGAGCGGGGCGCCGGCGAGACTCTGGCCTGCGGCACGGGCGCTTGCGCTGCCGTCGTAGCCGGAATCCGTCGCGGCCTGCTCGATTCCACGGTGCGCGTCGGGACCCGTGGCGGCGAGCTCGCGATACGCTGGGATGGACCGGGCGAGCCCGTGCTGATGACCGGCCCGGCGACAACCGTGTTCGAAGGCGAATGGCAGGTCGATGCATGACCAATGAAACCAACAAGGAAGCAGGGATGAACGCCGAGTCGGTCGCCGATTATCTGAAGCAGCACGCGGAGTTCTTCGAGCAATACGCCGATTTGCTTGCCGAGATCTACGTGCCGCATCCGCACGGCGGTCACGCAATCCCGATCGCCGAACGGCAGATCGTCACGCTGCGGGAAAAGAACGGCCAGCTCGAGTCGAAGCTGCGCGAGCTGATCCAGTTCGGCACCGACAACGATGCGATCAGCGAGAAATTGCACCGGTCGACACTCGCGCTTTTTTCGGCGTCGGACCTGGAAACGACGCTGGGCGTTCTCTACCAGAGTCTGAGCGAGGATTTTCGCGTGCCGCAGGTGGCGCTACGCTTGTGGGGCAGGGTTCCCGAACAGTCGTATCTGCCGGAGCTCGCCGCCACCAGCCAGGAAATCCGCGAGTACGCCGGCGCCCTGGGCGCGCCGTACTGCGGCACGCAGGCGCCGTTCGAATCGCGGGAATGGTTCGAAGGCGGACTTTCGCTCGCGTCGTTCGCGCTTCTGCCGCTGCGAACACACCACACGTTCGGCCTGCTGGCGCTCGGCAGCGAAGACCCGGGGCGGTTCTACGCGGGCCTCGGGACGATGCATCTGACCCGCCTGTCAGAGCTCGCCAGCGTCGCGACCGCGCGCTTTCTGCCGCAAAGCTGATCCCAGTGAGCGCTTCGTCCCGCACCAGTCCGCCGCCGTCGCGGGCTGCGGCGGCCGAACCGCTGGTCCTGGCGTTCGAACGGCATCTGGCGACGCGGCCGGCGCACACCCGCGACGCCTACCGACGCGATGTTCGGTTGCTGCAGGCGCTGGCGGGCGCGTTGCCGCTCGCCAAGCTGTCGCCGGCGGAGCTTCGCCGGTTTCTTGCGACGTTGCATGCACGTGGATTGTCCGGCAAGAGCCTGGCGCGAGTCCTGTCAGGCTGGCGCGCCTTCTACCGTTTCGCGATCGATCACGAGCGTTCGCTCAAGGACAATCCATGCGCCGGCCTCAAGGCACCCAGGTCGTCACGGCATCTGCCGGCCGTTCTCTCGCCGGACGAGGCGGTGCGCCTGGTCGCGATCGCCGACGATGACGTGCTCGCAGTGCGCGACCGCGCACTGCTCGAGCTCGCGTATTCGTCGGGCCTGCGCGTGTCCGAGCTTGCCGGACTCGATCTGGCGGCGCTCGACCTGGCGCAAGGCGAGGTGCGCGTGCTGGGCAAAGGGGCCAAGGAGCGCCTCGTTCCCGTCGGCGAGCCGGCGCGCCTCGCGCTCAAGGCCTGGCTGGCGCTGCGGCCGACACTGCCTGCGCCCGAGGGCGAGGCCGTCTTCGTCAGCCGCTCGGGAAGACGACTCACGTCGCGGGCGATCCAGCAGCGGCTCGCCGGGTGGGCGGTCAAGCGCGGGCTCGCCCGGCACGTCCACCCACACATGCTGCGGCATTCGTTCGCCTCGCACCTGCTGCAGTCCTCCGGCGACCTGCGCGCCGTGCAGGAGCTGCTCGGCCACGCGAGCATTGCCAGCACCCAGATCTACACGCACCTCGATTTCCAGTACCTGGCCAAGATCTACGACCAGGCGCATCCGCGGGCGAAGAAACAGCGCGCCCGGCGCTGAAAACGCGGGGCAAAAAAAGGGGGCGCTGTTCGGCGCCCCGAATTACCACGGAGGAGAAACGTTAGACCGGAGGTCGGTACCGGCCTACTCCACGCGCTCGCCGTGAAGACTGATGTCGAGGCCTTCGCGCTCCTCTTCTTCGGAGACACGCAAGCCGACGACCATGTCGATGACCTTGAGGATGATGAAGCTGCCGACGCCACTGTAGACCAGCGTCGTCGCGACTGCGCCCAGCTGCACCAGGAAGTCCCCGTCGGCGCCGCTGATGTCCTTGACGTTGAACACGCCGGTCAGCAGAGCCCCGACGATGCCGCCGATGCAGTGCACGCCGAACGCATCGAGCGAGTCGTCGTAGCCGAACATCCTCTTGACGGCGGTCGCGGCGAAGAAGCACAGCACGCCTGCCGCGATTCCGATGACGAAAGCTCCGGTGACCCCGACGAAACCCGACGCCGGTGTGATCGCGACCAGGCCGGCGACCGCGCCCGAGGCGATGCCGAGCACCGAGGGCTTGCCCTTGGCGACCCACTCGGTAAACATCCAGGCCAGTGCTGCAACCGCGGTGGCCAGCTGAGTGACGACCATCGCCATGCCGGCGCGGCCGTCGGCAGCAACGGCGGAACCCGCGTTGAAGCCGAACCAGCCTACCCACAATAGCGAGGCGCCGATCAAGGTCAGCGTCAGGTTGTGGGGCGCCATCGGCTCCTTGCCGTAACCCAGCCGCTTGCCGAGCACCAGCGCGCAGACGAGGCCCGCGATCCCGGCGTTGATGTGCACGACCGTACCACCGGCGAAATCGAGCACGCCTTTGCCCGCCCAGTAGCCGGACGGCTCCCACATCATGTGTGCGATCGGCGAATAGATCAGGATCGACCACAGGCCCATGAACCAGAGCATTGCCGAGAACTTCATGCGATCGGCGAACGCGCCGGCGATCAGCGCGGGCGTGATGATCGCGAAGGTCATCTGGAACGTCATGTAGACCGACTCGGGAATCGTGAGCCCCAGATGCGACACGCTGATTTTTCCGGCGTCCTTCTGGAACAGCATGCCGTTGAGGAACAGCCGGTCGAGACTGCCGACGAACGAGCCACCGGGCATGAACGCCAGGCTGTACCCGGCGATCACCCAGAGGACGGTGACCAGACAGGTGATCGCGAAGCTCTGCATCAGAGTCGCCAGCACGTTCTTCTTGCGCACCATGCCACCGTAGAACAGCGCGAGGCCGGGTATCGTCATCAGCAGCACCAGCGCGGTCGACGTGAGCATCCACGCCGTGTCGCCGCTGCTGATCTTGTCGACGCCGACGATTTGCGGCGACGTCGGGGCCGGTGGGGCGGCGGCGGGCGCAGCTGCTGCCGCCGGTGCACTTGCATCGGCCTTCGGCGCTTCCGCTTTGGTTTCGGGCGCCGGCGCGGGAGCGGCCGCCGGCGCGGTTGCTGCCGGCGACGGGGTGGCCGCCTTGTTGTCCTGCGCGAGGACCGTGCTTCCCGCGCCGAGCGCGCCGATGACGGCGAGCAACGCAAACAATCGCTTCATGATGTTCCCCTTAGAGCGCATCGGCACCGGTCTCGCCGGTCCGGATGCGCACAACTTGTTCGAGCTCGAAAACGAAGATCTTCCCGTCGCCGATCTTGCCGGTGTTCGCCGCTTTTTCGATCGCCTCGATGACGCGATCGAGCAGGTCGCTCTTGATCGCGGCCTCGATCTTGACCTTCGGCAGAAAATCGACGACGTACTCCGCACCGCGATAGAGCTCGGTGTGTCCCTTTTGCCGCCCGAAGCCCTTGACCTCCGTGACGGTGATGCCTTGCACGCCGATCGCTGACAGGGCCTCCCGGACCTCGTCCAGCTTGAACGGCTTGATGATCGCGGTTACCAGTTTCATTGTTTGCCCCTCGTTGAGTGCGCTCGCTGCCGCCGTGGCGGCCGGATCAGAACGTCTTCTGAATGAATACGGTGCCGGTTGCCTTGCCGATGTTG
>PLYT01000069.1 GCA_003153475.1 Betaproteobacteria bacterium | reverse complement strand
GAGCCGCGCTGGGTGATCTCGATGGGATCCTGCGCCAACGGGGGCGGCTACTACCATTATTCGTACTCGGTCGTCCGCGGTTGCGACCGCATCGTGCCGGTGGACATCTACGTGCCCGGGTGCCCGCCGACGGCCGAGGCTTTGCTCTACGGGATCATTCAGCTGCAAAACAAGATCTGGCGCACCAATACGATCGCGCGCTGATGAACAACGCGATGCTTTCCGAAGCGCTCGGAACCGTATTCGCGGACAAGCTCCACGTCGAGACCGCGTTCGACGCGGTCACGGCCGTCGTCGGCGCCGACCGGCTGGTCGCGACGATGCGCTCGCTGCGCGACATGCCGGAGTTCCGCTTCGAGACGCTGATCGATCTCTGCGGCGTCGACTATTCGGCCTACGGCGCGACCTCCCGCGGGCTTGCCTATTCGAGCTCCGACGCGACGCCGGCGGAGCCCCTCGAGCGGCCGCATGGCGGTCGCTATGCGGCCGTCTATCACCTGCTGTCGCTGACACACAACCATCGGCTGCGCGTGCGCGCCTTCGCGCCCGACGACGATTTCCCGGTGCTGCCATCGGTCATCGACGTGTGGCCATCGGCCAATTGGTATGAGCGCGAGGCATTCGACTTCTACGGCGTCATGTTCACCGGGCATCCAGATCTGCGCCGCATTCTGACCGACTACGGTTTCGTCGGCCATCCGTTCCGCAAGGACTTTCCGCTGTCCGGCAATGTCGAAATGCGCTACGACCCGGAGCAGGGTCGCGTCATCTACCAGCCGGTGACGATCGAGCCGCGCGAAGTCGTGCCGCGCATCATCCGCGAGGACAGCTACGCGGAAAGCGAAGGCTTCCGCAAGGGCTGAAGACGTGGCCGAAATCCGTAACTACACGATGAATTTTGGCCCCCAGCATCCTGCGGCGCACGGGGTGCTGCGGCTGGTGCTCGAGCTCGATGGCGAAGTCATCCAGCGCGCCGACCCGCACATCGGGCTTTTGCACCGGGCCACCGAAAAGCTTGCCGAATACAAGACCTACGTCCAGTCGCTGCCGTACATGGACCGGCTGGATTACGTCTCGATGATGTCGAATGAGCACGCCTATTGCCTGGCGATCGAGAAGCTGCTCGGCATCGACGTGCCGATCCGTGCCCTGTACATCCGCGTGATGTTCGACGAGATCACGCGGATCCTCAATCACCTCCTGTGGCTGGGCGCGCATTCGCTCGACGTGGGCGCGATGACGACGTTCCTGTACTGCTTCCGCGAGCGCGAGGACCTGATGGACTGCTACGAAGCGGTCTCCGGGGCGCGCCTGCACGCCGCGTACTACCGGCCCGGCGGCGTCTACCGCGATCTGCCCGACCGGATGCCGCAATACCAGCCGTCGCCGATCCACAACGCCCGCGCGATCGCGCGGATGAACGAGAACCGGCAGGGCAGCCTGCTCGATTTCATCGAGGATTTCACCCGCCGCTTTCCGACCTACGTCGACGAATACGAAACGCTGCTGACCGAGAACCGGATCTGGAAACAGCGCACCGTGGGCATCGGCGTGGTCACGCCGGAGCGCGCCAAGGCGCTGGGCTTCACCGGGCCGATGCTGCGCGGCTCGGGCGTTGCGTGGGACCTGCGCAAAAAGCAGCCGTACGCCGTCTACGACCGGATGAAATTCGACATTCCGGTGGGCACTACCGGCGATTGCTACGACCGCTACCTGGTCCGCGTGCAGGAAATGCGCGAGGCGAACCGGATCGTCAAGCAGTGCATCGACTGGCTGCGCACCAACCCCGGACCCGTGATCACCGCCAACCACAAGATCGCACCGCCATCGCGCGAGGAAATGAAGACGAACATGGAAGAGCTGATCCATCATTTCAAGCTCTTCACCGAAGGCATCCACGTACCGCCCGGCGAAGTATATGCCGCGGTCGAGCACCCGAAGGGCGAGTTCGGCATCTACCTCATCTCGGACGGCGCCAACAAGCCCTACCGGATGAAGATCCGCGCTGCCGGCTTCCCGCATCTTGCCGCGCTGGACGAGATGTCGCGCGGTCACATGATCGCCGACGTCGTCGCGATCATCGGCACTCAGGATATCGTCTTCGGGGAGATCGACCGATGAGCGTCATCGATACCAGAGTCGTCAACATCGACCAGTTGAAGCTCGAGCATTTCGCCAAGGGCGATAAATTCGAGTCCAATTCGTTGCGCATCGGACCGCTGATCGGCGCGAAGGACCTTGGCTATTCGTACGATGTCGTTCCGCCCGGCAAATCTTCGTGCCCTTTCCACAGCCACCGCGGCGAAGAGGAGATGTTCTTCATCGTGAAGGGAGCCGGTATGCTGCGCTACGGCAGCGAGATGCGAAAGATTCGTGCCGGCGATGTCATCTGCTGCCCGGTCGGCGGCCCGGAGACCGCGCACCAGATCATCAACGACTCGGACAGCGAGCTCGCGTACCTGTCGATCAGCACGATGATGCCGGCCGAAGTCTGCGAATATCCCGATTCGAACAAGGTCGGGGCGTTCGGCGGCGGACTTCGCCACATGACCCGCGTAGTGCACCATCTGGACTACTGGACGGACGAAGTGTGAGCGCACCCCTTGCCACCGTCGTCGTTGTGTCCGGTTGGCGCCGTTGGCCGCGCAGCCCCGGCGATCGCACATGCTGAGCGCAGACGCCCTGAAACGCATCGATCGCGAGATCGCCAAATACCCGCCGGATCAGAAACGATCGGCGGTGATGGCGGCACTGGCGATCGCGCAGGACGAAATGAGCTGGCTGTCGACCGAGACGATGGACTTCGTCGCCACCTATCTCGACATGCCGCCGATCGCCGTCTACGAAGTCGCCACGTTCTACGAGATGTACAACACCGAGCCGATCGGCAGGTACAAGTTGACGATCTGCACCAATTTGCCGTGTGCGCTGCAAAGTGCGAGCGAGGCGGCCGAGCATCTGAAGCGGAAGCTCGGCATCGGATTCGGCGAAACGACGCCGGACCGGATGTTCACGTTGAAGCAGGGCGAGTGCTTCGGCGCCTGCGGCGACGCACCGGTCGTGCTGGTCAATAACAAGCGCATGTGCAGCTGGATGCGTCCGGAAGCGATCGACCGGCTTCTGGTCGAGCTCGCGGCCGAGGCCGGACAATGAACGCGCCGGCCGAATTTCTCGACTACGGCGCCGACGCCATCATCATGGCCGGCCTCAATGGCCGCAATTGGGCGCTGGACGACTACGTCGCGCGCGGTGGATACGAGGCGCTGAAGAAAATACTGGCCGGGAAAATCCCGCCGGCCACGGTGATCGCCGAAGTCAAGAAGTCTGCGCTGCGCGGACGCGGCGGCGCGGGCTTTCCCACCGGGCTCAAATGGAGTTTCATGCCGCAGCAGTATGCGGGCGAGAAATATCTCGTCTGCAATTCCGACGAGGGCGAGCCCGGGACCTTCAAGGACCGCGACATCATGCGCTACAACCCGCACATCCTGATCGAGGGGATGGCGATTGCCGCGTACGCGATGGGCTGCAAGCGCGGCTACAACTACATCCATGGCGAGATCTGGGATACCTACGAGCGTTGCGAGCAGGCGCTCGGGCAGGCTTACTCGGCGGGATTGCTCGGCGACAACATCCTTGGCAGCGGCTTTTCGTTTCACCTGTACAACCATCATGGCTACGGCGCGTACATCTGCGGCGAGGAGACGGCGCTGCTCGAATCGCTCGAGGGCAAGAAGGGCCTGCCGCGGTTCAAGCCGCCGTTTCCGGCGAGCTTCGGCCTGTACGGCAAACCGACGACGATCAACAATACCGAGACCTTCGCCGCCGTGCCGTGGATCATCCGCCATGGCGGCGAGGCGTTTCTGGCGCTCGGCCGGCCGAACAACGGCGGCACCAAGATATTTTCCGTCACCGGCGACGTCGCGCGGCCGGGCAATTACGAGATCAAGCTCGGCACGCCGTTCGCCCAGCTGCTCGACATGGCGGGTGGGATGCGGGCCGGCCGCAAGCTCAAGGCATGCATTCCCGGTGGTTCGTCGATGCCGGTGCTGCCGGGCGAGGTCATGCTCAGCACCGACATGGATTACGACTCGATTGCCAAGGCCGGCTCGATGCTGGGCTCGGGTGCGGTCATCCTGATGGACGACACGCGCTGCATGGTGCGATCGCTTTTGCGGCTCTCCTATTTCTACTTCGAGGAGTCTTGCGGGCAGTGCACGCCGTGCCGCGAGGGGACCGGTTGGTTGTGGCGCGTCGTCGACCGCATCGAGCACGGCAAGGGCAGGAATGGGGACCTCGATCTCCTGCTGTCGGTGTCGGACAACATCGCGGGACGCACGATCTGCGCGCTGGGCGACGCCGCGGCGCTCCCGGTCAAGAGTTTCATCAAGCATTTCCGCGACGAGTTCCAGTACCACATCGATCACAAGCAGTGCCTGGTGCCCGCTTATGTTTGACCTTCCGACCGCGCCGGAGCCCGCCTTCCCGCCATGCTGACGCTCGAAGTCGACGGCAAGACCGTCCAGGTGCCCAATGGCAGCACGGTGATGGACGCCGCGCACAAGCTCGACATCTATGTGCCGCATTTCTGCTGGCACAAGAAGCTCACGATCGCCGCCAATTGCCGCATGTGCCTGGTCCAGGTCGAGAAGGCGCCGAAGCCGCAGCCGGCCTGCGCGACGCCGGCCGCCGAAGGCATGAAGGTGTGGACCCATTCGGAAGCCGCCGTCACTGCGCAAAAAGGCGTGATGGAATTCCTGCTGATCAATCACCCGCTCGACTGCCCGATCTGCGATCAGGGCGGAGAATGCGATTTGCAGGACCAGGCCATGGCCTATGGCGTGGATGCCAGCCGCTATCAGGAAAACACGCGCGCGGTGGAGGAGAAATATATCGGCCCGCTGGTGAAGACGATTATGACG
>PLYT01000026.1 GCA_003153475.1 Betaproteobacteria bacterium | reverse complement strand
CCTTCGTCGCGGTGAATTCCAAGGGTGACGCGCTGGTGCCGCTGATGAACGCACTCGAACTCGACGCGACGCGCTCGTCGTGCACGGCGTTGCCACTTGCGAAGTAGTCAGCCCGAAGCGACTGCAAGCGCACAGGCTGCCGCCGTTTGCCCAGGTATCTGGCCGGGAGATCCGTTATCCGGCCAGCCGAGCCATGATCGACCCTAAGCATTGCGACAGCATCAATTTCCCGCTGGCGCGTGATCCGACGTGAGTGTCACCTCCGAGAGAGGCTAGGCTACGGCAGGAACGCTTATTGCTCGCATGAACATTTCCCACCACAGGAGAACGTCATGAGCGAACTGGACGCCAACAAGCGCAACGCCATCCCCGAACAGCAGTTTGCGTTTCCCAAACAACGCAAGGAGCCGATCGACAACGCCGCCCATGTACGCAATGCGATCGCCCGCTTCAACCAGGTTGAGGGCGTGACGGATAAAGAGCGAGACGAGGCCTGGAAGCACATCAACACGGCCGCGAAGAAGTTCGGGGTCGAGGTGCACGAGAAGTCTTGGCGAGAAATCGCCTCGAAGACCCCCAGTTCGGAAAAGCGCTGAGCGCCCCGCGCTGTTCATTGAAATTGCACGCGCACGCGCTATGAACGAAACCTTGGGCTCGTGGCGCACCGCGCCTAGCACTCCGGCCGCCGGCGCTAGTAGCCGCGTCGCTACCGGTGCGAGCGATTGAACAACCCGATCAGCGCCATCAATGCGGCACCAGCCGCCGCCGCCGCGACCAACGATTTTAGCGGCGCCTCCCGCGTGTACTGAGAAATCGAATCGAACGGCGAGACGATTCGATCCACTACTGGCGACGCTGTATCGCGAATGCCGTGAACCTTGTCGGCTACGTTGTCAATCACCGAGTCGGCTGCCCGGCGGGTGGCTTCGAGCGCCTCGTCGGCAGATTGCGCTGCACGGTCGATCAGGTTATTGCTTCTGCTCGGATCGGCTTTGCATCAGTCATGAAGTTCCCCTATGTCAGTCTAGTGCTGGCGTCCTCAACTCGTCGCTGTATCGGCCGGCCGCGGGATTGATCAGCGGTACACGTCTTTCGCGCGATGTGTCTTCCACGCGCTCTCGAAGTGCGCCGCATCAACGTCGTTGCGCGGTCGCACGCCCATCAAGATGCCGCCCTTACGGATCCCTTCGTCGTAACGTTTGACACGCTCCTCGGGCATGTTCCAGCCTACGAGGGCACCGACAATACCGCCGGTCGCGGCGCCAGCGCCAGCACCAGCGATCGCCGCTGCGAGCGGACCGGCGATCACCAAGCCGAGGCCCGGCAGCGCGATGGTCGTGCCTACGGCCGCCACCGCCGCAGCGATGGCGCCAATCGTGCCGCCAATTGCGCCACCGACGCCAGCACCCTCAGCCGCTTTGTTGCCAAGTTCGGTCTCGGTGCCCGCCGACGTGAAGTGGCGTTTCCTTGTTTCATCGGACATCGCGACATTGACATCGTCCTTGGTGTAACCCCTTTCCGACAAGGTTTTGTAGCCCAACTCGGCGCTTTCCCGGTCCGGGAACAGGCCGGTCACCAGAGGTTTTTCATTGCTCACGTTTCATCTCCTTCAGCGGATGGATGGAATCGGCGCCTCGGAACTGGTCGAGTTCTCTACGGTGCCCGTTGCATGGCCGGTTTTCGGCCGCTTACCACGCCCAGCCTGAAGTCACGCGCGATCGAGCGCTGCCGGATGAAACGCCTTTCGCGAGCGGCGCGATCGCCAGAGCGCAGTAGGCGCTTTCCTACGGCAGCGAAGGTCTTGCGTGCGCCAGTGATTCAAATATCTGGCGCCAAAACGCCCGACTTCTCAAGCGATGGTTCTGTCGCAACCGCTGCCCCGCAGGCGCGTTGCCACTGACGGCATCAGTGTCTGGCGCGCGACGTTCCGATCGCATGTCCACAGGATGTCGATTTCTTGTGTCGAGTGACGTTAGCCACGCTTAGGACATCGCAGCGGGTAGCCTCTTGCGCGGTATCGGCGACTTGCTGCCGATCCGGTTGAGTCGACAGCAGCAGCGCATTTAGCTTGAAACCCGCGTAGTCGAGCAGGGGAACTTCGACTGGCACCGATTGACCGCGATGGTCGATCGACTCCTAGAACAGGCTGGTAGGCTTCAATGGATTGGATCGCCAGCGCGCTGCGATCTCCTCTTTGCCACGCGTTGCGGACACCGGTCACTAGAGCTTCCAAACATACCTTCCGGTCGGCCGACGCGTGGCTGCGTGACCAGAAGAGACGCGACTGGGCCAATTCAGCGCCCAGCATGTGGGATACCGAACAGAGCGCAACCAGTCGTCATTTCAAAATTCCGCATGTTCTCCGCGCCAACACTGTCGTCAACGTCGGTACTGTCTGTGCGCAGAGACAGCGAGCCCAGGCGGCAACCCCACGTTCGTACCGAACCGAACCTCCGGCGCGCGACGGGTATGCTGAGCGACCGTCAACCTTGCCCGCGATCCCATGAAAGACGACTCAACAGACACGTCCAAGACTGGGCAAACCAAAGGTCCACCGCACAAACCGGGACAGACTCGTTCCGCTCCTCGTGAAGACGCGAACAAAGAAAAAGAGAAGGCCGAGGAAAGCGAAGTTGCCGGTAGGCACAGGAACAGCGGCCAGAAGGATCACAAGAGTGCTCGCTAACCGTCGACGAACGCGGGACTCCCGTCATTCCGTGCACGTCCTATCTTGAAAAAAACATGCAAGTCTTGCTGAACACCGATCCACATACCGACGGTCGCCAGTCCATGGCCGAGTACCTGGAGACCCTAGTGACCGAGGCGCTCGGTCACTACGGCGAGCGGATCACCCGTGTCGAGGCCCACCTCTCCGACGCGAACAGCCTAGCCAAGGCCAACACGGACGAAATTCACTGCACCCTGGAGACCCGATTGGTCGGGCTGGATCCAGTGATCGTCAAGGAACGCGCTGGCACGGCCCATCAAGCCCCCCAGCAACTCCGGCGAGCTCTTGCTGTCTTTCGCGAGCGAGGTCGGTGCCGATCTGCTGGTGATGGGCTGCTACGGCCACAACCGGGCCCGCGAATTCATGCTGGGCGGTGCGTCGAGAAGCATGCTGCAGACCATGACGCTGCCGTTGTTGATGGCGCACTGAAATACCCACTGCAGGGGAAATCGCGAACAACTCGAACGGCAAAGCCCTCCGACCAACCCCGGGGCAACACGCAACTAATCTCGAGTCATCATGAAACCGCAATGGATGCTCCTGCCAACTCTTCGGTTGCACGCCAGGGGCGTTGCGCCGACCGACCGCCTGGTTCGGCAACCCTCGAGCACTTCGAAAGGTGGCGCAATGCGAACCCGCCCTACCGCCCGGCCTCGGGAATCAAGAGTGCAGAGAGGAACTGCACATGATTGGTGACTTCAAGGATCGGGGGGAAGCCGGCCGGCAGCTGGCGACGGCCGTCGTTTGCCTCGGTCTGGTCGACCCGCTGGTCCTCGCGCTGCCGCGTGGCGGTGTGCCGGTTGCCGCCGAGGTCGCGCGTGCGCTACATGCACCGTTGGATCTGCTGATCGTGCGCAAGATCGGCGCGCCCGGTCAGCCGGAGCTTGCCGTGGCCGCCATCGCGGAGGGCAACCCACCGACGGTGGTGATCGACGAAAGCACGTCGCAAGAGACCGACATCGATCATGCCTACGTCAAGCGCGAGGCCAGAACGCAGCGTGACGAGATCAATCGGCGTTGCAAGATCTACCGGCGCGGCCGCGCGCGACTCGATGTCGCAGGCAGGACGGTCGTCGTCGTAGACGACGGCATCGCCACCGGCACCACGATGCGCGCCGCGCTGAAGGCGCTGCGACGCATGCGGCCGGCGAAAGTGGTGCTCGCCGTGCCGGTTGCGTCGAACAACACGATCTACGAGCTGTCCAAGCTGGTCGACAACGTGGTCTGCCTGTCTGAGCCGGGACATTTCGGGTCGGTCGGCACGTACTACGCCGACTTTCACCAGGTCGGCGACGATGAAGTGATTGCGCTGTTGGACGCGAGCCGCAGCCCGCACGAGCATGAGCCCGCGGCACGGACGCTTCAGAGCGGAGAACCTCCCTTGGTCTGGCCAAGCCGGAGTGAGCTCTCCGAAGACCCGACGGAGCCCCTTTGAGGCTCATGGCAGCCGAATGGAGGGCTCTGGCCAGCCCCTGCCGCTCTCGCCCACCGTTGCACGGATTGCGCTGCATCACGTCGCACGCTCCGCTCGCGTGCTCGAATCCACGCGTGGAGACTGTCGACGACATGCTCGGCATCGAGACCAAGCTACGCTATTTGGAGTCGACGCTCGCACCTGCGGGCATCGGCGAGCCGGTGCGCCGCATCGAGACGCACATGTCGTGGGTCCTGTTGGGTGGCGATCGGGTGCTGAAGCTGAAGAAACCGGTGCACTACCCCTTCCTCGACTTCACGACCGTGCAAGCGCGCGAACGCAACGCCCGCGCCGAGTTGCTCGTGAATCGTCGGCTCGCACCGCGCGTCTACCTCGGCTTGCTTGCGCTGCAGTGGGACGACGGCGTCTTCTCGCTCGTTGCGGAAGAGCAGCTGCCCGCTCCCGGCCGCACCGTCGACTGGCTGGTGTCGATGCAACGGCTACCGGCGGAGCGGATGCTCGACCGGGTGATCGTCGGCGGCGAACTGAGGCAGCGCGACATCGACGCGCTGGTTAAGGTGTTGGTGCCCTTCTATCGGCATGCGCCGCGACCGGCCCTCGGCGAAGACGAGTACCTGCACCGCCTGCGCGACGAACTCGCCGTGAGTCGCAACGTGCTCGCCAGTCCGCGCTTCGAACTGCCGCAGATTCACGACCTGCTCGACCGCATGGACCGGGCGATCGTGAGGCACGAAGACATGCTGCGAGCACGGGTGCGCGGGCGCCGCATCGTCGAGGGGCATGGCGACTTGCGCCCCGAGCATGTGTGCCTGGTNNACACCGCGCACCGCGCGCTGCTGCGAGCGCGCCTCAGCGTGGCGCACCTGCTCGAAGCCGATGTCCGCACGCCGCAGAAATGGTTGCCTCAGGCCGGGCGCTACCTGCAGCACGTCGGCGAGGCGCTCGACGGACTCGATGCGCTGGAGGCGCACCGTAGACGCTGAGGGGTCTTCGCTTCGGCGGCTCACCGGCACCAGGACCCATGGCTAGCACGGATCGCTTCGGCAAACAGCGGCGCCGCCGACACGACATGGAGCTTGCCGCGCACCGGGCCGTCGTCGGGCAGCCGGAACGGCGGCACGCTGTCGGTGACGACCAGTTGCGACAAGCCGTCGGCCGCAAGCAGCTGCGGCGCCTTGTCGACGAACAAGCCATGGGCCGCGCAGCCGATGACATCCCTTGCGCCGGCGCGGCGCAAGGCGGCGGC
>PLYT01000014.1 GCA_003153475.1 Betaproteobacteria bacterium | reverse complement strand
CCGCCGCCGCGACCTACCAGCGCGCCTTCGCCATCCGCCGCGACGTGCCGGCATCGATATGGGTCAAGCGCGGCATCGCGCAAGACCGCGTCCACGACCTGGTGGGCGCCGAAGCAAGCTTCCTGGAAGCCGCGCGCCTCGCCCCCGATGACCTCCAGATCCACGTCAACCTGCTGACCCACCAGATGGGTCTCGCCCACTATGTCGCGGCTGACCCGACGGCGCTGCGCGCGCTCGAGCTTGACCCAGGCAATCCGTACGCGCTGTCGATGCTCGCGCACGCGCGCCAGCAGCGCTGCGTCTGGACCGGGCTGGACACGCTGTTCGCCGAGGTGCGCGCGGCGCTGGCTGGGCCGCAGCATGGCGATGGACGCTATACGGTCAATCCCTTTCCGCTGCTGGCCATACCGTGCGATGCGCGTGCCCAACTGTGCGCCGCGAAGCGCTGGGCATCGACACTGGCGCCGGCGGCGCCCGTGCCGCGCCCGGCGGTACCCGGAGCCGCCGGCGAGCGATTGCGCGTCGGCTTCCTTTCGTCGGACCTGCGCGTGCATCCGATGGCCTACTTGCAGATGGAGCACTGGGAGCGCATCGATCGCGGCCGGATCGAGACGTTCGGCTACGGCCTGCGGGCGACCGACCCCGGCCCGATCGGACGGCGCATCGCCCGCGCGTTCGAGCATTTCGTCGACGTCAGCACGGAATCGACCGCCGAGCTTCACCGGCGTATCCGCGCCGACCGGATTGCGATCCTGTTCGACCTCAACGGCTTTACGGCGGGCGGCAACAGCCACCTGATGGGATTGCGCCCGTCGCCGATCCAGATCAATTCGATCGGCTTCCCCGGCACATTGGGCGCCGACTGGTACGACTACATCCTGGTCGACCGCTTCGGCGCCCCGGAAGCGATGCAGCCGTTTTATTCGGAGCGTCTCTGGCAGATGCCGCACGCCTCGTATCCGAGCGACACCACGCGCGCGCCGCAAGGCCCGGCCCCTTCGCGCGCGGAATGCACTCTTCCCGCACGGGGATTCGTGTTCTGCTGCTTCAACAAGTCGTTCAAGATCATCCCGGACGTATTCGCGATCTGGATGCGCCTCCTTCACGCGGTGCCTGGCAGCGTGCTTTGGCTGCTCGCGAGCGACGCGGAAGCGACGGCCAATCTGCGACGCCACGCTGCGGCGAACGGCATCGATCCCGCGCGGCTGATATTCGCCGCCAAGGTGCCGCAGGAGCCGCATCTGGCGCGCCATGCCGCGGCCGATCTTTTCCTGGACTCGTTTCCCTACGGCGCACATACGACGACCAACGACGCGCTATTGGTCGGGCTGCCGGTGCTCACCTGCGCCGGCGAGACGCTGGTGACGCGACTCGCCGGCAGTCAGCTCCACGCAATCGGCCTGCCGGAACTGGTGACCGACAATTTCGCCGACTACGAAGCGCTGACGCTCTACCTCGCCCGCGAACCGCACGCGCTGGCTGAGTTGCGCGCGCGGCTTGCGACCAACCGTCATACCCACCCGTTGTTCGACATGGCGCGCTACACGCGCGACTTCGAGGACGGCCTCGAGGCGATCTGGCGCGATTACACCGCGCGTATGTCGTCGGCCTGAAGCAGCAGTTGCAGCCGCGCGATCGCGTCGGGCACGTCGAACAGACGCGATTGCGCCGCACCGATGCGTGTCGCGAGCTCATGCCGCCAAGCCTCGTCGCCGGCAAGTCGCGCTGCGATCGCCAGGTAGTCGGATCGATCGGCGGCAATAAGGTCGGGCACACCCAGCAGTGACAGCATGCCCGCGCTCTGGCGGCCGCGCATGAACGAACCGGGGAGCGTGACGACCGGCAGGCCGCAGGCCAGCGCATCGAGGCTGCTGTTGCCGCCCGACCAGTGCAAAGTATCGATCATCGCGTCGCACAGCATGTTGATGCGCAGATAGTCGTCGTGTCCGACCTGCGGCAGGACCCGCGTGCGCTCGCGGATCGGGATGCCGGACGAATCGAGCGTCAGCTTGAGCCGCTGCATGAAACGGTCGATCGGCGCCGGATGCCAGCCGCCGAAAAAAACCAGCATTGCGCGCGGATTCGCCACCAGGATCTCCGCGAACAGGCGGTCGTTGTCCGGATGAATCTTCCACAGCGATTGCGGGCACAGCAGCAGCGTGCGGTCCGCCGGCAGCGAGAATTGCTCTCGGCTGCCGGCCGACGGCAGCATGGGCCGCTCGTAGCGCGTCCCGATGCCCGGCAGCAGCACCAGCGGCTCGGTGTAGTGCTGCTGCGCCTCGGCGCTCTCCATCGCCTCGCAGCTCAAGAACGCGTCGATCGTCGCATGCCCGGTCGTCACCGGATGTCCCCACGCCGCGTACTGCCGCGGCGCCAGCCGCAGCGATGCGAGTCCGAAGGTGGTGACGTCCATGCCGAGCTCGGTATAGACCAGAACGTCGAGATCGTCGCCGCGAATCGCAGGCGCAACCACCGAAGGTCGCGACTGGTTGGCGGCAAACGTGCGAAAGTGATCGGCCCGCGCCGCGATCGCCTGCGCGATGTCGTCCATCCCCGGCCACAGGTGATAGACGAAAACTTCGAAGCGCTCGCGATCGAGATCGGTGATCCAGCTTTTGAAATAGCGGCCGCAGGTGCCGGTGTGGAAGAACGCCGAGGCGAATCCGACGCGCACGCGTTTGCCGCGCAAGCTGCGCGTTGCGATCGGTGCGTGCCAGTGCGGCGCGACGGCGTCGACGCCGGCGGCGGCAACCGCTGCATATCGCCGCTGCAGATCCCGATCGTCGCGTCCCTGGTAGGCGAGGAAGAAATTGACCCAGCGAAGGCCGTCGAGAACCTGCGTCTCGGTAAGCGCTCCCGCGCGTATCGCCGGCACGAGCTCGCGCTCGAGGCGGCCAAGTCCCGCCTCGAATCCGGCTCGCGCGGCTTCGACTTCGTTGCCGTCGGCGTACACCATCGGCAAAGTCAGGCACTCGCCGAACATCGTGCGCAGGTCGGTCGGGTCGAGCGCGCGAGCGCGGCCGTAGGCCTTGCGTGCGCCGGCCGGGTCGTTGCGCTCGGCCAGGACCAGTCCGAGGTTGAACCATTCGCCGGCGCTTTCCGACGGCGCTGCATTGATCGCCTGGACATAGAGTTGCGCCGACTCGTCGAGCATGTTGCGCAGCCGCAGCACCCCGGCGAGTAGCACCAGCAGCGGCCGGTAGGGATTCGGCCCCGCGCGCCCCAGCGCCGCACGCAGCGTCGCTTCGGCGCGGTCCATCGCGCCCAGATCGCGCTGCACGCCGCCCAGATTCGCGGCGGCCAGCCAGTAGTCGGGCTTGAGCGCGACGGCGCGGGCAAAGGCCGCTTCCGCCTCGTCCAGGCGATCGAG
The DNA here is from genome assembly GCA_003153475.1 of Betaproteobacteria bacterium. GTDB lineage: Bacteria > Pseudomonadota > Gammaproteobacteria > Burkholderiales > Casimicrobiaceae > PALSA-1003. The sequence goes on along the minus strand of PLYT01000014.1, from coordinate 3,885 downwards.
CGTGCGCAGCGTATTGCCCAGGTTGTTCCAGCCGCGCGCATGCGTCGGATCGAGACGTACGGTTTCGGCGAACGCCGCGGCGGCGCTTTCGGCGTCACCGGCTTCGCCGAGCAGTATGCCGAGGTAATGGTGCGCCTGGACGAATTTGGGATTGAGCTCGAGCGCGCGCCGGACGCTTGCGACCGCGCCCGCTTTGTCGCCGGCCTGCTCCTGAAGCTCACCGTGGATGTAATGCGCGACCGGATCGCCGGGCATGCTCGCCACTGCCGCCTTGGCCTGCGCCACGGCAGCCTGGATATCGTGCGCGCGATCGAAGCAGGTCGCCATGACCAGATGCGCCGCTGCGCGGTCGCGAGCCTCGCCGGCAGCGGCGAGGATCGCCTCCGCTTCGCGCTGCGCGCCGGCCAGGTCTCCCGCGGCAAGTCGCTGTTGCGCCCGTTCGACCCGTGTCGCGCCTGTGCCGCCCGCAGGCATCAGAGGCTCCCCGCGAGCGCGGCTGGATAGCGTCGCTCGAGCGCCGTTGTATAGGCGCGTTCGAGGTTGCGGGTATGCGCATCGATGTCGGTCAGCGGCGATGCCGCAATGCCGGCGCGGATCGCCTCCCTCACTTGAGTCATGAAGGCGCGATCGTCCGCGAGCCGCGCCGCGATCGCGACATATTCGCGCTCGCTATGCGCGACGGTGCTCGGCACGCCGAGGTTGGCCAGGATGCTGTACGAGCTGCGCTCGCCGTGTCGCCGCCCGCACAGCGTCACGACGGGAACGCCCATATCGAGCGCCTCCAGCGTGCCGTTGACCCCGCCGTAGGGCAAAGGATCGAGCACCAGGTCGACGACGCGGTAGCGCGCCTGGCTTTCGGCCTCATCGCGTCCTGCCGCCAGGACGATCGTGCGCTCCGGCGCGATCCCCGCGGCCGCAAACAGGCGCCGTTGCGCTTCGCCCGCGCCGGGCGACAACGGCGATATCGCAAGGAGCGCGCGCGGAATCCGCTCGAGCACTTCGCGCCACAGTGCGAGACAGCGCCGCGACAGCTTCATCGGATTGACGAAGGCGGCGATGACCACGGCGTCGGCCGCGACGCCCAGCCGGTCACGGTGGTAAGGATGGACTGCGGCCGGAGCGATATGGCGATACGGATAGACGCAGCCTTCGACCGGGAGCAGCGTCTCGAGTTGACCAGCCTGGTTTTCCGGCAAATCGGCGAAGGCGTCGGTGAGCTTGAAATCGATCGTGCGAAGGCCGACGACGCCGGCGCTCGCGACATGCGTCATTTGCACGCGTGCCGGCTTCAGGGCCAGGATGCCGGGCTTGGCGCCGCGGGTGTTGGTCGCCAGATCGATCAGCAAATCGAGCTCGTCGGCGGCGATGCGTTCCGCCGCTTCGCGCTCGGTGGCCTCGGCGATTGTCGCGAAGTGGTCGCCCAGGCCCTGGTACCGCGCGGTCCACTCGTCGCTGACGGCGGATAGCGAATAGAAGTAGATCTCGAACCGATGGCGGTCGTGCCGCCGTACCTCTTCCCAGACCATCTTGCCCATGACGTGGTTGCGCAAGTCCCCCGACAAATAACCGATGCGTATCCTGCCGGGTCGCCGCCGCTGCGACAGAGCAACCGGCTCACCGTAGATGCGCGGCGCCGCCGCGGCGTACGCACGGTACAGGCCGAGCAAATCGGCCGGCTCGACGTCGACATAGAGGATCAGGAACAACAGCGTCTCGAGGCAATCGACGAGCTCGGTGTCGCTGGATGGCTTGAACTCGCCGCGGCGCAGGCGACTGACATAGCGGTCCTGCGCTGTAAAGTCGGCCAGATACTGGCAAGCCTCGATCGCCTGCACCGCCAGCGGCAGCGCGTCCGGACAGCTCGCCTCGAAGCGCTTGAACGCGCGCAGCCATTCGTCGATGCGCCCGCTCTCATGCAACGTTTCGCAAAGCGCGTTGTGCGCGGCCACGTGAGCCGCGTCCTGTCCGATCACGCATTCAAAGGCGGCGACGGCGTCGTCGGAGCGTCCCAGCTCGCGCAGGACGACGCCGGCGTTGTACGCCGCAGCCGTCAGATCCGGCGCAAGCGCCAGCGCTCGGCGATAAGCGTTCTGCGCGGCTCGGCGCTTTTTGCCGACCTGCAGCGCGACGCCGCGGTTGTAGTGCGTCTGGGCATCGGCCGGCTGCAGCGAGAGCGCGCGATCGAACGCGGCGCGCGCCTCATTGCCTCGGCGCTGCACAAGCTCGGAAAGACCGAGCGAGCGCCACAGCGCGCTCGCGCCAGCCGCGGCGGCGAGTCCGTCATGGCAAAGTTCGATCGCCTCGTCGACGCGTCCGCTCTCGCGCAACAGAGTGGCAAGCGCTGCGCGCGCGTCGGTGAAGGCAGGAGCGGCGCGAACGGCGAGTGTCAACTGCGCAATGGCGTCGGTCTGATCCCCTCGATCGCGCAGCAGCAAGCCCAGCAGATAACGGGCACGGGCGAAATCAGGCTGCAGTGCGAGCACGTCGCGATACGCGGCGATGGCGTTGTCGGCATCCTGCGCCTGATGCGCGCGCAGGGCATCGCGCCAACGCCGCGCCATGACGACCGGCGGGACCGTGCAAGGCACGGCTGACGACCGTTCCGGCAAAATTGCGGCGAATGCGGCCTCGATGTCCTGACGGTGAGCGCGCAGATCCTCGACCGAACCCGATCGCGGCGCCGGCAGACGCTGCGCGACGAGGGGCGAGACGTGCGCGGCGAACAGCGAAGCCAGCGTCCAGACGCTGCGGGCCGGACGCTGCGCCAGCAACGGCCCGGTTGCGGCCGTCATGCCAGCCAAGTCGACGATGGCGTCGAAATCGGCTTCGGCCAACCATGGCGCGGTGGCCGGATCGAAGGTCGATCCGAGCGATGTCATCGCCGGGCGCGTGGGGGCGGGCGGGGCCGCGGCAGATGCCGGCGTCGTGCCGGCGCCGACATCGAAAACGACCGCCGTGATCCGGTCTCGCGAGTGCGCTGCGACGACTTCATCCAAATACCGGTACGGATCGATCTCCGCCGTGCCGACGTGCAACGGCTGCGCGGACGCGATCAGATAGCCCACGCGCAGCGTGGTCCCTGCCGTGCGCCGCGGCCAGACCAGCGGCACCTCGGCCGCGTGCAGCGCCATGCATTGCGTCGCGTAGCGCGCCCCCCAGGTCGATTCCGGCGCGACGCGGGCCGCGGCAAGCGCCAGCAGACGCAGCGCGTCGAGCGATGCTGTCGCAGCCCGGGGCTCGACCGATGCGAGCGATGCCAGCGCCCGATCGATGTCGCCGCGTGCTGCCGCGTCCTCAGCCAGCATCGCGGCGAGCCAATCGGGCGCGCCGTCGTTTGCCCGCGTTGCAAGCTCGCCCAGCAGCGCCTGCTTGTGCGACGAGGCAGCGGCCGTCAGCAGCAGCCGTGGCAGATCCTGGAGGTCTTCAAACGCGATGCCGGCAGCGATCGATCGCTGAATCTCCGCGCAGGCGTCGCCTTCGCCGGCAGCAAGGCGCGTCAGCGCGAGCCCGTACCTTGCCTGTCGACTTTGCGGCTCGAATGCCATCGCGCGACGGTAGGCTTCGGCAGACTCCACGATCTTCCCGATTCGCCGCGCTGCGGCGCCGAAGGCGAGCAGCGTCGGCAAATGCCTGGGTTGAAGCGTCAGCACCGTGCGCCAGGCGTCGAAGGCATCACTGTCGCGGCCGAGATCGCCCAGCACTTCACCCAGATGAAAGCGGGCCTGGATTGCGTAGCGATCGGCCGCCAGTGCCTCGCGGTAGCAAAGCAGCGCATCGACGGCGCGACCCGCGCGCTGGTGCGCCTGCCCGCGCGCAAGCCACGCGCCGTCGTCGCCGGCGGTCACCGCGGCAGCCGCGCCTTGAGCGCGGCGAGCAGCGACGCGG
>PLYT01000086.1 GCA_003153475.1 Betaproteobacteria bacterium | reverse complement strand
GGTTGGGGGTTCGATTCCCTCCTGGCCTGCCACCGGAAGGGTGGCGGCGTGGAGCAAGGGCGACGAGTCGGGACGATGGAACGGTGGGGAAAAGCAGGTGCCGGCGGCCGGTGCCGTGTTGAACGCAGGCCGCGGAATTCTGTCATCTAAAAGGTAACGATGCTGGACAAGATCAAATTGGCCCTGGCGGCCGCGCTGGTGGTCGCAGGAGTGTGGGGCTTCTACCACTTCAGCGACACCGCGTCGGTGCTGCGTTTGCTGATGGTGCTGGGCGGCCTGCTGGCGGCGGCCGGCGTCGCCTGGCTGAGCGAGCCGGGCAAGCGCTTGTTCGCTTTCGGCCAGGAGGCCTGGGGCGAGGCGGCAAAGGTTTCGTGGCCGACCCGCAAGGAAACGCTGCAGACGACGGTGGTCGTGTTCGCCTTCGTCGTCGTCATGGCGGCATTCCTGTTCGGCGTTGATGCAGCGGTGGCGTCGCTGATCAAGCTGGCGACCGGGCGGAGCGAGGCATGAGCGACAAGAAATGGTTTGTCGTACATGCCTACTCGGGGTTCGAGAAAAGCGTGCAGCGCGCGCTGACCGAGCGCATCAAGCGCTCGGAGCTGGCCGAGCAGTTCGGCAAGATCCTGGTGCCGGTCGAGGAAGTCGTCGAAATGAAAAACGGCGCCAAGGCGATCTCGGAGCGCAAGTTCTTTCCGGGGTACGTGCTGGTCGAGATGGAGATGACCGACGACACCTGGCACCTGGTCAAGAGCACGCCGAAGGTGACCGGCTTCGTCGGCGGCACGGCGAACAAGCCGACGCCGATCACGCAGAAGGAAGTCGACGCGATACTGCGTCAGGTGCAGGAAGGCGTCGAGAAGCCGCGTCCGAAAGTGCTGTTTGAAATGGGCGAGGCCGTTCGGGTCAAGGAAGGGCCGTTCACCGACTTCCACGGCAACGTGGAGGACGTGAATTACGAAAAGAGCAAGCTGCGCGTGTCGGTCACGATTTTTGGCAGGTCGACGCCGGTGGAGCTCGATTTTTCGCAAGTCGAGAAAGCTTGATATGCCGTCACGCTCATGCGCGACGGCATATCTGTCCTCGTTGAAGCGGCGGCAAGCCGCCGCTTAACTCGGACGAACTGCAATAGCAGGGGAGGGCGCGGTTTGCGTCCGCTTGGACCCGCATAGGAGAAACGCAATGGCAAAGAAAATCGTCGGTTACATCAAATTGCAGGTGCCGGCGGGCAAGGCCAACCCGAGCCCGCCGATCGGGCCGGCGCTCGGCCAGCGCGGCCTCAACATCATGGNNAAGGCGTTCAACGCGCAGACGCAGAAGCTCGAAGCCGGGCTGCCGATTCCGGTGGTGATCACCGCATTCGCCGACAAGAGCTTCACCTTCGTCATGAAGACGCCGCCTGCGACGGTGCTGATCAAGAAGGCGGCGAAAGTCGACAAGGGCAGCCCCAAGCCGCATACCGACAAGGTCGGCAAGCTCACTCGCACCCAGGCCGAGGAGATCGCGAAAATGAAGACGCCCGATCTTACCGCCGGCGATCTCGATGCGGCCGTGCGGACGATCGCCGGAAGCGCCCGCAGCATGGGCATCACCGTCGAAGGGGTGAAGTGATGGCCACGACAGCGAACAAGGACGGCCTTCACCTTTCCAAGCGCATGAAGGTCGTGCGCGGCAAGATCGATCATGTGAAGTCGTATCCGATCGACGAGGCGTTGAAGCTCGTCAAGGAAACCGCGACCGCCAAATTCGACGAGTCGGTCGACGTCGCGGTCAATCTGGGCGTCGACGCCAAGAAGTCGGACCAGACGGTGCGCGGCTCGGTCGTGCTGCCGGCGGGCACCGGCAAGAAGGTGCGCGTCGCCGTGTTCGCGCAGGGCGACAAGGCCAAGATCGCGACCGAAGCGGGCGCCGATATCGTCGGCTTCGACGATCTGGCGGCGAAGGTCAAGGAAGGCTTCATGGATTTCGACGTCGTGATCGCGACGCCCGATGCGATGAAGGTCGTCGGCCAGCTCGGCCAGATTCTGGGGCCCCGCGGGCTGATGCCGAACCCGAAGGTCGGCACGGTGTCGGCCGACGTGGGTCAGGCAGTCAAGAACGCCAAGGCCGGTCAGGTGCAGTACCGCACCGACAAGGCGGGCATCATCCAGTGCACGATCGGGCGCGCGTCGTTCACGCCCGATCAGCTCAAGACGAATCTGATGGCGCTGATCGAGGCGCTGAACAAGTCGAGGCCGCAAGGCACCAAGGGGATTTATCTGAAGAAGATCAGTCTTTCAAGCACGATGGGCGTGGGTGTGCGGGTCGACTCGTCGGTGTTCGGGCAGCAGCAGACGCACGTATAGGCGCTGGCCGGTCGCGCAGCGAAGCAAGGCACGAAACGAATTTTGAGGGAACGCTGAAGAGGTGGTGCCGGATTGGTTGTTCCAACCCGGTCGCCGATAAGGCGAGCCGTCAAAGACCGCAGGAGCGAAGGGCTCAAAACGAGTCGATCGGCTGGCAATACGGGGTCTGGCTGTTCCCCGTCACCTGGCCGCGAAGGCTCGATCCGGCGTTAGATGGTGTCCCGAAGGCAGGATTTTTCCTGACGTAAGGTCACCGCGGGAACCGTCTTGGAAATGTTCGGACGGCGTGGAACCAAGGCGGCTCAACCCGCCGGCAGTTCCGAAAAGATGGAGGTAGACCTTGGGTCTTAATCTGGAGCAGAAGCAAACGGTAGTCGCCGAAGTGGCCAAGCAGCTCGTCGGTGCACAAGCGATCGTCCTGGCCGAGAACCGCGGCATGGCGGTCGCCGCGATGACGCAGCTGCGGGCCAAGGCGCGGGCTTCCGGCGTTTACTTCAGGGTCATGAAAAACACCCTGGTACGCCGGGCGGTCGCCGATACGCCGTTCGCCTCGCTGGCCGACAAGATGGTCGGTCCGCTGGCGTACGGCATCAGCGCCGATCCGGTTGCCGTGGCAAAGCTGCTGAGCGACTTTGCCAAGGGCAACGAGAAGTTCGTGATTGCGGGCGGAGCGATGCCCGGGCAGCTGATGTCGGCCAAGCAGATCTCGGCGTTGGCCGCGTTGCCTTCGCGCGAGGAGTTGATCGCCAAGCTGCTCGGCACGATGCAGGGGCCGATCGTCAAGCTGGTCCGGACGATGAACGAGGTCCCAGGCAAGTTCGTACGGACGCTTGCCGCCGTGCGCGACGCCAAGGCTGCCGGCTGATCAGCGCGACGACTACCGACTATTCAACCTTACGATTCAGGAGAAAGACATGGCTGTTCAACAAGTGGAAATCCTCGACAAGATTGCGTCGATGACCGTGCTCGAGCTCTCCGAGCTCATCAAGGCGATGGAAGAGAAGTTTGGCGTGTCCGCTGCTGCCGCCGTCGCGGCCGCCGCACCCGCTGCGGCTGCTGCCGCGCCCGCCGCCGAGGAGCAGACCGAGTTCACCGTCGTGCTGACCGCGATCGGTGACAACAAGGTCAACGTAATCAAGGCTGTGCGCGAAATCACCGGGCTGGGGCTGAAGGAAGCCAAAGACCTGGTCGATGGCGCGCCCAAGCCGGTCAAGGAAGGCATCAACAAGGCCGACGCTGACGCGGCGAAAAAGAAGCTGGAAGACGCGGGCGGCAAGGCAGATATCAAGTAACGCGAGAAAGTGCGGAGCAGGGGCCCACGAAGCGGGAATGTGACCGCGAACGAGCGCACCGGCAACTATGACGCAAAACTCGGTCCGCTCTGAAACATGATGTAAGCAGCAGCGGTGGGTTCGCCTAAAAAGCGGGCCCGTCGCCTTCGCTCCGGGGGCAGGTCAGCGCTCCCAGAGGCCGAAGACAAGCGAGTCAGCGCCGCCTCTTGAAAGCTTTGTGGGCGGCCGCATATAGGCTTGCTTATCTTCGTCTTCTGAACCGACTGCAGAAGACAGGTTTGGTCGGACGGTGCAGCAATGGGCCGTCGTCCGCCAGCGGTTGGTAGTGGCCAACCACCATCCCAAGGGGCGCAATGCCCCGCATCAGTCGATGAACCACGGGTAACGCGCCAGCCGCTTTCTTTAGCTGTGGCCGGCGCGCGCCCGAAAGATCGTCCGAGAGGTCAAAGGCCCATGGCTCAGTATTCGTTTACCGAAAAGAAACGTATCCGCAAGAGCTTCGCCAAGCGCGCGAGCGTGCTGCCGGTGCCGTTTCTGCTGGAAACACAGCTCAACTCATACCGCGCGTTCCTGCAGGAGTTGACGCCGATGGAAGCGCGGAAGAACGAGGGCTTGCAGGCCGCGTTCACTTCGATCTTCCCGATCTCCAGCCACTCGGGCAACGCGAGGCTGGAATTCGTCGGCTTTTCGCTGTTGCCGCCGGCGTTCGACGTCACCGAATGCCAGCAGCGCGGTCTCACCTATTGCTCGGCGTTGCGCGCCAAGGTCCGGCTGATCCTGATGGACAAGGAAGCGCCGAAAGAGACCGTCAAGGAAGTCAAGGAGCAGGAAGTCTACATGGGCGAAATCCCGCTGATGACGAACAACGGTTCGTTCGTCATCAATGGCACGGAGCGCGTGATCGTCTCGCAGCTGCACCGCTCGCCCGGNNGCTCGGGCAAGCTGCTGTTTTCGGCACGGGTCATTCCGTACCGCGGATCCTGGCTCGACTTCGAGTTCGATCCGAAGGACTACCTCTATTTCCGCGTCGACCGGCGCCGCAAGATGCCGGTGACGACGCTGCTCAAGGCAATCGGGCTGTCCAACGAGGACATCCTGAAGCAGTTTTTCGCCTTCGACACGTTCCATCCGGCCAAGAAGGGCTCGCAGATGGACCTAGTCCCGGAGCGCCTGCGCGGCGAAGTGGCCAAGTTTGACCTTCACGGCAAGGATGGCAAGGTGCTGGTCCAGAAGGACAAGCGCATCACCGCCCGCCACATCCGCGACCTGGCCGAAGGTGGCGTCAAGAAGATCGCGGTGCCGAACGACTATCTGGTCGGGCGCAGTCTCGGCGAGAACGTCATCAACAAGGACACCGGAGAAATCCTCGCGTCCGCCAACGACGAGATCACCGACGAGCTCCTGGCCAAGCTGATCGACGCCAACGTGGCGAAGATCCACACGATCTACGTCAACGACCTCGACCAGGGTCCGTACATCGCGCAAACGCTGAAAATGGACGACACGCCCGACCAGACCGCGGCGCGCGTCGCGATCTACCGGATGATGCGGCCCGGCGAGCCGCCGACCGAGGATGCGGTCGAGGCGCTGTTCCACGGGTTGTTCTTCTCCGAGGAGCGCTATGACCTGTCGCCGGTCGGACGCATGAAATTCAACCGTCGCGTCGGACGAAGCGAGCTGACCGGGCCGGGCACGTTGACCAGCGAGGACGTCATCGCAGTCATCAAGATCCTGGTGGAGCTCCGCAACGGCCGCGGCGAGATCGACGACATCGACCACCTGGGAAACCGCCGCGTCCGCTCGGTCGGCGAGCTCGCGGAAAACCAGTTCCGCTCGGGCCTGGTCAGAGTTGAGCGCGCGGTCAAGGAGCGCCTCGGCCAGGCCGAGAGCGAAAATCTGCTGCCGCACGACCTGATCAACGCCAAGCCGATTTCGGCGGCGATCAAGGAGTTCTTCGGCTCTTCGCAATTGTCGCAGTTCATGGACCAGACCAATCCGCTTTCCGAGATCACCCACAAGCGGCGCGTGTCGGCGCTCGGACCGGGCGGCCTGACGCGCGAGCGCGCCGGCTTCGAGGTGAGCGACGTGCATCCGACGCATTACGGCCGCATCTGCCCGATCGAGACGCCGGACGGCCCCAC
>PLYT01000081.1 GCA_003153475.1 Betaproteobacteria bacterium | reverse complement strand
CCGGCCGAGGTGTGGGGCTGGGCGAGGAACCCCTCGCGCTCGAGGGCGACCATCTCGGAGCGAACGGTCGCGGGCGACACCCCGACGCTCTGGTTCGACGCGACCGAGCCCGACCCGACCGGCTGGGCGGTGTCGATGTGCTCGGTGACCACGGCCTCGAGGATCGCGGCCTTGCGGGGATCAAGTTCCTGCGGCACGGGGGCCGCGGGCTTCTCCGGTCCCTGGCGCCACAGCACCAGCAGCTTGCCGATATGCTGTACCGGCGTCGCGTCGAGCGCTTCGCAAATACGCTGCAGCATGGCGTCGCGCTCGTCGCGCAGATCGCTGAACACGCGCACCTTGATCAGTTCGTGCGCAAGCAGATTGACGTCGAGCTCGTGCAGCACGGCCGGCGTGAGACCGTGATGCCCGATGCTCACGACCGGGTGCAGGTAATGCGCCTTGGCGCGAAGCGCTCGACGCCGGGCCGGGGCCAGTGTTTCCATCGGCGCATTCTATCCGATCGCCGCCGCAATCGCGGGCGCCCGGCCGCATGCCCAAAGCGCTTCGTCAGCGGGCGCGCAGCAGCTTGGCGGCCTTCGCCACCAACTTCGGCTTCACCCAGAAGATCGCGCCGTATCGGCCTGCGCCTGCGGTGACCGCATCCATCGCGGTGATGTTGATCTTCGCCGCCGCGAGGGTGTCCAGCAATTTGGTCATTGCGCCGACGCGGTCGGCGCCCTGCACCAGAAAGCCGGTCTTCCGGGCGCTCAAGTCGAGGTCGAGCTTGCGCGCGGCGCGCTTCAGTGCGGCGCTGTCTTCCGGAATAAGATCGAGCTGGCCCTTGCGGCCGTTCGGAAAGCCGGAAAAGGCGAGCAGATTGACGCGCTCGGCCGAAAGAGCCGCGAGCACCCGGGCACCGCGACCCGGCTTATTGGGCACCATCACGTGAAAGTAATCGACTTTGCGCACAGCTTGGCTCATGTTGGCTCCTTTGCCTGCCTGGCAGGCGTTGAAACTCCGAACGCTTTCAGCGCGCGGGCGCCGCGTGGTTAGCGAGCACGCGAACGCCCAGATATCTCGCCAGCCCGCGACCTCCCTCGGCCATCACCTGATGGTGATTCCAGCGGAACGCCGGTTCCAGCAGCGGAGCCAGCGCATTCATCCAGCGCTTGGTCGTGATCACCGTCCAATCGTAGCGGACGCGGGTCGTGCCGCCGTCAGCCACGAGGCGCCAGCGTCCGCTGCCGTCGAGGTCGCCGACCGCCACGCCTTCCAGGTACGTCGGTCGAGTCAGCGCCGTCACGCGCATGGCGAAACTCAACCGATACGGCAGCTTGCTCGACCAGGTGTAGCGGCGCAGCGCGCCAAGCCCTTCGGCGTCACCCTTTTCCAGCTCCTCGACAGCATGCACGAAGCGCCACCAGAGCGGCCACTTTTCCACGGCGACGATCGCATCCCAGACGCGATCGATCGCGGCGTCGAGTTGCCACTGCGTCGTCAGGTCGAATTGCCGCATCGGTTGATCCGGGGGCTTGCGCGGGGGATCGTCGAGGAGCTCGCTTGCGGTCAGTGCCGATCGAACCCGGTTAGCGCGGGACGCCCCGGCGCATGTCGTCGATAATCCAGACAAAAAAGGCGATGGCGACCGCGCCCCACAGCATCGCCATCAGTGCGGACTCGGTATAGAACAGCCACATCGCTGCATTGATGCAGGAAAGAAGGATCACCATCAGCTTCAGCGCACGGGTTCCCACGAGAGACATTCTAGCCCGCAGGCGCACGCGCGCCTATCGGCGGCGGATTGGCGAACTGCCGCGGGGAACCCGGCCGCTGACTCGGTGGCTATCGCGCGCTGCCGTCCAGGGCCCAGGCGGTGAACAGGAAGATCGTCGCCATGCACGGCGCAATCAGCACCACGCCGATGAACACCGGCACGAAAATGCGCCGCGGCGAGCCGACCGGATGCAGTATCAGCAGCAACGGCCACACCAGCCACAGCCACGCCAGCGCCAGCCAGACTTGCCCGGGAAGCACGGTCATATTGCCGAACGACTGTACGATCCACAGCAATAGAACGACCAGCGCTTGCGCGACGCAAAGCAGCGCCATCACCTGGAAGCTTTGCAGCGAAAAGCGCGAGTGGGACGACTGCGGTGCGGTCATTGCAGGTGCGGGCGTCGTTGACGGGCGACGCCGGCAGCTATCGACTCTTGGCCCAGCGATATTTCTCCGCACAGGCAATTACCTGCAGCTCGGTAGGAAATTCCAGGCAGACGCGCGCATCGGCGTGTGCGGCCCGCCCGCGCTCGGTCGGTGCCGGCGGCGGGGACGCGGCGGGCGGCGGAGTGGTCGCCGTCGGACTGGGATTTGGCGCCTGACCTTGGGCGATCGCCGCCGGACACGCGAGAAACAACCCTATCAGCGCCAATGGCGCGGCAGCAAGTCTCATCGTAGGTTCCTCCGCGGCGCGTGGCCGGGAGGGGCCCCGGCATTGCAGCCTGTTGCCTTGCATCGAAGGCCAATTGTGGCACCAGAGCGCTTCGCTGGCCAGCGTTGGCATCGTGGGGAGGTCGACCGCGCGGGGGTCCAGACGGAATATCATCGCCGGTGACCGTGTTTGCCGCGGTCCGTGCTGCCGGTTTTCGCCCGCTGACACGACAGAACCACACTTCGGAGGAATGGATGAAGCAAGCAGACCGCGCTGACCGAAAAGGGCGAGGTCAACAACGGACGCGGCGACACGCCGAACCGCCACGACATTCTCATTGGCACGCAGGCCGACGGCACCGCCTACGCGGGCAACGACGACAAGACTTGTGCCAACTGGACCAGCAGCAGCGCTGGCGCAGCCCAGCTCGGCCATCACGACCGGCAGGGTTTGCGGGACGACGCCGAGTCGCATTCGTGGAACTCCTCGCACATTTCGCGCGACTGCAGCGACGAGGGTCTGCGCAGCACCGGCGGAGCGGGACTCCTCTATTGCTTTGCCGTGAACTAAATCCGGTCAGGGGTGCGCGGGATCGGCGAGCCCGGCGCAGGGCCAGCGCCTCTCAAAGGATACGGTTGAACCAAAGCAGCGACAGCAGGCCCGACAGCAGCGCGCAGACGGCGGCCGCCGCGGCGAAAAGCGCGGTGATCTCGGTCGCCCGTTTCTCGAACACCAGGCGGGAGGTCAACGCCTGGTAGATGCCGGACAGGTCGGTCGCCGTTTCGGCGTGGAAGTACTCGGCCTTGGTCGTCGTGGCGATGGTCTTGAGCGCATCCTCGTCGAGACGTACGCGCATCGACCAGCCTTCCGCGCTCAGGACCTCGCCGGCCAAGGTGCCGACACCGACGGTAAACACGCGTACGCCGCGCTCCGACGCCATGCGCGCCGCCTCGAACGGGTCCGGACCCGCCGTCGTCTGGCCGTCGGTGAGCAGGACGATCGCAGCGGACTTGAACGATCCCGGCGGCGGCGTGCCTCCGGATGCCTGTGCGTTCGGTGCCGCGTCGAGCGAGGTGCCGCGCTGCGCCTCGCGCGTGCCGCCCGGCCGGGGATTGGCCGAACGCAGGTCGAATTCCACATCGGGAAAGATCAGCTTCAGCGACACCAGGATGGCGCTGCCGATCGCGGTGCCGCGCTGCAGCTGAATGCGGTCGAGCGCCGACAGGATGTCGTCGCGGTTCAACGTGGGTGCCTGCACCACCGATGCGGTAGCCGCGAATGCCACGACCCCGATGCGCGTGTCGCGAGGCTGCGCTGCGACGAAGCTCCGCGCCGCGGCCCGTGCGGCTGCGATGCGCGTCGGGGCAACATCGGTGGCGCGCATGCTGCCCGAGGAGTCGATTGCCAGAACGACGGTTTCGTACTGATATGGCAGGCTGATCACCGAGGCTGGACGCGCGATCGCGACGATCATCAACACGAGCGCCAGCAGCATCAACAGCGGCGGCAGATGGCGGCGCAGGCGCGGCACCGCGCCCTGGGCGTTCTTCGCCAGCGCGAGCCTGGCGTAGCGCAGCGCCTGCTTGTTCCGGCGGCGCTGCATCAGCACATATGCGGCGGTCACGACGGGCACCAGCACCGCCAGCCACAGCATCGCCGGCCACAGGAAGGTCACCGGTGCTCCAGATGCTGCGGCAATGCGGCCCCCGCAGCGAGCCGGCTGCGCCGCTTGCGCAAGTCGGCGAAGCGCAGGATCGCATCCATCAGATCGTCGTCGGTGGCGACCTCCAGTGCATCGACGCCGGCACGGCGAAAGGCGGCACGAAGGTCGGTCTCGCGCTTCGCCGCGGCCACCGCGAAACGCCGGCGAAACGCCCTGTCGTTGGTATCGACATGCAACTGTTCCCCGGTCTCGGCGTCCTGGATGACGACCAGGCCGATGTCGGGCAGATCCATCTCCAGATTATCGTAGAGTCGTACGGCGATGACTTCGTGCCGCCGCGCGAGCTGCGCCAGTGGCTTGTCCCACCCGGGGTGGCTGATGAAGTCGGATACGATAAAGACCAGCGAGCGCCTTCGGATGACCTGGTAAGCGGTCCGGAAAAGGTCGTCAAGCCGGGTCGCGTCCGATTGCGCGACCTCGGGGCGGCTGAGCATCTTGTGCAGGATGTGCAGCACCTGCCGCCGGCCGGATCGCGCCGGGATCACCGTGTCGACTTTGTCGCCGTAGAACAGCGCGCCGACCCGGTTGCCGTGACGGCTCAGCATTCTTGCCACGACGGTGACCAGCTCGGTTGCCACGGCGCGCTTGTTGACTTTCTGCGAGCCGAAGTCGATCGACGGGCTCAAGTCCAGCACGAACCACGCGGTGATGTCGCGCTCCTCGTTGTAGACGCGTACATAGGGCGTCTGCAGGCGTGCGGTGACATTCCAGTCGATGTGGCGCACATCGTCGTGGTACTCGTATTCGCGCAGGTCGGCCAGATCGACGCCGAAGCCGCGGAACAGCGTGCGATAGTCGCCGTGCAACAGGCCGTCGAGCCGGCGGATCACCGTCCACTCGAGACGGCGCAGGATCGCGTCAGGCGTTCGCGTCCACTCTGACATGGGTCTCGAGCGGCTTTTCGGGGGCGGGGATGTGCTTCATGATGCGCAAAATGATCTGGTCCGGCGTCAATGCGTCGGAAAGCGCTTCGTACGACAGCGACAGCCGGTGGCGCAGAACGTCGGGCGCGATATCGATCAGATCCTGCGGCAGCACGTAGCTTCGGTTGCGCAGATAAGCGAGCGCGCGCGCGCCCTCGACCAGGTGTATCGTCGCCCGCGGGCTTGCGCCGTAGGTGATGTATTTCGACGTGTTGGCGATGCCGTAGCGGTCTGGGTTGCGCGTTGCCGACACCAGACGCACGGCGTACTGCACCAGCGCGGGGTCGACGTAGCCTTTGCGGCATTCGCGCTGCAACTGCGCGAGCTCCTCGGTGGTCGCGACCGGGGTGATCGCAGCCGGCGGCCCGGTGACGCGGTTGACGATGACCGTTTCTTCCGCTTCGCTCGGGTAGCCGACCAGGACCTTCATCATGAAGCGATCGACCTGGGCCTCG
>PLYT01000075.1 GCA_003153475.1 Betaproteobacteria bacterium | reverse complement strand
TAGCCCCAGGTGTTGGCTACGCCGGCGACTGTCGTGGAATGGCAGATCCGTGCCTGGTGATCCATGTTGTTCGTGCCGAAGAACGACACGAACTTGCGCATCATGTACGACTGCTCGTTGCTGTGCTTGGATGAGCCGACCCAGAACACCGCGTCGGGACCCGATTCCTTGCGGATCGCGAGCAGCTTGTCGCCGACCTCGGCGATCGCCTGGTCCCAGCTCAGTTTCTGCCACTTGCCGTCGACCAGCTTCATCGGCGACTTCAGCCGGTGCGAGTTCTCGTGCATGCCGTGGTCGCGCACCGAGGCGCCCTTGGCGCAATGCGCGCCGAGATTCAGCGGCGAATCGAACACCGGCTCCTGCCGCGTCCAGACGCCGTTCTCGACAGTGGCGTCGACCGAGCAGCCGACAGAGCAGTGTGTGCAGACCGTGCGCTTGATTTCGGCCTTCGTCGAGTAACTGTCGGCGGCCGCGTCGGCCTTGCCGATCAGGTTGAACGGAATCTGACTGGCGAACGCTCCGGCCCCGGCAACGAGACCCGAACGCTTCAAAAACGCCCGCCTGTCCATCGTCGGGAGTCGAACTCCGGCGATGCGGCGGAAACGTGGACGAGCTGCGCTGGCGGCGCCGGAAGCACCATCGTGTATTTTGGTCAGCAGCATGATCCGTCCTCCTCCTACTAGACTTTCATCGTCCGGTAATAGCGCCGTACGTGTTCGGTGACGGCGTAGCCTTTGCCGTCTGTCGGGGTCGCGGCGGCCGGCTCGGTGTCGACCACGGCGCCCGTCATCGAGCGCGCGGCGACTGCTGCGGCGCCGACGCCGCCGGCGCCGAGCGTCAGCAGGAAGCCGCGTCTTTTGAGATTGGTATCGCTGGCGGAGGAGCTCGCGGATGAGGCCGAGTGGGGACGATCACTACGCTGCGTTTTCCGCATGGCTGCCTCGCAAAAAAGACTCGTGACGTGAATGGGGGCGCAATGACTAGCCTATGGCGAACGAGTCACGTTCGATCGCCATGAACGCTTTGGTCAATTGTGCAACGCGTTTGTAGTAGTTGGCAATAGTGCGCCCTTTTATTGCGTCGCAACATGAGTCGACCCACGGATCGACGTGCGCAGCGAAAAATTCCCGCTGGTCGTCGAAGCTGAACAACCCCGGCGTGCCGGCGCCGGTGATCAATACGCGCATCGTGGCGAAAACCGCAGCGACGTGGTCCTCGTAGAGCGCATTGCCCGCCTGCCGGGAAAGGCCCAATCGGGCGAGCGCCGCGCGGATCTCGACCAGCGGCTGCCGGCCCGGCATCTTTTCGTAAGCCGAAGCATGGGGACTCACTTCGCTCGCGCCGACGCCGATGAAGAGATCGAGGTACTCGGTGCCGGCGGCTTCGGGATCCATCACCGCGCTGGCTGCGATCAGCATCCGCCACGCCTCCGCCAGCGTCTCGCCTTCGACATTGCCGTCGTCAACTTGCAGTTCGTCAGCCGTGGCGATCGACTCAAGCAGTGCCGCGTCGGGTTCGGCGGCGTAGAGCCGCGCCAGCAAAGCATAAAAGTCGGCGCGCGCCTGATCTTCCGGCTCGATGGTAGGAGTGAACACGACCGGCGAAGGTTTCATTCCTGAACCGCTCAGCGCCAAGACGAATACCGGCCGCTCATTGCGTGCCCGACCCCGGCGTGCCGGCGCCGGCCGGAACCGGAACGTTCAACTCCTTGTGCATCATGTCGACGACGCGACAGTCGGCGCACATCTTGAGCCGATCGAGCGATCCCGGCGCGGCGAACATCGAGTGCCCGGCGAGCTTGGCCAGCATGTTGCCGATCATCTTGTCGGTACCCAGCGCCTTGCCGCAGCGTATGCACTTGAATATCGAGGCTTCGTTAAGCACCCGCGGCTCTTTCGCTTCCGCGGCAAGCGACAGCCGAGGTGTCAGCGTGATCGCATCCTCCGGGCANNGTCGCCTCGCAAATGCCGCACTGCACGCATTTGGACTCGATAAAGCGCAGCTGCGGAACCTCGGATTGCGGATGGTCGAGGATCGCCCCTTCGGGACAGGCACCGACGCAAGCCAGGCACAGCGTGCAGACGTCGCGGTTGACGGCGATGGTGCCGAACGGCGCGCCGGCCGACAGCGCGATCGCCGCTTGCGGCGTCGGCGCGTGCGCCTGCAAATGCTCGATCGCGAATGCGGCGGTCGTGCGCTTGTCCGCCGACCAGTGGAATGTCGCCGGCGTGCGAACCGCAAGCGCCGGCTGCAATGCCCAGACGGCCGTCTCGAGCGCGCGGGCATCGGCTGCCCGCACCAGGTGAAAGTGGCGGCCCTGGTAGCCCAGCGCCTGCGCGATTCCGTCGGCGTAACCCATCTGCCGTTCGATCGCTTCCGGGTATTGCGGCGCCTCGGCGCCGGTGGCGAGCACGACAACCTCGCTCGCGCCGTAGGCGAGCGCGCCCAGCCAGACATCGAGGCCGGCAGCCGCCATGTGGTGCAGCTCGATCGGGATGACCCGCGCCGGCAGGCCTTTGCCGCG
>PLYT01000103.1 GCA_003153475.1 Betaproteobacteria bacterium | reverse complement strand
CGCGATCTCGGTCACCGAGCGCGCCGCGTACATCGGCCGCATCCGCGCGCTGTCGCGACTGGTCGCACAGGCCTATTACGACTCGCGCGAGGCGCTCGGCTTTCCGATGCTGGACGGCGAGAAGGTCGCCTAGTGTCCGACACCCTGCTCGTCGAGCTGCTGACCGAAGAACTGCCGCCCAAAGCCTTGTTGCGGCTCGGCGAGGCCTTCGCTGCGGGCATCGAGTCGGGATTGCGCGAGCGGGGCCTCCTCGACCAATCGAGCGTGGCCATGGCTTATGCAACGCCGCGCCGGCTGGCGGTGTCGATCACGCATGTTCGGCCGGTCGCACCGGATTCCGAAGTGACCGACAAGCTGATGCCCGCCAAGGTGGCTCGCGACGCACTCGGCCAGCCATCCGAAGCGTTGAAGAAAAAACTGACCGGTCTGGGACGCGCGCACCTGGCGACCGGCTCTCTCGACGTCGCGGACGGCCCGGACCGCATCTATGTCGCGTCGGACGGCAAGGCCGACTATGTGTACCTGCGAAGTTTGGCCAAGGGCCAGTCTCTGCCGCGCGGGCTCGAAGAATCGCTGGCTGACTCGATCGATAAAATGCCGATCCCCAAGCTGATGAGCTACCAGCGCCCGGACGGCTCGACGGTGAAATTCGCCCGCCCCGTGCATCGCCTGCTGGCGCTGCACGGCCCCGACATCGTGCCGGTCGCAGCGCTCGGCCTGACCGCGGGGCGCACGACGAATGGCCATCGCTTCCTCTGCCAGCATCCGCTGTCGGTAACCAATGCAGCGGCCTGGGAGCCGACGCTGACCGCCGAAGGCAAGGTGATCGCGGACTTTGCGACGCGCCGCGCGAAGATCGTCGCCGGCCTGCAGCACGCGGCCGAGCACGCGCGGATCATCATGCCCGATGCGCTGCTCGACGAAGTCACCGCGCTGGTCGAATGGCCGGCCGTTTACGCCGGCGCGTTCGACCCCGCCTTCCTCGACGTGCCCCAGGAATGCCTGATCCTGACGATGCAGCAGAACCAGAAATACTTCGCGCTGGCCGACGACGCGGGCAAGCTCAAGCATCGCTTTTTGCTGGTCAGCAACATCGAGACGCACGATCCGGCGGCAATCATCCAGGGCAACGAGCGCGTACTCCGCGCGCGGCTCGCCGACGCCAAATTCTTCTACGACCAGGACCGCAAGACGCCGCTCGCGGCGCGCGTCGACAAGCTCGGCGGCATCGTCTATCACAACAAGCTGGGCACGCAGGCCGATCGCACCGGGCGGCTGCGCCGGGTTGCCTCGCGCATCGCGCGAATGCTTGGTGCGGACGAAGCACTCGCCGACCGCGCGGCGCTGCTGGCGAAGACCGACCTGGTCACCGACATGGTCGGCGAATTTCCCGAGCTGCAGGGCACGATGGGCCGCTACTACGCGCGGCACGACGGCGAAGCGGCCGAGGTCGCCGACGCGATCGCCGAGCACTATCTTCCGCGCTACGCGGGCGACGCGCTGCCCGGAAGCGCAGTCGCGCAGGCGGTTGCGCTTGCCGACAAGCTCGACGCACTGGCCGGAATGTTCGACATCGGCCAGCTGCCGACCGGCGACCGGGACCCGTTCGGCCTGCGCCGGGCGGCGCTCGGCGTCATTCGCACGCTGATCGAAAAGAAGCGCAAGCTGCCGCTCTCCGGGCTGGTCG
The DNA here is from genome assembly GCA_003153475.1 of Betaproteobacteria bacterium. GTDB lineage: Bacteria > Pseudomonadota > Gammaproteobacteria > Burkholderiales > Casimicrobiaceae > PALSA-1003. The sequence goes on along the minus strand of PLYT01000103.1, from coordinate 1,741 downwards.
ACCTCGCGTTCGACGCGCTGGCGCAGCAGTGCCCGGTGGCCCGCCCGCGCGAGGCGGTGCTCGATTTTCTCTACGAGCGCCTGCGCGGCTATCTGCGCGACCGCGGCTATACGGCGAACCAGGTTGCGGCGGTCGTCGATTCCCGGCCCGATTGCATCGACGACCTGCCCGAGCGCCTCGAGGCGGTACGCACGTTCGAGGCGCTGCCCGAGGCGCTGTCGCTTGCAGCCGCCAACAAGCGCATCGTCAATATTCTGCGCAAGGCGGAAGGGGAGGTCGGCGGCAGCGTCGACCGCTCGCTCCTCGCCGACGGAGCGGAGCGCGCGCTGCATAAAGCGTTCGACGGGCTCCGGCCGATCGTCGAAAACCGTGTGGCCGAGGGCGACTTCGCCGCGGCGTTGCGCGCGCTGGCCTCGACCAGGCCAACGGTCGACCGCTTTTTCGACGACGTGATGGTCATGGCCGACGACCCGAAAATTCGCGGCAATCGTCTGGCTCTGCTGCGCGAAGTCGCCGCGACGATGAACCATGTCGCCGACATCTCCAAGCTCGTGGTCTGAAGCGCATGATCCAGGTCTCCAACGAGCGCATCGTGCCGACCCGCCAGGCCAAGCTGATCGTCCTGGATCGCGACGGCGTCATCAACTACGACAGCGATCAGTTCATCAAGTCGCCCGACGAATGGCGGCCGATACCGGGCAGCCTCGAGGCGATTGCCCGGCTCAACCATGCCGGATTCCGCGTGATCGTCGCCACCAACCAGTCGGGGCTGGGCCGGCGTTTGTTCGACATGGCGACGCTGATCTCGATCCACGACAAGATGTACAAGGCGCTCGCCCAGCTCGGCGGACGGATCGACGCGCTGTTCTATTGCCCGCACACCGCGGACTCGAACTGCGACTGCCGCAAGCCCAAACCCGGCATGTTGGTCGAGATCGGCCAGCGTTTCGGCGTCGACCTGACCGGCGTGCCTTGCGTCGGCGACGGCGAACGCGATCTGCAGGCGGCGGCAGCCGTCGGCGCGCAGCCGATCCTGGTCCTTACCGGCAAGGGCGAAAAAACGCTGCGCAGCGGCAATTTCCCGCAGGACACGGCGATCTTTCCCGACCTCGCTTTTTTCGTGACCGCGCTGCTCGCGGGCGACTGAAACCAGGCTTGAGGCGTCCACGATGTCGGCGCTGCGCTCGCTGCTCTTCGCGCTCTACCAGCTGATCGTCACGCCGATCTACGCGCTTCTGGTGCTGCTATTGTTCTGGCTGCCGCCGATCCCCCGTTTCCGGTTCATCACCGGGTGGTGCCTGCTCAATCTGATCGGTGCCAGGCTGATCTGCGGCATCCGGTACCGGGTGATCGGCGCCGAGAACATCCCGCCGCGGGCCGATCCGCACCTGGTGATGTCGAAGCACTCGTCGACCTGGGAGACGCTGTCGCTGAACTTCCTGTTTCCGCCGCTGGCGTTCGTCGCCAAGAAGGAGCTCTTGTCGATTCCGTTCTTCGGCTGGGCGTTCACGCTGGCCTCGCCGATCACGATCGACCGCAAGGCCGGACATGACGCGATGACGCAGCTGGTCACCCAGGGGCGCGAGCGCCTGCAGCAGGGCTTCTGGATTGTCGTTTATCCCGAGGGCACGCGGATCAGGGCCGGCGCGCACGCACACTACAAGAGCGGCGGCGCGCGCCTGGCGATCGCACTTGGCATCCCGATCGTTCCAGTGGCGCATAATGCCGGCTATTTGTGGCC
>PLYT01000087.1 GCA_003153475.1 Betaproteobacteria bacterium | reverse complement strand
GCTACGAGAATGTCGATTTGATCGGTGAGCTCACGCGCGAGACCGCCGCGGCCGACCGCGCACGCGCCACCGCGGAAGCCGCCAATCGCGACAAGACGCAGTTTCTCGCCGCGGCGAGCCATGACCTGCGCCAGCCTTTGCACGCGATGGGTCTGTTCGGCGCCGCGCTGGCCGCGCGCGTCGACGAGCCGGCGGCGCGGGAGATCGTCGACTGCATTAATGCATCGGTCGAGGCGCTGGAGCGGCAGTTCACGGCGCTGATGGACATATCCAAGCTGGACGCCGGCGGGGTGACGCCGTCACGCGCCAGATTTCCGCTCGCAACGCTGTTCGCACGGCTCGAGCGCGAATTCGCTCCGCTCGCCGCGGCGCGTCCGCTGCGGCTGCGCATCGCGCGCACCAGCGTATGGGTCGACAGTGATCCGGTATTGCTCGAGCGCGTGCTCGCTAATTTCGTGTCGAATGCGGTGCGCCACACCGAGCGCGGCGGCGCAGTTCTCGGCGTGCGCCGGCGCGGCTCGCAGGTCGCCATCGAAGTGCGCGATACCGGCAGCGGGATTCCCGCCTCCGAACGCGAACGGATATTCGAGGCCTTCTACCAGATTCGTCCTGCCCCGCGCGCCGCGGGTCAGGGCATGGGACTCGGGCTCGCGATCATCCGTCGTCTCGCGGCACTGCTCGACCATCCGATCGAGGTCGATTCGACGCCGGGGCGCGGGTCGCGCTTTGCGGTCGTCGTGCCCCGCGCGCCGACCCGGGCCGCATCATCCCCACGGCGCGTCCAGGAGGGATGGGCAGGCGCGCTCGCCGGCGCGCTGATCGTCGTCGTCGACGACGAAAGCGCGATCGTCGACGCGATGCGCCTCTGGTTCGCGCAGTGGGGCGCGCAGGTTTGCGGCGGCGGGTCGGGCGAGGACGTGCTTGCCGCGTTGGGCGAGCTCGGCCGCTATCCGGACCTGATTGTGGCCGACTATCGGCTCGCCGGCGGCGCGCTGGGCACCGACGCGGTGGCCAGCCTGCGCGCCGAATTGGGACAGCCGATACCCGCGGTGCTGGTCAGCGGCGATGCTTCGCCCGAGGCTTTTGCCGCGATGCGTTTGACCGCGCCCGATGTGCTGCTGAAACCGGTCCTCCCGGGGGAGTTGCGCCTGCTCGCCGAGCGCCTTCTGGCGCGATCGCTCGGGCAAAACCGCGACGGCACGGCAGCGGACGTCTGCGCCGCCTGAAGGGGCAAGCCCCGGTCAAAAAAAAGCGCCCCGCAAGGGGGCGCGTGAGGACAGACCGAGTTCGTAGATCCCAAATCGGATCCTGGGGGAGGAGTGGACCCGGCCTGCGGAGAGCCATGGCACGACGCCTCAAAGCCCGGCCCCGTTACCAATTATGACGATAGCATTATCGGCCGCTGACCCGGCAACGCCCATGCCGTCCGTCGCCGCAGGACGCCGCATATCGGCGCCTTGCGGCCAATCACTCAAGCGTCATTGCCCGCGCGCCGCCCGCATTTTCGCGTGGAATGCCTCGACTTCGGCGAGGCGGGCGCTGATCGCGTCACGCACGACCAGCTTCTGGTCGGCGGACATCGTGTCGTACAGCGCGAGCCAGGCCGAACGGGCCTGCTTGCGCAGCCCGCTATTCTGCTGCTGTACCTGGTCGGACAATGCGGCGAGCGAGGCCAAATCGGGCGCGCTCTTGGCCAGCTCCGACTGGGTCGCGGCCTTGAGCTGCGCGAAACCGCTCCTCATCGAAGAATGCGCGGCCTTGCTTTGGGCGAGCGCATTGTCGAACTGCAGCTGCTGCGAGGTGTTGAGTTTGAGCGTTGCCTGCAGACTGGCGATTATCGCCAGCGGATCGACGTCGTGACCGCGGCTTGCGCCGGCGGCCCAGGAAAGCGCGGCTACGCCGCAAAGCGCGAGCACCGCGAGCAAGGCAATCAGCATGCGTTTCATCGTGTGGACCTTTCGTCTGGAATGGGTTTGTCTTCGCTGCCACCCTGTTCGGGGGGCCAACGACCCCGACTCTAGGTGCCGGCTGTAACCCAAGCATTGCAAAGGGGCAGCGATTTGTAACCGTTCGTTCCGCGGCCTCGTCGCCAGCCGCGACTGCAGGGGGAGTGTAACCAATCGTTGCCCCTAGCGTCGGGCGTTACAATTCGTGACAAGTGCCGGGCGTCCGCGCCGGGGGCGCCCGGGATAATCGACCGATGAAGCAGCTCACGCCAAAAATTCTGGTCGTCGACGACGATCCCCGCCTGCGCGAGCTCCTGGTGCGCTACCTGACCGAGCAGGGATTCCAGGTGCAGGCGCTACCGGACGCGCGCGAGCTCGACAAAAAGCTGCAGCGCGACCCGCCGCATCTGCTGGTACTCGACCTGATGCTGCCCGGCGAGGACGGGCTTGCCGTCTGCCGAAGACTGCGCGGCTCGGGGGAGACCGTGCCGATCATCATGCTGACGGCGAAGGGAGAGGACATCGATCGCATTGTCGGCCTCGAAATGGGCGCGGACGATTATCTGCCCAAGCCGTTCAATCCGCGCGAACTGGTCGCGCGTATCCACGCGGTGCTGCGCCGCCAGATCGAGCGCCTGGCACCGGGGGCACCGGTCGGCGAAGGCCGGATCAGCTTCGGCCCGTACATCCTCGACTTGAGTACGCGGACGCTGACCCGCAACGGCACCGCGTTGCCGATGACCACCGGCGAGTTCGGGCTGCTCAAGGTCTTTGTCAGCCATGCTCGCCAACCGCTGGCGCGCGAAAAGCTGATGCTGCTCGCCCGCGGGCGCGATCACGACGTGTTCGATCGCGCAATCGACGTCCAGGTCTCGCGGCTGCGAAAGCTGATCGAGCTCGACCCAGCGGCACCGCGCTACCTGCAGACCGTTTGGGGCTTCGGCTACGTATTCGTACCGGATGAAGTGCCCAGCAACACGCCGGCCGACACCGGGGCCGGGCCGTGACCTTGTGGCCGCGTTCGCTGTTCGGACGCCTGGCCCTGCTGCTGCTGATGGTCATCGTCGTCAGCCAGGGGACCTCGATACTGCTGTACCGACAGGACCGCGCGACGCTGATGGCGCGCCAGTTCACCGATACCAAAGTCCTGCAGCTGCAGGCGTTGCGCGCGGCGCTGGCGGCGACCGACCTGCATGAGCGCGGCGAGACGCTGACCCGGCTCGGCCAAGAATACGGCGCCCGCATCGTCAGCGACGACGGGCGCGGCTTCGGCGTGGCGCCGCTGAATCCGCTGCTGGTCGAGCTGGGAGAGCGGCTGCGCACAGAGCTCGGCGCGGCGACCGAGATCCGCCTGCAGCCGCGGCAACAATTGCTGTGGATCAAGCTGCAGGCCGGCGATCGCGCTTACTGGGCGGGATTCCACTGGCCCCGCCCGTCCGAGGCGGCCCAATCGCGCGCACTCGAATGGAGCCTGATCGCGCTGGTCGTGCTGCTCGCCAGCGCCTACGCGTTCGCGCGCTATCTCGCCCGGCCGCTGCGGGAGCTGAACGAGGCCGTGGCCAACGTCGGCGCCGGCAAGGCGCAGCCGCCGCTGCCGGAAAAAGGACCGTCGGAAATCGTCACGCTGAATCGCGGCTTCAACCAGATGCTGGCCAATCTGCGGCAGGCCGAGCAGGACCGGGCGCTGCTGCTCGCCGGCGTGTCGCACGATTTGCGCACGCCGCTGGCCCGGCTGCGCCTGGGTGTCGAGGTCGGCACGCACGACGAGACGATGCGCGAGGGCATGGCGGCCGACATCGAGGAAATGGACAAGATCATCGGCCAGTTCCTCGACTTCGCGCGCGAAGATCGGGACGTCGCGCTGGAGGTTCGCTCGCTGGACGATGTCGTGGTGCCGCTGCTGGAACGCTACCACCGCGCCGGCAACGAAGTTCATTACAGCGCCGGCGAGGTTTCGGCGCTGCCGATGCGAGCCACCGCGATGTCCCGATTGCTGTCCAATCTGATCGACAACGCGCTGCGCTACGGCGGCACGCCGGTCGACGTTGTCGCGCGCAGCGAAGGCGCTTCGGTCGTCATCGAGGTCGGCGATCGCGGCCCAGGCATTCCGCCGGACCAGGTCGACCGCCTCAAGCGGCCGTTCACTCGCGGTGATCCCGCGCGCAGCGGCGCCAGCGGGGCCGGACTGGGGCTTGCGATCGTCGAACGCATCGCGCGGCTGCATGGCGCCCGCTTCGACGTGCTCGCCCGCGAAGGCGGCGGCACGCTGGCGCGCGTGACGATGCCGTCCGGTGCGGGACTCTAGACCCTAGCGTTTCACCAGAACGAGCGAGACCATCGCGGCGATGCCCTCGCCGCGTCCGGTAAATCCGAGGCCTTCGCTCGTCTTGGCCTTGATGTTGATCGAGCCGGCGGCGCAGCCCAAATCGACTGCGATGTTCCCGGCCATCGCGGCTAAGTACGGCGCGAGCTTCGGCGCCTGCGCGATGATCGTCGCGTCGACGTTGCCGAGCTCGAATCCGCGCGTAGCCGCAAGTTGCCAGACCTGGCGCAGCAGCACGCGGCTGTCGGCATCCTTGTACGCCGCGTCGGTGTCGGGGAAATGCATGCCGATGTCGCCTTGTCCGGATGCCCCGAGAATCGCATCGCAGACAGCGTGAAGCAGCACGTCGGCATCGGAGTGTCCGGCCATGCCGCGATCGAAAGGGATAGTCACGCCGCCCAGCACCAGCCGGCGACCCGCCACCAGCGCGTGGACGTCGAAGCCCGTTCCGACGCGCACCGTGCCGATGATCAGGCAGCCCTTCCGCGGCCGACCAGTATCGCCTCGGCCAGCGCAATGTCTTCGGGATAGGTGACCTTGATGTTGGCGGGGCTGCCCTGCACCAGCCGCGGCTTGACGCCCAACGCCTCGACCGCCTGCGCCTCGTCGAGCAGTTGTGCGACGTCGGCCCGCCGCAGCGCATGGTTGAGGATCGCGTAACGGAACATCTGCGGCGTCTGGGCGCACCACAACCCGCTGCGGGGCTCGGTCGAGGCCGCGCGGACGCCGGCGCCGACTTCGGCGCGCTTAAGCGTATCGCACAGCGGTACGGCGAGAAGTCCGCCGACCGGCTCGTCTTCGAGCTCGTGCAGCAGGCGGTTCAAGGTCGTCACGTCGATACAGGGTCGCACTGCGTCGTGCACCAGCACCCAGTCTTCGGCCGCCGCCCGCTTGCCGATCGCGGCCAGTCCATTCCTGACCGACTCACCGCGCGTGGCGCCACCTTCGTACACGGGGACGATGCCGGCTATCGATCCAATCCGCTCGGCGTAGTACTTGTCTCCGGGCGGCAGCACGACGAAGATCGCCTCGAGCACGATCGACCGGTTCAGGGCCGCAATCGTATGTGCGAGCAGCGGCAGGCCGGCGATCAGCGCGTACTGCTTCGGCAAGCCGCCGCCGAAGCGGAGGCTGGTGCCCGCGGCGGCAATCAACCCGAAGCGGCGCGGCGCCGCAGTCATCCGCGGTCACCGCCCGAGCAGCGACCGCTGCTGCCGCGGCGGCTCGGCGATCGAGCGAAAGTCGGTGGCTTCATCGATGGGGCCGATACGATGGCTGGGTGGGCATCCGGCCGCGATTGTACGCTTCCCCCCGGTCAGACCTCGGCAAGCAGCGGTGCCAGCGCGGCGCGTATCGGGCCTGGCACCGGCGTCGGTCGCCGGCTGGCGCGATCGACCCAGACGTGAACGAAATGCCCGGTCGCCGCCGCGTCCTCGTCGCCGGCCGCGAACAGGCCCACCTCGTAGCGGACCGATGTCGTGCCCAGCCGGGAAACGCGCAGCCCGGCGTCGACGACGACCGGAAAGGACAGCGGCCGGTGGAATCGGCAGGACGTCTCGACGACCAGGCCGATCGCCGGGCCGTCGCGGATGTCGAGGCCGCCGGTGCGCATGAGGTGCTCGTTCACAACGGTATCGAAGTACGCGTAGTAGACGACGTTGTTGACGTGACCGTAGATGTCGTTGTCGATCCAGCGCGTCGGAATCGCAAGAAAATGACGATAGTCGCCGCGCCGCAACGGTGCCGTGTCGCTCATGATCGCGGCAGATCGCGCAGCCGCCCCTCGAAGATCTCGACCCAGTGCCGCACCGGGCAGGTCGCTGCGCTCGCCAGATGGATGAGACAGCCGATGTTGGCGGTCGCGATGACGTCGGGGGCGCCCGCTTCCAACGCGGCGAGCTTGTTGGCCTTGAGCTCGCCGGCCAGCTCGGGTTGCAGGATCGAGTACGTGCCGGCCGAGCCGCAGCACAGATGCGAATCGGCGACCGGCGTCAATTCGAGTCCAATCGCCTCGAGTATCTCCTCGACATCGCCAACCAGGCGCTGGCCGTGCTGCAGCGTGCACGGCGAATGAAAGGCTACGCGCTGCGGACCGTGGTCCATCGCGACCTGCGGCGCAAAGCGCTTCCATTCGGCAGCGATGACTTCCACCGAATCGCGCGCCAGCGCGGCGACACGGCGCGCCTTGTCGGCGTACACCGGATCGTCGCGCAGCAGATGGCCGTACGCCTTGACGACGACGCCGCAGCCGCTGGCGCTGACGACGATCGCCTCGACCCCGCGCTCCACATGCGGCCACCAGGCGTCGATGTTGGCGCGCGCGTAGCCGAGCGCCTCGTCGTGAGCGCCCAGATGATCGCTCAATGCGCCGCAGCAGCCGGAGCCGGAAGCCCTGACCAGCGTGATGTCGACGCGGTCGAGCGCGCGGGCGAGCGCGGCATCGATGCCCGGTGCCAACGCCGGCTGCACGCAGCCCTCGAGCAACAGCATCCGGCGCTCGTGGCGCGGTGGCGGCCAGCGCTTGGCGGGGCGCGATGCGGGGACTTTGGCGGCAAGGCTGCGCGGCAGCAACGGGCGCGCGATGCGGCCGGCGGCGAGCGCCAGGCCGAACCAGCGGCGGTGGGTCAAGCCCTTGCGCAGCAGCCAGCGGCGAACGCGGACGCCGACTGTACGCTCGATCTTTTGCTCGGCGACGCGGTGCCCGATATCGAGCAGCCGCCCGAAGCGCACACCCGACGGACAAGTCGTCTCGCAACTGCGACAGCCCAGACACCGGTCCAGATGCAGTGCGGTCGTGGCGGTGACCGGTTCGCCCTCGAGCATTTGCTTGATCAGGTAGATGCGCCCGCGCGGGCCGTCGAGCTCGTCGCCCAGAAGCTGGTAGGTCGGGCAAGTCGCCGTGCAAAAGCCGCAATGCACGCAGGCGCGCAAGATCGATTCCGCGTCGCGCCCGTCGGCGGTGTCCCGGATGAAATCGGCCAGATGCGTTTCCATGACTAGTGTCCTGTCCCGCAAGTTCCGAAGATAAAGGAGCGGATGAAATCGGGTGCCAGGCAAGGCGCGCGGCCGAAAGCGTACCTAACGGTACGGTGAGGCCGCGCAACGCCGCGTGGCGCCTGATTTCGCCGCGAACTATCGAGCGAATTTGCGGGACCGGACATTTAAAGTTCGGCGTACATCCGGCCCGGATTGAAAATGCCGGCCGGATCCAGCGCCGCCTTCAGGCGCTGATGCAGCGCCAACAGCGCCGGCGGCAACGGCTGGAACACGCCCACGGACTTGTCGGCGGCGCGGAACAACGTGGCATGCCCGCCTTGCGCGGCGGCCCAGGCACGGGCCTGCTGTGCGTCGTCCTCCTCCTGTGCGACGACCCAGCGCAGCGCTCCGCCCCATTCGATCATCGTAGCGCCGCCGAACGCGGTGTGCGGTGCAGTCACGCGCACCGACAGCCGCCATAGCGCCGCAGGCGGCACGGCTGCTTCGGCGCCATTCTGCGCGCGAAACGGCGCGAAAAAATCATGCGTCTGGTCGCGCACCGCGACCCAGTAGGCCTTCGCTTGTTCCAGCACCTCGCCGCCCAGGCGCCGCGCCGCGGCCGCCACCGCGCTCTCGGCGCCGGACAGACGAACATGCAGGCGCCCCTGGTGCCAACAACTCGCCGACAGCGGCAACGGCGTCGCGTTCCAGGCATTGAGCCGGCGCAGACCCTCGTCGGCGGGAAGCTCGAAGGTGAGCGTCGTCTCCGCCCGCGGCATCGGCAGACACTTGAGCGAGACGTCGAGAATGATGCCCAGCGTCCCCAGCGATCCGGCAATCAGCCGCGAGACGTCGAACCCGGCGACGTTTTTCATCACGCGTCCGCCGAACGCCAGCTCGTCGCCGCGCCCATCGAGCAGGCGTACGCCCAGCACCAGATCGCGCACCGCGCCCGCGTAGGGGCGCCGCGGTCCCGACAGGCCGGCGGCGATCGAGCCGCCGAGTGTCGCCTTGGGGCCGAAATGCGGCGGCTCGAACGCCAGCATCTGATTCGATTGCGCCATCGCCTGCTCGACCTCGGCGAGCCGGGTTCCGCAACGCGCGGTGATCACCAGCTCGGTCGGATCGTAATCGACGATGCCCGCATGGCCTGAGACCTCGAGGATCTCCCCGGCCAGACGCTGTCCGTAGAAATCCATGCTGCCGCCGCCGACGATGCGAAGCGGCGTCGCTGACGCAGTCGCCGCGCGCACGCGATCGCGCCAGCCGGCGACCAGATCGCTCATGCGCCGACTGGCCGGGTCATTGTTGCTGCGCCTGAGCCATCATCCGGTCGAGCATCGGGATGTGCTCGGTTTCGCGTGATGCGCCTTCGGCCCATTCGCGCATCGCCGGCAGGTCGAGGAGTGCCCGGTGGTACGCGCCCGCCGCGCCGTCCAGCGCGACGCTGTAGCTCGCGAACCGACAGGCAACCGGGCAATAGAATGCGTCGACGATGCCGAATGCGCCGCACAGGAAATCCCCGCTCTGGCCGAAGCGCTCGCGTCCTTCGCGCCACAGCGTGGCGATGCGCATGATATCGTTGGCGACGGCCGGCGGCGCTTTTCGCGTTTCCCGGACGCGCAGATTCATCCCGAACTCGTTGCGCAGGTCGCCGTAGCCCGAATGCATCTCGGCGCTCGCCGAGCGCGCCCAGGCGCGCGCGCCTGCCGCTCCCGGCCACATGCTGGGATGTCGCTCGGCCAGATACTCGGCGATCGCAAGCGAATCCCAGACGACCGTACCGCCATCGTGCAGGCAGGGCAATCTGCCCGAAGGCGAATGGACGCGGATCCGCTCGGACGAGTCGGGTTCGTAGAGCGGGATCCGCTGCTCGTTGAACGGAATGCCAAAGGCCTTGAGCAAGACCCAGGCGCGCAGCGACCACGACGAATAGTTCTTGTTGCCGATGTAAAGCGTATACATGGAGTGCGCTCGCAGTGAAACGTTGGCGCGATCACCGTCAGCGCCGGCCAGTTGCTGTTACCCGATGCCGTTCAAGAGGGTACCGTCTTGCCCGGATTCATGATGCCGTGCGGATCGAGCGCGCGCTTGATCGACCGCATCAGATCGACCGCCTCGCCGTGCTCCTGCGCCAGAAGGTCGAGCTTGTGCCAGCCGATACCGTGCTCGCCGGTGCAGGTGCCGCCCATCGCGATCGCGCGCATGCTGACCGCCCGCGCCAGCGCATCGGCGCGTTCGCGCTGGCCGGCATCGCCCGGTTCGTAGAGCACGACCAGATGAAAATTGCCGTCGCCGACGTGGCCGACGATTGTAACGGTCAGGCCGCTTTTTTCGATGTCGGCCTTGGTCTCGAGTATGCAATCGGCCAAACGGGAAATCGGCACGCATGCATCGGTGGCCAGGGCCGTCGTTCCGGGCTTCAACGCCAGCGTCGCGTAGTAGGCGGCATGCCGTGCCTTCCACAGCCGCGTGCGGTCCTCGGCGAGCGTCGCCCACTGGAATTCGCTGCCGCCGAATTCGTCGCTTATCGCGCGCATCGTCGCCGATTGTTCGCGCACGCCCGCTTCGGTGCCGTGGAATTCGAAGAACAGCGTCGGCAGCGCCCGATAGCCTTCGAGTTTCGAATAGCGTATGCAGGCGTCCATCTGGACGTCGTCGAGCAACTCGATGCGCGCCACCGGAATGCCGGTCTGCATCGCCGCGATCACCGTGTTGACTGCGCCGGCCAGGTCCGGGTATTGGCAGACCGCTGAAGCGATCGCCTCCGGGACGCCATAGAGGCGCAGCTGGATTTCGGTGATAACCCCCAGCGTGCCTTCGGCGCCGACGAAAAGGCGCGTCAGATCGTAGCCCGCACTGGATTTGCGCGCCCGGCCCCCGGTGGTGACGACGCGCCCGTCGGCGGTCACCACGGTCAGGCCCATGACGTTTTCGCGCATCGTTCCATAACGCACGGCATTCGTGCCGGAAGCGCGGGTCGACGCCATGCCGCCTATCGTGGCGTTCGCGCCCGGATCGATCGGAAAGAAAAGACCGGTGCCCTTGAGCTCGGCGTTGAGCTGTTCGCGCGTAACCCCCGCCTGCACGCGGCAATCGAGATCCTCGGCGTTGATTTCGAGCACACGATTCATCTGCGACAGGTCGATGCAGACGCCGCCGTACAACGCCGCAACGTGACCCTCGAGCGATGTGCCGACGCCGAACGCGATGACCGGGACACGCGACAAGTGACACAGACGCACGAGTGCCGCCACCTCCTCGTTCGAGCGCGGAAATACGACGACGTCGGGCAACGCCGCGTCGGCCAGGCCCTCACCATGGCTGTGATGCTCGCGCACCGCCCGCGTGGTCACGGCGCGCTCGCCGTAGTCGCCGCAAATTCGCGCGACCACACGCGCGACGACGTCCGGATCGGGCCGTACGATGGTTTTCGCGTCCATGCGCAGCTTTCGCCTCTAGAAACGGGGTAGATCGGGGTATGGCAGCTCGCCGCCGTGGACGTGCATCCGGCCCATCTCGGCGCAGCGATGCAGCAGCGGTACGGCCTTGCCCGGGTTGAGCAGGCCCTCGGCGTCGAACGCGCGCTTGATGGCGTGAAAGCGCTCGAGCTCGGCTGCTGCGAACTGCGTGCACATCTGATCGATCTTTTCGAGGCCGACGCCGTGCTCTCCGGTGATCGTACCACCGACCTCGATGCAAAGCTCGAGAATCCTCGCGCCGAACGCCTCGGTCCTGGCGATTTCATCGGGCACATTGGCGTCGAAAAGGATCAACGGATGCAGGTTGCCGTCGCCGGCGTGGAAGACGTTCATGCAGCGCAGACCGAACTCGCGCGACAGGGCTTCGATGCGCTTGAGGACCGGCGCCAGCGAACGGCGAGGTATCGTGCCATCGATGCAGTAGTAGTCGGGCGAGATGCGGCCTGCGGCCGGAAACGCGGCCTTGCGCCCCGACCAGAACTTCAGGCGCTGCACTTCGCTTTGCGACACCTGGATCGTCGTCGCGCCGCTTGTTTCGAGCAGGCTTCGCATCAGCGCAACTTCGTCGGTGACCTCGTCCGGCGTGCCGTCGGATTCGCACAGCAATATCGCCGCCGCGTCCAGCGGATAACCGGCATGCACAAAAGGTTCGACCGCCGCGATCGTCAGCTGGTCCATCATCTCGAGCCCGGCCGGTATGATGCCCGCCCCGATGATCGCCGCGACCGCGTCGCCTGCCTTTTCCGCATCGGAGAAACTCGCCAACACGCAAGTCGCCTGCTGCGGGTTGGGCGTGAGCTTGACGGTCACCTCGGTGATGACCGCCAGCAGGCCTTCCGAACCGTTGATCAGTGCGAGCAGGTCGTAACCGGCGGCATCAAGCCCTTCGCCGCCGAATTCAACGACGTCGCCGTCGATCAGAACGGCGCGCACGCGCCGCACATTGTGCACGGTGAGGCCATACTTCAGGCAGTGCACGCCACCGGAGTTTTCGGCAACGTTGCCGCCGATCGTGCATGCGATCTGCGACGATGGGTCGGGCGCGTAGTAGAGGCGGTGCACCGCGGCCGCCTCCGAGATCGCAAGATTGCGCACACCCGGCTGGACGACGGCAGTGCAACTTAGTGGATCGATCGAGAGAATGCGCTTGAATTTCGCCAGCGAAAGGACGATCCCCTTTCGGTACGGCGTGGCGCCGCCCGAGAGTCCGGTGCCGGCACCGCGCGCGACCACCGGCAGCCGCGCCGCATGACAGAGCCTCAGGATGCCGACGACCTGCGCCTCGTCCTCCGGCAGCAGCACCGCGAGCGGCTGCTCGCGAAACAGCGGCAGCCCATCGCATTCATAGGGCCGCGTCCCCTCGGCGGTGGCGATGATCGCCGACGGCGGGAGAAGGTCGGCAAGCGCGGATAGCAGGGCTGGATCGAGCATCGCGGAACACAGGGCCTACGGCACCGATTATTCCACAAACGAATGGCCGGCACTACGCAGCTTGTACGCTGCAGCTCCGCCCCGTCATTCTGCGCGGATGCCGGCCTCGTCTATAATCCCCTCCTGCTTGGAGATCGCGGCGAAGCCCCAACGGGAGCTTTAGACGATGAATCCTGATGAAATCTACGCCAAGACGGAAGAAGGTTTGCGCGAGCTCAAGGAGCGCACGCACAACCTGCCCATCGCGCTGCGCAGTCTGCTGATCATGATCGACGGCAATCGCACCGTCGCCGAAGTTCTGGAGCGCGCGCGCGCCGTTCGCGCGGACGCCGCTGCGCTGGCCACACTGGAGCGCGTCGGTCTGATCGCCAAGCGTTTCAGCGCCCCATCGTCGACCGAAGGCGAGGGCGAAGCCGAGGCGGTGCCGCGCAGCGAGGACGAAGTGCAGCGCTTCATCGCCGCGCAACAGCAGATCAGCGATGCGATCAACAACCACCTGGGATTTCGCGGCTACCTGATGATGATGCGCCTGCAGCGCGCCGCGAACCTGCGCGATCTGCGCGATTTTCTACCCGATTTCGCGCAGGCGCTGGTCAAGCGCATCGGGGCGGCCAACGCCGGGCAGGTCGTCTCCGCCATCGAGCGGCTGATTTCCGCCGGCGCCTGAAGCGTTCGCTCGACCGCTCGTGATGGCGCGCCGTTTGCTCGCCACATCCTGTGTCGTGACGCGTCGCGACACCCGTTTTGCGCAGGCCCGACTGTACCCTGCCAGATCCGCGCATCCCAGCGCCAGCACATAGCAGCGATAGGCGAACCGCCGATCGAGACTCAGCGTGTGCACGGCGGCGCGAAGCAGGATTGCACCGGATGCGCGCAGCACCGGGGCGAGCAGCGCCGCGATCCACGCGCGCCTCGCATGCACATAAGCCGGATGCCTGATCCGGGCGTCTCGCCCCTGCCCTTGCGCGAACAAGTCGTCGTAATAGGCGTAGCAGGCGTAGCGTCCCGCCCCGCTGTCCTGCGCGAGCTGGCGCCACAGTGCCTCCGGCATGTCGTTGTAGTGCGTCGCCAGCGGCGCACGAATACTGCCGACAACGGCACCCCGCTCCAGCGCCCGGTGAAACAGCGCCGTCTCGCTGAAACGCAGATAGCGGGCGTCCAGTCCGCCCAGCGCATCGATCACGCTCCTGCGAATGACGCTGTTCGCGCCGAGCGAAAAGATACCTGCCGCGAGCGCGCGCCGCTGATGCCGATCGTTGTGCAGCGCGACCAGGCGGCCCAGCGGAGAAACCGCATGATTGAGTCGTGGCGCCCACGCGATGTCGCAGGCGGGATTGCGCGCGAAATACTCGTCGATCAGCGCACAGCAATCGTCATGCAGCACCGTGTGCCCTTCACAGAAAAACAAAAGCTCGCCGGTGGAGTGCCGGTAGCCGGCCAGATAGAGCTCGATCTCGCTGGCGGGTACCGTCGGATCGAGATCGGTGCGCACGACACGGTCACAGCGCGCCAGTAGCGCACCGACGACGGCGCCGCGCGTCTCGGCCTCATCCGCCGCCACCGCGACCACTTCATAGCGATCGCGCGGATAGCGCTGGGCAAGCGCCGACTCCAATGCTTTCCATCCGGCATTTCGCCGATCGAACAATGGGACGACGATCGAGATCTTCACGCTGGCGTCATTTCGCCGGACGGAACTTGTGCACCAGCGTGTTCTCGTCGGTGCGCGGCACGTAGGTGATGCCGTTGCGGGTCGCCCAGAGATTGACTTGGAAATGCAGCGGAATGATGCCGGTGTCGTCGATGGCGATCTCGGTCGCGCGCTGCAGCAGCGCTTCGCGCTTGGGGTCGTCGACGGTCGCGAGCGCCTGCTCGAGCAGCGCGTCGACTCTGGGATTGGAATAGCGGCCGCGGTTCGCTGTGCCGAAGCCCTTGTCGCGGCTGTAGGTCGCCAGCAGCGCCTTGAGCGGACTCGAAGCTTCGCCGGTGCCCGAGCTCCAGCCCAAAAGCATGAAGCTGAACTTGAGATCGGTCGCCTGCGGAAAATAGGTGGCCGATGGCATCGCTTCGACTTTGGTCGCGATGCCGATGCGAGTCAGCATCTGGGCGACCGCCTGCGCGACCTTCGCATCGTTGACATAGCGATTGTTCGGCGAATGAATCGTCAAGCCGAAGCCGTCCGGATAGCCGGCCTCGGCCAGCAGCTTTTTCGCGCCGGCAACGTCGTACGGCTCGACCTTCAGATTCCGGGTCGTGCCGAACATCCCGTCGGCAAGAAGCTGCCCGGCAGCAACCGCCTCGCCTTCCATCACCTTGTCGACAATCGCATTGCGGTTGATCGCCTTCGAGATGGCCTTGCGCACGCGCGGATCCTTGAGCGGATTCTTCGGCAGCGGCTTGCCTTCCCTGTCGGTCACGTAGGGCGAGACGTCGCGATCGCTGTCCATGTGCAGATAGATAAGGCGGTCGGCGATGACCCTGTACACGTTCAGACGCTTGTCGGCTCGAATCCGCGCCACGTCGGACGTCGGCACGTACTCGATCGCCTGCACGTCGCCTGCGAGCAACGCCGCGACACGCGAGGCGTCGTTGGGCAAGAGGCGCAAGGTGACCTTTTCCCACGGGGTCTTGCCACCCCAGTACCCGTCGTGACGGGCGAGTTCGATACGATCGCCTTTGACATAGCGCAGCAGCTTGTACGGGCCGGTCCCGATCGCGGCCTTGCCGTTATTGAAGTCCTCGGTGCTCGCTTTGGCCGCCTTGGCGGAAATGATCGCAACCTGCGTCATGTCGGTCGGCATCAGCGGATACGGTGCCGCGGTGCGGAAGCGGATCGTATACGGATCGACGACGATCATTTCCTTGATCTGCTTGGTATAGGCGGTGAACGGCGAAGGACTGTTCGGGACCAGCGGAACCCGGTCGATCGAGGCGACGACATCGGCGGCGGTGAACTCGCTGCCGTCATGGAATTTCACGCCTTTGCGCAGCTTGAATTCCCAGGTCAGCGGGTCGATGGTGTGCCAGGATTCGGCGAGTCCCGGGATCGGCTTCTGCCGCTCGTCGCGCAGCACCAGATAGTCGAAGATGTGCGCGGCGACGTTGTTGTTCGGCGTGACGTTGTGATAATGCGGATCGATTGCCGTGACGTCGGCGCCGATGCCGATCGTGAGGTCCGACGCGGGCGCAGGGGTGGCACCGATCGCGCCGGCAAAGACCGGGATCAGCAGCTTGAGCAGCGGACGCAGCATGGCGCTTCCTTCGTTTTACGCGCGGCAACCCGCCGCTATACGCCTAATCGTAACCGATTGTAACCGACTGTTCTCGCAGGGAAACTCACTGTCAACGCGGCGGTCTATCAGTCGTTAGAAGAGTGTCGCGCTATTTCGCGACCTCGATACAAGGAGCTTCAAATGAAACATCGTCTTGCAGCGATTGCCGCCGCCGCGCTGGCGCTTGCCGGCATGACGCTCGCTACCACCGCGTCGGCCCGGGACAACTTCTCGGTCTCGATCGGGGTGCCGGGCTTTGCGATCGGATACGGACGACCGTATGTCTACGCGGCGCCGCCGGTGGTCTACGCGCAGCCGGTTCCGTACTACGGTGCCCCGTATGGTCCGGCCGTCTACGGTCCGCGGGTCGTGTATGCGCGACCGTACTATCAGTATCGTCCGTACTGGCGAGCCCACTACGGCTGGCGCTAGCGGGCGCCGGCGTAGCTGATGCGGTAAATCGCCCCCGCGTAGTCGTCTGAAACCAGCAGTGAGCCGTCCGGCATGACCAGCACGTCAGCCGGGCGGCCCCACGTTTGTTCTCCCTGCAGCCAGCCGCTGGCGAACGGCTGGTAAGAGACCGCTTTTCCGCCTTCGATCCTCACGACCGAGACGCGATAGCCGATCTTCCGGCTGCGATTCCACGAACCGTGCTCGGCGATGAATATCTGCTTGCGGTAAGCCGCCGGGAATTGCGCCCCGGTGTAAAAACGCATGCCGAGTGAAGCGACGTGCGGGCCCAAGTTCTGCGCGGGCGCCGTGAATTCCGCGCACGCGTGTTTGTTGCCATACTCCGGGTCCGTGATCGTGCCTCCGTGGCAATAGGGATAGCCGAAATGCATGCCGGCCTTGGCCGCATGATTGAGTTCGTCCGGCGGCGCGTCGTCGCCGAGCATGTCGCGGCCGTTGTCGGTGAACCAAAGCTCGTGCGTATCCGGATCCCAGTCGAAGCCCACCGTGTTGCGGATGCCGCGCGCGAAAACTTCGAGCCCAGACCCGTCCGGATTCATGCGCATCAGATTGGCATAGCGATCGGGGTCGGGCTCACAGATATTGCACGGCGCACCGCTCGGGACGTACAGCTTGCCATCGGGCCCGAAGGCGATGAATTTGCCGCCGTGACCGGCGCTGTTCGGGAACGCCTTGCTGATCAGCACGGGCTTGGGCGGCGCATCGAGCCGGCGTTCTATGTCGTCGAAGCGCAGAATGCGATCGGTTGCCGAGACATAGAGCGCGCCGCCGCGAAACGCGACACCGATCGGTCTGTCCAACCCGGAAGCCACTGTGGTCACCCGCGCCGGCGCCCCCGGCTGCAACTTGATCGCGTAGACGTTGCCGGCGCGCATCGATCCCGCGAACAGCGTGCCCTCGGAGCCCAGCGCCATTGCGCGCGGATTGTCGAGGCGCGCAAGGACTTCGATCTTGAATCCTGAGGGCAGACTGATCTTGTCGAGCGGGAGCGTTGTTTGCGCAACGGCGGACGCCGCAGCGCAGACGACGGCGAGTGCGAGCAAGTGCCGCCATCGGCTGCGCGTCGCTTGCTTGATCGAACCCGGAGTTCTCATCGGCCGCATGTTACCTCGCAAACCGCCCTCGCCATTGACATAGACCGACCCGGTTTCTATCCTGTTCCCTGGTTCCTTCGAAAGTCGCAGCATGAATGCCCCCGCCGCCGCAACAGCCGTCAGCCCGCAGCTGATCGGGATGCCGCTGATCCGGACGCTGATCGGCTTCGATACGACCAGTCGGGAGTCGAACCTGGCGTTGATCGACTGGGTGCGCGAGTATCTGGCAGAATACGGCGTCGACGTGTCGCTGACCTTCGACGACGAACGCAGGAAGGCGAATCTTTTCGCGACGCTGCCGGCGAAAGACGGCAATGCGACCACCGGCGGCATCGTGCTGTCCGGACACACCGACGTCGTTCCGGTCGACGGCCAGCCGTGGGATACCGACCCGTTCGCCGCGACGATCAAGGGAGACCGCCTCTACGGCCGGGGTGTCGCCGACATGAAGAGCTTTTCGGCCATCGGCCTCGCGTTCGTGCCGCAATTCTTGAGCCGCGGCCTCGAGCGGCCGTTGCATTTCGCGCTGTCGTACGACGAGGAAGTGGGCTGCATCGGTGTGCGCCGCCTGCTGCAGGACGTTGTCGCGCGCGGCATCAGGCCGGCGGGCTGCATCGTCGGCGAGCCGACCGGCATGCGGCTGGTTGTCGCACACAAAGGCAAGAGGAGCTTCCGGTGCCGCGTACGCGGGCACGAAGTCCACTCGTCGCTGACCCCGCGCGGCGTCAATGCCGTGCAAGTCGCCTGCGAGATCGTGACGTTCCTGACCCAGATGGGCCGCCGTTTCCGTGATCGCGGCGGATTCGACGCGGCGTACGACGTTCCGTACACGACCGTTCACACCGGCGTGATACGCGGCGGGACCGCACTCAACATCGTTCCCCGCGATTGCAGCTTCGATTTCGAGTTCCGTCATCTGCCCTTCGACGATCCGGAGGCGCTGTTCGCCGAAGTTCAGCGTTTTGCCGCAACCCTGCTGCCCGAAATGCACGCGGTGTCGTCCGATGCCCGCATCGAGTTCAGCGTCCTGTCGGCGACCCCGGGCCTCGAAACGCATGGCACCAGCGAGATCTCCGAGCTGGGCCGGGCCTGCAGCGGCTCGGGCGACCTGGGCAAGGTCTCCTTCGGCACCGAAGCGGCGCTCTTCCAGGGCAGCGACATCGCCGCGATCATCTGCGGTCCCGGGCACATCGAGCAGGCGCACCAGCCGAACGAGTGGATAGCGCTCGAGCAGCTCGCGCTGTGCGAGGCGTTCATGCAGCGGCTCGCCGATCGTATTTGCGCGACGTGAGCATGACCGCCGCACCGCCGGCGCCGTCATCGCCGGCGTCGCCGCCGATCGAGGTGGCATTTCCCGACCTTGCGCGCTACGCCGCCGGCAACAGCGGCATCGGGTACGTCTGGACGTTTGCCGCTTCGCGGCCGGGCCCGCACCTGCTGCTGCAGGCGCTCACGCACGGCAACGAAGTCTGCGGCGCGATCGCACTCGATCGACTGCTGCGCGAAGCGATCCGCCCGGTGCGCGGCACGCTGTCGATCGTGTTCGCCAACGTCGATGCCTACGTCCGCTTCGACCGCACGCGGCCGTTCGCGTCGCGCTGCGTCGACGAGGATTTCAACCGCTTGTGGACGCCCGAGGTGCTCGACGGTCAGACGGACGACAGCGAGTTGAAACGCGCCCGGGAATTGAGGCGGCTGTACGAGACGACCGATTTCCTGCTCGACATCCATTCGATGTCCGAGCCCTGTCTGCCGCTAGCGATGGCGGGACGGCGCCGCAAGGGCGTCGCCCTGGCGCGCGCGCTTGGCATGCCGGAGCACATCGTCGTCGATGCCGGGCATGCCGCGGGCCGGCGTCTGCGCGATTTCGCGTTCTTCGACGATGAGAACGATCCGCGCGCGGCGCTGCTGATCGAATGCGGACAACATTGGGAAGCCGCCGCGCCGGCCGTTGCCCGCGAGGCGGTGCTGCGTTTTCTGCGCCATTTCGGCGCGGCCGAGGAAGCCTGGCTTGCGCGCGAGCTCGACGGCAGCCGCGACGCGCTGCAGCGGGTGATCGAAGTGACAGCGACGGTGACGATTGCAAGCGACGATTTCCGGTTCACGATGCCGGTGCGCGGACTGCAGACGATCGCCCGCGCGGGAACCGTATACGCGAACGATGGCGGCACCCAGATCGCGACGCCGCACGATGGCTGCGTCTTGATCATGCCGACACGCCATCCGAAACGCGGCGAGACCGCGGTGCGGCTCGGGCGGTATATCGACTGAGGCCAGGCGGCGCTTTAGCGCGTCCGCGCGGCTGCGGCGATTGCCGTCTCCGCCTCGCGCACCAGATCCTCGCCGATCGTCGCGGCCCACCGGTCGTACACCGGCCGTGTCGTATTCCTGAACGCTTCCTTGCCCGCAGCGGTCAGCCGCGTCACCGTTGCACCCTGTCGAGCCGCCTCGCCGAGGGCCGCGTCATCACCTTGCCGCAAGCGCAGCGCGATGGCATCGGTCGCAGCGTCGCGGGCCGCCTGCCGCACCAGCGCCCGGTCGGCGGTGCTCAATGCGTTCCAGGTCCGGCGGTTGACGGCGAACATCAGCGCGTCGGCATGCGCGCCCCACAATTGCAGGTGCGTGAATCCGGCCGCGGCCGCGCGCGCGGCACGAAATGCACTGACCGTCGTCTGCTCGGCGTCCAGATTGCCGGCGAGCGCCGCGGCCCTCGCGTCGGCGCCGCTCATCGCGACGGTCGCGGCGCCGAGCTGCGCCAGCGTCTCGTCGAGAAGCGCCAGCCCTTGCGTGCGCACGCGCAGCCCGGCGAAGTCCGCGGGCGCGCGGAGCGCGCGCCGGCTGGCGATCTCGCTGAAGCCGTTCGACGCCCAGGCGACGACAACGACGTCCAGCGGCTCCAGACGGGCGGCGAGCTCCGCACCGACCTCACCGTCCAGCAGTGCGCCGAGCGCGCGCTCGTCCGGCAAAAGCCATGGCATGGCGATCAGGTTGAGCTCGGCGACATGACGCGACCAGGCGAGCGTCGAGCCGACGGCGAATGCAATCGACCCTTCGCGCAATGCGGCAAATTCGCGCGATGCGTCGCGCTGGACCAGCGTCGCGCCTGGATAGTGACGGACCGCGAGGCGGCCGGCAGAGCGCTCCCGGATCAGCGCCGCCCATCGCTCGCCGGCCCTGCCCTGGGGATATGCCGGCCCGAGCGCCGTCGACAGCTTCAACTCGGAAAGCGCCGGCACGGCATCCACGGCTAAAACCTTCGCGGCGCCCGTCGCGCCGTCCTGCGCACAGGCGAGCGCGCAAGCTAACACCAGACAAGCAGTGGCGGCGTGGCCGCCCAGGGAAGACACCACGCATCGAGCGTAGCGGTCGCCGTACGGTCGCGTCAAACACAACGCCGCCGGTGGCGATCTAGCGCATCAGATCGCGAGCAGTCCTCGCGCCGCGGCTTCCTCGGTGATCAATACGCCGGCACCGGTCGCCTTCAATGCCGCGCGTATCGCTGCCACTTTGCGCCGTCCGCCCGCCGCAACGACGATCTTCGGCACCCGCCGCAAATCGTCGAGGTCGACCGCGACGACGCGCCGGTTGACCGGGTGATCGACGACCTTGCCTTCGGCGTCGATAAAATGGCACAGGACATCACCTACGGCGCCCGCCGCCTGCAGGCTCGCCAGCGCCGAGCGGGGCAGGATGCCCTGGCGAAACAGCGTCGCCTCCTCGCTGACGTCGCCCACGCTGACCAGCGCCAGATCGACGCGGCGCGCGCGCTCGAGCAACTCGCGCAGTCCCGGCTCGGACCACAGCGCCGTCCGGACCGACTCGTCGGCGACCATGACGGGTGCCGTCAACTGATAGCAGTCGGCGCCGAACGCGTCGGCGATGCGACGCGCGACCGCCGACGGATTGACCGCGCGCGAGTGGGTCATTCCGCCCAGCAGCGAGACGACCGACAGCCGCTGGCACGGCTGCCCGCCCAGCGCTTTCAGACTCATATGCAGCGTCGCGCCCCAACCGACGCCGAACGACATGCCATCCTTGACCTGGTCGCTCAAATACGTGCCCGCGGCATGGCCCACGACGGTCGCGATGTCGGCTTCGTCGGCCGGCGCCGGCACGACAATCGCGTCCGTAAGACCGAACGCCGCCACCAACTGCCGCTCCAGCGCGATCTGCTCGCTGGCCCGGTCGTCGATACGGATGCGGACAATGCCGTTGTCACGCGCCGATGCCAGCAGGCGGATGACCTTGGCCCGACTAATGTTCATCGATCGGGCGATTTGTTCCTGCGTCATGCCTTCGACGTAATACAGCCATGCGGCCCTGACTCTCAAGTCCGGCAGGGCTGCCGCCTCGCGGCGCGCGGGTCGCTCGTTGTCAGGCATCGGCTGCTTCCTTACGGTCTTTCGGCTGGGCAGCGTGGCATCGTTGCCCACGCCTGGCAAGCACCGGGCATCCCGCAGGGCGCCCGGTGGCAGCGAAGAACGCTTGACGCGCGCCGACAGTTGGAGATATGTTCCACAAAGAATACAAAAGTCCGAACGCCCGTCGGCGCTGCCGGATGCGACAACCAAGCGAGGCGTTATGTCTAAGCCGTCCGTACCGCGCCTCGGCGACTCGATCGCCGAGGCACTGAAACTTCGCGAGATCGAAGGCCGCCGGGTGCGCGTCGGCCTGATCGGTGCGGGCCAGATGGGGACCGATATCATCGTCCAAACGGCGTTGATGACCGGCATCGATGTCGTCGCCGCGGCCGACGCGATTCCCGACAACGTATTCGCCGCGCGCGCGATCGCCGGCCCGGGCGCACTCGAGCCGGTGCTCGTCGACGGCAGCGCCGCGGTCACCCGCGCCGTTTCGCGCAGGCAGCTGGCGGTGGTGCGCTCACACCGCGACGTTTGCACCGCCGAAGGCGTCGACGTAGTCATCGACGCGACCGGCAATCCCAATGTCGGCGCCGAGGTCGCGCTGGCGACGATTGCCGCAGGCAAACATATCGTCATGATGAATGTCGAGGCCGACGTCACGATCGGCGCATACCTCGCTGCCAAGGCGGCGGCCGCCGGCGTCGTGTACACGCTGGGCGCCGGCGACGAACCCAGTGCAACGATGGAATTGATCAATTTCGTGCGCGGACTGGGCTATCCGATCGTGGCCGCGGGCAAGGGCAAGAACAACCCGTTCCGGATCGACGCCACGCCCGACGCTTATGTTGAGGAAGCGAAGCGTCGCAACATGAACCCGCGCATGCTGGTCGAGTTCGTCGACGGCTCGAAGACAATGGTGGAGATGGTCGCCATCGCCAACGCCACCGGGCTGGTCCCCGACATCCCGGGCATGCACGGCCCCGACGCGCCGCTGGCCTCGCTTCACAAGGTGCTCTGCCCGCGCGAAGAGGGCGGCGTCTTGTCGCGCAAGGGTGTCGTCGACTTCACTGTGTCGCCGGGGGTCGCGCCGGGAGTGTTCGTCGTCGCCGAGATGCGCCATCCGCGGCTGCGCGAGCGGATGAACGACCTGCACCTGGGCGCAGGACCTTACTACACGTTCTTCCGTCCCTACCATCTGACCAGCCTCGAAGTGCCTCTGTCGGCTGCCGCCGCGGTGCTGTTCGGCCAAAGCCACATGCGGCCGCTGCCGGTTCCCTCGGCCGAAGTCGCTGCGCGCGCCAAGCGCGATCTCGCCGCCGGTGAAACGCTCGATGCGATCGGCGAATACTGTTATCGCGGCTTCGCGCTGTCGCGCGCCGATGCGCTCGCCCGCGACGCGTTGCCGCTGGGGCTCGCGCAGGGCGCCAGCGTCAAGCTTCCGATCGCCAAGGGAGAATTCCTGACCTACGCCAACTGCAGGCCGGACGAGCGGCTCAAGATCGTCCAGGTACGCCGGGCGCAGGACGAGATGATCCGCGCCGCGGGCCAGGCGTCTTCGCTGGCGGTCGCTTCATGATCGCCGGGCATCTCGATCGCGCGGCGGCGCCTTCCGCCGCGGCAAGCTGACCGTGGCCTCGCTCCCCGGCAGCCGAACCGCCGACGCGCAAGCCCCCGAGCGCGCGGAGCTGGCCGCGCTGGGCGACGACGCGCTGCGCGTCGCCTTGTCGCGGATGCACCTGATCCGCAAGTTCGAAGAGACCGCCGAAGCGAGCTATATGCGCGGCCTGATCCACGGCACGATGCACCTGTCGATCGGGCAGGAGGCGAGCGCGGTCGGAACGACGCTAAAGCTCGAGCGCGACGACTACATTCTCTCGACGCATCGCGGCCATGGCCATTGCATCGCCAAGGGCGCCGATCCGGCGCGCATGTTCGCCGAGTTCTTCGGCAAGGAAAACGGCTACTGCCGCGGCCGCGGCGGCTCGATGCACATCGCCGACGTTGAGGGCGGTAACCTGGGGGCCAACGGCATCGTCGCAGGGGGCCTGCCGATCGCGGTCGGCGTCGGCATGAGCATCAAGGCGCAGAAACAGCATCGCGTCTGCATGGTCTTTTTCGGCGACGGCGCGACCAACGAGGGTGCGTTCCACGAGTCGCTCAACATGGCGTCGATCTGGCGACTGCCGATCGTGTTCGTCTGCGAAAACAACAAGTACGGCATGTCGATGGACATCGCCCGCGCGATGGCCGTACCCAACGTCGCCGACCGCGCGTCGTCGTATGCGATACCGGGCATTGCCGTCGACGGCAATGACCTACCTGCCGTCGTCGCCGCCGCGGAACCGGCGATCGACCTCGCCCGGCGCGGCGGCGGCCCGACCTTGCTCGAATGCAAGACCTACCGCCTGCGCGGCCACTCGAAAAGCGATCGCAACCTCTACCGCACCAAGGAGGAAATCGAGACCTGGCGCGACAAGGACGCGATTCGCCGCCTGGAGCACGAGCTGGTCGCGCACAACCGCTTCGCCGAGACCGAACTGCGCGCGATCGAAGAGGCGGCGCACAAGACGATCGAGCAGGCGCTGGAATTCGCCAAAGCGAGCCCGGATCCGGATCCCGCCCAGTTGACGCGCGACGTCTATGCCGACTGAACTCGCAACCCCGGAAGCCGCGACACGCGAGTTGTCGTACGCCGAGGCGATACGCGAAGGCCTCGCGCAGGCGATGCAGGCCGATGAGCGCGTCTTTCTGTTCGGCGAGGATGTGGGTGTCTATGGCGGCGCCTTCGGCGTTTCCGGCGACTTGTTCCACAGATTCGGACCCGAGCGCGTGATCGATACGCCGATCAGCGAGCTGGGCATCGCCGGCGCCGCGGTCGGCGCCGCGATCACCGGCATGAAGCCGGTGCTCGAGCTCCAATTTTCGGATTTCGTGACCTTGGCGATGGAGCAGATCGTCAACCAGGCGGCGAAAATCCACTTCATGTTCGGCGGCAAGGCCACGGTGCCGATGGTCGTTCGGTTGCCGGGCGGGTCGGGCACCGGCGCCGCCGCGCAGCACAGCCAGAGTCTCGAAGCCTGGTTCGCCCACGTCCCGGGCTTGAAGGTCGTGCAGCCGTCGACGCCACACGACGCCAAGGGCCTGCTGCTGGCGGCGATCGACGATCCGAACCCGGTGCTGATCTTCGAGCACAAGCTGCTGTACAAGACCCGCGGCCCGGTGCCGGAAGATCCCTATCGAGTCCCGATCGGCAACGCGGCCGTCCGCCGCGTTGGCCGCGACCTGACCATTGTCGGCAGCTCGATCATGGCGATCCGTGCCGCCGCGGCCGCCGCGCGGCTCGCCGCAGAGGACATCGACGCCGAAGTTATCGATTTGCGCTCGCTACGTCCGCTGGATTTCGCGACCATCGCCGCCAGCGTGCGCAAGACGCACCGGCTGCTGATCGTGTACGAAGGCGTCAAGATCATGGGCATCGGCGCCGAGATTTCGGCGATGATCGCCGAAAGCGATGCCTTCGATTTTCTCGACGCGCCGATCGCGCGGCTCGGCGGCGCCGACGTGCCGCTGCCGTACAACCCCGTACTCGAAAAAGCCGCAGTCCCGCAGGAGGACGACATCGTCGCCGCGGCGCGCCGCCTGGTGCGCGAAGGACGCGCCTGATGCCGATCGAAGTCATCCTGCCCAAGGTCGACATGGACATGGAAGACGGCATCATCACCGAATGGAAGGTGGCAGCCGGCGATCGCGTGCGCCAGGGGCAAATCCTGTTCGACATCGAGACCAACAAGTCGGTGATGGAAGTCGAAGCTCCGGGCAGCGGCGTCATTCGCGACCTGGCGCCTATCACCGGCGAGCCCATCGCCGTCGGCACCGTCGTAGGCTGGATCGACGCCGACGGCGAAGCGGGCGCGACCTTGCCCGCGTCCACGGCCGATGCGGCAGCGGTGCCGGAGTCCGCGCCCGCGCCGATCGACGAGGCGAAGGGTCCGTCGCGACCGGTGGCAGCCTCGGAGCACGCGGCGGTCGCGTCCGCGGACTCGATCCGCGCCACGCCGCTGGCGCGCCGTGCGGCGCGCATGCTCGACGTGGACCTCGCCCAGATCGCCGGTTCCGGGCCGGCCGGACGCATCGTCGAAAAAGACGTCGCCGCTTACGCCGCCCGGGCGCCCGAGCGCGCCACCGCGAGCGTTGCCGACCGCCTCATTGCCTTCAATCCCGTCCGCCGCATCGTCGCCCACCGCCTCGCCGAAAGCGCGCGAAGTGTTCCCCACTTCTTTTTGAGCGCGCAGATCGAGATGGGCGCGCTGCGGGCGGCATTGCGCCGCCCGGGCCCGCCGGAGGCAGCGCCGGACCGCGCCCCCCCGAGCGTGACGGTCGCCCTCGCCTATCTCGCCGGACGCGTCCTGGCGCTGCATCCGCTGCTCAACGCCAGCATCGAGGGCGACGCTGTGCGCCTGCATACGCGAGTGCACGTCGGCGTCGCCATCGACGACCAGGGTGACTTGTTTGTGCCGGTGCTGCGCGACGTGCCCTCGCACACGCTGGATGAGCTCACCCGAGATTTCGCGCGCCTGCGCGCCGCGGTGCGCGCGCGAGAGATCGTACCGGGCGACATGCGCGGCGGCACGTTCACGATTTCCAATCTCGGCATGTATGGCGTCGATGCATTCACGGCGATCATCAACCCGCCCGAAAGCGCAATCCTTGCGATCGGGCGCACGGTCGACACGCCAGTCGGACGCGATGGCCAGGTCGTGTTGCGTCCGATGGCGACGTTTACGCTGTCGTCCGACCATCGCATCGTCGACGGCGTGACCGCGGCACGCTTCATCGCCGACCTGCGCGAGGCGATCGAGCATCCGGAAGGCCTGTCGTGATCGTCATCATCCTGGAATCATCGAGAACCGGTGGAAAAATCAGTCGTTGCCGAGCAGCACGGCGGACGGTATAAGAGCGAGCGGCGGCACCGATCCAGCGCCGATTCATTGCGGAGGAGTGACATGAAATACTTATCGCGTGGCATATTGCTGGCTGCGGCGCTGGCTTGCACGCTGGCAGCCGTGCCTGCGCACGCGCAAGCGCCCAAGGGCAAGCTGGTGTTGTATACGTCGCAGCCCGAGCGTGATGCAACGCAGACGACGACGGCGTTCAAGCAGGCGTATCCCGGCATCGAGGTCGAGGTGTTTCGCTCCGGTACCACCGAAGTGATGGGCAAGCTTGCCGCCGAGTTTGCCGCCGGCGCGCCGAAGGCCGACGTGCTGCTGATCGCCGACGCGGCAAGCATGGAAGCGCTCAAAAAGGACGGCCGGCTGCTCGCGTACCCGCAAGCCAAGGTCGCCGGTTTCGCGTCGGGCACCTACGACGCCGACCGCACTTATTTCGGCTCCAAACTGATTACGACGGGGATCGCGATCAACACCGCAGCCAAGAGTCGTCCGGCTTCGTGGGCCGATCTCGCCAAGCCCGAGAACAAGGGTCAGATCGCGATGCCGAGCCCGCTGTATTCGGGTGCTGCGGCGATCATGCTCGGCACGATGACTGCGCGCGCGGATCTCGGCTGGAGCTTTTTCGAAAAGCTCAAAGCCGATGAGGCGGTGGCGGTGCGCGGCAACGGCGCAGTCCTTACCGCGGTCGCAAGCGGCGAGAAGCCTTACGGCGTGCTGGTCGACTTCATGGCGTTCAACGCCAAGGCCAAGGGATCGCCGATCGACTTCATTTTTCCCGCCGAGGGCGTGCCCGCGGTCACCGAGCCGGTGGCGATGCTGAAGACGACGCAGAACCCCGCGGCCGCGCGCGCTTTCATCGATTTCATCCTGTCGGACGAAGGACAAAAGCTCGCGTTGTCGATGGGCTACATTCCGGCTAAAGCGAGCGTCGGTTCGCCGTCGTGGCTGCCGCCGGGAACGGTCATCAAGCTGATGCCGACCGACATCGGCAACGTGGTGCAGAACAACGGCGCCAATCTGAAGCGATTCGCCGAGCTCTTCGGCAACTAGCGCCGATGCACTGCCCTCGACCCTGACCGCGGTCGCGCCATGATGGCGGATACCGCAGGCTGGCGCGAGCGAGCCGAGGAGACGGCGCTGTTGTGGGCGCTGGTCGCGATCGTCGCGATCCTGTCGCTGCTGCCGCTGGCGCGGCTGCTGTTCGAGGGAGTGGCACCTGATGGCCGGTTCTCGACGGCCGCGCTCACCGATGTGCTATCGAGTGCGACAACGTGGACCGCGACGCAGCACAGCCTGGTGACGGCCTGCGGCGGCACGCTGCTGGCGGTGCTTATCGGCGCGACGGTCGCGGTGCTGGTGGGACTGACCGACATCCGCGGCCGCAACGCTTTTGTCTTCTGCTTCGTGCTGCCGCTGATGATCGCGCCGCAGGTCGTGGCACTCGCGTGGCTGCAGTTGTTCGGACCTTCGAGCACGCTGCTCAAGTTGCTCGGGCTCGCGCCGGCGATGGGCAGTCGCAATCCCCTCTATTCGGCGCAGGGCATCATGCTGCTGCTGGGCGTGCAGTATGCACCGCTGGTGTTTCTAACCTTGCGCGCGGGACTGCGCACCTTGCCGCAGGAGCTGCTCGAAGCAGGACTCGCCGCGGGCGCCAGGCCGTTGACCATTTTGCGCACGATCGTCCTGCCGCTGATGACACCGCCGCTGGTCGCCGGCATCGCGCTCGCCTTCGTGTCGTGCTTGGGCAACTTCGGCATTCCCGCCTTTCTCGGCATCCCGGGCAATTACCTTGTCCTGCCGACGCTGATCTACCAGCGGCTGGCGGGGCTGGGGCCGAGCGTACTGTCCGAGGTTGCCGTGCTGTCGTGCCTGATCGGCTTTATCGCTGCGCTGGGCCTGTTTCTGCAGGACCTGATGCTGCGGAGACGCGATTTTCGCATCACCACGACGTCGAACGCGATGCGACCGTTCGAGCTCGAGCGCTGGCGCCCCGCGGTCGAGATCGGGCTGTGGAGCTTGACCGTCGTCGTGCTGGTCCTGCCGCTGGTCGCGCTGTTGCTGAGCTCGCTTGTGCCGGCAGTCGGCGTGCCGCTGACGGCGCATTCCGCGACCTGGTCGAACTACGATTACGTCCTGTTCGACCATGCCGCGGCGAAACGCGCTTTCGTCAACAGCTTCGCCTTGTCGGCGACGGCCGCCGTCGTCATCGTGCTCCTCGCCGTGCCGCTCGCGTATTTCCTCGTCTGGCGCCGGTCGCGGCTGTTGCGCCTGCTGAACCTGGTCGCCGAGATGCCGTATGCGCTGCCGGGCGTCGTCCTTGCGATTGCCGCCATTCTGGTCTTTTTGAAGCCGCTGCCGGTGCTTGGGCTGACGCTGTACAACACCGTGTGGATCATCCTGTTCGGCTATCTGGCGCGCTTTCTGGTGCTGGGCTTGCGCCCGGTGATCGGCGGCTACTACCAGCTCGATCGCACGCTTGAGGAAGCCGCGCAGATCGCGGGCGCGCGTCTCGCGCGTCGGCTGGTGACGATCATCCTGCCGCTGGTCGCGCCGATGGCGACCGCGGGCGCGCTGCTGGTGTTTCTGACCGCGTTCAACGAGCTCACGGTATCGGCGCTGCTCTGGTCGTCCGGTGCGGAGACGCTGGGCGTGGTCGTATTTTCGTTCCAGCAGGGCGGCGATTCCACTTATGCCGCGGCGCTGGCGATGCTGACGGTCGGCGTCACGATCGCACTGATGCTTTCGACTTTGCTCACCGGCAAGCCGGCAAGGGGCGTGCTGCCATGGCGCGGCTGATCGTCGATCGTGTCACCAAGGCGTTCGGCGCGTTCCGCGCGCTCGACCAGGTTTCGCTCGACGTCCGGGACGGCGAGTTCATGGCGATCCTGGGGCCCTCGGGCTGCGGCAAGACGACGCTGCTGCGGCAGATCGCCGGCTTTGACAAGCTCGACGGAGGGCGCATCGTCATCGGCGAGACGGTCGTGTCGACTCCGACGCGGCATGTTCCACCCGAGCGCCGCCGCATCGGCATCGTCTTCCAGTCGTACGCGCTGTGGCCGCACATGACGGTCGCCGAGAATGTCGCCTACGGCCTGACGGTCGCGGGTGTGCGCGAACCGGAGCGCGCGCGCCGCGTCGAGGCGGCACTCGCTCTGGTCGAGCTCGAAGGCTACGCCGCGCGCCGCCCCTCGCTGCTGTCCGGCGGCCAGCGCCAGCGCGTGGCACTCGCGCGCTGCCTGGTCACCGAGCCGTCGCTGGTGCTGCTGGACGAGCCGCTGGCGAATCTCGACGTGCATCTGCGCGCCTCGATGGAGGACGAGTTCGCCCGCTTCCACGTGCGCACCGCAACGACAATGGTGTACATCACGCACGACCAGGCCGAAGCGATGGCGCTCGCCGATCGCATCGCGGTGATGGACGGCGGCCGGCTGCTGCAGGTCGCCACACCATCGCAGCTTTATCGCGAGCCGGCTGACGCGACGGTTGCCGCATTCATCGGCGAAGGCATCGTCGTGCCCGCGGAGGTCGTCGGCGT
Source organism: Betaproteobacteria bacterium (assembly GCA_003153475.1). Classification (GTDB taxonomy): domain Bacteria; phylum Pseudomonadota; class Gammaproteobacteria; order Burkholderiales; family Casimicrobiaceae; genus PALSA-1003. Next base: position 11,275 of record PLYT01000087.1, on the reverse strand, counting down.
CGAACCGCCGGGCCGATGCCGCGTCGACATGTTCGGATTGAGTGTCGGCATGCGCTGCCCACTCACGCAGACGCCGACGCGCGCGGCGCGCGTGTGCCTGCGCGCGGCTGACCTGGCGATCGTCGGCACGGACGTCGCCGGTATCGGCGCGCACGTCGTTCGCGCCGTCTACCAGGGTGGCCACTTCCGGATCGAAGCACAGCTCGACCACGTCGACGGCGTGCTGGTGCACCTGACGGCGGCCGAGCCCTGCCGGCTCGCGCCCGGCAGCGCCATCCGCATCGGCATCGCCGACGGCTGGGTCCTTCCGGAGTCCGGCGAGATCGTCGATACGACCGCGCCGGAGCCGACCAATGGCCGACGCGCGGACGGCGGCGCCGGCACGACGGCCGCGAAGCGATAGAAGCTCGTGCATCTCAATCTTCATGGAGGCTTCGGCGAAAAAGGCCGCACCTGCCTGGGCGTCGAAGTCGACGGCTACCGCTTGCTGCTCGACGCCGGCGTCAAGACCAGCGCGCGCGGCGCCGACTACTACCCGGCGATCTCGTCTGACGAATTGCGCGCGACCGATGCGATCGTGATCACGCACGCCCACGAAGACCACGTCGCGGCGCTTGGCTGGTGCATCGCCGGCGGGTTTCGCGGCCGCCTGCTGATGACCGCCGAGACCGGACGCGAAGTCGATCTGTTTCTCGAAGCCTACGCCGACGCGTCGCATCGCCTCGCCGCGCGCGAGTTCGCGCGCGAAGATCTCCCGGTCGGCGCGCCCATTGCGCTCGGCCCGCTGCAACTCGTCGCCGGCCGCTCCGGCCACGTGTCCGGCGGCGTCTGGTGCATCGTTGGCGACGATCGCCTCACGCTCGGCTATTGCGGCGACGTCGTCCCTGCAAGCGAAGTCTTCGCAATGGATCCGCTGCCGCATTGCGACGCCGTCGTGCTCGACGCTTCGTATGGCGACGACGACGTGACGGCGCATGAGCGCGCCAACGCCGTGCGCGACTGGGTACTCGCGCATCCCCAGGGCTGCGTGCTGCCGACACCGCTCAGCGGACGCTCGGCGGAGCTTCTGGCGATTGCGCCGGGACCGATCGCATTGTCCGAAGGCATGCGCGAAGCGCTGCAACTGCAGATCACCGACCGGGCATGGCTGGTGGGCGCGGCGGCCGAGCGCCTGTCGCGGAGGCTCGCGCTCGCGGGCGACTGGCGCCGCGGATCGCCGCTGCCGCGCGCCGCACTGATCTGTCAGGACGGCATGGGCATCGCCGGGCCGTCGCGCGAAGCCCTGGAGCTGGCGGCGGCCAATGCTCATCCAGTGCTGTTCACCGGCCACCTGCCCCAAGCCAGCCCGGGCGAGCGGATGCTCGCCGCCGGGCAGGCGACATGGCTGCGCTTGCCCACGCATCCGACCTTGTCCGAGAACGTCGCAATCGCCTCCGGCAGCGAGGCGCAAACCGTCATCGGGCATTCGTGCGATCGCGCGGCGCTCGAGCAACTCAAGCGCCATATCCCGCGTCTAAACGCCGACCTCGCGACCGGCGATCGTCTCGCGCTCTGACGGACCCGAGCATCGTGCGCATCCTCGTCGCCAACGATGACGGCATCGCCGCCCCCGGCCTGGCCGAGCTGGTGGCCGCCGCGGCGGCGCTCGGCGGTGAGCTGTGGGTTGTCGCGCCGGAACGCAAATGGACGGCGGCAAGCCATCAGCTCTCGTTCGATCAGGATCTCACGCTCTCGCGCGTCGGCGAGCGCGCCTATGCCTGCTCGGGCGCGCCGGCCGATTGCATCGTTGCCGCCATGACAGTGCTGTTCGCCGACGGACCCAAACCCGACGTGGTGCTCGCCGGCATCAACGACGGACGCAATGTCGCCGAGGACATCGCCTATTCCGGCACGCTGGCGATCGGGCGGGAGGCGTCTTTCTGGGGAGTTCCGGCGATCTCGATCTCGCGCGTGAAGTCGGCCTCGCATCGAACCGGCGACGACGCGGCACTGCGTGCGCTGTTGCGCACCTTGTGGAAGACGCGCGGCGAATGGACAAGTCCGGGGCGCTGGCTCGCCGTCAACCTGCCTGCGGTGCTGCCGGCGCCGATCATCCAGTCGGCGATCGGCCGCGACAAGATCGCTTCGGCGAGCGACGTCGTCGAGCGCACGCCCGAGCGCATTCGCTATCGCTTGCGGCGCGGCCGCGCGCACGGTTCGCAGACCGGCGACGAAAACGCCGCGATCGACGCCGGCAACATCGTCATCGTGCGGCATGCCTGGACCGACGCAGCGGCACTTCCCGAAGGCCTCGTCGACTCCTGGAATCGTAGCCTGCGCTGAATCGCGTTGCTTCGGGAAACGCGCGCGTCGACGTCAGTCGAGCGGCGGCACCGGCGCACGCAGCGGCGGGTCGCGCCAATAACGCCGTTCGCGCTCGCGCTCGAGCGTCGGCGTCGGCGCGCCGGGCTCGCCAAAGACGAAGCTCAGCGCTCCGTCGTAATCGGTGCGGTACGCGCGAACGCCGGCCGCCGCGTAACGCGCGACGATTTCGGGACGCGGATGACCGAAACGATTGCGATAGCCGGGCGTGTACACGGCGACCTCGGGATGCACTGCGGCGATGAACGCGGGCGTCGATGACGTGCGGCTGCCGTGATGCGGCACGATCAGCAGGTCGGAGCGCAGCGCCGCGGCATCGCGTTCGACGAGCGCCGACTCGGCGCGCGCCTCGATGTCTCCGGTAAGGAGCACGCTACCGCCGGCGGCGCTGACCCTGACCACGCACGACAGGTCGTTGGTCTTGATCCGGGGCTCGAGATAGGTCGCATCGAACGGATAGAGGGTCGCGAATTCCACGCCGTCCCAGGCCCAGCGCTGTCCCGCGACACAGTGGCGCGCGGCGGCGCCGCGCGCCCGCTGCGCGCCGACGACGGGATTCTGCTCGGAGAGCGACGAGGCGAGCCAGCCCGCCGGCACCGTCTGCAGCAGCGACAGCGCGCCGCCGCTGTGGTCGCTGTCCTGATGGCTTACGACCAGCCCATCGAGCGCGCGTATGCCGGTCGCGCGCAGCATCGGCGCGATGATGCGGTTGCCGGCGTCGGCGGTGTCGTTGAAGCGCGGACCGGTGTCGTAAAGCAGCGCGTGTGCGCTGGTCTGCACCAGCACGGCGAGACCTTGCCCGACATCGAGCACGGTCACCTTGAACGTTCCCGGCGCCGGTGGCGGCGGAACGACGACGAACAGCGGCGCCAGCCAGGCGAGCCCGAGGATCCGACCGGGGACGCCACGTGGCGCCAGCAGCCATAGCACGCCGATCGCGCCGGCGAGCGCCGTCCACAGCGGCGGCGCATGCTGCTGCCAGACCGCGGCGGGCAAGCCGCTCAGGAGCTCGAGCAGCAGCGCGATCCACGCGAACACCTGGTGCGCGATCAGCAGCAGGAAGTCCCACGGCAGCGCGATCGATGCCAGTGTCAGCGGTACGACGATGAAGGTCACGACCGGAATCGCCACCGCATTGGCCAGCGGTGAGACGATCGACACCTGCTGGAACAGCACCAGCATCAGCGGAATCAGGCCGAGCGTGATCGCGCTTTGCGCCTGCACGGCGGCGCGCCAGGTCGAGGTGCGGCCGATTCGTCCGACGCCGGTGTAGAGCAGAAGGCCCACGGCGCCGAACGACAGCCAGAATCCGGGAGTGAGACTCGCCCATGGATCGTAGGCGAGCACGACCGCGAGCGCCCACAACCATACCACCGCCGCCGTGCCCGGCCGCGCGAGCCAAAGACCGATCGCCGCCACCGTCAACATGTACAGCGTGCGCTGCGCCGGCACGGCGAATCCCGCCAGCAGCACGTAGCAAAACGCGGCGACCACGCCGGCGATCGCCGCGGCCTTGCGTGCGGGCAGCCGCAACGTCAGCGCATGACTCCTACGCCACCCCCAGAACACCGCCGCACCGATCAGCGTGGCGAAGAAAGTCACGTGGAGCCCCGAGATGCTGATCAGATGTCCGATCCCGGTGCGGTTAAACAGCAGCCATTGCGCCGACGGAATCGCGCGCTCGTCGCCGATCGCGAGCGCCGCGATCACGCCGGCGTAAGGCCGCTCGCCGAGCGCGTGGAGGATGCGGTCGCGGATCGACTCGCGGGCGCGTGCGACATGGTCTTCGGGGCGGCCGGCGAATGCGTCGAGTCGGCGGTTGGCCTCGTCCTTGCGCACATAACCGGTGGCGCGAAGATCGTTGGCCAGCAGCCACGCTTCGACGTCGAAGCCGTGCGGGTTGACGGTGCCGTGCGGACGCTTCAACCGGACCGCGAGCGACCAGCGCTCGCCGGCGTGCAAGGCAGGCACTTCGCCGGCCTCGCCGCCGACGGCGAAACCGCTGTACCAGGCAAGCGACACGCGCGCCGGCACGACGGCGTCGGACGGCGCGACGCTTTCCACGGCGAAGGCGAAGCGCGTGCCGCGATCGGCCGGCTGCGGCAGGTCGTCGATCACGCCGGTAACGCGGATATCGCGACCCTCCCACGCGGTCGGGAGCGAGTCGGCGAGCCGAAGCTCGGCGCGCCACGCGGCGTAGAAAAAGCCGCCGCTGCCGGCGGCGAGCGCGAGGACGACAAGGGCGAACCGCGTGCGGCGCGCGAGCAAGCACCACACGATTACAAACAGCGGAACACAGAGCGCAAGGCGCGACTCCGGCAACACGGCCTGCGTCTGCAGCGCGACGACGCCGAGCGCGAAGGCCAGCAGAGCGAGCTGCAACGGCAAGGCAGGTTTCCGACGATCCGGCTTGGCGCCGAATGCATCAGTCTAGTCAGAGCGAACCGCTGGCTGGTCGGCCGGATGGATGATTGCTGGCGCAACCCCATCGAGAAAGCTCGGCGCGGTCGCGCTCAGGCTAGCGCAATTCCCTTCGTGCCCGCATGCGCAATGCAATCGCAGCCAGCACGATGCCGCAGATCGCGAGCGGCACGAATGTCAGCGCCGGCACCCCGCTCAAATCCCAGGCCGCGCCGCTCAACACCGCGATCGCCACCGCCCCGGCGTAACTGATGGTGAACATCCCGGCAGACGTGCGTGCGACATCTTCGGGCGGGCAAAGGAGCGCCGGCAGCGTCAGGCCGACGATCAGGGCGGCGGCGTCGGAAAATCCCAACAATGCCGCCCAGACGATCGTTGCCGGTCCAACCATCAGCGTGAGCCCCGCGATCGACAACAGCGACAACAGGCCCGACGCCAGATAGGGCCAGAACTTGCGCTCGAGCCTGCCGGCAAAGGCCAGCAGCAGCAGCGACGCCGGCAGCTGCCCGAAATTGAGCGCAGTCAGCGCGCCGCCGATCAGGTCGGGCCGGCCGGCGCTGGTCAGGTAGATCGGAATAAAGGCATTGGTGCCGAAATAGATCGCATTGATGCAGCAAAACAGTCCTCCGAGACGCCAGACCAGCGACCGGTGCCAGTCGGGGAGCCATTGCCGCGGAACTGCCGCCGGCGCGGCGCGATGCGCGCTGCTGCGCGGTGCACCCACGTAGATTGCGACAGCGATGAGGGCGATCGGCGCTGACCAGGCGAGAAGCGAGATTCGCCAGTCGCCGCCGACCCACGGCAGTACATACGGAATCGTCAGCAGGACCGGAATTATTTCGCCAACCAAAAGCCCGTTGGTATAGATCGCCGTGCCGAGGGCGATGCGCGCCGGCGCCCACTGGCGAACCGCGGTCGGCATGATCGGCTGCATGATCGCAATGCCAGCCGACATGACGACCGTCGTCGCGAACAGGATCGAGAAATCGGTCGAGAGGCCGCGCAGCGCCGAGCCGGTCGCGACCAGCAGCAATCCGCCGACCAGCGCCGTGGTAACCCCCAGTCGCGCCACCAGGAGCGACCCCGCCAGCGCAGCGATCGCGAACAGCGCCGGCGGGATGCTGGACAGCACGCCGACTTCGGTCGCGCTCAAGCCGAAGTCGTGGCGGATCATCGCCAGTACCGGAGGCACGGCGAGGATCGTCAGCCGCAGACCGATGCCAGCGAGCCAGAGCAGGATCAGCGCCGCAGGCAGGCTGCGGCGCCAGGAATGTCGTTCGTTGGGCATTGGGTGCGCGGCGCCGCATTATCGCCGACGTCCGCATGGCGGTGCTGCGACGGCGACGCTTTTTCGCGCGCGGCGGCGCAAAAAAACTTCGGCCGGCGCGGGCCTGACTGCCCGGGCCGGCCGAAGCCGGATATACGATCTCAGGTGATCAGTTCTTCGCCGCTGCTTGGCTCAGCATCTCCTGGATCTTGGTGTCGAATTGCTCGTAGGGCATCGCGCCGACCAGGCGCACTCCCTGCAACTTGCCATCCTCGATGCGACCGAGCACGAACGACGGCGTGCCGTTGACGCCTGCGGCGGTGCCTTCGGCGATATCCTTGTCGATCGCCGCCTTGAACTTGTCCGCGGCGACGCACGACTGGAACTTGGCCATGTCCAATTTCACGTTGGCCGCATAGCTCGTGATCTTGTCCTGCTGCAGCTGACTCGCGTTGACGATCATTGCGTGCCGCAGCTCCCAGAACTTGCCCTGCTCGGCAGCGCAACGTGCGGCATTGGCGCCGCGCCGGGAATTTTCGTGGAAGTCGAGCGGAAAGTCGCGGCTGATAAAGCGGACCTTGCCGGTATCGATGTAATTGGCCTTGATCTGCGCATACGCGGTGTTGTGGAACTGCTGGCAGAACGGGCACTGGTAGTCGGTATATTCGACCAGCACCAGCGGTGCATTCGCCTTGCCCTCGCTGAAGCCACCGGTCGGGGCGGCCATGCTGACCTTGTCGTCAGGCGCCGGCGCCGCTTGACCTGCGCCTTGGGCGCCGCCTTGCTCGACGGCCTTGCGGATCGCCTTGAGCTCGTCGAGGATCTGTTGTGCCTGCTCGCTGGTAATGCCGTCAGCGTGCGCCGGCATCGCGCCCGCCAGGACCACGGCGGTCAACGCGAGCGCGGCGATTCCGCGCCATGATTTGATCAACATTGCCTTGCCTGCCTTCCTTTGAGTTATCGAGATTCCGGGCCGGGTACAGGGAACCCGAGGGACCTTGCCCGACAATTGGCCGCCATCATAGGGTGCCCGCCCGGCATCGGCGCGGCGGCCCGATGTGAGGCACTTGACGAAGAATGAACGGTTGATGACGGCGGCAACGGCTTACGCGCAGCGTCAGATTTGGCGGGCCTGGGTCACTTGTTGCGCGGCCACAACACCATCTGCGTACAGCGGAACAGCGCGATCTTCTTGCCGGTCGCGCGATCGCTAACCAGCGCATCCCAGACCTGGGTCGCATTGCCCAGATGGACCGGCGTCGCGACGCAGGCTATCGTGCCCGCACGCACGGTCCCGAGAAAATTGCTCTTGAGCTCGACCGTCGTGAAGTTGTCCGCGCCGGCGGGCAGATGCGCGAGGCAGCCATAGCCGCAAGCGGTGTCGGCCAGCGCGATGACCGTCGCNNTGCGGTGAACCGCACGCCGATCAGCCCGGGCAGAAAGCCTGCGCCGCGGTTCGTGAGTTGCTCGAGGGTGATGCCGGCGCGCAAGCTCAACTTTTTCTCTTGCGCAGACGCGACGCCCGCGCAGCCTACAGGCGCTGCTCGACCCAGCCACGAACGCTGGCGAGCGCCGCGGGCAGCGCAGCGGCGTCGGTGCCTCCCGCCTGTGCCATGTCGGGCCGGCCGCCGCCCTTGCCGCCAACCTGCGTCGCGACGTGGTTGACCAGATCGCCGGCCTTGATCTTCGCGGTCAGGTCGGACGTGACCCCGGCGATCAACGTCACTTTGCCGCCCTCGGTCGACCCCAGCACGATGGCCGCCGATTTGAACCGTCCCTTGAGCTGATCGAGCGTCTCGCGCAGCACCTTGGCATCCGCGCCCTCGATCGTTGCGGCGAGGACGCGGATCGGTCCGCCATGGCCGTTGACTTCGACCGCCTGCGCCGACAGGTCGCCGCCCTGGCTCGACGCAAGCCTCCCCTTGACGCGGGCGAGCTCCTTTTCGATCGCGCGCACGTTGTCCTGCATCTGCTGGATTTTGGTGGCGACGTCGTTCGGCGACGCCTTCAACACGCGCGCCGCCTCGTTCAATTTCGCCTCGATCTCGTGCGTGTAGGCGAGCGCGCCTTCGGCGGTGACTGCTTCGACGCGGCGTATGCCTGCGGCGACACCGGCTTCCGACACGATCTTGAAAAAGCCGATGTCACCGGTGCGCGACACGTGCGTGCCGCCGCAAAGCTCAGTCGAGAAATCGCCCATGCTGAGCACGCGGACCTCGTCGCCGTATCTCTCGCCGAACAGCGCCATCGCGCCCGATTTGATTGCGTCGTCGTACTTCATCAATCGCGCCTCGACCGGGTAATTGGCGCGGATCGCGCGGTTCACCAGCGCTTCCACCGTGCGGATCTCGATGTCGATCATCGGCTGCGGATGCGAAAAGTCGAAGCGCGTGCGGTACGGGTCGACCAGCGAGCCTTTTTGCTGCACGTGATCGCCCAGCACGCGGCGCAATGCCGCGTGCATCAGGTGTGTCGCCGAATGGTTCCAGGCGGAGCGTGCCCGTGCATGAGCATCGACCGCCGCGACCACGGTGTCCCCGATCCTGAGCTCGCCGTTCTTGACTTCGCCGTGGTGGCCGAAGACGTCGGGCTGGATCTTTTGCGTGTCGTGCACGGAGAAAAGCGTGAGGCAGGCGCCGGTGCGCGAAAGTTCGCCGCGATCGCCTACCTGGCCGCCCGACTCGGCGTAGAACGGCGTGCGGTTCAGGACGACGACGCCCTCCTGCCCGGCGGAAAGCGAATCGACCGCGCTGCCCTCGTGGTAGAGCGCGACCACCCGGCTCTCTTCGGACAGCGTGTCGTAGCCATCGAACAGCGTCTTGGCGCCGGTATAGCTCAATCCCTCGGCCATCTTGAAGCCGGAGGCGGCGCGCGCGCGTCCGCGCTGCTTGTCCATTGCCGCGTCGAACCCTGCCTGGTCGACGCCGATGCCGCGCTCGCGGCAGACGTCGGCGGTGAGGTCAAGCGGAAAGCCGTAGGTGTCATACAGCGTGAATGCGGTGTCTCCCGGCAGCACCTTCGATCCGGACTTGCGCGCTTCGACGAGCGCGGCCTCGAGAATCTTCATGCCGTGCTCGAGCGTCTCGGCAAAGCGCTCCTCCTCGGCCTGCAGCACTTGCACGACGTAAGCCTGCTTTTGCGGCAGCTCCGGATAGGCATCACCCATCAGGCGCGAGAGCTCCGGCACCAGCTTGTGGAAAAAGGGCTTCTGTTGTCCGAGCTGATAACCGTGGCGGATGGCGCGGCGAATGATCCGCCGCAACACATAGCCGCGGCCTTCGTTGCCCGGAATGACGCCGTCGACGATCAGGAACGCGCAGGCACGGATGTGATCGGCGATGACGTTGAGCGATGGGGACTTCAGATCGCCCGCGTGCGTCAATGCCGCGGCCGCCTTGATCAGGTCCTGGAACAGATCGATCTCGTAATTGCTGTGCACGTGCTGCAGCACGGCGGCCAGCCGCTCCAGACCCATGCCGGTGTCAACGCAGGGCTTGGGCAACGGCGAGAGCACGCCTTTCGCGTCGCGATCGAATTGCATGAACACGAGGTTCCAGATCTCGATGTAACGGTCGCCCTCGGCTTCGGCCGAGCCCGGCGGGCCACCGGCGATTTCCGGGCCGTGATCGTAGAAGATCTCGCTGCAGGGTCCGCACGGACCGGTGTCGGCCATCTGCCAGAAGTTGTCCGATGCGTACGGCGAGCCCTTGCTGTCGCCGATCCGTACGATGCGCTCGCGCGGCACGCGGATTTCGTCAGCCCACACGTCGTAGGCCTCGTTGTCGGTATGGTAGACGGTGACCCAGAGCTTGTCCGGCGGCAGCCCGTAGACGTTGGTCAGCAGATCCCACGCGTACTTGATGGCATCGCGCTTGAAGTAGTCGCCGAAAGACCAGTTGCCCAGCATTTCGAAAAACGTNNAGATCGTTGTGCTTGCCGCCGGCGCGCAGGCAGCGCTGGACGTCGGCGGCGCGGACGTAGCTGCGCGTCTCGGTGCCGAGAAACACATCCTTGAACTGGACCATGCCGCTGTTGGTGAACAGCAACGTCGGGTCGTTGGCCGGAACGAGCGAAGCCGACGGAACGATCGTGTGCCCGTTCGCGGCGAAATAGTCGAGAAACTTGCGGCGGATGTCGTTGGCTTTCATCGCGGCGATTGGCGAGGGCGAGGGCTTGGGCGGCAAGCCGGAACCCAACGCGACCCACTGAAAATTCAATATGTTAGCACAGGACTGCGCGCGCCGGCGCCGTCAGGGTGCGAGCGTTCGCAGCAGCTTGAAAATGGCGGAGAGCTCGAAGCCGCGCGACTGCAAAAAACGAATCTGCCGGGCCTTTTCTTTGTCGTTCACGGGCGCTGTCCCGAAGCGGCGCTGCCACAGCGCGAGCAACGCGGCATCGTCCTCGATCCGCGCATCGCCCAGCGCGCCCTCGATTGACTCGCCGCTTAAACCCTTGCGTTTGAGCTCACCGCGGATGCTTCGACGGCTGTAGCTTCCCGACTTCTGCGCCACCAGCGCGTGCGCATAGCGCTCGTTCGACAACAGACCCTGCGCGGAAAGCTCGTCGAGCACCGCAGCGATCTCGTCGCGCGTGGCGCCCTTGGCCAGCAGGCGCTGCTCGAGGTCGACGCGCGCGTATTCGCGGCGCGCCAGCAGGCGGACCGCCTGCGCCTTCAGCGAGACCGGTTTGCCCGCCCTCAACGAAACGATCGCGAAATGTTCGCGCGCTACGCGTCCGCGGCAAGTGGCGGACGCGCCGAGCCGGCGACCGGCACGCCGACGATGGCACGAATCTTCGCTTCGATCTCGGCGGCGACGTCCTGGTGCTCCCGCAGCCACTCGCGCGTGTTGTCCTTGCCCTGGCCGATCTTGTCGCCGCCGTACGCATACCAGGCGCCGGACTTCTCGATGACGTTATGCGTGACACCCAACTCGATGATCTCGCCCTCGCGGGAAATGCCTTCGCCGTAGAGAATGTCGAACAAGGCCTCGCGAAACGGCGGCGCGATCTTGTTCTTGACGACCTTGACCCGCGTCTCGTTGCCGACGACTTCCTCGCCGCGCTTGATCGAGCCGATGCGGCGGATGTCGAGGCGCACCGAGGCATAGAACTTGAGCGCGTTGCCGCCGGTCGTGGTCTCCGGGTTGCCGAACATGACGCCGATCTTTAGGCGAATCTGGTTGATGAAGAGGAGGCAGGTCTTGCTCTTGGAGACGGTCGGCGTCA
>PLYT01000053.1:1496-11805 GCA_003153475.1 Betaproteobacteria bacterium | reverse complement strand
GCGTCTACCAATTCCGCCATCTGGGCGTACCAAGGGCTGTACCGAGGGCTATGTGTCAGACTAGCCGATAATTTTACGAAAGAGTGACTTTCTTGTCAAAGAAGCAACGCAGCGCCGGCGCTTTCCGCGCCGGACCGAAGACTGCAAGCAATGAACTAGCGACGCCGCGCGATCACGCGCCGGCGCCTTCGCGTCGACCCGGCTCCAGCGCGACGCCCGCCGGCGACGCGCCGTCCGGTCGACGCGCCCGCCGCTCTTGCGACGACATCGTGATTCCGGAGCGCGAACAGATCCTGCAGGCACTGCGCGAGCAGGGCGTACCGATGCCGGCCGAACAGCTCCGCCAGCTGCTCGGCGTCGTGGGCGACGCCGAGCGCGAAGCGTTTGCCGGCCGTCTGGCGGCGATGGAGCGCGATGGCCAGCTGATGACCAACCGGAAAGGCCAGCTTTGCGTCGTCGCCAAGCTCGACCTCGTGACAGGAACGGTGCAGGGCCACCCCGACGGATTCGGCTTTCTCGTTCCGGATGACGGCGGCCCGGATCTGTTCCTGTCACCGAAAGAGATGCACAAGACGCTGCACGGCGATCGCGCCACCGCGCGGCTGATCGGCGTCGACCGCCGCGGGCGGCCGGAAGGCGCGATCGTCGACGTGCTCGAACGCGCCAATCGCGAAATCGTCGGCCGCGTCTACGAAGAGCGCGGCATCTGGTATCTGGTCGCGGAGAACAAGCGCATCAGCCAGGACATTCTGATCCCGCCCGACATGCGCGGCAGCGCCAAGCCCGGGCAGGTTATCGTCGCCGAAGTGATCGAGCAGCCGTCGGCGCATCGCGAAGCACTGGCGAAAGTGATCGAGGTGCTGGGCAACTACACGGATCCCGGGATGGAGATCGAGATCGCGCTGCGGAAGCATGATCTGCCGTACCGCTTCTCCACGCCCGCGCAGCGGCAGGCGGCACGCTTTCCGCAGGAAGTGCAGAAGGCAGATCGTGCGCGTCGCACCGATTTGACGGCGCTGTCGCTGGTAACGATCGACGGCGAAACCGCGCGTGATTTCGACGACGCCGTCTATTGCGAGCGCACCGCCAAGGCGTTCCGCCTGATCGTCGCCATCGCCGACGTCAGTCACTATGTCGCCGACGGCGACGCTCTCGACGGCGACGCCCGCGACCGCGGCACGTCGGTCTATTTTCCGCGGCGCGTGATCCCGATGCTGCCCGAGCAGCTGTCGAACGAGCTCTGCTCGCTCAAGCCGTCAGTGGACCGGCTGTGCATGGCCTGCGAGATGGCGATCAGCGCCGACGGCGAGATCCAAAGCTACAAGTTCTTTCCGGCGGTCATGCATTCGCGCGCACGGCTCACCTACAACCAGGTGTGGGACTGGCTGTCGCAACCGAGGACGAGGACGAAGAACGCGCTCGCGGTGCTGCCGCAGCTCGAGAATCTGTACGCGCTGTACAAGGTGCTTGCGGCAGCGCGCGCGCGCCGTGGCGCGATCGACTTCGAGACGATCGAGCTCGAGCTCAAGTTCGACGCGAGCGGCAAGATCGACACGATCGTTCCGGTCATGCGCAACGATGCGCACAAGCTGATCGAGGAATGCATGCTGGCGGCCAACGTGTGCGCCGCCGCATACCTGCTCCAGCAAAAGCAGCCGGCCCTCTACCGGGTGCACGAAGGGCCAACGCCGGAAAAGCTCACCGCGCTGAAGGAGTTTCTCGCCGGCTCCGGCCTGTCGATCGGCGGCGGTGAATCTCCGACGCCGGCCGATTATGCGAAGCTGCTTGCGCAAATCAAGGGGCGGCCCGATTTCAATCTGCTGCAGACGGTGCTGCTGCGCTCGCTGCAGCAGGCGGTCTACAGCCCCGACAACGAAGGCCACTTCGGCCTGGGTTACGATGCTTATACGCACTTCACCTCGCCGATCCGGCGCTATCCCGATTTGCTGATACATCGCAGCATCAAGGCCTGCCTTGCCGGCAGGCGCTACCAGCCGGCGGGGGCGAGCTGGTCGGAGCTGGGCGTGCACTGCTCGCTGACCGAGCGGCGCGCGGACGACGCGACCCGCGACGTCGAAAACTGGCTCAAATGCTATTTCATGCAGGACAAGGTCGGCGAGATATTCACAGGGACGGTCAGCGGCGTCACACACTTCGGCCTGTTCGTCACGCTGGACGGCCTCAACGTCGACGGCCTCGTCCACGTGACCGAGCTCGGCAACGACTACTTCCATTACGACGCGGTGCGTCACGCGATGAACGGCGAGCGCAGCGGCAAGGTCTACCGGCTTGCCGACCGCATCATGGTGAAGGTCGCCCGGGTCGATCTCGAGTCGACCAAGATCGATTTCGTGCTGGCCGGCGACGACGTCACCGCTGCCGCCGGCCCAAAAAAGAAAACGCGCCAGAGCCGCAAGCCTTGACGCGTCATTCGTTGAGCCTCGCCTTAGCGGTTGGGCTGCGGCGTCATGCGCAGGTACGGCCGCAGCGTCTTGAAGCCCTTGGGGAATTTCTGCTTGAGCACTTCGGGATCCTGCAGCGACGGCACGATCACGACGTCGTCGCCGTTCTTCCAGTTGCCCGGCGTCGCTACGCTGTGATATTCGGTCAATTGCAGCGAATCGATCACGCGCAGCACTTCGTCGAAGTTGCGTCCGGTCGACGCCGGATAGGTGATGATCAGTCGGATCACCTTTTTCGGATCAATGACGAACAGCGAGCGCACCGTCGCCGTCGCGCTGGCGTTCGGATGGATCATGTCGTACAGGTTCGCGACCTTGCGATCGGCATCGGCGATGATCGGAAAGTTGACCGTCGTGTGCTGCGTCTCGTTGATGTCGTTGATCCATTTCTTGTGCGATTCGACCGGATCGACCGACAGCGCGATCACCTTGACGTTTCGCTTGGCGAACTCGTCCTTGAGCTTGGCCGTCAAGCCGAGCTCGGTCGTGCACACCGGCGTGAAATCGGCAGGATGCGAAAACAGGACGCCCCAGCTGTCGCCCAGCCATTTGTGAAAGCTGATCGGGCCCTCGCTGGATTCCTGGGTGAAGTCGGGGGCGGTGTCGCCTAAACGCAGTGACATGGTTTTCTCCTCGTCGTACTAGTTGAACACATATAATACCCCGCGCCCGCACCGCGGAGTAGAAGCGATAGCACTATCATCATGCCGACACGAACTGCCGGTGGCCCGACCCCCGACATTTTCCGACCGATGCGACGATCCTCAGTCCTCCTCCCGGCTCTACCGCCCGAGGTGCGACGATGACCGGACGCGACGCCGAAGCCACCCGCCTGGTCGTGCAGGCGGCCGACATCGACACGCCGGCGCTCAAGGCGTTGGCCAAGCTCGCCGGCGCCGAACGCATCGACGCGTGCTCGCGAAGCGCCGACCAGGCATTCGCGCTCATGCCGGCCGGCAATTCGACAGAGGTCGCCGCATACTGCGCGCAAGCGGCGCTGGATTGCGCGATCGTCGCACCACGACAACGACTCGATCGAGTCCGGCTGGTGGCGATGGACATGGACTCGACGCTGATCACGATCGAATGCGTCGATGAGATCGCCGACATGCTGGGCATCAGGCAGACGGTTGCCGCGATCACGGCAAGCGCGATGCGCGGTGAAATCGATTTCCGCCAAAGCCTGACGCGTCGCGTGGCGCTCCTCGCCGGGCTGGACGTCGCCGCTTTGCAACGCGTCTACGACGAGCGGCTCGAGCTTTCTCCGGGCGCCGAACGCCTGCTGGCCGGCATGCGCGAGGTCGGCGCGCAGTCACTCCTGGTTTCGGGCGGTTTCACCTTTTTCACCGAGCGACTCAAGGCTCGCCTCGGACTGGACCATACCTGCGCAAACACCTTGGAGATCGCCGGCGGCAAACTCACCGGCCGCCTCACCGGGCCGATCGTCGACGCCGAGGCGAAAGCCGCCTGCTTCAATCGCGTGCGCGCGGCGCTTGTTGCCGACGGCGGCCTCGCCGTAGCGATCGGTGACGGCGCAAACGATCTGCCGATGTTGGAAGCGGCCGACGTCAGCGTCGCCTACCACGCCAAACCCGTCGTGCGCGCCCGCACCACCTACGCGATCGACCACTGCGGGCTGGACGCCGTGCTGAATCTTTTCGTGTAGCCAGAAGTCGGCTAGGCCAGCGCCGGGCGCAGGAACGCGACGATGTTCCACACCGCGAGCACGATGAGCACCAGCCAGGTCAAGACGATGCCTGCGAACCTGCCCGCCGATTTCCCGCTGACGCGCGACAATCCGGCCGCATGCATGACGCGCGCCAGGATGAATGCGATGCCGCAGACATGCAACAGCAGCGGCGACGCGCGGTTCTCCTCGGCGACCAGCAGCAGCAGCAACACCGGCAGTCCCCACTCGACCGCATTGGCGTGCACGCGAATCGACCGCTCGAGCTGGGCATCGCCGCCCGCGCCGAGACCGATCCCCGTGCGGTGACGCCGGAGCGACACCAGCAGCGCAAGTACCACCAGCAGCAGCGCGAACACGCCGGTATAGAGCGCGCTGATCAACGGCATCGGTGCGGGGTTCATTCTTCGCTCTCCTCGATCCACAGCATCTGGATGGCCTCGAGTATCTTTTCGCCCGAGTGCCTGGGGTCGTCGTCGAAGCCGGGCAGCTCGATCACCCAGCGGTGCAGATCGGTGAAGCGCACCGTCGCGGGATCGACGTCCGGATGGCGCTCGGCCAGCGCGATCGCGATGTCGCGCGAGTCAACCCACTTCATTTGGTCGCCTCTTTGGCGTAGTTGATCGTGTACTTCGGAATCTCGATGACCAGCTTGCTCTTGCCGACCTTGGCCTGACACGACAGTCGCGACACCGGTGTCAGGCCCCACGCGCGATCGAGCAGGTCGTCCTCGTCTTCCGACGACGGCGACAGCGAATCAAAGCCCTCGCGCACGATGACATGGCAGGTCGTGCACGCACACGATTTTTCGCAGGCGTGCTCGATCTCGATCTTCTGATCGAGCAGATTGTCGCAGATCGACTCGCCTTCGGTCGCCTCGAAGGTCTTACCCTCGGGACAGAGTTCCGCGTGCGGCAGCACGACAATTTGGGTCATTGCGCTATCCGCTAGCCCAGCGCATCGACGCTGCGGCCTGTCAGCGCACGTTCGACGCCGCGGTTCATGCGGCGGGCGGCGAACTCCTCGGTTGCCGCGTTCAGCGCGGCGACTGCGGCGGCGAGCACATGATGATCGTCCTGGCCGGCCACGCGGTGAACGGCGGCAAGCGCGTGCTCGATCGGGATGCGTTCGGCGGCAGTAAGCAGATCGCCGTCGGAACGCAGCGCTCCTTCGGTCGCGTCGACGATACGCTCGGCCTCGACCCGGGCTTCGGCCAGAGCACGCACAACCATGTCCGGCGCGGCGTTGGCGAACGACTCCTGCAGCATGCGCGCGATCTCGGCGTCGGAGAGCCCGTACGAGGGCTTGACGACGATCGACGCCTCGACGCCGGTCGTCTGCTCGCGCGCGGCCACCGACAGCAGGCCATCGGCGTCGACCTGGAATGTCACCTTGATGCGTGCGGCACCGGCGACCATCGGCGGAATGCCGCGCAATTCGAAGCGCGCCAGCGAACGACAGTCGGCGACCCGTTCGCGCTCGCCCTGCACGACATGGAGCGCCATCGCCGTTTGTCCGTCCTTGAAGGTCGTGAATTCCTGGGCGCGGGCGATCGGTATCGTCGCGTTGCGCGGGACGATTTTTTCGGTAAGGCCGCCCATCGTCTCGAGTCCAAGCGAAAGCGGAATCACATCGAGCAAAAGCCAATCCTCGTCCCTTGCGCGGTTGCCGGCCAGCACATTGGCCTGGATCACGGCACCAAGTGCGACGACCTCGTCCGGATTCAGATTGTTGAGCGGTGCCTGGCCGAAAAACTCGGCGACCGCCCGCTGGATGTGCGGCATGCGCGTCGCACCGCCGACCATCACCACGCCTTTGATATCGGCGGGCGTCAGCCTTGCGTCGCGCAGTGCCTTTCGGACCGGCGCGAGCGTCTTCGCAACCAGCGTTTGCGTGATCGATTCGAACTCGGAAGCAGTGAGGGTCGCGGCGATCGTCTCGCCCGTTTGCAGCGAAGCAGTGAAGGCGACTTCATGCTGCGAGGTCAGCGTCTCCTTGACCTCCCGGGCCCTGGCCATCAGCATCCGTGTATCGCCGGGCGATACGGGCCCGGTACCCGTCGTCTCCAGCGCCCAGCAATAGATGCGATGGTCGAAGTCGTCGCCGCCCAGCGCCGTGTCGCCGGCCGTGGCGAGCACCTCGAAAACGCCGCGCGAAAGCTTCAATATCGACAAGTCGAACGTGCCGCCGCCGAGATCGTAGACGGCGTAGATTCCTTCGGAAGCGTTGTCGAGCCCGTAGGCGATCGCGGCCGCCGTCGGCTCGTTCAGCAGGCGCAGCACATTGAGACCGGCGAGCCGGGCCGCGTCCTTGGTCGCTTGGCGCTGCGCATCGTCGAAATAGGCGGGCACGGTGACGACCGCGCCATCCAGCGCACCACCCAGGCTTTTTTCCGCCCGCTCGCGCAGCGCGCCGAGAATCTCGGCCGAAATTTCGACCGGCGTCCGGATGCCGGCGCGCGTGGCGATCTGCACAATGCCCGCCGCATCGACAAAGCGGTAGGGAAAGCGGCGCGCATCGGCGAGATCGGGCAAGGCCCGCCCCATCATGCGCTTGACCGAGACGATCGTGTTCTGCGGATCGGTGATCTGCGCCGCCTGCGCGGCATATCCGACCTCCACGCCTTCTGGCGCGTAGCGCACGATTGACGGCAGCAGGCGGCGCCCTTGGGCGTCAGCTAGCACGTCGGCGCTGCCGTCGCGAACGGTCGCGACCAGCGAATTGGTCGTGCCGAGGTCGATGCCCACCGCGAGCCGCTGCCGGTGCGGCTCCGGTGCTTGTCCCGGTTCGGCAATCTGCAGCAGAGCCATCAGTCTTCGATACCGCCGATCGCCGCATCGATGTCGGCGGCGAGCTTGGACAGAAACTGCAGCTCGCGTACGCTCGCGCGCGCCGATTCCCAGCTCTGCCGTGCATCCAGCGTATCGGCCAGCGCCGGCTCGAGCGCGGCGATCTCGGCGCGCACCTCGGCAAGCAGCGCTTCCAGCCGGGTCGAGTCGCGCGCGATCCGGGCGTCATCGACCGCCTCGCGCCGTTCGAGCTGGCGTTCGAGAAAATCGAGGGGCAACGCCGTATCGGTCTCCGCGGTGGCGTCGACGCCGTGCAGCGAAAGCAGATACTGTGCGCGCCCGACCGGGTCCCTGAGCGCGCGGTAGGCCTCGTTGACACGAGCCGACGACTGCAGCGCCAGCCTGCGCTCGGCTTCACCGGCGGCGGCGAAGCGGTCCGGGTGCACCTCGGTCTGCAGCGCGCGATAAGCCGCGTCCAGCCGCGCCGCGTCGCAACGATAGCGCGGCGGCAGCCCGAACAGCGCGAAATAGTCCTGAGAGAAGTCGATCACTGGGCGATCACTGAGTGCCGTCTCGGATTTTCGATGGCGGCTCGGCGCGGCGTGCGCCGTCGCGAAAACCGCGTCAGCCTAGGAGCGCGCCCGAGACAGTACAACAACGGTACGGCGAGGGCGCGCGACAACGGATGGCGCGGTTTCTTGCGGCGGCTAGACGTTGAAGGACTCGCCGCAGCCGCATTCGTCCTTTACGTTCGGATTGTTGAACTTGAATCCCTCGTTGAGCCCCTCGCGCGCAAAATCGAGCTCGGTGCCGTCGAGATACGGCAGGCTTTTCGGGTCGACGACGACATTGATGCCGTGGCTTTCGAAACGGAGATCCTCGGCCTTGATTTCATCGACGAACTCGAGCTTGTACGCAAGGCCGGAACACCCGGTCGTGCGCACGCCCAGACGCAGGCCGACGCCCTTGCCGCGCTTCTGCAGGAAGCCGGCGACATGCTTGGCCGCGCTCTCGGTCAGAGTGATTGCCATTCGCTTATCTGATCCTTGCCGATTCAGGCCGAGGCCGCAACGCGCGGCGCAATGCCGGCGGCGGCGGGTTCGTCGCCCTCGACGTGCTTTTTCTTGTAATCGGCCACCGCCGCCTTGATCGCGTCTTCGGCCAGGATCGAGCAGTGAATCTTGACCGGCGGCAGCGCGAGCTCTTCGGCGATCTGCGTATTCTTGATCGTCAGCGCCTGGTCGAGCGTCTTGCCCTTGACCCATTCGGTGACCAGCGACGACGAGGCGATCGCCGAGCCGCAACCGTAGGTCTTGAACTTGGCATCCTCGATGCGTCCGTCGGCGCCGACGCGGATCTGAAGCTTCATCACGTCGCCGCAGGCCGGCGCGCCGACCATGCCGGTCCCGACCGCATCATCGTCCTTGGCGAACGAGCCGACGTTGCGCGGGTTTTCGTAGTGATCCAATACTTTGTCGCTGTATGCCATTCGAGTCTCCAAAAAACTTCAGTGTCCTGCTTTCAACCTTGTCCGGATTGAGGGGCGGCGAAGCCGCAGCTTGAATCCGGACAGTTAATGCGTCGGCTCCGCTGACGCAATAACCCAGGGATCGATCCCGCGCATCAATGCGCCGCCCACACAACTGTATCCAGATCGATCCCTTCCTTGTGCATTTCCCACAGCGGTGAGAGCTCACGCAACTTGTCGATCTTGCGTTTCAACAGATCGATCGTGTAGTCGACTTCTTCCTCGGTCGTGAAGCGGCCGACGGTGAAACGAATCGAACTGTGCGCCAGTTCGTCGCTACGCCCCAGCGCGCGCAGCACGTACGAAGGCTCGAGCGAGGCCGACGTGCATGCCGAGCCCGACGAGACCGCGACGTCCTTGATCGCCATGATCAGGCTCTCGCCTTCGACGAAGTTGAAGCTGACGTTCAGGTTGTGAGGAACGCGGTGCTCGAGGTCACCGTTGAGATGTGCTTCCTCGATTTGCGACAGACCCTGCCACAGCTTGTCGCGCAGCATGCGTATCCGATCGTTGTCGGTCGCCATCTCGAGACGCGCAAGGCGGAAAGCCTCGCCCATGCCGACGATCTGGTGCGTCGCCAGCGTGCCCGACCGCATCCCGCGCTCGTGGCCGCCGCCGTGCATCTGGGCCTCGATGCGCACGCGCGGCTTGCGGCGGACGAACAGCGCGCCGACGCCTTTCGGGCCGTAGGTCTTGTGCGCCGAGAAGCTCATCAGGTCGACCTTCAGCGCACCCAGGTCCACCGGCACCTTGCCGGTCGCCTGCGCAGCGTCGACGTGGAAGATGATGCCGCGGCTGCGGCAGATCTCGCCTATCGCCGGAATGTCCTGGATGACGCCGATCTCGTTGTTGACGAACATTACCGAGACCACGATCGTATCCGCGCGCAGCGCCGCCTTGAATGCCTCAAGGTCGAGCAGCCCGTCCGGCTTGACGTCCAGATAACTGACTTCGAAGCCGTCGCGCTCGAGCTCGCGCATCGTGTCGAGCGTCGCCTTGTGCTCGGTCTTGACAGTGATGAGGTGCTTGCCCTTGTCCTTGTAAAAATGCGCAGCACCCTTGAGTGCCAGGTTGATCGATTCGGTCGCGCCGGAGGTCCAGACCAGCTCCTTCGGATCGCAATGGACCAACCTGGCGACTTCGTCGCGCGCTTCCTCGACGGCCTTTTCGGTTTCCCAGCCGAACGAATGCGAGCGCGAGGCCGGGTTGCCGAAATGCTCGGTCAGGTACGGAATCATTTTCGCCGCGACGCGCGGATCCACCGGCGTCGTCGCCGAATAGTCGAGATAAATCGGTTTTTTCATCGTGGTCTCGAGTGGCTCTAAAGTACCGGCGCCGGCTCGGGCTTCTTGCCGGCCAGAGCGCGATGGTCCTGCAGCACGTTGACTTCGGGCTTGTCCTGCTGCCGCACCAGCTGCTCGAGCGACACCGACTGCAGGAACGAGAAGATGTGCGTGTTGAGGCTCGCCCAGAGCTCGTGCGTCATGCATCGCCTGTCGTTCAGGCAGTTTTCCTTGCCGCCGCACTGGGTCGCATCGATCGGCTCGTCGACCGCGAGGATGATGTCGGCGACCGAAACCGTGGTCGCGTCGCGCGCAAGGTTGTAGCCGCCGCCGGGCCCGCGCACGCTGTCGACCAGACCGTACCGCCGCAGCTTGCCAAACAATTGCTCGAGGTACGACAGCGAAATCCTCTGCCGCTCCGAGACAGCCGCCAGGGTCACCGGTCCCTTGCCGCTGTGCATCGCCACGTCAATCATCGCCGTCACGGCGAAGCGTCCTTTGGTCGTAAGTCTCATGATCGCCCGCCTTCTTCCCCCGGTTGCCGCCCTGTTTTCACGGTT
>PLYT01000053.1:0-1463 GCA_003153475.1 Betaproteobacteria bacterium | reverse complement strand
TGGGCCTCGCGCCGGACCGCATCATCGCCGGTCAGAATGCGTGCCGGGATGCCGACCGCTGTCGCGCCGGCGGGAACATCCCGCACGACTACCGCGTTGGATCCGACCTTGGCCCCGTCGCCGACCAGGATCGGTCCCAGGACCTTGGCGCCGGCACCCAGGACGACGGCGCGGCCCAACGTCGGGTGCCGCTTGCCCGCGTTCCATGAGGTCCCGCCCAGGGTAACGCCGTGGTAGAGCGTGCAGTCGTCGCCGATTTCAGCCGTTTCGCCGATGACGACGCCCATGCCGTGGTCGATGAACACCCGCCGGCCGATGGTCGCGCCGGGGTGGATCTCGATGCCGGTCAGCCAGCGCGCCCAGTGCGACAGCCACCGCGCCAGCCAGCGCGCGCCGCCGCGCCAGAGGCGGTTGCTCACGGCGCGGTGCCATACCAGCGCATGCAGTCCCGGATAGCAGGTCAGCACCTCCCAGGAGGTGCGTGCGGCGGGATCGCGCTCGAATACGACGGCGATGTCTTCACGGAGTCGGTCGAACATACGATGATGTTGCCATATCCGACAGAATCACTCAACTATTGACCTCAGCGCAGCAGAATTGCAGCCACGACCAACCCGGCCGTCGCCAGCCCGACCAGCACCGTATACGACATAAAAAGGACGAACGCCCGCAGCAGCAGTCCTGTCCAGGAGCCGCCGTAGACGCTTCGCATCGACAACAGCAGATAGAGCGCGACGATCAAGAAGCCGATCGTTACCGCCCGAGCGCGGCCGAGCACCAGCAGCATCACCGTCGCCGCGACGAAGACAAAGGCGTGATCGTAGGCCGCGAAGACCAGGTGCTCGCCTAAAAGCCGCGGACGACGCGGATGCGTCCGGCGGCGACCGAGATAGACGAGCTTCAGCAGCAGCGCGAATGCCGGCAGCAGCACGAACATCGCATACGGCGCGTAGCGCAGCACGCCCTCGCCGAGCTGCTCGGCCTTTTCATTCTTGCTCAGATTGTTGAAACGGTTCCAGCGCTTCTGCAACGCCGGCGATCCGAGTACATCGTCCCGATCGACCTGCAGATTGAAACCTTTGTCGGGCGGAAGATACTTGCTTTCCTCCGGCGTGTCGGCGTGCATGTCGAAAATTTCGATGGGCCCGACCAGGAGTCGCGTCACGGCGAAAAATATCAGCGTCGCGAACAGGTACAGGCGCGCCGGACGGATATAACGGCGGCGCCGCCCGGCGAGGTATTCGCGCGTCAGGAATCCCGGGCGCGTCAGTAGCGCGAAAACCGTGCGCCAGAAGCGTCCGTCGAAGGCCACGTAGCGCCCGGCGGCTTCACGCAGGAACTCGCGCAGCGTCGGCAGGCGCAATGCAGTCTCCTGGCCGCAAGCCGCGCAATACGCGCCGTTGATCGGTGCGCCGCAGTTGCGGCAGGTCTCCGGCGCATCGCCCTCTTTCACGGCTTTGGCT
>PLYT01000072.1 GCA_003153475.1 Betaproteobacteria bacterium | reverse complement strand
AGCATCAGGAATAGGCTTACAGCATTCAGCACCGGGCTCGCGCCTTCGCGCATGCGGCCGTACATCATCACGGTTAACGGCGAATCCGCGCCGACCAACATCAGTGTGGTGTTGAAGTCCGCGAAAGACATGAGAAACGATATCGCGGCGGATCCCAACAGGGCAGGACGCAAGTAGGGGAAGATGATGGTGCGCAGCACGGCGGGCCGGGAGGCTCCAAGGTTCAACGCCGCCTCCTCCAAGGTGCGATCGAAGCGCCTCAGCCGCGCACTGATGGTGAGGGTGGCGATGGTCGCGATATACGAGAATTGGCCGAGCACGACCAGCGGCAATCCGGGACGCAGGAAGTCCACATCCAATCCAAACACATCGTCGGCAAACTCCGCGAGGCGGCTCGCGAAGGCGAGAATCGATATGCCGAGGATGACTCCGGGAATGACCAGAGGCGCCAACATCAAGGCTGAGAGCGCCTGTTTGCAGCCGAAGCGCTGCCGCTCGATGAGAAACGCATTGCAGGTGCCGAGCAATACCGACAACAGCGTAACCCAGGCGGCGACGCTGCAACTGGTCCAAATGCTGCCCAACAAGTCGCGATCGGCGAATAGTCCGATGCGCCCGGTCCTCGAGTTCCCCAGAAACCAGTCGAGCGTGAAGCCGCGCCAGGGCGGCGCGGGATACGGCGCATTATTGAAGGCGAACACGGCGACGATGACGAGCGGCAGGAACGGAAAAATGAGAAAGGCCGCAACATACAGCACGGTCGCGGTGCGCAGCCAGGCGGGGCGGGGCAGGGAGGCGATCATGAGCGGCGCATGACGTCAACAAAGCGCTGGCCGCTCAAGCGCAGTCCGAGCGCGACCATTGCGGTGGAGAGCGCAAGTAAAAGGAAACCAAAAGCGGCGCCCTGCTCCCAGTTGAAGCGCACGATGAACTGCGTGTAGATGAGCTCCGTGAACCACTGCGAATTCTTGCCGCCGAGAAGGGTCGGGGTCAGGTAATTGCCGAGGGTCAGCATAAATACCACGATGCACCCGGCCGTGATGCCCGGCGCGGCATGCGGAATGACGATGCTTCGCAAGATCGAAAAGCCGCTCGCGCCCAAGTCGTACGCCGCCTCGATGAGAGAGTTCTCGAGGCTCTCAAGGCTGCTGACGAGCGGCACCACCATGAAGAGGAGCGACGTGTACACGAGCCCGACAAGGATGGTCGCGTCGTGGTACAGAAGTTCGACCGGCACGGCGGTGATACCAAGTCTCACGAGCAGCGCCGGCAGCACGCCCGACTCGCGCAGCAGGATGAGCCAGCCGAGCGCACGCACGGTCTCGCTCACCCAGAACGGTATCAGGCAGACGACAAAAAGAAGCGCACTCGCCCTGCCCTGCGCCACTTTCGTGATGACCCAGGCGATCGGGAAGGCAATACCCAGCGTCAAAGCGGTCGCCACCCCGGAGAGGAGCGCGGTGCGTACGAATACCTGCCAATAAAGCGGCTCGACGAAGAACGTTCGGTATTGATCGAGGCTCGGCCGATACTGATGCGGGGCGATACGCTCGCGAAACGATAAGAACGCGAGATCGACGTGCGGCAGCACGATGAGGCTAAGGAGCCACAGAAGGGCCGGTGCAAGGAGCAGCGTCAATACGAGCCGCCGCTGCCAGCCGCTCGGCCCTTGCGCCTCAGCCATGATTCACCGCCGCGCCGCCGCTGCCTGCAAAGCAGATCGCGCGCTCGGGATCGAAGCTGAAGTAGACGCGCTCGCCGACCTTGAGATCCGCCAAGCGCCCCGTCTGCGGCAGTGCCACCCGAAATTCGAAGCGGCTGTCCTCCACGCTGAGCAGCACGGCGGAATTCGCGCCGTCGAAGAGCAGGCTCTGCACTTCGCCGCGAAAGCGCGCATGCGCGTCGGGCAGCCGCTGCGCCTCGCGCTCAAGGTTTGCGACTTCCGGCCGCACGAACGCGACGACCGCATCGCCTTGCGCCATGGCGCCGCTTTTGCGCGCCTGCACGCGCCAGCCGTCCGCGGTCGCAAGCTCCGCAAGTTCGCCGTCAGCGCGCGTCACGCGGCCTGCGATGCGGTTGTTGGCGCCGACAAAACCGGCGACGAACGCGGTCGCCGGCTCGTAGTAGAGCTCCTGCGGGCTGCCGCGCTGCTCAAAGCGGCCGTGGTTCATGACCGCGACGTGATCGGAGAGCACGAGGGCCTCGGACTGATCGTGGGTGATGTAGACGAAGGTCGTGCCGAAGGCCGCCTGCAGCTGTTTCAACTCGATCTTCATGTGCTCGCGCAGCTTCAAGTCGAGCGCGCCCAACGGTTCATCGAGTAACAAGAGCGTGGGTTCCAGCACAAGGCTGCGCGCGATCGCGACACGCTGCCGCTGGCCGCCGGAGAGTTCATCGACGCGCTTGCCCGCCGCGCCGGAAAGTCCCACCCGGTCGAGCATCGCATTGGCGCGGCGTCTGCGCTCGGCCTGACCGACGCCGCGGCGCGCGAGACCGAACGCGACATTTTCGCCCACCGACATCATCGGAAAGAGCGCCAGCTGCTGGAATACCATATTGACTGGACGGCGATTCGGTGCGACGCGCTGCATGCTCTGTCCGCCGATCAGGATGTCGCCGCTGTCAGGCGCCGTGAAGCCCGCAATCATCCGCAACAGCGTCGTCTTGCCGCAGCCCGACGGGCCCAGCAGGGCGAAGAACTCGCCCTCCTCGACCGACAGGCTGACATTGTCGACCGCCACCACCTTGCCGAAGCGCT
>PLYT01000041.1 GCA_003153475.1 Betaproteobacteria bacterium | reverse complement strand
GCCGAATGGGTCGGCCCCTATGACGACGAGAAGCTCGGCTTCGCCAAGATCGCGAAGTATTACTACTATCCGGGCTGGTGGGAAGGCAGCACGGGAGTCGATTGCTACGTCAATGTCAAGGCCTGGGAGGCGCTGCCCAAGGACTACCAGGCGATATTCGAGGCCGCATGCTACGAGGCGAATATGGACATGACGGCCAAGTACGATTCGCTCAACCCGGCGGCGCTGAAGCGGCTGATCGGCAACGGCGTCAAGCTGCAGCCGTTCTCGAACGAAATTCTGGCGGCATGCTACAAGGCGACGACCGAGACCTACGACGATATCGCCACCAAGAACGCAAAATTCAAGAAAATCTACGAGCCGTGGAAGGCATTCCGCGCCGAGCAGGTGTCGTGGTTTGCCGTCACTGAAAACCGCTTCGACAACTTCATGATTGCAGCGGAGCGGCTGGCTACCCGCAAATAGAAGATCACGAACCGGGCGCTGCTGCCCGGATCGCATCAGCATGCGCCGGGCACGATAGCCCGGCGTTTTCTTTTGAATTACTTCTTGTCTTCGGGAGCCTTGGTCCCGCCCAGCTCCTTTTGCAGCGCCTTTTCCGCGTCGTCCTGTTGGTTGCTGGGAGCGCTTTCGCTCGGCGGGTTGCCTTGGTCCTTCGTTTCGCCCCCGAGCTCCTTTTCGAGGGCTTTTTCCGCGTTCTCCTGCTCGATGTTTTGGTTGGTTTCAGGACTGCCCCCGGCCGGCTGGTTGCCCGGCGCCGCTTGGTCTTCCGGCACGATAATCTGGATCTTGTTGATGTCGAACGCCCTCTCCTTCGCCTTGTAGACCATCACCATCTGCGGAAAACTGATGACCAGTGCGATCATCACGATCTGGATCAGCACGAACGGCACCGCGCCCCAGTAGATCTGACCGGTCGTCACGCGCTTGGTCAGCCTGCCGGTGACCTTGTCGAGGAAGTCTTTCGCGGGCGCGACGCTGCGCAGGTAGAACAGCGCAAAGCCGAATGGCGGATGCATGAACGAGGTCTGCATGTTGACGCCGAGCAGCACGCCGAACCAGATCAGGTCGATGCCGAGCTTGTCGGCGACCGGGCCGACCAGCGGAATGACGATGAACGACAGCTCGAAGAAATCGAGGAAGAACGCCAGGAAAAAGATCAGGATATTGACGACGAGCAGGAAGCCCAGCTGCCCGCCAGGCAGATGCAAGAGCAGCTGCTCGACCCAGACGTGGCCGTTGACGCCATAG
This sequence comes from Betaproteobacteria bacterium, assembly GCA_003153475.1. GTDB lineage: Bacteria > Pseudomonadota > Gammaproteobacteria > Burkholderiales > Casimicrobiaceae > PALSA-1003. Next base: position 2,488 of record PLYT01000041.1, on the reverse strand, counting down.
AAGGTCAGGCTGAACACACGCGCGCCGACCAGGATGAACACGACGAACGTCGAGAGCTTGGCCGTCGTGTCCATCGCCTGGCGAATCAGCTTCCATGACAGGCGGTTGCGCGCCACCGCCATGATCAGCGCGCCGCTCGCGCCCATCGCGCCGCCTTCGGTCGGTGTCGCGACGCCGAGGAAAATCGTGCCGAGCACCAGGAAGATCAGCGCCAGCGGTGGTATCAGCACGAAGACGACGCGTTCGGCAAGCCGCGAGAGCAGGCCCAGCTTGAACAATCGATTGAGCGATGCGGCGATGAAGGCGACGCCCGTGCCGACGCTGGTCGCGACGACCAGCATTTCGTCGGTCGGATCGTCCGGACCGTATTTCCAGTGCGCGAAAACGATCGCCGATGCGGCGGCGATGATCGTAAGCACCAGCAGCGAGCGGGTGCCGCCCGCGCCGCTGGGCTCGCGCAAGGTTCGCGCTTCCAGCGGCAGCGCCGGCGCCCACGCCGGCTTTACCGTGCACACGCCGAATGCATAGACCGCATAGAGTATCGCGAGCGAGATGCCGGGGATGAATGCACCGGCGTACATGTCGCCGACCGACTTGCCGAGCTGGTCGGCCATGATGATCAGCACCAGCGACGGCGGGATGATCTGCGCCAGCGTACCGGACGCGGCGATGACGCCGCTGGCAAAGCGCCGGTCGTAACCGTAGCGCAGCATGATCGGCAGCGAGATCAGGCCCATTGAAATGACCGACGCGGCGACGACGCCGGTGGTCGCGGCCAGCAACGCACCGACGAAGATGACGGCGTAGGCGAGCCCGCCGCGCACCGGTCCGAACACCTGCCCGATGGTGTCGAGCAGATCCTCGGCCATGCCGCTCCGCTCGAGGATCAGTCCCATGAAGGTGAAGAACGGCACCGCGAGCAGCGTGTCGTTCGACATCACGCCCCAGACCCGCTCCGGCAGCGCTTGCACGAGCGAGGGCGTAAGCAGCCCGAGGTGGATACCGAGCAGCGCATAGGCGATACCGACGGCGGCCAGCGAAAAAGCGACCGGGTAGCCGATCAGAAGCACCACGATCAGCGTCACGAACATCAGCGGCGCGATGTTCGCGATCAAGAAGGCGGTCATCGCTCGGCCTCACTGACCGCCTGGCGCAGGACGAACGACCTGCCGTCGGCCTCCTGCCGAATCGCGCGCGAACGGCCCTGCGGGCTGCCTTCGGCTCGCGCGCTCATCGGTTGTCTCCGTCGGGCTTCGTCGCCTGGGCGGCGATTTCGGCGGCCAGCGATTCTTCGCCCCGCGCGCGAAGTATGTCTTCGGCGAGCTGTTCCTCCGCAGTCTTCTCAACATGCTTTTCCGCCGGATCGGCGATCAGACCCATCAGGAATGCGACTCGCTTGATCAATTCGGAAATGCCCTGCACCGCGAGCAGGAAGAACCCGACCGGCACCAGCAGGCGCGCCGGCCAGATGATCAGCCCACCTGCATTGGACGATACCTCCCCGCGCACGTACGAATCGACGAACACCGGCCAGCCGAGCCAGCCGATCAGGATCGCCATCGGCAGCAGGAAGAACAGCGTACCGAAGATGTCTATCCATGCCCGCGCGCGGCTGGAGAGCCTTCCCGAAATGACGTCGATACGCACGTGTTCGTTGCGGAGAAGCGTATAGCCGGCGCCGAGGAGGAAGACCGCCGAAAACAGGTACCACTGGGCTTCGAGATAGCTGTTCGAGCTGTAGTTGAACGCCTTGCGTACGGCGGCGTTGACAGCGCTGATTAGGACGGTGACCAGGATCAGCCAATACAGCGTCTGGCCGATGCGCTCGGTAATGCGGTCGATCAGTCGCGACAGCGAGAGGAGGAGTGACACGGCGACCCCCGGGCGGTTGGCGTACAGGCGAAGGAACGACGACGCCCGATCGTCGAGCAAGGGGCCGCGCCGTGCCCTCGCGGCGCGCGTGGAAGATTAACCCGCGCTAGCCGCCGTGGCAATCCGCTTTGCCGCACTGCGGCAAGACGAGGCCGCAGTGGTAAAATGCGCCCTTTCGCCCACGCCGATCCCCGATGCCGCACCGCGCGCAGACACTGAGTCAGGCCGACCCCGAGCTGTGGAAGGCGATCACCGGCGAAAACGCGCGTCAGGAGACGCATATCGAGCTGATTGCGTCCGAGAACTACGCGAGCGTCGCGGTCATGGCGGCGCAGGGCTCGCAGCTGACCAACAAGTACGCCGAAGGCTATCCGGGCAAGCGCTACTACGGCGGCTGCGAATTCGTCGACATCGCCGAAAGGCTGGCGATCGATCGGGTGAAAAAGCTTTTCGGCGCCGCCTTCGCCAACGTGCAGCCGCATTCGGGAGCCCAGGCGAACCAGGCCGTATTTTTCGCCGTGCTCGAGCCGGGCGACACGGTGCTCGGCATGAGCCTGGCGGCGGGCGGGCATCTGACCCATGGCGCCGCGCCGAACCTGTCCGGCAAATGGTTTCA
>PLYT01000038.1 GCA_003153475.1 Betaproteobacteria bacterium | reverse complement strand
GAACCCACGACCTTCGGTTTACAAAACCGCTGCTCTACCAACTGAGCTATGCCGGCCCGGCCCTGCGGAAGCGCGCTATTTTACAACCTGCAGATGCTTCGGCCGGGTGCGCGGTTTGCCGTTCGGCGATGTATTGTCGGTGACTGCGGCCGGCGCGGGCGCCGTCGCGGCCTCGAGCGAGGCAACCGGATCGGTGGGCACGGTGAAGGCGAAGCCGTAACCCGACTCCTTGGCGAAGATGCCTGAAACCGCGCCGACGGGAACGGCGACCTCCTGCGATGCGCCGTTGAAGCGCGCGGAGAATCGAACCCACTCGTTGTCGATCGTCAGCCGTCGCGTCGCGCCGCGGCTGATGTTGAGCACGATCTCGCCGTTCTTGACGTGTGCGATCGGCACGCGCGTCTGGCCATTGACCTTGACCGCTAGATACGGTGTCAGGCCGTTGTCAGCGCACCATTCGCAGATCGCGCGGATCAAATAGGGCTTGGCGGATTGCTCGGACATGGGGCAAGCATACAGATAGCGCGGCCGGCTGTGAACCCGGCTGACCCTCGCCGGGTGGCTCGCGCGGCGGCCTCTTTGACCACCGTACAAGGACATCGATCGCGTATCGGCCGCAGCCGCGACTCGCAATTCCCCGTCGATCCCCATGCTACGCATGGGGCCCCTCGCCGGGTGGCTCGCGCGGCTATTTCCGCATCCCGCGCTCGGCCGACGTCAGCGCTTCGATGAACGCCGGCCGCGAGAACAGGCGCTCCGCATACTTCATCAGCGGTGCGGCCGGCTTCGGCAGCACGATGCCGTAGTAGTCGAGCCGCCACAGCAGCGGCGTGATCGCCACGTCGAGCATCGAGAAATCCTCGCCTAACATGTATTTGTGCTTGGCAAAGACCGGTGCGATCTGCATCAGGCTGTCGCGGACGAGTCCGCGCGCCTTTTCGAGCTGCTTCTGGTTGTTGCCTTCGAGCGTGTCGATATGCGAGAAGAGTTCCTTCTCGAAGCGGTGCAGGAACAGGCGCGCCCGCGCGCGCATTACCGGATCGGCCGGCATCAGCTGCGGGTGCGGAAAGCGCTCGTCGATATACTCGTTGATGATATTCGATTCGTGCAGGACCAGATCGCGCTCGACCAGCACCGGCACCTGGTTGTACGGATTCATCACCGCGAGGTCTTCCGGCTTGTGGTCCAGGTCGACGTCGATGATCTGAAAATCCATGCCCTTCTCGTGCAGGACGATGCGGCAGCGCTGGCTGAACGGGTCGGTGGTCCCGGAGTAGAGGGTCATCATGATTTATTCTCCCAGTGAAGCGAGACGCAACAAGATGCGTCCTGTTGGCGGCGCTAAAGCGACGCTCAGGTGTCGCTGCGCGCGCGTCAGTGAATATCTTTCCAGTAGTTGCGCTTCAGCGCATAGGCAAAGGCGAACAGGATGCCGAGGAAGATCAGGGCGCCTATGCCGAAGTTGATGCGCTGATTGCGCGCAGGCTCGGCCATGTAGCCGAGAAAATTGACCAGATCGGCGACAAAAGCCTCGTATTCCACCGCCGAAAGCGAGCCGGGCGATTCCTGCGCCAGCGTCTTGACGACGTATTTGCCATCGCCCGCCCGCTCGACCTTCGCGAGGCTCTTGACGGCGATCGCGGCTGCTTCCGCCTTCTCGCGATCCTCGTACTCGGTTTCGACCAGCTTGTTCACGCCCTGTACCGACCACAGCACGTGCGGCATCGCCACGTTGGGAAAAACCAGGTTGTTCCATCCGCTCGGTGCCTTGTCGTCGCGGTAAAAGGCATTCAGATAGCTGTACAGCCAGTCGGCGCCGCGCACACGAGCCTCGACCGAAAGATCGGGCGGCGGCGCGCCGAACCACGCGGCTGCATCCGCGTTGCCCATTGCCACCGTCATCGTCGAGCCGATCTTGTCGGTCGCGAACATCAGGTTGTCGTTGATCTGCTGCTCGGTGAGCCCGAGATCGGTCAACCGGTTGTAGCGCATGTATTGCGCGCTGTGGCAGGTGAGGCAGTAATTGACGAAGTTCCGCGCGCCGCGCTGCAGCGATTCGTTGTCGAGCCGGCGTCCCGGCGCAGGCTCGAGACGCAAGCCCGTCTCAGCTGCGAACGCTCCGCCCGCCGCAACGAGCAGGATGACGCCGATCCAGCGAGTGAAGGCGGTCATTTTCCGGTCACCCTTTCCGGCACCGGCTTGGTCTTGTCGCGCGCGGTGTACCACGGCATCAGCAGAAAAAACATGAAGTAAACCAGCGTCAGGACGCGCGCGACTACGGTGGCGCGATCAGCGGCACCCATCATGTCGCCGAACTGGCCCCAGACGGTGACCGGGACCGTACCCAGATAGCCGAGAACGAGAAAGCAGACGACGAACACAGCGAGCCAGATCTTGTAGACGGCTCCGCGATAGCGGATCGACTTCACCGGGCCGCGATCGAGCCAAGGCATGAAGAACAGGATGACGACGGCGGCGCCCATCACCAGCACGCCCCAGAACTGCGACTGAAGGAACGATGGAACCGCCCGCAGCATCGCGTAATACGGGGTGAAATACCAGACCGGGGCGATATGCTCGGGCGTCTGCAGCGGATTGGCGGGGATGAAGTTGTCCGCCTCGAGGAAATAGCCGCCGCCGTCGGGCCAGAAAAAAACGACGACCGAAAACAGCGCGAGGAATGCGACCACGCCGACCAGGTCCTTGACCGTGTAGTAGGGATGGAACGGGATGCCGTCGAGGGGGTGGCCGGTCAGCGGGTCCTTCTTGTCCTTGATCTCGATGCCGTCGGGATTGTTCGATCCGACTTCATGCAGCGCCATCAGGTGCACGGCGACGAGCAGCAGCAGAACTAGCGGCACCGCGATGACGTGAAAGGCGAAAAAGCGGTTGAGCGTCACGTCGGAGATCGTGTAATCGCCGCGGATCCACACGCCCAGGTCGTCGCCGATCAGCGGCACCGCCGAGAACAGGTTGACGATCACTTGCGCGCCCCAGTACGACATCTGGCCCCATGGCAGCAGATAGCCGAAAAAGGCCTCCGCCATCAGCGCGAGATAGATGAAGCAGCCGACGATCCAGAGAAGCTCGCGCGGCTTCCGGTAGCTGCCGTAGAGCAGCGCCCGGAACATGTGCAAGTAGACGACGATGAAAAACGCCGATGCACCGGTCGAATGCAGGTAGCGGATGAACCAGCCGCCGGACACGTCGCGCATGATGTACTCGACCGACTCGAACGCCTTCGCCGCGTCGGGCTTGTAGCTCATCGTCAGGAAGATGCCGGTGAGGAGCTGCATGACCAGCACGACCAGCGCGAGCGAGCCGAAGAAGTACCAGAAGTTGAAATTCTTCGGCGCGTAGTATTCGGACACCTGCGACTTCCACAGCGCGGACAGCGGGAAGCGATCGTCGATCCAGTTGAGCATCTTCTGCATGTTGTCGCCTCCGCCTACGCGTTCTTTGCCAGCTCGTCTTCGCCGATCCGGATTCTGGTGTCCGACAGGAATTTGTATGGCGGAATGACCAGATTGGTCGGCGCAGGCACGCCCTTGAACACGCGGCCGGCCAGATCGAATTTCGACTGGTGACAGGGGCAGAAAAAGCCGCCCAGCCAGTCGGGGCCGAGGTCGGCAGGCGCGACGTCGGGCCGGAACGTCGGCGAGCACCCAAGGTGCGTGCAAATGCCGACGGCGACGAATATCTCGGGCTTGCGCGAACGGTCCTCGTTCTTGGCGTACGGCGGCTGATGGTCGACGTCGGACTTCGGATCGGCAAGCTTGGCGTCGAGCTTCGGCAGGCTTGCCAGCATCGCCGGCGTCCGGTTGATGATCCAGACGACCTTGCCCCGCCATTCGACGTTGATCTTCTGGCCCGGCTCGAGCTTGCTGATATCCGCTTCGACCGGGGCTCCGGCGGCCTTGGCGCGCTCGCTCGGCCACATGCTCATCGCGAATGGCACGGCGACCGCGACCGTGCCGACGACGCCGACGGCCGTCGTGGCGCCGATCAGAAACCGGCGTTTCCCCCGGTCTACGCTCCCCGCATCGCTCATTGCCCGAATCCCTCGCGATTGCCCAATGCCGCAAAGCCGGCAATTATAGATGATTTCGCTCGTCTATCCAAAGCACTAGCACGAAAAGACGCGACAAAACAGGCGCTTGGACCTTGATTGGCGTCCGACGCCACGACCCCGGGCGCCGCCGTGCTGCATCGCGGCACAGGGCGTCTATAATCCGGTTTTGAATCCTCCAATCCGGCCTCGGCCACCAGCCATGCTCCGCCGGTTCTGGTTACTTTTCGCGCAGGTTGCCACCGTCTGCGTCGCAGCGCTGTTCGTCGTCGCCACGCTGCGTCCGGACCTGCTCGCCCGATTCGCCGGCAAGAACAACGTCGTGCTGGTGCAGGAAACGCCGGCCACCGTCGCCGCACCGAAAATCGCGAGCCTTGCCGATGCGGCGAAGAAGGCGATGCCTTCGGTGGTCAACATCTACACCAGCAAGGAAGTCCGGCACCACCAGCCCTTGACCGACGATCCGATCCTGCGCCGCTTCTTTCCGGGTCTGGACGACAGCGAGCCGCACCGCGCGACCAGTCTCGGCTCGGGCGTCATCGTCAGCAGCGAAGGCTATGTGCTGACCAACAATCACGTCGTTGAGGAGGCCGACGACATCGAGCTCGTGCTCGCCGACGGCCGCCGCATGCATGCGGCCGTTCGCGGCGCCGATCCCGAGTCCGATCTGGCGGTGCTGAAGATCGACGGCAAGAACCTGCCGGTGATCACCTTCGGCCAGCTGGAGAACATCCAAGTCGGCGACACGGTGCTCGCGATCGGCAGCCCCTTCGGCTTCGGCAGCAGCGTGACGCACGGCATCGTCAGCGCGTTGGGACGCAGCCACCTGGGCATCAACCGGTTTGAGGACTTCATCCAGACCGATGCGGCGGTGAACCCGGGCAATTCCGGCGGCGCGCTGGTCGACAGCAGCGGCAACCTGGTCGGCATCAACAGCGCCATCTTCTCGCAAAGCGGCGGCTCGCAGGGCATCGGCTTCGCGATTCCGGTATCGCTGGCCAAGACCGTGCTCGAGCAGATCATCAGGGACGGCGAAGTCACGCGTGGGTGGCTCGGCATCGAGCCGCAGGACATCACGCCCGACGTGGCCACGGCGTTCGCGCTAGGGAAGTCCGACGGCGTCCTGATCCGCGGCGTGCTCAAGAGCGGCCCGGCTGACCGGGCCGGCATGCAGGTGCGCGATGTCGTTGTCGACATCGACGGCAAGCCTACGCACGACGTCACCTCGCTGCTCGCGCAGATTGCGGCGCTCACGCCGGGAAGTCAGGCGAGGCTCAGGGTCATGCGCGAGCAAAAGCAGGTCGACATCGACGTGATCGTCGGCAAGCGACCGAAGCCGCGCGCCTCGTAGCCCGGCCGGTACCTACCCGGGCGCTTTTTCCTCGTCGATCGCGTCGCCGCCGCGCTTGGGCACGGAGATGAAACGCGCGGCCAGCAGGCCCAGCTCGAACAGCAGCCACAGCGGCACCGCCATCATCAGCTGCGACAGGATGTCGGGCGGGGTGAATACCGCACCGACGACGAATGCGCCGACGATGACGTAACCGCGAATCGCGCGCAGCTTTTCGAGGCTGATGACGCCGAGGCGGACCAGCACGATCACGATGACCGGCGTCTCGAACGTGATGCCAAAAGCGATGAACATCGTCAGCACGAACGACAGGTACTTGTCGATGTCGGTCATCATCTGCACGCCGGTCGGCGCGTAGCCGGCGAAAAATCCGAAAGCAATCGGAAACACAACGAAGTAGGCGAAGCACATGCCCAGCGCGAAAAAGACGACGCTGGACAGGATTACCGGTAGCGCGAGGCGCTTTTCATGGCGGTATAGGCCGGGCGCGACGAACGCCCACATCTGGTAGAGGACGTACGGCAGCGCGATCAGGAATGCCGCCATCAAGGTCACCTTGAGCGGCACCAGGAAGGTGCCGGTGACGTCGGTCGCGATCATCGTCGCACCGCGCGGCAGCGCCTTGATCAGCGGCGCGGCGAGCAGCGCGTATATATCCTTCGCCCACGGAAAGAGGCAAAGCAGCACGACGAAGACCGCGATGATTGCGTGCAGCAAGCGCGTGCGCAGCTCGACCAGATGCGAGATGAACGTTTCCTGCGTGCTTTCCGGACCGGGGGACGTATCGTTCATCGAGAGGCGAACCACGCGCAAACGCGCGCCGGCCATTGTAGCGCGGCGGACGGCAGCATGCCGACGCGCGCTTGCGGCAAGATTAAATCCGGTCGAATCCCGGCAGTGCCGTCTGTCGCGGCGTTTCCCCGCCAGCCGCCGCGGGCGCGACTGGCGGCGTGCCGGTGTCGGCCGACGGCGGTGCGGATGCCGCCGGCGCGGTGGCCGCTTCGTTCAGCTCGGTCTCGACCGAGCGCACGCCGGAGTCGACCTCCTGTGCCGCCTTGTGGATCGAGGATTCGAATTCGCTCGCGGCCGATTGCACTTCGCTCCTGAGCTTGCGCAGCTCATCGAGCTCCATTTCGCGGTTGATGTCGGCCTTAACGTCGTTCACGTAGCGTTGCAGGCGGCCGAACATGTGACCGAGCGTACGCGCCACCTTGGGCAGACGCTCCGGTCCGATGACGATCAACGCAACCACGGCGATGACGACGATTTCGCTGAAGGCGATGTCAAACATCGGGCCTCTCGCCTGCGGCGCGCGGGCCGGTGCGGAGTCGCGCTGGCGGCGTAAGCCGGGGCCGGCCTACGACGCCTTCTCCTTCTTGACTTCGCCTTCGATCGTCTGACCGCCGATCTGTTGCGACGGAGCGCCTCCGGGCGCCGGCTGCTCGGCGTCCGGAGACTTCATCCCTTCCTTGAACCCCTTGACCGCGCCACCCAGATCCTGGCCGATGTTGCGCAGCTTCTTGGTACCGAAAATCAGCACCACGACCAGAAGTACGATCATCCAGTGCCAGATGCTCAACGATCCCATGTTCCCTCCTCTACGCGCCCGACCTGGGCAACATCGGGCCAAGCGGGCTTGGGCCGCCGATGACGTGTATGTGCAGATGCATGACATCCTGCCGGCCGATGCGGCCGGTGTTGACGATTGTGCGGAAGCCGTCGGGCGATCCCTGCTCGCGGGCGAGCCGCCCCGAGAGCGCGAGCATCCGCCCGAGGACCGCGGCCTCGTTTTCGGCATGCGCCAGCGAATCGATGTGTCTTTTCGGTATCAGCATGAAATGCACCGGCGCCTGCGGGCGGATGTCGCGAAACGCCAGCACCTCGTCGTCCTCGTATACCTTGTCCGACGGAATCTCACCGCGAACGATCTTGCAGAAAATGCAGTTGTCCATGTTCGGGCCGGAAAAACTGCAACAAGCTCGGGCAAATCAGCCGCGCGCGGCCTTTTCGGCGAGGCCGGAGGTTCCTTCCCGCCGTTCGAGCTCGGCCAGAAGGTCATCGGGTCCCAGACCCATGCATTCGAGCAGCACCAGGCAGTGGAACCACAGGTCGGCCAGCTCGGCGGTCAAACGGATTTTATCACCGTCCTTGGCGGCCATAACCGCTTCGGTCGCCTCTTCGCCGATTTTCTTGATGATCGCATCCTTGCCCTTGGCGAACAGCGTGGCGACATAGGATTGCACCGGGTCGACATGCCGCTGCGCCGCGATCGTGGAGGCAATACGTTGCAATACGTCGTCAGTCGCCATAAATAGCCTTCGGATCCTTGAGCACGGGGTCGACGGCGCGCCAGGCGTCGCCCTCGAGCCGCTGAAAGAAACAGCGGTGGCGCCCGGTATGACAGGCGATTCCGCCCTGCTGTTCCACGACCAGCAGAACCGCATCGTTGTCGCAGTCGAGCCGGATTTCGCGCACGCGTTGCACATGGCCAGAGCGCTCGCCCTTTTGCCACAGCCTGCCGCGCGAACGCGACCAGTAGTGGGCGATGCCGGTGGTCTGCGTGGACGCCAGCGCCTCGCGGTTCATCCATGCCAGCGTCAGTACGTCGCCCGTCTGCGCTTCCTGGGCAATCGCCGGAACCAGTCCGTCTTCATTCCATTTTACGTCGTCAAGCCAGGTCATGGCGTCGGGCGAATTTCGATGCCGGCGGCAGCCATCGCGGCCTTGGCCTCGGCGATCGTGAATTCGCCGTAGTGGAAAATGCTTGCGGCGAGAACTGCATCGGCGCCGCCTTCCAGGATGCCGTCGACCAGATCGCGCAATGCGCCGACCCCACCCGAAGCGATCACCGGGACATCGACCGCATCGACGATGGCGCGCGTCAATCCCAGATCGAAGCCGCTTCTCGCGCCGTCACGATCCATGCTGGTCAGCAGGATTTCGCCGACGCCGAGCGCGACCAGCCGCCGTGCCCACTCGACCGCATCGAGCCCGGTCGCGGTCCGGCCGCCATGGGTGTAAACCTGCCAACGTCCGGGCTCGGCCTGCTTCGCGTCGATCGCGCCGACGATGCACTGCGCCCCGTACCGCCTCGCCGCTTCACCGATCAGCGCCGGATTGTTGACGCCCGCGGTATTGATGCTGACTTTGTCGGCGCCCGCCGTCAGCAGCGCGCGAATGTCGTCGACGTGGGTGACGCCGCCGCCGACGGTCAACGGAATGAACACCTGGTCGGCGACCGCCTCGACCATGTCATAGAGCAGCGCCCGCGATTCGACGCTCGCCTGGATATCGAGGAACGCCAGCTCGTCGGCGCCCTGCTGGTCGTAGCGTTGCGCGACCTCGACCGGATCGCCGGCATCGCGCAGATTGACGAACTTGATGCCCTTGACGACGCGGCCCTTGGCGACATCCAGACAGGGAATGATGCGCTTGGCGAGGCCCATCGCAAGCATCGGGTTGGATTCCGTCTTCCCTGCGCGCCATTGCCAGTGCGCTCGCCTCGCCGGGAAAATGGTGTCCGACCGCCCCCTATCCCTTGGCCGCTTTGAGCGCCGCGATGAAATCGAGTGTGCCCTCGTAGAGGGCGCGGCCGGCGATCGCGCCGCTGACGCCTTCGCTTTCGTAAGCGGCGAGCGCCTGGATATCCTCGATGCTGTTGATGCCGCCGCTCGCGATCACCGGTATCTTGAGCTCGCGCGCGAGCCGCACCGTGCTCTCGATGTTGACGCCGGTCAGCATGCCGTCGCGCCCGATGTCGGTGTAAATGACCGCTTCGACGCCGTAATCCTCGAATTTCTTGGCCAGGTCGACGACGTCGTGCCCGGTCAATTTCGACCACCCGTCGGTCGCGACCTTGCCCTCGCGGGCGTCCAGTCCGACGATGATATGGCCGGGAAATGCCGTGCAGGCATCGTGCAGGAATCCCGGGTTCTTGACCGCCGCGGTGCCGATGATGACGTAGCTTATGCCGTCATCCAGATAGCGCTCGATCGTATCGAGGTCGCGAATGCCGCCGCCGAGCTGCACCGGGATCTCTTCGCCGATGACGCTGACGATTTCGCGGATCGCCTGCTCGTTCTTCGGCTTGCCGGCGAACGCGCCGTTCAGGTCGACCAGATGCAGCCGCTTCGCCCCCTGCTCGAGCCAATGCTGCGCCATCGCCGCCGGATCCTCGGAGAATACGGTGGCCGACTGCATCTCGCCCTGCCTGAGGCGAACGCAGTTGCCGTCCTTGATATCGATCGCGGGAATGATCTGCATGGCGGCGGTTATGCGACTGGGCGTCGCTACCGTGACGACGGTCGGCGTCGAATAGCTTTAGGCGCGTCCGTCCCAAGTAACGAAGTTGGAGAGCAACTGGAGACCGGCGAGGTGACTTTTCTCGGGATGGAACTGCACAGCGAAGATATTAGCGCTTGCAATCGCGCAAGTAAACGCCGTCGGATAGTCGGCGGTCGCCACCGTCAACTCGGGCAGCGCCGGCACCGGGTAGTAGCTGTGCGCAAAATAGAAACGGGTTTCATCGGCAATGCCATGCCACAGCGGGTGCGCGCGACGCTGCCTTACCGGGCTCCAGCCCATGTGCGGGACCTTGAGGCGGCCACCTTCGGCATCGAACATCGCCGCCTCGCGGAAGCGCACGACGCCACCCGGCAGCGCACCAAGGCATTGCGTCGGCCCCTCCTCGCTGTCGTCGAAAAGCATCTGCAGCCCGAGGCAGATGCCCAGGAACGGGCGGTCGCGGAGCGCCTCGAGTACGACATCGCGCAATCCGCTCTCGTTCAGGCAACGCATGCAGTCCGGCATCGCGCTCTGCCCCGGCAGCACCACCCTCGGCGAGCGGCGGATGACCTCCGCGTCGGCGGTGACCTCGATCGTTCCCCCGGGCGCGACGTGCGCCAGCGCCTTGGCGACCGAGCGCAGGTTGCCCATTCCATAGTCGACGACAGCGATGTCGGGCATCAGCGGACCCAAGGCCGGCAAATCCGCGGCCTGTTTATCGAAACTAGAGCGTCCCCTTGGTCGAAGGGACGACGCCGGCGCCGCGAGGATCGGGGCTGATCGCCATGCGCAGCGCGCGGGCAAACGCCTTGAACACCGTCTCCGCCTGGTGGTGGGCGTTGTCGCCGCGCAGGTTGTCGACGTGCAGGCTGACCAGCGCGTGATTGACGAAGCCCTGGAAGAACTCATGGGTCAGATCGACGTCGAAGGCACCGATCATCGGCCGGATGAACTCGACGTGGTATTCGAGCCCGGGCCGGCCCGACAGGTCGACCACGACCCGCGACAAGGCTTCGTCGAGCGGGACATACGCATGCCCGTAGCGCACCAACCCCGCCTTGTCGCCCAATGCCTGCTTGACCGCCTGGCCGAATGTGATGCCGATGTCCTCGACGGTGTGATGCCCGTCGATGTGCAGATCGCCCTTGGCATCGACCGTCAGATCGATCATGGCGTGGCGTGCCACCTGATCGAGCATGTGGTCGAGAAACGGTATGCCGGTCGCGAGCTCGGCGCGACCGCTGCCGTCAAGATCGACGCTGACGGCGATCCGGGTCTCGCGGGTCGCCCGCTCGACCCGCGCCCGGCGCGAAGAGCTGCCGGTGGCGGTGGAGTCCGTGGGGGCGGAGTTGCTCATGAGCCTGCCAGGAGTCCGGTCAGTGCGGCGAGGAGCGCTTCGTTCTCCCGCGGCGTGCCGACGGTGATACGCAGGCAGTTCGCCAGCAGCGGGTGCCAACTGTGTACATTTTTCACAAGAATGCGGCGTTGCTTGAGTCCGTCGTACAGCCGGTCGGCATCGGGCACGCGCGCCAGCAGGAAATTGGTCTGCGTTTCAAATACGCTGACGCCGGGCAATCGCGCCAGCGCCACTGCGAGGCGCGCGCGTTCGGAACGTATGGCCTCGGCCTGCCCGTCGATCCAGCCGGGGTCGGCGAGCAGGGCCACGGCGGCCGCCTGCGTCAACGCATTCACATTATACGGCTGACGCAGCTTGTTCAACTGCGCGATCCATTCGGGTGGAGCGATCGCGTAACCCAGGCGGATGCCGGCCATGCCGACTTTCGACACCGTGCGCAAGACCAGCAGATTCGGGAATTCGGCGACTCGGGGCAGAAAGCTCGCATCGGCGAATGCCGCGTAGGCTTCGTCGACGACGACCAAGCCCGGCGATGCGCGGATGATCGCCGCGACATCGTCCGCCGCGAACAGATTGCCGGTCGGATTGTTCGGATAGGCGAGAAAGGTCAGCGCCGGTCGCTCCCGCTCGATCGCGGCCAGCATCGCAGCGCGGTCGAGGCCGAAATCCGCCGCCAGCGGGACCGCGATGAAGCGCATGCCGGCATGAATCGCGTTCAACCGATACATGACGAACGACGGATCGGGCGCGAGCATCGCCGCCCCCGGACGGGCCAGCGCCGAGGTGATCACCTGGATCAATTCGTCCGAGCCGTTGCCGAGCATCACGCCGAGCGCGGGCGGGATGCCGAACGCGCGCGACAGCGCGTCCTTGACCCGGTCGGCGGCGATGTCGGGATAGCGATTCACGGCGACGTCGGCGAGCGCCGCGTCGAGGCGGGCCCGGACTGCGTCCGGCAGCGGGAACGGGTTTTCCATTGCATCGAGCTTGATCATGCCCTCCGCGGCGGCGACGGTGTACGCCGATAAGGCGCAAAGCTCCGGACGTACGAGCGAGGCCACGATGGCCGCCGTGTCGAGTCCGGTCGGACGGTCGCTCATGAATCGATCCGGTATTGGGCGCTCGCGGCGTGCGCCGGCAGACCCTCGCCGCGCGCCAGCGTGGCCGCGATCGCGCCCAGCGTGCGTGCACCCTCGCGCGACACGGCGATCACGCTGGTCCGCTTCTGAAAGTCGTAGACGCCGAGCGGCGAGGCGTAGCGTGCGCTCCTGGCGGTCGGCAGCACGTGGTTCGGGCCGGCGCAGTAGTCGCCGAGCGCCTCGGAGCTGAAGTGCCCGACGAATATCGCGCCCGCGTTGCGGATGTGCGGCAGCAATTCGTCGGGCGCGGCGACCGCGAGCTCGAGATGCTCGGGCGCGATGCAGTTGGCGAGCGCGCACGCCTCGGCGAGGTCGCGCACCCGGATCAGTGCGCCGCGCTGGCGAAGCGAGGCCGCGATGATCTTTTCGCGCGGCATTGTCGGCAGGAGCTTCACGATGCTGGCAGCGACCCGGTCGAGCAGGACAGCGTCCGGCGACAAAAGCAGCGCCTGCGCCGCCTCGTCATGCTCGGCCTGCGCGAACAGGTCCATCGCCACCCAGTCCGGATCGGCGCTGCCGTCGGCGATGACCAGGACCTCCGACGGCCCGGCGACCATGTCGATACCGACCGAGCCGAACACGCGCCGCTTGGCCGCGGCCACATAGGCGTTGCCAGGGCCGACGATCTTGTCGACCTGTGAGATCGTTGCCGTGCCGAACGCAAGCGCCGCGATCGCCTGCGCGCCGCCGATCGTGTAGGCGCGCGTGACGCCGGCCAGATGCGCGGCAGCGAGTACCAGCGCGTTCTTTACGCCGTTGGGCGTCGGCACGACCATCACGATCTCGGGCACCCCGGCGACCTTGGCCGGCAGCACGTTCATCAGCACCGAGGACGGATAGGCGGCCTTGCCGCCGGGAACGTAGACGCCGACCCGTTCGAGCGGCGTGACACGTAAACCCAGGCGCGTGCCGTCGGCTTCGGTGAACGACCAGGATTCGGCGCCTTGGCGCGAGTGATAGGCGCGGATGCGTTCGGCAGCCTGGGCAAGCGCATGCTTCTGGTCGGCGGGCAACACGTCGTGCGCGGCCTTCAATTCGGCGGCAGGGAGCTCCAGCGCACCGACCGAGGTCGCCTTGACCCGATCGAACATGGCCGTGTACTCGAGCACCGCGGCATCGCCGCGGACGCTCACGTCGGCGATGATGCTGGCGACGGAGGCGTCGATCGCGTCGTCCTGCGCCTTGTCGCGCGCCGTCAGCTTCGCCAGTGCCGATGCGAATCCGGGATCGGACGTATCGAGGCGGCGGATCTCAGGCATCGCGTCGCGCCGCCGCAGCAACGGCGTCGAGGATCGGCTGGACGGCATCGCGCTTGAGCTTGAGCGCAGCGGGATTGACGATCAGTCGCGCGCTGATCGGCCGGATATCCTCGACGACCACCAGATCGTTGGCTTGGAGCGTCTTGCCGGTGCTGACCAGGTCGACAATCAGATCGGCCAGGCCCACCAGCGGCGCGAGCTCCATCGACCCGTAGAGCTTGATCAGGTCGACGTGGATTCCCTTGGCGGCGAAGTGCTCGCGCGCCGTGCGCACGTATTTGGTCGCTACTTTGAGGCGGGCGCCGCGCTGCACGGCGCTGGCGTAATCGAAGTCCCTGCGCGCCGCGACGACCAGGCGGCAGCGGCCGATCGCCAGGTCCAGCGGCTGATAGAGGCCTTCGCCGCCATGCTCGAGGAGCACGTCCTTGCCGGCGACGCCCAGGTCCGCGGCGCCGTGCTGGACGTAGGTCGGAACATCGGACGCGCGCACGATGACAAAACGCAGGTCGGCGCGATTGCTTGCAAGGATCAGCTTGCGCGAGGTCTCCGGATCGTCTTCCGGAGCGATGCCGGCCGCCGCCAGCAACGGGAGCGTCTCATCGAAGATGCGCCCGCGGGAGAGCGCGATGGTGAGCGGGGACATGGCAGGCGGGAAAGGCGCATTCTAGCGCACTCGCCGACAGCATCCGCCGCCCGGAGCTTTAGCTCACGCGACAGATGCGCGCGCCCAGCGCCGAGAGCTTGTCCTCGATACGCTCATAGCCGCGGTCGAGATGGTAGATGCGATCGATCACCGTCTCGCCTTCGGCAATCAGGCCCGCGATCACCAGGCCCGCTGACGCCCGCAGATCGGTCGCCATGACGTTCGCCGCGGTCAGCTTTTGCGCGCCGCGGACGATCGCCGTATTGCCCTCGACCTCGATCGCCGCCCCCAGGCGCTTCAATTCCTGCACGTGCATCATCCGGTTCTCGAAAATTGTTTCGGTGATCATCGCCGCGTCGTCGGCGACGGTCATCAGCGCCATCAGCTGCGCCTGCATATCGGTCGGGAAACCCGGATAGGGAGCGGTGCGCATCGACACCGACTTGAGCCTGCCGTTGCGTTTGATCCGGATCGTGCTGCCGTCTATCGTCGCGGCGACACCCGCTTCGGCGAGCTTGTCGAGCACGGCGTCCAGCGTATCGGGGCGCGTGCCGGTCAGCGCCACGTCCCCGCCGGTCGCGGCGGCAGCGACCAGGAAAGTACCGGTCTCGATGCGATCGGGCATGATGGCGTGCGTGGCGCCGGACAGGCGCGACACTCCCTCGATCACGATGCGGTCGGTCCCCGCGCCCGAGATCACGGCGCCCATCGCGTTCAGGCAGTCGGCAAGATCCACCACTTCGGGCTCGCGCGCCGCGTTGTCCAGCACCGTCCTCCCCGACGCGAGCGTGGCGGCCATCATCAGGTTTTCGGTGCCGGTCACGGTCACCATGTCGAAAACGAAATGGGCGCCGGACAGCCGTTTCGCCTTGGCTTCGATATAGCCGTGATCGAGATCGATCTCCGCGCCCATCGCCTGCAGGCCCTTGATGTGCTGGTCGACCGGGCGCAGGCCGATCGCGCAGCCTCCGGGCAGCGATACCCGCGCCTCGCCGCAGCGCGCGAGCAGCGGACCGAGCGCCAGGATCGAGGCGCGCATCGTCTTCACCATCTCGTAAGGCGCGAGCGGCCAGTCGATGTCGGCCGCCGACAGCGTCAGCGCATCGTCCTCGGCTTCCGATCGCACGCCCATCTGCGCGAGCAGCGAACGCATCGTGTGCACGTCGTTGAGCTTCGGCACGTTTTTCAGCACCAGAGGCTCGGGGGTAAGAATTGCGGCGCATAGAATCGGCAGCGCCGCGTTCTTCGCGCCGGAAACCCGCACTTCGCCGTGCAGCGGAAACCCGCCGGTGATCGAAAGCTTGTCCATCGGCCTAAATGGCGGGTGAATGCCACTGCGCAGGCGTCAGCGTCTGCATCGACAGCGCGTGAATCTCCTCGCGCATGCGCTCGCCGAGCACGCCGTAGACGAGCTGGTGCTGGCGCACCTTGGTCAAGCCGGCGAAGGCCGCGCTGACGATCAGCGCCTGGAAGTGCCGGCCATCGCCATCGACCGCGACGTGCTCGCAGGCGATCCCGGACTCGATCGTGCGCTTGATGTCTTCCGGAGTGATCGCCGCCATGTCAGGGACTGTTCAATGCCGAAGTTTGTAGCCCCGCTTGAGCAGAACCAGCGTTACCGCGCTCAATGCAGCGCAGAAGAAGACGACGATCGCGAGGCTGGTCGCGGGTGCTATGTCCGACAGGCCGAAAAAGCCGTAGCGGAAGCCGTCGATCATATAGAAGAACGGATTGAAATGCGACAATGTCTGCCAGAACGGCGGCAGTGAATGGATTGAGTAGAACACGCCCGACAGAAACGTCAGCGGCATGATGACGAAGTTCTGGAATGCAGCCAGCTGATCGAACTTGTCGGACCAGATGCCCGCGATCAGGCCGAGAACGCCCAGGATCGCGCTGCCGAGCAGCGCAAAGGCAAGCGCCCACAGCGGCTGGGCCGGAGCGATTGGCGCGAAAGCCAGCGTGACGACGAATACGCCCAGCCCGACGACCAGGCCGCGCACCATCGCGCCCAGCACATAGGCGGCGAACATGTCGAGCGGCGATAGCGGCGTCAGCAGGACGAAGATCAGGTTGCCGGTGATTTTTGACTGGATCATCGACGAAGAGCTGTTGGCGAATGCATTCTGGAGCACGGCCATCATCACCAGCCCGGGGATCAGGAACGCCGTGTAGGAAACACGTCCGCCGAAGACCGAAACATGCGATTCGAGCACGTGCGAAAAGATCAGCAGGTAGAGCAGCGCCGTCAGCACCGGCGCGAGCACCGTCTGGAAGCTCACCTTCCAGAAACGCAACAGCTCCTTGTAGAACAGCGTCAGCCAACCCGCTCCGCGCGCGGGTAGCAGGCGCGCCGGCACGGCCGCGTCCGGCGGGTCGATCGCCTTCATTCCTGCCTCGCCATGATGCGAAGGAACACCTGCTCGAGGTCGGCCTCCTGCAGCGACAACTCGATGATCGTGATCCGCGCTTCACGCAGCGCCGCCAGCATGTTTTCGAGCTCGGCGTAGTCGGCAAGGGTCAGCACGTAGGTCTGTCCCTCCCGCCGCAACACCCGGCCCGGCCAGGGACCGGGCAGCGGATCCGCGACGGTCAGGCGAACGGTCAGTCCGGCGAACGTCGACAGGAGCCTCTGCTTGGTATCGAGCGCGACGATCCTGCCTGCCTTGAGCATCGCGATGCGTCCGCACAGGGCTTCCGCTTCCTCCAGATAGTGCGTCGTGAGGATGATCGTGTGCCCGTCGCCATTGAGCTTGCGGATGAACGCCCACAGACTCTGCCGCAGTTCGACGTCGACGCCGGCGGTGGGCTCGTCGAGGACGATCACCGGCGGCTTGTGCACCAGCGCCTGGCCGATCAGCATGCGGCGCTTCATGCCGCCGGACAGCGCGCGCATGTTGCTGTTGGCGCGCGAGGCGAGGCCGAGGTGGTGCAGGATCTCGTCGATCCAGTCGTCCTGATCGCGAATGCCGAAATAGCCGGCCTGGATGCGCAAGGTCTCGCGCACGGTGAAGAAGGGATCGAACACCAGCTCCTGCGGCACCACACCCAGGAGGCGCCGCGCCCGCGCATAATCGGTGACGACGTCGTGGCCCAGCACGCGCGCCTCGCCTCGGTCGGCGCGCGTGAGCCCGGCGAGGATCGAGATCAGCGTCGTTTTGCCGGCGCCGTTCGGTCCGAGCAGGCCGAAGAACTCACCCTGTTCGACCGCGAGATCGACGCCGGCCAGCGCCTGCACCGACCCGAAGCGGCGCGCGACGTCGACGATTTCGACCGCAGCGGTCATGGCCCCCCCACGCTTGCGGCTGGCGCCGCTGCGCTGCCCCCGTTGGGGGCGCAATTCGCGCCTTGGAGCGGTCCGGCGGCGCTCATGGCCCCCCCACGCTTGCGGCTGGCGCCGCTGCGCTGCCCCCGTCGGGGGCGCACCCGCGCCTTGGTCCGGCGGCGCTCATGCGCGCGCCGACGCGACGCAATCGAGGATGTGCACGTGCCGGTCGGCGCGTGATCGCGAAAGAATCCAGGTCAAGGCGCTTTAGGCGGAAGAAAGCAGGTCGTCGACGCCGTAGAGCTCGGCCAGCGAGGCCATCGTCGGTGGGACGTTCTCGAACGCGAGCGGCACGCTCTCGGCCGCGGCCCGGCGCTTCCACTCGAGCAGTATCGCGACGCCGGCCGAATCGACCGGATCGACGGCCTGGAGGTCGACCTGCCCGGTCGTGGGCAGCGGCATGCCGACGCTGGCCGCGAGCACGCCGGCGACATTGTTGATCGTCAGCGGACCGGCAAGCACCCAGCGGCCCTCGGCTTCGCGCACCACTGGCGCGACCGCTTCCGCCGGTGCCGCGGCCTGCGCGCGTTTGCTCACTTCGGCGTCGGTCCCTTGTTCTTGTCGACCAGCATCTTGATCAACCCATCGACGCCGGAAGACTTGACCGCATCGTTGAACTCGTCGCGGTAGTTGGTCACCAGGCTCACCCCGGCCACGATGACGTCGTATGCCTTCCAGCCGTCGGGCGTCTTGGCCATGCTGTAATCGATCGGTACCGGCGCCTGGCCTGGCCGTCGCACCGAGGTGCGCACGGTGACCTCGGTGTCGCCGGGGTTCGTCCGCAGCGCCGCGTAGTCCATCGTGTTGTCGCGATAGTTGGACAGGGCGCCGGAGTAGGTGCGCACCAGCAGCGTCCGGAATTCATCGGTCAGGGCTTTCTGCTGCTCGGGCGTCGCGCTGCGCCAGTTCCGCCCCATTGCCAGCGCGGTCATGCGGCTGAAATCGAAATGCGGCGCCAGCTTGCTCTCGATCAGCTGTTTCACCTTCGCCTGGTTGCCGGCCTGAAGGTCCTTGTCGCTGCGTATCGTCTGCAGCACGTCTTCGGCGACGCGCTTCACCAGAACATCCGGCGCTTCCTGTGTTTGCGCTTGCGCGGTCAGCGCCAGCGAAGCGACGAACAATATCGATATCCATCGGTAGATCATCGCGAACCTCATCGATTTTATGCCTTGCGACCGAGCCCTCGATCGCGCGCGTGGCGGTGCGGGAGGCCCGGCCTTCGTCATTCCTCTTCCTCGGGCGGTGGCTTGCCCTCGTAGACCTGGTAGCGCCGCGCCCTCAGATAGGCATTGCGCAAATAGCGATACTTGTCGAGCGCCGCGGCGTCGAGCACGCCTTCGGCGCTCAAGAGCTGGGCCCTGGTGTCGAGGTAATTCAGTCCGTAGACCGAATTGCGCACCGGAACGTCGTTGATGAAACCGATCGGACTGGCGTAGATGCGTACCAGCCAGCCGGTGCCGTCACGCACCGTCGTCGGTCCGAAAAGCGGTATGAAAAGATAAGGGCCCTGCGCCGCGCCCCACTTGCCGAAGGTGATGCCGAAGTCGGTCTTGTCCTTGGCGACGCCCATCGTCGATGCGAGGTCGAGGATGCCGCCGATGCCGAACGTCGAATTGAGCAGCACCCGGCCGAAATCGTCGCCGGCCCGCTCCTTCTTGCCTTGGAGCACGTTGTTGATGCCGGTGAACAAGTCGTCGATGTTGCCGAAGAAGTTCGATATGCCCGTCCGTACCGGTTCAGGTGTCGCCTTGACGTAGCCTTCTGCGATCGGCTTGATCACATTGCCGTCGACCGCCTGGTGAACCGAATACATCGCACGATTCCACTGCTCGAACGGATCGTCGCGAGAGGGCGCCACTGCACATCCGGCGAGCAGCGCGCACGCGATGGCGAGCGCCGGCGCGATGCTGCGAGCGGGCCGATTCATTTGCCGGCACCTCCTTGTGACGCCTTGTCGAACAGGAACTGGCTG
>PLYT01000112.1 GCA_003153475.1 Betaproteobacteria bacterium | reverse complement strand
GCGGGCGCCAGTCGGTACAGCGCGCGGCCGGTCCGCGTATGACGAATGCGCAGCGCCACCTGCGCGACGTGCGCCAGCGGGTCGGCTGCCGGGCGCGCTGCGAGCGGCGCGGTGGCGTGCACCGCAGGTTCGCTCGGTGCGGCGGCACGCTGCGGTGAGTGCCACGGTGCGTAATGCAGCGCGGCGAGGCAACGCGCGGCGCTGATCGGCTGCCATGCAGCGCGAGATCCCGGCGCCGACGGCGGCACAGCCCGATAGACGGAAATCGTCGCCGCGGTCATCGCCTCCAGCGTCGTCTGGACTGCGCCTTTCGCACGTCCCGCCGCCTCGGTCAGCTCGCCGGCGCGACAGGGATCGAGCACGGCAGCGATGCGGTCGAGCATGCGTGCTTCCGAGCCCCATTCCTCGTCGCTCAAGACCCAGCCGGCGCCCGCTTCGGCGACGCGGTTGGCGAGCGCGCCGATCGGCGGAACGATCGCCGGGCGGCCTGCCGCCCACACCTCCGACAGTGTGAAACTGAACGTCTCCGGGCCGGCCGACGGATACGCGACCAGGCTTACACGGTAATGGTCGATCAAGGCGTGCAACTCGCGCGAATCGTACGGGCCGTGCATCGTGAACACGCCGTCGGCGGACTGAAAGGGCTCGCGCCCGCGATCGAGGTAGCCGATCAGCACCCAGCGCAACGGCAGCCCCCGCTCGCGCGTCAATTCCACCAGGCGCTCGAGCCGCCGCGCACCCTTGTCGGGACCGATCGCCCCGAGCACGGCGACGACGGGCCGGCCGTCGTCGACCATCGGTTGCGGCGAGTGAACGGCGTCAGGGCGCGACATGCCGGTCGCGTTGCCGTGCGGGATCACCGTGACCTCGCGCTCCGGAAAGTACTTGTTCAGAATCGACGCCGCCCAGACCGATGGCGCGATCAGGAAAGCCGAACGCGCCAGCAGCGCCCGATGCTTCACTCGCCAGGCTTCGATGTCGGCGCCGGCGAATTCGGGCTGCGCGGCGAGACAGGCGCTACAGACCGCCGCATCGGTCACCGCGCCGCAATAGCGGTGCTCGGCGTTGAGGAAGGTTATCGTCGGGCAGGCGAAGTTGAGGTCGTGCACCGTGTAGCCGTAGGGCACGTCGAGGCGGGATAACGCCTGGAGGAGACCGTCGCGGCAGCCGGAAATGTTGTGCAGGTGGATCAGATCGACACCGAAGCGCGCGCAAATGCCGCCCAGGAAATCGCTCCAGGGCTCGGCCGGCAGACGACTGAAATCGTAGGTCCGCGTGGCATCGGCCGCGTGCTCCTCGAGCTGCCATTCGTCACCGACCGCGATCAGAAGATAATGACGAAACGCCGTCGCCGAGGCGGCGATCAGAGCGCGCACGTGGTACTCGGTCCCGCCGCCATGACCGTGAATCACATGCAGCACTCCGTCCACCGGCTCGCTCAGGACCCGGTATTGCGACAGCGCCAGCTCGCGCAACGGACGCGCCGGATCGGCGGCTATGTAGGCGCGCACCTGGTCGAGATAGGTCGGGTGGCGTTCGAGCAGCGTCCGCATGTTGCGCTCGGCCAGATCGGCACGCTTGTCGCCGAACGAGCTGCCGCCCAGGTGCAGGACGAACGCGTTCTCGCACAAGACGTTGCGAAAACCGGCAGCCGCGGCGCGCATGCACAAATCGTTTTCCTCGCCGTAGCCCAGGCCAAACACCGGATCGAACATCCCGATCGAATCGACCAGCGCGCGGCGGATATAAAGGCAGAAGCCGACGCCTGTCGGCAAATCGGGATAGGTCGGGACGGCGGCCCGTTGCAACGCGTGCACCATCGGTTCGGTGTCGCGCGATGCGGGCCAGCGGTTGTTCTCACAAAAACGTGGCAGCGAGCAGATTTCGGCGTTGTTGGAGAACGGCGTGATCGTTCCGATCATTGGATCCGATTGCGCGCAGCGCGCCATGGCATCCAGCCAGCCACGGGAGACGACGGTGTCCGAATTGAGCAACACCAGGTCGGAGCCCGCGCGCGCCGCGCTCATGCCCAGGTTGGCATTCAGCGTAAAGCCGAGATTGCGCTCGTTGACCATGAGCTCGATCTGCGGCAGGCGGCGCGCAGCGAGCCGCGCGAAATACGCGCGCACGGCAGGATCGGGAGAGGCGTCGTCGATGACGATCAGGCGGTAATCTCCCGCTGTATGGGCGAGCACGCTTTCGATGCAGCGGTCCAGATCGTCCGCGGCGTCGTACACCGGGACGATGATGTCGATCGGCACGCGCGGCATCAACCGTCAGCGTCCACTCAGCCAGAGCCGGAGCTTGAGCCACGGCAGCGAAAGGCACCAGCGCAACGATTGCCTTGCGATGATCTCCTGGTCCCGCGAGGCGATTTCCTGGCGCAGCGTGTGCCGCTCGGTATCGAATGCCGCGACGCTCGCCGCCATCGCATCGGCCTGCGCCCGAACGGCAGCGTCGCGCTCAGCCAGCATCCGATCGCGCTCGGCCAGCCCGCGGTCGCGCAGCGCGATCAGCTCTTCGCGCTGCTGCCGCACCGCGTCCAGCTCGGCGAGCTGAGCGTCCTTGTCGGCGATGATCCGTTCGCGCTCCGCGACCAGCGCCTCCAGGTGACGAACATGCGCGGTTTGCCGGTCCAGCGCCGCGTCGCGATC
The DNA here is from genome assembly GCA_003153475.1 of Betaproteobacteria bacterium. GTDB lineage: Bacteria > Pseudomonadota > Gammaproteobacteria > Burkholderiales > Casimicrobiaceae > PALSA-1003. The sequence continues at coordinate 10,636 of PLYT01000112.1, read as the reverse complement.
CTTGATCAGCGCGTCCTGCCGGAGCACTTCGCCCGCATCGGCTTGTGCCCGCTTCTGCTCGGTCTCTTCGGCGTCGGTAAAGAGCGAACCATGCACTGCCGTGGCAGGGAGCGCCGCAGTGGTGCGCGCGGCAACGACGATGAAATACATTCCTTCAGGCGACGCGTAGGGCGCCACGCGACCTGCCTCGCCCAGCCAGGCCTCGACGCCAACGCCGTCGCCTTCCCCCCAGATCGTCGACCAGAAGGCGACCTGCTGATGGAACCAGCGCTGAGCGGGAAACGTGTCGCCCAGCAGGGAGACGAGCCCGTCGCGATACAGCTCGTGGCGATGGAACTCGTTGACGTAACCGCGCGCGTCGCTATAGAGACGCTTGTTCGGCGAGGAAATGACCAGCAGCCCCGCAGGCTTCAGCACCCGTGCGAACTCGGCGAGCATCCGCGGCTGATCGGCTGTATCCAGATGCTCGATCGTCTCGAACGACACCACGACATCGAACGACGCATCGGGCAGCGGCAGCCTGGTGCACGACCCTTCGACAAAGCGGATGCGCGCGCTGCCGTAGGTCGATTGTGCGTGCCGGATCGAACCGGCATCGATGTCGATGCCGACCGCCTCGGCCGCCATCGCGCCGAGCAAGGCGGTGCCGTAGCCTTCGCCACAGGCAGCATCGAGCACGCGCCCGCCTTCGGCGTACCGGCGGGCGAAAGCATAGCGATGCCAATGCTCGTACGCGATCTCGCCGGCGCAGGCCGGAACGAAGCGTTCGCCGGTGAAGGTGAGGTCGGAGGCCATGCGGAGCAGGTGCCGCACCGTCAGCGCGCGCTAACGCGCATCGCGGCGGCGAAGCGCCGATTTTACCCGATCAGGAAGGGTCGGCTCCGTCGGTCGAATCGTCATCGGAATCGGCCACTTGACCGGTCCAGCCGTGGTCGATGCGGACCAGGCCCATTTCGCGTGTCGCGCCTTCGATCACCAACGGCATCTCGACGTTGTCGAACAGGCGCACGCCTTCGGGGTCCAGCGCATGCGCGCGCACCAGGTATTTTCCCGGCAGCAGCGGCAGCCGCGGAAAGGTGAGCGAAAAGGTGAACCGATTCGCGCCGATCCGCGTCGGCAGAACGCCGTCCATATCGGTCGCGACGCCGTATACCGGCGTGCCGTCGGCGCGGATCAGGCCGAGCAGGACGACCGGCGCGCGCCCGTCGGGCGAGAACACTTCGCCGGCGATCGTCAGCGCGCCGCCGCATGGCAGCGTCGCAGGCGGATCGAGTCGCAGCGACTGGATGGCGTACACGCCGGCGGCGGCTGCCCTGGGCGTGGCGATCGGCTGCTTCGCGCCGGCCGACTTTTCCTCGTGGTAGGCGAGGTAGGCCTGAGTCACTTCGGCCGCAGCCCCGTAACGCTCGACGCGCCCGTCCTTGAGCCAGAGCGCGGCGCGGCAAAGCTTCTGGATGTGGTACATGCTGTGCGAGCAAAGGAGCAAGGTGCCGCCTCCGGCAAGGTAGCCTTCCATCCAGGCGACGCATTTTTTCTGGAACGACTCGTCGCCGACCGCGAGCACTTCGTCGGTGATCAGGATGTCCGGCGTCAGCGCGGTCGCCACCGCGAAGCCCAGACGCACGACCATACCGGACGAATAGTGCTTGATCGGATCGTGAATGTGCTCGCCGATGTCGGCGAAGGCGATGATCTCGTCGCGTTTGGCCGCGATCTCGGTGCGGCTGAGGCCGAGCAGCGCCGCCGCGAGACTGATATTGGCGATGCCCGAATACTCCGGATGGAAGCCCGAGCCCAGCTCCAGCAGCGCCCCGACGCGCCCGCGGCTCTCGACGACGCCGCGCGTCGGCGTGATGACGCCCGCAACGATCTTCAGCAAGGTCGACTTGCCGGCGCCGTTTTCGCCGATGATGCCCAGCGACTCGCCGGCGGCGAGGTCGAACGAGACCTCGTCCAGGGCATGGAACACCTGCGAAGCGCCGCGGCCGCGCAACAGGTCGAAGACCAGTCGCAGCCGGCCGGCGTTGTCGTCAAGCTTCGCATAGTCCTTGCCGACGCCGGAGAGGTGGAGCAGTGCGGACATCAGCTCTGGTTCGCCGCGCGCTGCCTAGACGAAATCTTCGAAATGCGGCGACAGCCGCAGGAACACCCAGCGGCCGGCCGTGAACAGCGCCAGCGCAACGACGACTGCGAGCGCATCGCCCCACATGAGGCCCAGTCGCCCGTCGAGCAGCGCGTCGCGCAGGCGGCCGACCAGGTAGCCGAACGGATTGGCGGCGACCCACGGCTTCATGCTGTCAGGGACCAGCGACAGCGGATAAAGAATCGGCGTCAGGTACATGAGGATCATCAGCACCGGCATCAGGATGTGCTCGATGTCCTTGACGAACACCTGCAGCGCCGCAAGCGCGAGCGCCAGGCCGGTCACCCCGATGGCGAGCACCAGCCACAGCGGCACCGCCAGCAGCAGGCCTTCGAAATGCACGGGCTCGCCGAACAGCGCCAGCACGACTAGCACGACCAGGTAGCCGGCGAACTGCAGCGTCAGCGTGGCCGCGACCGAGGCGTAGACGACGAGCTCGTGCCGGAATGCGACCTTGCGGATCAGCCCGGCGTAGCTTGCGATGCTGACCGTTCCGCGCTGCAGCGCCTCCTGCGCCGCGAGCCATGGCCACAGCGCGACTGCGACGAAGAGCAGAAAGCTCTTGCCGTCCATCGGCCCGGCGCGAAATATTGTGGTGAAAACGAAGTGATAGACCGCAAGCAGCGCCAGCGGGTGCACGAACGCCCACGCGAGGCCAGTGATGCTGCCCAGGTAGCGCGAAAACAGTTCGCGATGGAAGAAGTTGGCGAACAGCGCACGATGCCGCGCAAGGCTCGCTCGCCCCGCGGCCGGGTGTTCGGCACTGCGTTCAGACGGGAAAGCTCGCGACGACCGCATGCCCGGAGGATACCAGCGGGGGAGCGCGGCGTGCGCGCCGGGCGTTTGCTTGCCGCGACGCCGCCGGTAGTGCCAGCCCCGAAGCCGTCGCTGATGCGCCTCTACTCCGCTTGCTTCGGTCGGGTACCGCGCCGCGCGGCACCTGGCCGGAACATGCTGGGATCGACGTGAGTCAGCAGCGAATCCACCGCCGGCTGGTTGACCTTGAGGCCCGGATCGTTTCGGATGGCGATGGTCCGCGCGTCGCGTTGTTCGCTGACGTAGCGCTTGCGGAGCTCCGCCATGAGCTGCGGCTTGACCGCCTCGTACGGCCGCACGTCCGCCGGGCGGCGGCCTTCGAAGCGGATGAGATGGTAGCCAAAACTGGTCAGGACCGGCTCGCTGATGTCGCCGGCGTTCGTCATGGCGAACGCCGCCTGCGAGAACGCAGGATCCATGCGCTCGCGCGCGAACCAGCCGATCTCCCCGCCGTTGTTCTTTGCCGACGGATCGTCGGAGACTGCCTTGGCCGTCGTGGCGAAATCGGCGCCGGCCAGCAGCTTGTTGCGCGTCTCGCGTGCCAGCGCGAGCGCCTCCTCGGGCGTGCGGTGCTTGGTGTCGAACAGGATCTGCGAGGCGCTGATCTGCTCGGGTATCTGGTGCTTGTCCTTTTCGACGAGATAGATCTCCTTCGCCTTGAGCGCAAACTGGTCGGCCTTGGCGTCGAATTCGCTGCCTGCAGCTTGCTCGAGATGCCGCAGCTGCGCATCGGCCAGCACGCGATCGACTTCGAGCGCAATTCGTCGCTGCACCAGAGGGTCGTTCTCGAGTCCTGCCTCACGCGCATCGGCAGCAAGGGTTTTGACGATCAGGAGATTGGTCAGGTAAGCGCTCAGGCGCTTGGGATCGCTGGCAAACTCTTCACGCATTTCCGCCGGCACGCGCTGGATGTCCGCATCGTAGTCGGCTCGCGTCAGGCTCGCCCGCGCGTTCTCCGCCAGCACCTCGTCGGAAGGGTGCTGGGCCGCCGCGGGCGCAGAGGCGGGCGCGGGCACCGGCGTCTGTGCGACCGCGGGAACCTGCCAGGCCAGCATCGACGCGGCCAGCGCAGCGAAAAGGGTAGTCGATCGAAACATGGAACCTCACGTCGGAACGGCAGTGAAAATCGTCGTAGTGACAAGTCGGCGCTACGGCCGGACCCTGTGTTGGACAGGCGCGCCGAGCCGAGTCGGCGCGGGCGTCATCATACCGCAGTCCACCAAAAAAGCGGCCCCGCCGAAGCGGGGCCGTTTCCTGCCTGAAGCCGATCGCGTATTAATTAGTTAGGCTTGTAGAGTGAGACCGGGTTCACGTCACAGCTTCCGTTGCTCACCGTGCAACTGTAGCTGTCATTCGAGTTCCTGATGTTCACGTAGTAGGTCGAATTCGGCTGCAGGTTGATCGCTTTGGACGTCGGCTGGCCAATGACGAACCCGATTTTGGCCGTCCCGGTACTGGTCAGGGTTTTGAGCGATGTAGCAAGGCCTCCGAAGTCGCACGGCACCGTCGACAGCGTGAAATCGTGCGTGGTCGACGCATTGGCGTTCGGCGCGGGGGTTGCGTAGAACTGGCCTGACGCGCTCGGGCTCGAGCTGATCGTAGACCCGGTCGTGAACACCAGCACAGTCGCGTCGACCGGGCCCATCGACGCGTTCTGGTTGGCGAGCCAGTTCGGCCAGTTCATCGTCATCACCTTGGTGCTCAGGTAGCCTGCGCACGCGATCGGACCGCCGCCGCCGCCGCCACCACTCACGCTGACCGCCAGCGAAGCCGTGCCGCTGCCGCCACCGTTGGTCGCGGTCACGCCAAACGCGCTCGACGTCGTGATGCTCGCCGTCGCGGTGTTGCCCGTGCTGATGCTCGTCGGGCCGCTCCACGTCCACGAGTCGACCGCGTCGCCGCCGGTGCAATTCGCCGTCAGATGAACGGTGCCGCCACCGGCCGGCAAGGGGTTGGCGTCGGCCGAGATAGAGCATCCCGACGGCTTGACCGCAACCGCAGTGCTCCACACAACCGACTTGGTCGCCGGGTTCGGACTTCCCGGACCGATTGCATTGCTGATCACGACCGAATAGGCTCGCGTGGCATTGCTGTCGGTGGCATCGCAGCTCTGCGATGTGTTATTGGCGCAATTGCCGCCCGACCATGCAAACGTTGTCGGTGATCCGGTGGAACAAACCGCGGTCAACGTGATATGGCTCCCGTTGGTTGCGGTGCTGGGGCCCTGTATCGAGCAGCCCGTCGGCGCGTTGGAGACGACGCAGGTTAGCGTCTGGTTCCCTGGAGATCCGGTAAGCGAGAAGCTGTCGCAGTTCGAGTCGTTGAGCGTAATGCCGCCGGCTTGCGCGGCCAACGCACACGAAAAAAATGCTGCGCCGGCAAACACACGAACAGCTTGTCGAATACAGGATCGAATCATGTTGACTCCAAATTAAGGGCTGCGGAAAGAAACGCCATCCCCTTTAACGCAATGTCCGCGCCAGGCCTCAGAATATTTTTGTTGGCGGATTATACCCTGCTGTCATACTTTCTGAATAGCGCCGTAGGCGTCCGTCCGTCAGCAATTCTTAACCGTTGGTTGATCGCGCGCCATGCCGGGTGCCTTGTTCGAGCGCGAACCGAGGACGCATCGTCCTGGGCTGTAGCCCACGTATCCAACGCTCACTCGCGATTAATGAACGTTCCGCGTCACTTGGTGACGGCACAACGCGTCACGACCCGGGACCCCAGGCAAAAAAAGGGCGGAACCGAAGTTCCGCCCTGGATCTGAAACAAGGTGTCGATTTAGTCGACGATGGTCTGGTACTTGTGGATGAAGTTGCCGCCGTAGTTCGACAGCACGTTCTTGCCACCGACCGACAGAGTACCGTTGCTGAACGTCTGCACCGCGAAGCCAACCACCGGCAGACCGATGTAGGTCACCGTGTTGCCCGAGCTGGTGCTGCTGCCGATGGAAGTGATGAACGTCCCGGTCGTGTTGATCAGCTCGTGCACCGTGGGGAGCGGGCTGTCGGTCAATGCACCGGCGAGCGGGAAGCCCAGGTTCAGCCAGCCGTCCTGGAACGACGTCGGGATGTTGGCGACGTTGACCGAGCCCAGCACGTTGCTGCTGTTGAACGTCACGACGTTCGCTTCCCAGCAGATCGAATTGGTCTGCGTGGGCGGCGGCGGCGAGAACCCGACCGGCGTGCTGGTCGTGCGCTCTTCGCGATCGTAGATAGCCAGCGACACATCATCGCACGAGCCATCGGTCTGGTTGAAGTTGCGCTGGAACAGCTTCGGCGCGTTGCCGGTACCGACGTTGACGTAGTAGCGCTTGGTCGGGAACGTTACGATCCAGTCGGTCCCGGACTTGGTGCCCGCGTCCAGCACGAACTCGTTCATCACATTCGAATGCATCAGCACGGCACTGACCGGGTCGGCGCTGCCGAAGGTCCAGCTCGACGTGTAGACCGCGCCGCCGGAGAGGACCTGGCTGACCGAAGGCTGCGCCAGTCGCAGATCCGGCAGGATCGAGCCCGCGGAGTTGTAAATGCTGCCACTGGAAAGCTCAGTCGACGACACGTAGTTGTCGAGTGCGACCGCATCTTCCGTGAAGTCCGTGCCATCGTTGACATTGATCAGCGTCATGCCGCCGAAGATGCCACCCTGAACGTCCTGAGCGTCGCTCGCAGCTTGCGAGTCGGTCAGGTCGGCGCAGGTGTAGTTGTTTTGCCCGGGAACGCCACCGACGTGCGTGACGATCTGCGAGGTCGTCGAGCTGGTCGTGAACGTCGCCATCTCGATGATTTCGACGTAGCCTTCCTTCACGCGATCCAGGCTTGAGCCGCCCTTGTCGCTGTTCGAGCCGGTGTACGCAAAGTTCACGAAGTTCTGACCGGTCGCGGGAATCAGAGGAAGCGTACAGGACTTGTCGAGCGTGCCGACAAACGCACCGCCGTCGGACGCGCCCGGCAGAATCGCCGCGGTCCACACGTCGTGCTTCGACAGGAACAAGTTGAAGTCAAGCACTTCTCGGCTGTTCTTGCCTTCGAGGAAGCGAACCTTGACCGCTTTCGCCGAGCTGGTCGTGTTGATAACCGACAGCAGCGACGTGTACGCGTTTCCGCCAGCATCGGCGCGCGTCGTGTAGTACGGATAAATCAGTACCTGGCCGAGGCCGTCGGGGTTCAGGTTGACCGCCTGCGCGGCTCCCGTCACGCCCAACGCGCTCACACCTGCCAGAGCCGCGTACAGCGATTTTCTTTTGAACGTGTTCATGGTTTTTGCTGACTCCTATGTTTCAGATTTAAAGTGATCACTCTAACCGACAGCACCGCGATGGTAGTACAGCCTACTTCCTTTTACAAACAGATTTGACCACACCTGTTGCCTTGCCGTGTGATATTTGCAACGTTTTACCTAATCCCGGAGGCGATACCTAGCGATAAACGTACCAGGCCGACCCTTTTTCGATAATCCAGCTCTCGTTCAGCGGCGTCTGGACGCCTTTCATCAGCTTGTGATCGAATGTGATCTGCATTTGCACCTTGCAGACCTCCGCCTCGCATTCCACCTTTTCGACCTTGGCCTGGCGCCACATGCCCGGCCGGATCTTCGCTTTGTACACGTCCAGCGGCGTCGTCGCCTTTGAGCCCTCGCTCAGGTAGGCGTACGCGGCATCGAGATCACCCTTGATCAGCGACTGCCAGCGCGCCTCGGCCCGCTCCGCCACCACCTTCTGCTTCGCCGTCGGATCCGAATCCTTGTTGATCCCGAAACCGGCCATTCCCGCGCATCCGCTCAAGGCCAGCGTCGCGACTGCAGCTGCTGCGACCATCGCCGACGCCCAGCGCCTCGTATCGCCGCACCGGCCGCGTGTCGCCGGCGGTGCTTCCGTGTCTTTCCGAATCGTTGTTCGCATCTGGTGCTGATTTCCCGCTGCCGGAACCCCAATTATGCCGGGATCAACCCGGCCGCTCCGGTACCGCAGCACCGTAATCGTCGAGCCAAGACTAAATAAATCACCCTGTATCGTCAATCGCTTTTCTCCCGATTTATCAACCAGTCCCCGCCTGTTGCAGGCGTGCAACATGAGGTCCGTCGTCATTTGGAGACGTTTTCCGGCGTTACGGGGGCTTCTGGCACAGGTTTCGGACGTGGGAACACATCCTCGATCTGCTCCATCTTCCGCCTCAAATCCTCGATGACGCGCTGGTAGTCGCTCTCCGATTCGAGCACCTGCGGGGTGATGAAAAGGACCAGTTCGGTCCGGTTGTTCTTGAGGTCCTGGTTGCCAAACAAACCGCCCAGAACGGGCACCCGCGAGATCAGCGGCAGGCCATTCGAGGTGTTTTGTTTGTTTTCGGTGATCAGGCCGCCCATGACCATCGTCTGGCCGGAGGGGACCGCCAGCAGCGTCTGGACCGAGCGGGTGCTGATCGGGGGCGCGTCACCGGCCACCGCGGGGTTGCCCGGATTGCTGACCTCGGCGTCGACTTCCAGCGTGACCAGGCCACCGGCGTTGATGTGCGGGGTGACCTGGACCAGCACGCCGGTATCGATGTACTGCGAGGTGGTGGTAATGGCATTAGTCGCCGTGCCCACCGTCCCGCCCCCCACAAAGGTCTGCTGGTTGATCGGAATCCGGTCGCCGACCTTGATCGTCGCCTTCTGGTTGTCCAGCGCCGCAAGGTGGGGGTTGGAGATGACCCGGGTGCTGCCGTAGCTGTCCAGCAGGTGCAGTGCCGCCTGAATGCCGCCCGGGAAGCTTGCGCTGTTCAGGATGTAGTTGAACCCCGACTGGAGCGCCAGGCCCACGGCGCTCGTGGTCGTGGTCGACGTCGTCGTCGGCTGCGGATTGAATGCTGTGCTGGTATTGAAGTTGCCGCCGCTGCCGCGCCCCGAGGGCGCTCCGCCGCGGAACAGCCAGTCGATGCCGAACGACAGGTCGTCGGTCAGCGTCACCTCGGCGATCGTCAGCTGGATCAGCACCTGCCGCTGCGGGATATCGAGCTTTTTCAGCGCCGCCTCGATCACCGCGTACTCGGCCGGCGTGGCGACGATCAGGATGGTGTTGTTGTCCTTGTCGGCGACGACCTGGACGTTGCGCACGACGCCGATGCTGCCGTCGGCTGCGGTCGGATTGCTGGCCAGCGCCCGGGCAACCGCCTGCGCGACCGGTCCGCCGGTTGTCGGCGGCTGCGTACCCTGCGACTGGACGATCGTCGTCTGGGGCTGGGTCGGCACGGGCGACGAGGACTGCGCCATGAAGCTCGGCGGGGAGACGATGGTCCCGGACGGCGTGCCCGGCGCCACCGTTGGCGCGCCGGTGGTCGTCTGCTGGGTTATGCGCCCGGTGAAGGCCTGCTGCAGCAGCGGACCGATCCGCTCGGCGCGGCTGTTCTGCACCTGGTAGACGTAGAAGCGCACACCGCCGCCGACATCGCCCTTGTCCAGGCGGTCGATCCATTTTTTTGCTTCCTCGAGGTACGCCGGCTGCGGCGTGACCACGAGCAAGGCGTTCATGCGCTCGATGGGGATGATGCGCAGGATGCCGGCCAGCGGGCTTTTGTCCGCGGGCCCCATCGCCTTGTCGAGCTCGGCGACCACGGTCTTGACTTCGGCGCTCTGCAGCGTGAAGAGGCCCACCGACAGACCCGCGAGCCAGTTGACGTCGAACATGTCGATGGTTTCGAGCATGTGCTTGAGCTCGAGCTCGGTTCCCGAGACGATCAGCAGATTGCGGATGTCATCGGCGCGTACGGTCGTCGCTTCCTTCTGGAAGGGCTCGAGGATCGTCATCATCTGCCGTACGCCCACGTATTTGAGCGGCACGATCTGCACGCTGTAGCCCGGCGGCAGCGCGCGCGAGGAATTGCCGAGCTGGGGGGTGATGTTGCCGCGCACCGCCGTCGCAGCGGGCACGATCTTCCAGATCGTGCCTTCCTTGATCATCGTCGCGCCGTTCGAGCGCAGGATCATCTCCAGCGTCGCTGGGAGCGCTTCGCGCGGGATGCCCGAGGTCGTGCGTATGGTCACCGTGCCGCCGACCGCGGCGTCGATCGTGTACGACTCGCCGAGGATGTCGGTCAGGATGTTGCGGATTACTTCGCGAAGCTCCGCGCCCTCGAAGTTGAGCGTTACCGACGGTCCGCTCGCCACCGCCCCCGGCGCTGCCGCGGGCAGTGCGCCGCCCGGCTGCTGCCCCTTGACCAGTACGCCGGTACCTTTGAACACCTTCGTCGTGTCGGTGCCCTCCGGCAGCGGTCCCGGCGTTCCCTTCGGCAAATCGCCGATCGCTGCGGCACTTTTCAGCGGTGCCGTGGGAAGGCCAACGGATTCCGTGGCCCGGTCGGGCCGATAGGTCCCTGCGCAGCCGACCAGCGTGATGATCGCAGCCAGGATCGAGCCCAGTGCAAGAGAGCGATTGATCATTGTTGTTTTCCCAGGCGCTCTCGTCGAGCGCCGTCCGGTGGTCGTTGCCGATGGAAGCCGGGCTCTCGCCGGCGGTCTTCACGCGTCGAGCGGGGCAGGGCCGGCGGTGTCATTTGGTGGAAGGCATGCCGCGCTGCATCCGTTGATACACCTGGCCCCAGGCGTCGGTTGGCGTACTGCCCGCCGCCGTGGCGTTGGGGGCTGCCGCGCTGGCCGCATCGGCGGCCGCCCGCCCCACGCCGCCCCGCGCCCCGCGGCTCG
>PLYT01000032.1 GCA_003153475.1 Betaproteobacteria bacterium | reverse complement strand
CGGCCGAATATTTGGACAATACGGGTTGCACAAGCCGCTGTCCGATCGCGCGATCGAGGATCAGCGGCTCCTTGGGCTCATCCGTGACTCCTACGCGATCAGTGGCGGCGTCTACGGCGCTCCGCGCGTCTTTGGTGATCTGCGTGAAGCAGGCGAAACCTGCGGCAAGCATCGCGTGGCCAGGATCATGCGCAGCCACAAAATCAAGGCCGTACGCGGCTACAAGGTGCCACGAACCATCGCTGGGCGTCCATCGATCATCGCGCCTAACCGGCTCAATCGACCGCAGTGGCCGCCGCGGCCGGCATGGCCTGCTATGGCGGGGACATGTTCGAGACCGGTATTGCACATGCGGCCGGAACACACATGATCGCCGCGAGCCAGAACGTGAGTCTCGGCTGCGAGTTCTATCACGCCACCTATTATCTCGCGCACGACGTGCTGCAGCAGCCGTTCCCTGCCACGACCGGCGTTGTTCGCGTACCGCAGGGGCCGGGGCTGGGATTCGACATCGACGAGGCATTGGTCGCGCGGTACGCCATCCACTCCGAAACGCTAGTTCTCGACCGGCTGTAGCGACAAGGGCGAGGGCGCAGGAAACGCGACTCAAAAAAACGTGGAGTCCTTTGACGGACTATCGAGCAACTCGCTCGTGCATTCCGTAACTCACGACAAAGCATCAGCGGCAGGCATGTAGATACGTGCGTAGCCTTCTTTCAACGCCGCCGCAATCTGGTCGAGCCGGCGATCGATGTGCGCCTCGAGCATGCCGACGCAGGCCTCCTCGTCACGTCGCTTGAGTTTCTTCGTAAGCGCGCCGTGTTCGATTTGTGTTTTCTTGCGGTCCGCACCGCTCATGTCGATCCAGCGCACGAAACGGATCCGCGCGTTGACATTTTTCAACACTCGCATCATTTCCACATTGCCGGACATCGCGAGAAGGCGTTCGTGGAACGTTTCGTCCAGGTGGACCAATTCGATGACCGAGCGGTTGCCCGGCTCAGGCCCAGTGCTGTCCAGAAACGCGATCAGCGCATCGATGTCGTCGTCCTTCGCACGCCGGATCGCGAGCCTCACGGAGGCAGTCTCCAGCGCCTTGCGAAGTTCGTAGAGCGAGAACACCTCGATCACATCCAGGTTGCGGCAAAAGTAACCCTTGCCGGGCGAGAAACGAAGCAGGCCCTCCGAACTGAGCCGATTCAGCGCCTCGCGCAGCGGAGTTCTGCTCGCGGATAAACGGCGCGCGAGTTCGCCTTCGTTCAGCCGTTCGCCCGGCTTGAACTCGTACGCGATGGCCATCGCCTTGAGTTCGCCGTAGACACGCTCCACCACGCTGTCATTCACCGGCTCGATGGCGTTCGTTGTCGTCTGCATCATGAAAATCTCCGCGGTCGCAATCCCGCATGAAACCAGTTGATCATCGAATATATGTCGTAGACCGGCATCCCTACGGCTTCCTGAAGCGCCGCCGCGTACGGAGGCATATTGGTGCATTCCAGCACGATGGCGCCCACGTCGGGATATTTCGCACACAACGCGGTACCCGCGTCGACGACGTCCTTTCGTGCCAACGCAATGTCCATGTCGTCTGCCTCGGCCTTGATCAGGATGCGGAAGAACTCGCGACCGTTCTCTGTTCCGATCAAAGGCGTATCGGGTGCAACGCCTGCTGCGGTGAGATGCCGCGGCGTCAAGGTCGACGCACTGATGGTGACGATGCCAACGCGCTTCCCCGGGGGTAACGTCGCCTGCACCCACGGCACCTGCATCAGCGACGACGTGGCGACCGGCACGTTGACGGCTTGCGCCAGTTCCTGCTGGAACAGCGACAGGAAGCCGCAATTGGTGGTGATGGCTTCCGCACCGAGCCGAACGAGATCCTTGGCGGCATCGATGAAATCGGGGAGCAAATTGCTCGCCGCGTGCAGCACGACCTTTTCAGGACTTGCGCCGCGCACAACGCGATAAAGCACGGGGAACGGCCACGTGGCCGCGTTGCCCATGTCGCCCATGATCCGCGGAAAGCGGGCCTCGAGCATCAGGATGCCCAGCGGCGCGCCATACACCGCCTTGCCGCCGCGGGCGATTGTCGATTGCTTGTTCGGGATCATGGGGATGAATTCTGAAGTCAGTGGAAACGACGAGCATCAAAGGGCTCGAGCGCGATTTCCGGCGCCTTGCCCGCCACAAGTTGCGCAACAAGCCGCCCGGTGCGCGCCGAGCCCACGAGCCCTACGTGGCCATGACCAAACGCGTAGACGACATCGCGGGTGGCGCTGGCGTATCCGATGCAGGGCAGTCCATCGGGTGTGCTCGGCCGCCGTCCCATCCAGTAGCGAATCCGGCTCGCGTCAAGGTCGCGCGGCAGCTCCGGGAACATGCTGAGCGCATGAGCACGCAGAATGTCGGCGCGCTTCCAGTTCGGCGCTGCGTCGATCGCCGCGATTTCCACCTGCCCTCCGACGCGAAGTCCGTCCTGCATTCGTGTTGCAACGAGTTTGCAGTCCGACGCCATCATCGGCGTGACCGGTGCCCCTTCGGGTCGACTGATCATCACGTGATAGCCGCGTTCGGTCTCGAGACTGACGTGGTCTCCCGCGCTGGCCGCCAGTTTTTTCGAGCGAGCGCCCGCGGCGATCACGGCTGCATCGCATTCAATCTCACCTGCCTGCGTGCGCACCGCCCGCAAGCGGCCTGACTCGATGCGAAGTCCGGTGGCGCGACCCACGTTTTTGACCGCGCCGCGCGAGTACGCTTGCGCGATCAAGGCGGCAACGTACGCGCCCGGATTCTGGCAGTGGCCGGCTTCTTCCACCAGCACACCAAATTGATACCGGCGATCAAGCGAAGGCTCGCGAGCGTGCAATTCGTCGGCCGACAATTCCTGCCACGCGATCCCCACATCGCGCCGCACGTCCCAACCGAGCGATGTTGCGACAAACGCATTGCGTGTCGGGAAAACGTGAAGCAATCCAGTCGTCTTGATGAGATGACCGCAGCTCGCTTCCGCCGCTACATCATGATGGAGTGCCGGTGCGTCTATCAGCAGCGTACGTAACGCGCGCGCGGTCGCCTCGATGCGCTCTCGCGTCGCGCCGGACGCAATGTAACGCAACAGCCACGGCAACGCCTGCGCGAGATAGGCCGGGCGAACGGCAAGCGGTCCCAGGGGATCGAGCAGGAGGCCCGGCACTTTTCTCCACAGCCCCGGCTCGGATGGTGGTATGACCGAGTGCGACGACAACCAGCCCGAGTTGCCGTAACTCGCGGATTGTTCGCCACCCGGCTCTTCCGGTTCGAGGATGGTCACGCGATCACCGCCGTGCAGGATGTGAATCGCGCTCATGGCGCCGACGATGCCCGCACCTATGACCACTACATCGCGCGCCATCTAGACTCCTCGGGCCGACATGCCTGCGCTTTCCGCGCGCTTCATTGCAGTGCCTTGCACGCCGTGGCGATTCGATCACACGCCTCGCGCAGATCTGCGTCGGACGCACTGTAGGAAATGCGGAAATAAGGCGCGGCGCCGAAGCAACTTCCCGGCACGACGGCCACGTCGTGGGCATCCAGCAGATAGCGGCAGAATGCGCTGTCGCCATCGATCACCGTCCCCGTTGGTGTTCGCCTTCCTATCAGCGCCGCGCAGCTGGCAAACGTGTAGAACGCGCCTTCCGGGCGCCGGCAGCTGATACCCTCGATGGCGTTGAGCCGCCGCACGACGAAATCGCGTCGCCTTTGAAACGCGTGACGCCATTGCGCCACCATGTCCTGCGGCCCCGTCAGCGCTTCGATTGCTGCGGCCTGGCTGATCGAGCTTGGGTTCGACGTGCTCTGGCTTTGCACGACGGCCATCGCGGCAATGAGCGCACTTGGTCCTCCGCCGTAACCGACGCGCCACCCCGTCATCGCATACGCCTTGGACACGCCGTTGACGGTGAGCGTGCGGCTCTTGAGCGCGGGCTCGAGCTGCGCCGCCGTCACGAATGGCACGTCGTCATAGAACAGATGCTCGTAGATGTCATCGCTCATCAGCCAGACATGAGGATGGCGTGACAATACTTCGAGGATCGGTCGCAGTTGTTGCGCGGTATACGCACTACCGGTCGGATTCGAAGGTGAATTGAGCAGCAACCATCGCGTACGTGGCGTTATCGCAGCTTCGAGATCAGCGGCGTCGAGTCGGAATCCGTTTTCTTCCAGGCAAGACACCGGCACCGGCCGGCCGCCCGCAATCAGCACCATGTCCGCGTACGACGTCCAGTATGGCGACGCCAGTATCACTTCGTCGCCGGGATCCAGCGTCGCCATGAAGGCGTTATGCATCACCTGCTTGGCGCCAGCGCCGGCGGTAATCTCGTTTATCGCATAGTCGAGCTGATTCTCGCGCTTGAACTTCGCGCTGATCGCGGCCTTGAGTTCGGCGGAGCCATCGAGCACGGTGTACTTGGTTTGCCCGGCACGAATCGCTCGGATCGCAGCGTCCTTGATGTGTTCCGGGGTGTCGAAGTCGGGTTCGCCTGCGCCCAACACGATGGTCGGATGGCCTTCCTTGCGACGCTGCGCACAGACCGCCGCGATGCGCAGGATCTCCGAAATCTGGATGGACGCGATGCGTTGCGCGCGCCGGAACGGGGCCTCTGAAATGGATTCACCTCCCATGGCGGCTCAGAGTGCTGCGGCGACGATGATCTCGACGCGAAATTCAGGATCGGCGAGCTCGACTTTTCCGCAACAGCGCGTCGGCGTGCTGCCGGGCGTGACCCATGCATCCCACATTGCATTCATGCCACTGAAATCATCCATGGTGCGCAACCAGATCTGCGCCGTGAGCAATCGCGACTTGTCGGTGCCGGCGCGCTCGAGCATATCGTCGATCTTTGCCAGAACCTGTCGAGTCTGTATGCCGATCGCAGCAGTCTTGTCATCCGCCACTTGTCCTGCCAGGTAGGCGATGCCCCCATACACGACTGCGCGGCTGCGACGATCGCTCTGGTCGATGCGTGTGATCTCCTTCATTTCGTTCCCCTCCCGATGTGCGGCTACGGCTTGTCAGACGTTGTGCGCGGCGATGCGCCGGCAATGATCGCGCGCAGCGCCTATTAGGTTCTGGTTGGCTTCATCGGTCCGAAAGGCCGAGTGCGCAGAGAGCGTCACGTTCGGAAGCGCGGTCAGACGATGTCCCGGCGGCATGGGTTCGACGGTGTAGACATCGAGTCCGGCGTGCCTGAGCTGTCCGGAGTTGAGCGCGTCGATCATTGCATCTTCATCGACCAGTGCTCCGCGCGCGGTATTGACCAGGATGGCGCCGGCACGCATGGCCGCGATGCGCTCACGCGACAGAAAGTTCTTCGTCTCCTCGCAGAGCAACAAGTGCAGCGAAATCACGTCGCTTTCGGCAAGCAACTGATCGAGCTCCACGAAAGTGACTTCCACATGCGTTTTTGGCGTACGGTTCCACGCCAGGACTTTCATGTCCATGCCCGCCGCCAACCGCGCCGTTTCTGCCGCGATGCCGCCAAAGCCGATCAACCCCATGGTGCGGCCGGTAAGTTGCAGCGCGTCCGAGCGCACCCAGTTGCCCGCCCGCATCTCGCGATCCATCCGCGCGAAGCCGCGTGCTGCCTCCCACATCAGCGCGATCGCACACTCTGCCACTGCCGTGTCGCCATAGCCTTTGATGGTGTGCACGGTGATGCCGATGACGGAAAGTTCGTCCGGGTCCATGTAGCTGCGCGCACCGGTTCCGAGGAACACGACGTGCTCGAGGCCGCTGCACTGACGCGCAATTGCGGTCGGCAGATGTGTGTGATCGATGATCGCAATCTGTGCTCCGGCAAGTACAGCGGGTAAACCCTCCGGCCGGATATCGGGCTGTCGATTGATGGTGAAGTGCACATCATCCAGGTGCAGTAAGCCGTCGGCTACTTTAGCAAGCGCCGGGTTGGCATCGACGAATACTGCGCGCAGGAGCGACGAGGACGTCACCTAGGATCCGGACGAATTCGTTGACGCATGGAGCGGGTCGTTACCTTCATGGCGGCTCCGGGACGTGGCGACACGAAAATGCTAACGCTTTACAGAATACAGGACAAGCATTAGGCTCTGTATACAGGAAACACGACGCTAGGCCGGTGAGTCGAACGACAATGCGTTGCATTGGTATCGACACTCGTCGGCACGGCCATGAAACGGTCGCCGCACGACACGACATTCCCGTGTTTCCCGCGTTCCTCGAACACGGTGACACGAACGGGCCAGGTGTTGCGTATCCGAATCGGATGCCCACGCTGGCATGGAGCAGCGCTATGCGTCTTCTGAAATGCCGGTTGACTTCGCTCGCGATCGCGTTGCTGTTCGCGCTCGTTGCGGCGCCGGTCGCAGCCGCCTATCCCGACAAGCCGATCAGGCTCATCGTCCCCTTTTCGCCGGGCGGCACCACTGACATTCTCGCGCGCATCCTCGCGTCGCGTTTGAGCACCTCGCTCGGCCAATCGGTAATCGTGGAAAACAAACCGGGTGCCGCAGGCAACATTGGCGCCGACGCAGTGGCCAAGGCAAAACCCGACGGCTACACGCTGCTCGTCGACTTGATGAACACGCACGTCTCGAATCCCGCGCTGTATCCCGACATGCCGTTCAAAGGCGTCGACGATTTCACTCCTATCTCCCTGCTCGGTTATGTCACCACGACAATGGTGATCAACCCGTCGGTCCCTGCGAATAACGTTGCCGAGTTCATTGCATACGCCAAGGCACATCCCGGCAAAGTGACTTACGCGAGCGCCGGCGTAGGATCGTCCACACATTTGAATGCAGCCGTATTTGCGAAAATGGCCGGCATCGAACTGCTCCACGTGCCATATAAGGGCGGCGCGCCGGCCTTGCAGGACACCATTGCCGGACGCACGGATCTGCTGTTCACCGCCGCAAATATCACGTTGCCGCAGATCAAGGCGGGCAAGGTCAAGTTGCTTGCCGTCACACGAAACAAGCGAGCCGCCATTCTGCCCGACGTGCCGACGGTGGCCGAGACTGTTCCGGGGTACAACATGGCGGTGTGGTACGGTGCTTTAGGACCTGCGGGAATGCCGCGCGAGGTGGTCGTAAGACTCAATGCCGAGATCAATCGCATCATGAACTCCGCAGACCTGCGCAAGACGATGGACGACGCAGGAGTCGAAGTTGCCAACGACACGCCGGAACAGTTCGGCGTTGTAATGCATCGAGACCTCGCCTTTTACGGCAAGCTGTTGCGCGAACTCAACATCAAGACGGAATAGCGGCTGGCGGTCCGCCACCCTTCAATCTGACGATGCTTTCCACGCGACCAAACCGGCCTTTGCTGACCGGCACTCGCCATATGATTTCGGCGGGCCATCATGCTGCTGCTCACGCGGGTTTCCTGATACTGGAAGCTGGAGGCAACGCTGTCGACGCAGGCGTCGCTGCGGGCATCGCGCTTGGCGTCCTGCAGACGGACCGCGTCAATTTTGCGGGCGTTGCGCCGATCATCATCTATTGGGCGCAACGGCAGGAAGTGGTCACCATCGACGGTATCGGCACGTGGCCTAAGGCGGCGTCCATCGACGTGTTCATCGAACAATACGGCGGCAAGATGCCGCCCGGAATCCTTCGCACGGTGATTCCAGCGGCGCCGTACGCGTGGATCACGGCGCTCGAAAAGTACGGCACGATGAGCTTTGGCGATGTCGCCGGAGCAGCCATCCGTTTGGCGCGCGACGGCTTTCCGATGCATTGGCTGATGACCGAATGGATCGCGGACAACGTGGATGCCTACCGGCGTTGGCCGGCGAGTGCGGAAGTGTTCCTTCCACGCGGCGCGCCGCCCGTGATCGGCGAGGTTTTCGTGCAGCCGGACCTCGCGAAGTCGTTGCAATACATGGTCGACCAGGAAGCCGCTCATGCCGGTGATGGACGGCTCGCGGGTCTGCGCGCGGCGCGTGATGCGTTCTACGTCGGCGATATCGCCGCGACCATTGCGAAATATCATCGCGACAATGGCGGCTGGGTGACTGCGCAGGACATGGCAGACTACCAGGTGACCTTCGAGCCGCCCGTCACGACGCGCTTCGGCGATGTCGATCTCTTTGGCTGCGGGCCATGGTGCCAAGGTCCGATGTTGCCGCAGGCGCTCAACATCGTGAGCGGATTTGACCTGCGTGCGCTTGGCCACAACTCGTCCGCGTACATCCACGTGCTCACCGAAGCGCTGAAGCTCTGCTATGCCGATCGTCACCGCTACTACGGCGACCCTCGGTTCGTCGACGTGCCTATCGATACACTGATGTCGATGCCCTATGCAAGCGAGCGTCGTGCGATGATCGATTTGACCCAGGCGTCACCGGGAATGCCGGCGCCAGGTCTTGCGGGGAAAGGCGCGCAGCAGTCGAGTGCTGGTGCGACCACTCGCGACGAGGCGCTCCCGGAAGTCGATACTTCGTACGTATGCGTCGTCGATCGCGACGGCAACGCGTTCTCGGCGACACCCAGCGACGCGTCGTCGGCGACGCCTGTGATTCCAGGCATCGGGCTGTGCCCGTCTTCGCGCGGCTCGCAGTCATGGTGTGATCCAACGCACCCGGCATCGGTCGCGCCGGGTAAACGTCCACGACTGACACCCAGCCCGGCGCTCGCGCTGCGCAACGGCAAGGCGTACATGCCATTCGGGTCACCGGGCAATGACGTTCAGCCGCAGGCTATGCTGCAAGTGTTTCTCAACATTCACGTGTTTGGGATGGATGTGCAGAGCGCCGTCGAAGCACCGCGGTTTGCGACCTACAGTTACCCGACGTCGTCCGAGCCGCATACATACAACCCGGGACGCCTGAATCTGGAAAGCCGTATTCCCACCGCAATCGCCGACGATCTCGCCCGGCTTGGGCACGGCATAAAATGGTGGCCGGAACGCGACTGGCACGCGGGCGCGGTATCCGCAATTCGCGTCAATCCGGACACCGGCGTGCTCGAAGGTGGCGCAGATCCGCGCTGCCCTACTTATGCGTTGGGCTGGTAGCGTCACAATTGTGAATCGTATTGCGTTACGCGACTGTGATAGCAGTTCTCGTATGACCAAATGCCGACCGCGGGTTCGACATCCGCGACGCGTTGCAGCAACTCACGCGATCCCGCGTCGCGACGCCGATTTCACTCATTGACTCGCCGCGCTTTATCGGAACAATCGGGTTCAGCCGGAACCAAATACCCGAGGCAGAGCAGGCACTGCGTGAGGCCGAGGAATTGGTTAACGACGCCACCGCGTTGCGCAAGCAGGCGGCGCTCGCAGCAACGCAGGGAGAGTGTTGCATGCGGCTCGGCGCGCCTGAGCGCGCGCTCGCCGCTTTTCGTCGGCAAGGCGAGTTGTATCGCCGTGCAGGCGCCGAGCTCGGCGAGTACCTGGCGCTTGGCAATGTCGGTAGCGCCCAGCTCGAGACCGGCGAAGTGGATGCGGCAATCGAATCGCTGCGCAAGGCGGTCGATGGCCTGCGCCTGTGGGGGGGCGAATTCTTACTCAA
>PLYT01000027.1 GCA_003153475.1 Betaproteobacteria bacterium | reverse complement strand
TCCGGGAAACTGGGGACAGGTCAGTGAGGCAGAACGAAGCGCAATTCCGCAAATCGTTGAACATCTGCTCCAGAGATCCAGAGATTCTTAAAGACCGCGCCTAGCCCGGACGACTTGATTTCCGCGGTCACCCTTCGGCGAGTGGAGTCTAGATTCTTAGAAGGATTCTTCTCGCGCATTGACGCTGCATCCCGCAGCGTAATCTTTGCGTTATCGTGTCCCTCGCGCAAAGCTTGTTCGTTCTGCTCCCGTGTAAACGTTAGCTTGTCCGCCGAGTTCATCGGATGACCAGCGCTCGTGTACCAAGTGACTAGTCGGAGCGCGTCTTCGACCGAGATGAACGTGCCACTGTCTTCCAGATAATTTCCTTTCATTTTCCAATCCCGAGCCGAGCTGCGAGTTTCTCGCCAGTCTTCACGATATGACCATCGGATAGGTGCGAGTAGCGGGCCACCATCGCCAGCGTCCGATGCCCTAGCACCTTTGCAATCTCCACGAGCGAGACCCCGCTCATGGCGAGATATGAGGCGGCCGTATGGCGAAGGTCGTGCCAGTGAAAATCGGACAACCCGGCAGCCTTGCGCGCGGCAACCCACGGCGCATTGAGGTCAATGCAGACGGCTTTCTTCGCGCGCGGTTTCGAAGGGAACAAGCGGTCGTCAGTCAAGCTGCGGACTTTGAAACGTTCCTGCAATAGCGTAAACGCTTTCCCGACCAACGGAATCGCGCGACGCTCGCCGTTCTTTGTCTGGTGGAGCGTGATGACCTTACGACCAAAATCTATCTGGCCCCAACGCAACTTCATGATTTCCCCTTGACGGGCGCCGGTGGTCAGGCTTAGAACGACCGCCAAGTAGAGGTCTTTGTTGTCGGACTTGCGGCAAGCGTCTAGCAACGACTTGCGCTCGTCGTCCGACAGGAACCGGACGCGGCCCGTGTTCTCGCGCGACTTGCTAATGCGCTCGCACGGATTTCGCTCTAGCCATTGGAGCGTCTTGACGCCATAGGAAAGGCACACGGACAGCGCGGCCAAGTAACGGTTTACCGTAGGGCCGCTACGCTTGGCCTTCGGCCGCTTGGAATCCTTCTCCGGATCACCAGTCGGCGGCGCGGCAAAGATTTGCGTTTCTTGCGAGAGCAGCTTGTCGCGTTCCTTGGCGATGCGCGCCGGGGTGATTGTGTCTAGCGAATCAGTACCGAACACTTTGCGCCAGTAGCTAAGCCGGGCAAGGTCTTTCGCGTACAGTTGATACTCGTCTGCGAGTTCGCTAAATGTATGCCGCTTGCTATGTCCAAAATGCCGACCCGCCTTCATGTCGGCTTCGATTTTTTTCCCCCATTCTCTGGCGTCGGTGAGTCGCTCGAATGTTGCGGACTCTGGCGGGAATCCCTTGATGCGCACCTTGACGCGATACGTTGTGCCGTCGCTTGTCGTCCGTTTTTCTAGCGTCGCCATCGCTTGTCCCTCGTTGAGACATGACGAACACACTCTAAAACAAGTGGAAGACAACTACAATACCGGATTACTAGTCCGGAATTATTTGGCCAGATTGTAAGATAACCAATTGTTACTAAAATGATTATATTGAGTGTCCCATCAATGCGGGACAGTAAAGGGACAAGTGCGGCTCGGATTGCCCACTTATCCACAAGATGCGGCCCGAGGGACCGCTACGGGATTGCAACGGAGGTGTGCTGATGGTCCGGCCGCCGGGCAAGACCTTTGGCGGTTGTCCCGTGAGTGTCCCACCAAGGGACTAGGCGGCCGAAAGTGGCGCGTCAATTCATTGAATTTATGGGGTGGCTGATGGGACTCGAACNNTGCTCTATCCGAATGAGCTACGGGCGCCTTGCGCGATCAAAGCCTCTGCTTGTGACGCCGATCCAGGCGGTGGTCGGGGTGGAGAGATTTGAACTCCCGACATCTTGCTCCCAAAGCAAGCGCGCTACCGGACTGCGCTACACCCCGAAAGGGTTGGATTATCGCCGCTAGGGGCATTGCGGGTCAATTCGCGTTACGTTGGACGTTCTGCGATCGGCTATTTCGCGAAGCGTCGAATCACGCCGATCGCCTCGGCGATCGCATGATCTCCCTGCCCTGACTTGATCGCGTGTTGAACGCAGCCGTGCAGATGGTGCTCTAGCAGCTGCAAGGCCAGCGCGTCCAGCGCCGATTGCACGGCGCTCAACTGGGTCAGGATGTCGATGCAATAGCGGTCCTCGTCGATCATCTTGCCAATGCCGCGCACCTGGCCGTCGATGCGGTTGACCCGTTTGGTCAGCGCGGATTTGTTCGGTCGCGCGATCGGCGGGTGCGCTGCCGTATCAACCGCTGCTTTACGCGACTTCATAGCCGGCGTCCTCGATCGCGGCGCGCAACGCCGTCTGATCGGTGCGCGCTTCGTCGAAGCTCACCTGCGCCGTTCCAGCCTGCAGGCTGACCGTCGCGTCGGATACGCCCGGCAGCGTCCGCAGCACGCGCGTGACGCTGGCGACGCATCCCCCCGCAACTCATGCCTTCGACTTTGAGCGTGACTGTCGTCATCGATTACTCCTGGTTGGGACTCATTGCTTCGGCCGCCAGCGCCGCAACAACAGCGCATTGCCGACCACCGACAGCGAGCTCGCCGCCATCGCAGCACCGGCGAACACCGGATTCAGCATGCCGAGCGCGGCGAGCGGAATGCCCAGCACGTTGTAGACGAACGCAAAAAACAGGTTCTGCCGGATCTTGGCCAGCGTCGCGCGCGACAGCAGTATCGCGTCGACGACGGCGTTCAGATCGTTGCGAACCACGGTGATGTCGGCGGCCTCCACCGCGACGTCGGAGCCGGTGCCTATGGCGAAGCTGACGTCGGCGGCGACAAGCGCCGGGGCGTCGTTGACGCCGTCGCCGACCATGCCGGTCACCCTGCCCCGCGCGGCCAGCGCGCGGACCGTTGCCGCCTTGTCGGCCGGCAGCACGTCGGCGCGAAAGTCATCGATGCCGACCTCGGCCGCGACGGCCGCAGCGACCTGCGGATTGTCGCCGGTCAGCATCAGCACGTCGATGCCGGCGGCCTTCGCGCGCGCGATCGCTTGCGCCGAGGTCGGTCGTACGCGATCGGCGAGCGCGATCATCCCGACAATCCGCCCGTCGGCCGCAACGCCCACCAGCGTATTGCCGATGCTTTGCAGCGCTCCGGCGTCGGGCGCGCCGATCCCCTGTTCGGTAAGGAAGGCCAGCGTTCCCGCGATCACGACAATCTCTTTGCCGCCAACGTCGATGTTGCCGCGAGCTCCCTTGCCGGGGACCGACTCGAACGCGCGCAGCGGCCGCGGCACGATGCCGTCGCGCGTGGCCGCTTCGCGGATCGCATTGGCTAACGGATGCGTCGATCCCTGTTCGATGCTCGCTGCAAGCTCCAGCACTCGCGAGCGCGTCGCGCCGTCGAGCGCGACGACGCCGGCGACGACGGGCCTGCCTTCGGTCAGGGTGCCGGTCTTATCGACGACCAGTAGCGACAGTCGTCCCGCCTGTTCGAGCGCGGCAGCGTTGCGGATCAGCACGCCGAGTTGCGCGCCGCGGCCGGTGCCGACGACGATCGCCGTCGGCGTCGCGAGCCCCAGCGCGCACGGGCAGGCGATGACCAGCACCGTCACCGCGTTGATCAGCGCCGCGCTGGCATCACCGATCAACCAGTAACCCAAGGCCCAGGTCGCGACGGCGATGATCACGACGACCGGAACGAACACGCCGGCGACGCGGTCGGCCAGACGCTGGATCGGCGCCTTCGATCCCTGCGCTTCGGCGACCAGTCGGACGATGCCCGCGAGCAGGGTCGCGCTGCCGACGCCGGTGGCCTCGCATTCGAGCAACCCGTCCTGGTTCAAGGTCCCGGCGAATACCGTCGATCCCGGAACCTTGGCGACCGCACGGCTTTCGCCGGTCACCATGCTCTCGTCGACGCTCGACGTGCCCTCGCGCACGACGCCGTCGACCGGCATCCGATCGCCGGCACGCACGATCAGCCGATCGCCGACGGCGATGTCGGCAAGCGGCACCTCCAACGTTGCACCGCCGCGGCGAACGCGCGCCGTCGCCGGTTGCAATCGCGACAGTCCTTCGAGCGCCGCCGACATGCCCGATCGCGCGCGCGCCTCCAGGAGCCTCCCGAACAGCACCAGGGTGATCACCGCGGCGCCGGCCTCGAAATAGACGTGGCGATGTTCTAGGCCGAGTACGGTGACGACGGCGCTCAGGCCCCACGCCATTGTCGTGCCCAGCGCGATAAGCACGTCCATGTTGGCGCCGCCGCCGCGCGCTGCGTGCCAGGCGCCGATGTAGAAACGGCGGCCGACCCAGAATTGCACCGGCGTCGCGAGCGCCAGCTGCAGCCAGCGTGGCAACCATTCGGCATGGGCGCTTGTGCCGCCGAGCCAGTCGCCGGAGGCGAGCATCGACGCCATCTGCGCCAACAGCGGCAAAGTCAGCGCGGCGGCGATCCAGGTTTCGCGTTTCAGCTCTGCGTACGCGGCTGCCTTGCGGGCGCGATCCGCGGCGCGTTCGGCCGGGGCATCGCGGCGCACGACGGCGTGGTAGCCAGCGCGCTCGACTGCGTCGAGCAATTGTTCGGGCCCGACCGCCGATCCCACCGTGGCCGACGCGGTCTCGGTCGCAAAATTGACGCTGGCTTCGACGCCGGGAATGCGGCGCAATGCCTTTTCGATCCGGGCCGCGCACGCGGCGCAGGTCATGCCTTCGAGGCCGAGCTCGATTCTGCGTCTCGATTCAGGCGGCACGCCGACAGCGGGGATCATCACATCCATAGTTTCACCATATACCCCTGGTAGGTATATGTCAAGGCCGCGTCCGCGCGGCGGCCGAAACGCGCTAGAAGCGGATCTTGCCGGTCAGCACATCGCGGAACATCGCCCAGTCGCCGATCAGGCTGTAAATCGGATGGCTGAAGGTGGCCGGGCGATTGTGCTCGAAAAAAAAATGGCCGACCCAGGCGAACCCGTAACCTGCAATGACGGCACCACCGAGCCACCACGCGTTGTGCAAGAGCAGCGCCGACACGACACAAGCGAGCACCAGCACGGACCCGACGACGTGCAGTCGGCGGCAAGTCCGATCGCGGTGCTCGGACAAGTAGAACGGATAGAACTCA
Organism: Betaproteobacteria bacterium; assembly: GCA_003153475.1. Taxonomy (GTDB): domain Bacteria; phylum Pseudomonadota; class Gammaproteobacteria; order Burkholderiales; family Casimicrobiaceae; genus PALSA-1003. The sequence goes on along the minus strand of PLYT01000027.1, from coordinate 1,269 downwards.
CGGAACGACGAATAAGGTTCGGGCATCGGATATCTCGTTTTGTACGCTACGTTTTCGATATCGGCTACCCGCCGGCATGACATTTTCAGCCGCGTTCGCCGCTTCCAAACCCAGGCACGCGAGCGTACGATCTATTGTCGCGCCGCGGCTATCGGCGGCGCAACGCCGGCGAATCCGGACGCTCGGCGATAACGAACGTGTCGGCGATTGCCTCGAGGAGCCCTGAATCATGTCAATTTCGCGATCGCAGGCTTTGTCGGCGCTGCGCTGCTTGCCGCTCTTTGTCGCGTTTGCCGCCTCGGTTGCTCAGGCCGCAACGACCTCCATCGTCAGCGGACTGGCAACGCGTCCGGGAGTGACGGTTCCGCTCCTGGTCATCAACAGTACCGGCGGCACGCCGGCGCCCGGCGCAACGCTGATCCTGTTCACCGGAGGCAACGGCCAGCTGCACCTGCTGGACTCCAACGGTGGCTGGCAGGGAGCAAGCGACCTGTCCCAGGTACGTCTCGGCCCCACGCAGAACTTTTTGGTGCGCCAGCGCAACAATTTTGCGGCGCAAGGCTTCAACATCATCATGATGGACGTGCCTTCGGACCACTCCACCGGGTACCCGCTGACCGCCACCGACAGCTTCCGCCGGTCGACAAATCACCAGACCGATATCGCTTACGTCGTCGACTACGCGCGCACGACGTTCGGGCTTCCCGTCTGGCTGGTGGGAACCAGCCGCGGTTCCACCTCGGCGGCGAAGGGTGCGCTGATCGCGGCGCAGCAGCCCACGCTGGACGGTCCTGACGGCTTCGTGCTGACATCGACCGTCACGGATTCCGGCGACGCCGACAACGTGCTGGACATGCCGCTAAAAAACATCGCTCTGGTCGCGATGATGGTGGCGAACGACGATGACGCCTGTCCGATCACGCCGCCGATCGGCGTCAACGAGATCGCACGGAGACTCCTCTCTTCCCCCGATTTTCGCGGCAAGTTCGTGACCAACAATCCGGGAAGCCCGCCATCCAACACGACTGCCGCCGAGGAATGCCAGGGCGACGGCTATCATGGCTTTTCCAATGCCGAGGGCAAAGTCGTCACGCCGGTCAGCGCCTGGATCACCGGGCACCTGCCTTAGCGGAGGCGTCCTTCAGCTCTCGCGCTTGAGCTGCGGAAACAGGATGACATCGCGTATCGACGGGCTGTCGGTCAGCAGCATCACCAGCCGGTCGACGCCGATGCCTTCGCCCGCCGTCGGCGGCAGGCCGTATTCGAGCG